>NZ_JBGLQV010000001.1:0-740775 GCF_041402525.1 Aeromonas sp. S18(2024) | reverse complement strand
CCTGGTACGACATCCTGGCCCAGTACACAAAAGCATCTAGCACGGCTGTAGCCCTTGCTATGGCTGTGCTGCTGACCCCAGACCACGGGCAGTTCTTACCGCGCATAATGTATATTATGTTAAATTATATATAGAGATGAACTCCCAGTATCCCTATTACAGCTTGTTTGCTTAGCCAGCCAGTCTCGTTCGTATCGAGTGACACACCTAGCCTGATTACTGCGTAAACCCATGACGCGCCGCATGGCTGGATGCATTTCATTGACGCTTGCCTAGGTGTACCGTTTTCGAACTGACGAGAAAATGGGTGTTACGGTAACTGCAAGCTTTTGCTTGTTGCTGTGTATTTTCTACCGCAAACGGGATGACTATGGGTAACCGGTGCAAGTCCATTCCTGCTGGCTCTTCTGCAACTGTGGCTTGTCACCCGTCATCCCAGAACCCGACTTTATGTTCCCCTGCACGCTGTGATGGCCAATTCAGGCGTGCACCACTTCGACGATCTCTACTCCGTCGAGCCCTCCATTTTCTCTTCTTGCTCTTATTACACGCCAAGTCAGTCCAATCATGCGGCCTATGGGCACAGGATGATGACATTTGGCCTTCACCCATATCACATCCCCCATAAACAGGAACAGAAATGCAGCAGCGTGTCTTTTTCTTCAGTTTATTGCGAGTGATGGCCGCTGTTGCGGTGATCGCCATCCATGTAGTCGCCACCTATTGCGACTCGCTCGGCACGATACCGTTTAATCAATGGGTGACCGCAGTTGCCATCAACGGCGCGAGCCGTTGGGCCGTGCCCATATTTATTCTGATTAGCGGCGCGCTGATGCTAAGCGATCGGCGCCCATTTGATCTTCGCTACTATGTGCGGCGTCGACTGGGGAAAGTAGTTATCCCGTTTGTCGTATGGTCGCTGTTCTATGCATGGTTATCGGGATGGAGCACCAGTGGCTTTGAGGGTGGCACGGCCTGGCAAACCCTGCTCGCCAGCCCGCAAGAGGCAACTTATTACCATCTCGGATTTTTCTATTATTTCATCCCGCTTTATCTGGTGATCCCGTTTCTGCAATGGGGCGTAAAACGCTGGAGTGATCCCCTCCTCTACTGGTTGGTTGTGCCGTGGCTCATCACAACGACCCTGTTCCTGCTTGGTGTTGATGGGCTATGGAGCAACGATTTGTGGCTGTTTTCCGGGTATTTGCCACTGGGTTATCTGTTGTACCACAAGTGGCCGAGCAACCGATGGAGCCTGCTGCTTTTGACACTGTCCGGATTGGGGGCTCTCTATCTCACTGTCAGTGAAGTGGTCGCATTAAGTCTTGCCCAGGGCGAGTACAGCGTGGGGCTATGGTTTTCCTACAAGACCCTTAATGTTGTGGTGATCGCCAGCATGATATTTGTCCTGGCACGAACCTGGGCCACCAGATTGCCCTTGTCTTGGCAGCAAGGTGTGAATGTCATCAGTCAACACAGTCTGGGTATCTATCTGCTACACCCTATCTTCCTGTGGCCGCTAAAAAACTACACCATGCTGCAAGAAGGCAACCCTGTATGGGCGATCCCGCTATGGGTCACCCTAAGCGGTGCGGCCTCCTTGTTGACAAGCTGGATGGTATCACGTCATCGCAGCACCCGCTGGCTGTTGCCATAGCCTTCGAGCACGGTGCCAAGATCTGAATTTTGCGCCTAAAAATCAATTGCATACCCTAATGCAGCAGGAAACAAGGAGCCTATAAACAGGCTCCTTGTTTCCTGTCACCACTAGTTGAACTGTGTATAATGGCAACAATTGATCCTATTTTTCGACCGGATGTCTTAAGTGGCTGAATTAACATCAGAACAACTAAAACCCGCTTTTGCAATTGAACAGTTTTCCATGCTCAGTGAGCTTGAACCCATCCCCTTTGCAGCCTTGCAGCCCAGAGCCATTTCGGCGGTCAAACGGTTGGCCAGCTTCGATGGCGATTGTCCGGTCATGCTGCTCAACGGTTTTCCCGGCGCCGACTATGAGGGGGTCTGCCAGACGCTGATCGCCGACTCCAACGGCAAGGATGGCGACCTGTTCGACCTCTGCTATACCGAAAACCTCAACAACCCGTTCAAACCCATCTGGCTGCGGCTGCAACCGGGAACCGGTATCGAATTCTGTGAGATGGTGGGTGAACTGCTCAAGTTGATGAGCCACCATCTGGACGCCGAGCGTCTGGTGACCCGCATCATGCGCAAGCAGAACAATGATCCCAAGATTGACGACTTCCTGACCGATCTCGCCGCCCACGTCGCCCTGGGGCTGGAGTTCCAGCATCCCGTGCTGATCAATTTGCTGATCCATCACGAAGATCAACAGGCGCCGATCATTTACGGGCGGGATCTCAACTGGGATACCCTGTTCGGCTCCATCAACTACCAGACAGAGCAGGGCTCCGTCTATGCCAACCAGCATCTGCTGGAGCCGGGTCTGCTGCGCCAGGCCAACGGTGGTTATCTCATCCTGCAGCTGGACGAGTTGCTCGATCAGCCTCACCTCTGGTTCAAGCTGAAAAATGCCATGCAAAAGGGCGAGCTGGACTGGATTGCTTATCAGGAAGGTAAAACCCTTACCCCCTTCTTCACCCCTGAGGCAACCCCACTCAAGCTCAAGCTGATCCTGGTGGGGGATCGCCTCGATGTGGCGGAATTCCAGATGCTGGACCGGGACATGTCGGAGCGTATCTTCCTGCGCGCCGATCTGGTTTCCGAGGTCAATATCGAGGAACAACTGCCCGAATTTCTGCAATATCTGGCCTGGCTTCGCCAGCGCTGGAACTTGCTGGATTTCACTCCGGCCGCCCTCGCCGCCATTTGCCGTCATGCCAGCCGCCTGTGCGATCATCAGGAGTGGCTCTCCCTGTCCGAGATACAACTCTCCGCCATCATGCGCATGTCGGACAGTCTGGCTCGGGAGCTGGGGTCGGAAGTGGTCACCGATGCCCATATTCGCGGTGCGCTGGAAGAACAGGATTACCGCCTCAACTACCTGGTTGAACAATCAGATCAAGGGGTTATCGATGGCCAGATCCTGTTGCAGACCGATGGTGAGGAGATAGGCCAGATCAACGGCCTCTCCGTCATCCAGGTCTCGGGTCACCCCTATGATTTCGGTGAACCGGTGCGCCTCACCGCCACCGTGCACCTGGGGGATGGCGATGTGGCGGATATCGAACGCAAGGCCGAGCTGGCCGGCCATATCCACGCCAAGGCGATGATGATCATCCACGGTTATCTCTCCAATAAATTTGGCGCCGAGAACCCCTCGCCACTATCGGCCAACCTGGTGTTCGAGCAGTCCTATCACGAGATTGACGGCGACAGCGCCTCTCTCACCGGTCTGTGTGCCCTGCTCTCTGCCCTCGCCCGCCAGCCCATCTACCAGCATTTCGCGGTGACCGGCGCCGTCGATCAGTTTGGCAATGTGCAGGCGGTGGGGGGCGTCAACGAGAAGATCGAAGGTTTCTTCCGGGTGTGCCAGATCCACGGTCTCACCGGCAAACAGGGGATCATTCTGCCGGGCACCAATACCCAGCAGCTGAACCTCTCCGATGAGGTGATAGCCGCAGTGGAAGCGGGCCAGTTCCATATCCATCCGGTGGATCATGTGGAGGAGGCCATCGAGCTGCTGACAGGGTGCGTGGCCGGCGAGCCGGATATGCCGGATACCCTGTTTGGCCGTATTCAGGAGCGGTTGGATGAATTGAATGGCACCAGCGTCAAGCCCACTGGGCTGCGCGCCCTGTTGGCACGGCTGCTGGACAGGTAACGAAGTGATCGGAGTTGTTTAGCGCACAACTGTACGCTAAATTGGCCCCGCTTTGACCCACTTGAAGGATATACAGCGTGACCCCAGACAATACCACCATGGAAGCCCGCCTTTCCCTGTGCGAACAGGGCAAAGAGTCTTTTACTCGTGAAGAGCTGCTCGCTTGCAGCCGTGGCGAATTATTTGGTGAGGGTAACAGTCAGCTGCCCGCCCCCAACATGTTGATGATGGATCGCATCGTCAAGATCAACGACCACGGCGGTGAGCATGGCAAGGGCGAGATCCTGGCAGAGCTCGACATTACGCCGGATCTCTGGTTCTTCGACTGCCACTTCCCGGGGGATCCCGTGATGCCTGGCTGCCTGGGCCTGGATGCCATGTGGCAGTTGGTCGGCTTCTTCCTCGGCTGGAAAGGCGGCCCGGGCAAGGGCCGTGCGCTGGGTGTGGGTGAAGTGAAGTTCACCGGCCAGATCCTGCCGACCGCCAAGAAAGTGACCTACAAGATCACCTTCAAGCGCGTGATCAACCGCAAGCTGGTGATGGGTATCGCCGATGGAGTGGTCGAGGTGGACGGTCGCCCGATCTACAGCGCGACCGATCTAAAAGTGGGCCTGTTCAAGGACACCACCGCATTCTGATCTGCAAAAACAGATGATGAACTGCAACGTAAAGGGGCCTCGATGGCCCCTTTCCTTTGTCATGAGTGATGAAGTACCGGTTACTTCATGAAGAGGCCTGAGCCCCGCCCTTCCATGGCTTCACGCCAACCTCCAAGCCAGTGCCCGCGGGCATCCAGGCATTGATACGGACACGCTTCTTTCTGTTTGCCGACAACGCCAGCCTGATAACCACGAGCACGAGCTCTCTCCAGACGGTCCCGTTTCTGTCTCTTCATCATCTACGACCCTCTTCGTGGAACAAAAAAAGCGACCAATTTTCCATCGGTCGCTTTCATCTTTACCCCAGTGAACAGGGTCGGTCAAACAAAAACTGCCAGACTAACCGGCCTGTGTGACACAAGACACTGAACTGGATTAAGTTTTAATTACAGGGAACTTACTCCTGATTTTTGAGTCCTTCCAGCTCTTCCCAACGGGCAAACGCCTCTTCCAGCGCCGCCTCGGCTGCATTCAGAGCATCCAGTTTCGGCTGGGTTTGATCGCTAGGCAGGGAGAAGAATCCGGGCTGGTTGATCTCCCCTTGCAGGGCCTCCAGCTCCGCTTCCAGCTGCTCGAGACGGGCAGGCAAACCATCCAGCTCCAGCTGCAGTTTGTAGGAGAGCTTCTTGCTCTTCTTCGGCGCTTCGCTCACCACCAAGGGTTCGGGGGCCTTGCTCGGGGCACTTTTGGCCTGAAGCGCCGCCTGTTGCTGGGCCCGGGTGGCCATCATATCGGCATAACCACCGACATAGTCGCTGATGCGGCCGTCCCCTTCAAACAACCAGCAGCCGGTAACCGTGTTGTCGATAAAGCGACGGTCGTGACTCACCAGCAGCAGGGTGCCGGGGTAGTCCGCCAACAGCTCTTCGAGCAGTTCCAGAGTCTCCACGTCGAGATCGTTGGTCGGTTCGTCGAGGATCAGCAGGTTGCTGGGCTTGAGGAACAACTTGGCCAGCAGCAGTCGGTTCTTCTCGCCACCTGAGAGTGCCTTGACCGGCGTGCGGGCCCGCTTGGGCTCGAACAGGAAGTCCTGCAGGTAGCCCAGAATATGGCGGGAGCGGCCGCGTACCATCACCTCTTGCTTGCCCTCCCCCACGTTGTCCACCACCGTCTTCTCGGGATCGAGCTGCTCGCGGTATTGGTCAAAATAGGCCACTTCCAGGTTGGTGCCCTGCCGTACAGAACCGCGCGAGGCTTCGATCTGGCCGAGCAACAATTTGATCAATGTGGACTTGCCGCAGCCGTTGGGGCCGACCAGGGCAATCTTGTCGCCACGCAGCACCTGCAGACCCAGCCCCTGGAACAGGGTGCGATCCCCAAAATCGAGACCCAGCCCTTCGGCTTCAAACACCAGCTTGCCGGAGCGTCCCGCCTCGTCCAGTTGCAGCTTGGCCTTGCCCTGCAGCTCGCGGCGCTGAGTCCGCTCCATGCGCATCGCCTTGAGGGCGCGCACGCGGCCTTCGTTGCGGGTCCGGCGCGCCTTGATCCCTTGGCGCACCCACACCTCTTCCTGGGCCAGCTTGCGGTCGAATTCGGCGTTTTTCAGCTCCTCCACCCGCAACCACTCCTCCTTGCCCTGCAAGTACTCGTCGTAGTTGCCGGGCCAGGAGGTGATCACGCCGCGATCGAGATCGATGATCCGGGTCGCCAGCTTGTGAATGAACTCACGGTCGTGGGAGATAAAGACGATGGCGCCACGGAAATCTTTCAGAAACTCTTCCAGCCAGTTGATGGCTTCGATGTCCAGGTGGTTGGTCGGCTCGTCCAAGAGCAGCAGATCAGGATCGCACGCCAGCGCCCGGGCCAGGGCCACCTTGCGTAGCCAGCCGCCGGAGAGGCTGTCGAGAGTCACATCCGGATTGAGCCCAAGCAGGGTGAGCACCTGATTGATACGGGTCTCGTACTGCCAGCCATTCTGGTAGTCGAGCTGCTCCTGCAGCTGGCTCATCTTGCGGATGTTGGTATCGGAGGGATCGCTCGCCAGCGCCATGGAGACATGGTGATACTGCTTGAGCAGCTCCCCCACCCCGGCCAGCCCTTCGGCGGCATAGTCGAAAACAGTCAGTTCGCTGGAGGCGGGCGGATCCTGCTCGAGACGAGTCACTTTCAAGTCTTGCTGCAACACCAGACGACCGTCATCGAGCGGCAGTTCGCCGGCAATGACCTTCATCAGGGTGGATTTGCCCGCCCCGTTGCGGCCCACCAGACAGAGGCGCTCGCCCCGCTCTATGGTCAGTTCGGCCTTGTCGAGCAATGGAAAATCACTGAACGACAGACAGCCGCCGTGCAATGTCAAAAGAGCCATGTTCGTTCCTTATTTCATATGAAAAAACGGGCGGCAGACTGAGCCTGCCCCCGTTTTATCGTCATATCAAACTCACCCCTGACGCGCGAGCCAGCCCTGCAACTCCACCAGGGTGAAGGGCCAACCCAACTCGCGGCCAGTCTCATCGCGCAGGACCGGAATGCGCACCCGATAGGCATCGAGCCAGGTTGCATCATCCATGATGTCGCACTGGCGGGTCTGGGCGGCGATACCCGCCTGCTCCACCAGCGCCCAGGCCTGTTCGCACAGGTGGCAGCCGTCGGTGTGAAACAGGGTCAGCATCAACCTTGCGCCTCGGCATGGGTGATGATCCAGCAGTTATGGATATGCTGGTTGCGCTCGAAATCCTTCGGCCGGGTCTTGCCGGTGATGTTCTGAGCCTTGAGACCGATGGCCTCGAGACCGGCCAGGTCCATCTTGAAGTGGCGTTTGTTGTTGGAGAAGACCAGGGTGCCATCGGCAGCCAGCAGGCGTTTGAGGTGTTGCATCAGCAACAGGTGATCACGCTGTACGTCGAAGCTCTCGTCCATCCGCTTGGAGTTGGAGAAGGTGGGCGGATCGATAAAGATGAGATCGAACTGTTCGTCCGCCTCGGAGAGCCACTTCAGGCAGTCGGCCTGCACGAACTTGTGCTGACGCCCCACCAGCGAGTTCAGACGCATGTTGTCCTGCGCCCAGTTCAGGTAGGTGCGCGACATGTCCACCGTGGTGGTTTCGCTGGCGCCGCCCAGGCCCGCGTGCACGGTGGCACTGCCGGTGTAGGCAAACAGGTTCAGGAAGCGCTTGCCACGGGCCATCTCGCCCAGCATGCGGCGGGTCTGACGGTGATCGAGGAACAGACCGGTATCCAGATAGTCGTAGAGGTTGACCCAGAGGCGTGCACCGTACTCCTGCACTTCCATCCGGTGCTGCTCTTCACCGAGTTTCTGGTACTGCTGCTTGCCCTCCTGACGCTCGCGCACCTTCAGGATCACCTTCTCGCCGTCCATGCCGGTCACCTTGATGGCGGCCTGAACCATGTCGAGCAGACGCTGACGGGTCTTCTGGGCAGGGATGTCCTTGGGCGCCGCATATTCTTGCACCACCAGATAGTCCTGATAGCGGTCAATGGCGGCGTTGTACTCCGGCAGATCGGCGTCGTAGAGACGGTAGCAGTCGAGGTTCTCTTTTTTCGCCCACTTCTCAAGGGCCTTCAGATTCTTGCGCAGACGGTTGGCAAAGTCCTGCGCCACCTCTTTTTGCGAGGCCACGGAGTCCAGTGCGATCTGGTAGTTGCGCAGCTGACACTCGAGCGCCCCGTTGAACAGACGATACTGCTTGTCGGCGCGCAGGCGCAGACAGCTCAAGAGCTCGGGGGATGCAGAAAGGATCGAGACTTTCCACCCCTGGAAGCTGCGACGCAGGGCATCGCCAAGGGCCTGATGCACTTCCAGCAACGCCGGGAACTCGCCAAGACGCTCACCATAGGGTGGGTTGGAAATGAGCATGCCGACCTGACGGGTCTCCCCTTCCGCGGCCATGGGCAGCGGATTTTCAAGGGCAGTGACATCGGCCTGCTTGAAGGTAATGAGGTGGGCCACACCGGCGGCTTTGGCGTTGTCACGAGCTTTGAGCAGCACGCGGGAGTCGGCATCGCAACCGAACAGCTTGGTCTCGCAGCGCTGCATGCCACGTTTGGCGCGCACTTGCGCCTCCATCATCAGACTCTGCCACAGTTCGCTGTCATGCTGCAGCCAGCGATCGAAACCGAAGCGCTCCCGGCGCAGAGCCGGTGCCATGTCGGCGGCGATAAAGGCCGCTTCAATGAGCAGGGTACCTGAGCCACACATGGGGTCCATCATGGGCTCGCCGGCCCAGCCGCTACGGGCAATCATGGCGGCGGCCAGATTCTCTTTGAGCGGCGCTTCACCAGTCCCTTGACGATAGAAGCGCTGGTGCAGCGCCGGGCCAGACAAGTCCAGCGTGATATTGGCCTTGCCCTTGCCCAGATGCGCCATGATGCGAATGTCAGGGGATTTCTTGTCCACGTCCGGGCGCACATGGCCGCGCTTGGTAAAGCGATCGACGATGGCGTCCTTGATCTTCAGCGCGCCGTACTGGGTATTACGAATGGAAGCATTGGTACCGGTGAAATCCACCGCGATGGTGGCGGTGCCGGAGAAGTGCTCTTCCCAGGGAATGGTATGGGCACCCAGATAGAGATCCAGATCGTCATTCATCTGGAATTCGGAGAGCACCAGCACAATGCGGGAGGCAAAACGGCTCCAAAGGCAGGCCTTGTAGCCAATCGCCAGTTCGCCTTTGAAGTGGACGCCGGCCACGGTCTCGCGGACCTGCTCAGCGCCCAGAGTAGTCAGCTCGTCGGCCAACAGGTTTTCCAGCCCCTTGGGGCAGGTTGCAAAAAATTCTTTCATCACGCTCACGGGAAACCCATAAAAATAGTGCCGCATTATACCTCATAGAGCGGCCTGGAGCATGTAAAAGTCGGGAAAAACAGCAGGATGGCAGACGGGAAAATGGCCATTTGAACACCGAGAAGACCCCTGTCCATTCGAAATGGGATCAGGGGCCCAAGGTTATGAGGGCATCACTTCATGCGAGCCTTGAAGCGAGGATTGCTTTTGCAAATGACGAACAACTTGCCCCGCCGACGGACCAGCTGGCAATCGGGATGACGCGCTCGCGCAGATTTCAATGAACAAACGACCTGCATGTCAGGACTCCTTCTTGCCGGCGAAAGCGCCAAAGCGTTTATTGAATCTGGCCACACTGCCCTCTGCCGAAACCTGCTTCTGCTTGCCGGTGTAGAAAGAGTGGGACTGGCTGGAGACATCGAGCGCGACATAAGGGTACTCCTTGCCATCTTTCCAGACGTAGCGACGGTCGCTCGTGATGGTCGAACCTACCAGAAAGAAGGCATCAGCCGCTGTGTCGTGAAACAGCACCTGACGATATTGGGGATGGATGTGAGGTTTCATTACCGCTCCTTTTGTTATGTTATAACAAATCATAAATGAGACTTGATCTCATTTCAACAGGAACACGAAACACATCATCCATTCACCAAGCATGGTGACAACAAACCGAATACAACTAAAAGCACCGGTGCTATCACATTAAAAAATCACCGACTCAGGGTTATTGAACAACAATTATTAAGTCGCAAATCAATACCTTCATTATGAAAGAGCAGATATGCCTATGACCAAAACCGTCCTCGTGGTGGATGACTCCGCAAGCATCAGGGCAACCATCACCATGACACTGGAAAACGCCGGATTTTCTGTGCTTGAGGCCGATGATGGTCACGAGGCGATGGCTCGCCTTGAGCAGCAGCGTGTGCACCTCATCATTTCGGATCTCAACATGCCCGGCATGGATGGCATGACTCTGCTCCGACAGGTCAAGGCACAAGAGGCAACTCGCTACCTCCCCTTCATCATGCTGACAACGGAAAACTCGCCGCAAATACGCCAGGAAGGATTCGAGGCTGGCGCCAGGATCTGGTTGACCAAGCCATTTGAACCACTGGCGTTGCTCGATCACATCTACAAGGTGGTGCAACCATGAAAGGGAAGAAGGCATGAGCTTCGAACTTGATATCCTGCACACCCCTCCGCTGGCCACCTTGACCGGTGAACTCACCATCATGACGCTGGAGGATCTGCAAGACGACTTGTTCAGCATGCTCAATTTTACCTCTTCCATGCTGGATTTGAGTCAACTGGAGGAACTGGATGGATGCGGTGCCCAGCTGATCGGATTGCTGCAACAGGAGGCCCACCAGCAAGGCAAGCAACTGCAGATAAGACTGGCAGAAGAAAGTCTGGCGCTATTGGTCTTGAAACAGCTGGGCTTTCTGCCCTTGCTGAACATTGCGGAGACCGATGATGGATATCAATAAGGCGCGAGCCCTGTTTTTTGAAGAGGCCTATGAGCAGTGCGATAACCTTGAACATGCCCTGCTCGATCGACAAACCTATCCGGATAATGCGGATACCTACAACCTGATGTTTCGCGCCGCCCATACCATAAAGGGATCGGCGGGCATGCTGGGTATGACCATGCTGGTTCGCTTCACCCATGCCATGGAGAACATGCTGACGCGTTTGCGCAGCGGCGAGCTCAGGCTGGATGAACATCTCATCAACCTGCTACTCGCTTGTAATGACCAGCTGCGCGACCTGCTACAAGGGGCCGAACACAATCCCGAGCTGCCACAGAATGAAACCCAGCAGATCCTGGCACTGCTTTCCCAATTGCAGGGGCATCAGAACCTGCCAACCGAACCGCCTACCCTGCCTGCCCCGATTGCTGCGGCAGAGCAAGACTTGCGCAGATGGCATCTCTCCCTGCGCTTCTACCCGGCTCTCTATCAGGATGGGTTCGATCTGCTGGCATTTATCCGCTATCTCGGCAATCTCGGACAAATCGACTTCATTGAGCCAGTCTGGCAGGAGTGGCCCCCCTTGCAGCTGCTCGATCCGACCGATTGTTTCCTGGGTTACGAGATTTGCCTGCGCAGTGCCGAGTCCCCCGAACGCATACGCAGCACCTTCGATTTCGTAGCCCATGCCAGCATCATTGCCCTGTTAACACCCCATCAGGATCTGGCGGCATTTGCCAAAGAGGGGGAGCGGCTGGCCAAGTGGCGCAATGAACCACTCGAAAACCAGCTGGCGCGCTGGGAAGCAGCCGATGCCCTGACCCGTGAAGAGGTGATTGCCATCTCGGATGGCCTGCCTCTCCAGACACCGCCAATGGCGGTGCAGCCCGGCCCTGACACCTCCCTTGCCTCCACGGCAAGCGACAACCAGCCGCTTGCCGAAGCACCTGCCGTAGCCAAACCGCAACCTCTGCGCGGTGAAGGGCATTACATCCGCATTGAAGCCGCCAAACTGGACCGCTTGATCAACCGGGTAGGCGAACTGGTGATCGCCACCTCCAGCACGACGCTGGAGGCCAAACAGTCAGGTTTGCCCGAGTTGATCGAGTCGGTAGCCACCGTCAACACCCTGGTCGAGGGGATCAGGGATGATGCCCTTGCCCTGCGCATGGTCCCCATCAATGAAATATTCAACCGCTTCCCGCGCCTGGTGCATGAGCTCTCCCAGCAAACCGGCAAGGAACTCGCCCTGCGCATCAACAATGCGGAGACCAATATCGATAAATCCATGGTGGAGAAGCTGACCGACCCACTGATGCATCTGGTGCGCAATGCCGCCGACCATGGCATCGAAGCAGAAGAAAACCGTCTCAGTGCCGGCAAAGCGCCCCGGGGGGTGATCACCCTGAACGCGTTTCACGATGCCGGCGCCGTTGTCGTGGAGGTCAGTGACGATGGTCGCGGCATCGATCGCAACAAGATACTGGCCAAGGCGCAGACCCTGGGCATGCTTCAGGAAGGCAGCGCATTGAGCGAACAGGAGATATTCCAGTTCCTGTTTCAACCCGGTTTTTCGACGGCATCCGGCATCAGCGATATCTCGGGCCGTGGTGTCGGTCTGGATGTGGTCAAACGCAATCTGGAGTCCCTGCGTGGAGAGATCAGTATCGAAAGCCAGCCAGGGGCAGGCACCACGTTTCGCCTGAGGCTGCCATTGACGCTGGCCATCATCGACGGTTTTCGTATCGAAGTGGCTCACTCGTCACTGGTGATCCCGCTGGACATGATGGTCGAGTGCATCGAATTGCCATCGGATGCCCTCGCAACCCCGGCACGACAGCTCAATATCCGCGGACAGTGGGTCCCCTTTATCGTGCTGCGCGAGCTGTTTGGCCTCGCACCGGCAAGCGAGCCCGAATTTGTGGTGATGGTCGACTATGCGGACAACCGAGCCGGTATCGTGGTGGATCGGCTGATCGGGGAAGTACAGGCTGTGATCAAACCGCTGGGCGAGCTGTTCAAATCTCTGCGTTATGTCAGCGGCTCCACCATTTTGGGTAATGGCCAACCGGCTCTCATTCTGGATGTCCCGCAACTGGTCGGATTGGCCAGACGCAGAGAACATCAAGTCATTCATCAACACAATGACGCCTTGTTAAACATCAGGCATTGAGTATCTACGTTAGGGAGTCAATACCATGGACTGGTTCCACAACTTGCAGGTCAGAACAAAACTGGTGCTGTCCTTTTCCACCCTGATGTTGTTGTTGGTGGGATTGAGCGCCATCAGTTACAACACCACCAACACCATGATGCACCTGATCGACGGCATGTATGCAGACCGGTTGTTGCCTATCAAGGATCTCGCCAACGCCAGAAGATATGCGATTTACCACAACCGCGCGCTCTATCGTTACTTTGGAGAGATTGATACCGAATCAAAAGAAGAGGCATTGGCCAACTTAAACAAATTCGAACAGGCAATGCAGGATTCCATGGTTCAGTATCGCAAAAGCAAACTCGACCCGCAGGAAGTCGAACAGCTCTCCCACTTCAATGCAACATGGACGACGTACAAGAGGTATGCGGCCGATGTTCTTCGACTGGCCCAACTTTCCAATACGGATGGACAGGCAGAGCGGGATGCATTGCGATTGATGAGCGATAAAGGTCGTCCCGCATTCGATGACGTTGATACCTTGCTGACCAAACTAGTGGAGATCAATTCAGAGCTTGCCTCCCGTTCACTCGAAGAGAGCCGCAGTGGCTATCATGACAATCTCAAGCTACTCATCGCGATTTCAGGGACGGCACTCCTGGTTTGTCTGGCCTTGGCACTGCTGGTCACTCGCAGTATCTTGCGCCAGCTCGGCGGTGACCCCTCTTACACGGTGCAAATTGTTGCCAGGGTGGCTGAGGGCGATCTCTCAACCCCGGTCAAATTAAGCCCCGATGATACCAGCAGCCTGCTCTACGCCATCAAGAGCATGGCCCATCGCCTCTCCGATACCCTCAGCGAAGTGGGTGCCATGTCACAGGCCATAGGATCAGCCTCCGAACAGGTCTCCGCCACGGCAAACTCCCTTTCCCAGACCTCATCGGAACTTGCTTCCAGCGTGGAGCAAACCAGTGCCTCCGTCGAAGAGATGACAGCAACGGTGAGCCAGAATGCCGACAACGCCAAGGTGACAGAGAACATCTCCACCAAGGCGGCCAGCAGCGCTACCGAAAGCGGCCGGGCGGTAGGCGAAATGGTGCATGCCATGAAAGAGATTGCCTCGCGTATTACGGTGATCAACGACATCGCCAACAAGACCGACTTGCTGGCCATCAATGCCGCCATTGAAGCAGCCCGGGCCGGTGAGCACGGCAAGGGATTTGCTACCGTCGCGGCTGAAGTGCGCAAGCTGGCCGAGCGCTCGCAAAACGCGGCCAAGGAGATCGGGGAATTGGCCAGCCGTTCGGTCGGTGTGGCCGAGCAGGCGGGGATCCTGCTGCGCGAAATGTTGCCCGGTATCGAGCAGACCGCCACCCTGGTGCAGGAGATCGCCTCCGCCTCTCGCGAGCAGCGGGCCAACGTCTCCCAGATCAATATCGCCGTCACCCAGATAAGCGATGGCATGCAGGCGTCTGCAGCCTCCGCCGAAGAACTGAGTTCCACTTCGGAGGAGCTCAGTGCAACGGCCCAGCAACTGCAAGAATTGATGCAACAATTTATCTTGCGAAGCGGTTACCGTCAGCCAAGCTATCCCTTGCACGGCACTTACCATGCACCTGGCCGGATGAGCAGCAAAGTGAACCCGCTGGATCTGACGCACTTTCATGAAGCGATGCAGGAGCGCGAACCAGAAGATGGCAAGTTCACCAACTACTAGGAGTCCATCTATGTGCGCAACGCTTGCCCAGGACGCCGAAGCATCTCATTTTCATTGCGTGACCTTCATGCTCGGGGGGGAACTGTACGGTGTCGATATCGGCTGCATTCGCGAGATCATCGAGTTCGAGGGGGTGACTCCGGTGCCCATGATGCCGCGCTTTGTCAGGGGGATCATCAATCTACGGGGGGCCGTGGTGCCGGTCATTGATCTCTCTATCCGATTTGGGCGGGGCCAGACCGAGCGGCAGTCCACCAGCTGCGTGGCCATCTTGTCGCTGCCCACCAGCAGTGGCGGTACCCAGGAAATCGGTATGCTGCTCGATGCGGTATGCGAAGTACTCGAGATAGCCACAGAGGCCATCGAACCGGCCCCGACCTTTGGCACCCAGATCAGGGGAGACTTCATTCGTGGCGTGGTTACCATCGACCAACGCTTTGCCATCTTGCTCGATATGCCCAAGGCGCTCTCCATCAGCGAACTGAGCGTCATGGCGGAAGCTGCCACCAACCAGCTGTTCAATGCGGGAGCGGGAGAGTGCTGATGGTCCCTCCCCCCGGCACTCCGGGATCAGGTCCTAATCCTATCTTGAGCCAGCAGGAGTTCGAGCTGTTTCGCCGCTTTATTCTGGCGTCCGCCGGTATTGATCTTGCGCCGAGCAAACGGGCGCTGGTGCAATCCAGACTGGCCAAACGCTTGCGAACGCTCCACCTGGGCAGCTACCGCGCCTACTGGGAGCGGATCAATCAACCGCAGGCCCGTCAGGAGCGACAGATCGCCATCAATCTGCTCTCCACCAACGAGACCTATTTTTTTCGTGAAATGCCGCACTTCGGTTGGCTGAAACACTACGCAGAGCAACGCCTGGCAGAAGATCCCGCCCCGCTGCGCGTCTGGTCTGCCGCCTGCTCTACCGGCGAGGAGGCCTACTCCGCCGCCATGGTGCTGGCAGAACAGCTGGGGATCAATGAGCGCTGGGACATCCACGCCACCGATATCAACACCCGGGTCATTCCCTTTGCCCAGCGCGCCATCTATACCGTCGAACGGGCCAGGCATGTCCCTCCCCATCTGTGGCTGCGCTATTTTCAGCGTGGCCACGACGAGTACGAAGGCAAGATCCGGGTCAAGCCGGAGCTGGCCAGGAAAGTCTCGTTTTCGAACCTGAACCTGCTCGGATGTCGCGATTTTATCGAGCGGGACTTTGACGTGATTTTTTTGCGAAACGTGCTCATCTATTTCAATGAAGCGACCAAGGTTCATGTTTTGTCACAGTTGTGTGAACTGCTCAAACCGGGTGGTTATCTGCTCATCGGGCATTCGGAGACTATCCGTCAACCGGATCTTCCGCTGGTGCAGGAAGCCACCTCTCGCTATCGCTGCCAATTCACCCGGGACGCATGATGACAATCAAAGTGATGATCGTGGATGACTCTGCGCTGGTGCGCGAAGTGTTGACCCAGATGCTGGGCAAGGCGCCCGATATCGAGGTCATGGGGGCCGCGTTCGATCCCATCTTTGCCATGCGGCAGATGAACAAGATCTGGCCTGACGTCATCATTCTGGATCTCGAAATGCCCAGGATGGATGGCTTGACGTTTCTCAAGAAGATCATGGCCGAGCGGCCGACCCCGGTCATCATCTGCTCGTCGCTGACTGCTGAGGGTGCCAGCATCACTCTGGAGGCCCTCTCTGCCGGAGCCATTGCCATTGTGACCAAGCCCGGAGTAGGAATTAAAGATTTCCTGCAACAGGGGGCCAATGATCTGATCCAGGAGATCCGCTGTGCGGCCCATGCAAAGTTGCGCAATCTCAATCCAGCCGGCAACAAGAGTGGCGGCACCATCGCGGTTCCTCCGAAAAATACCGCCGATGCCGTGCTCTCTGCCCCTGCGGAACACCCCAGGTTTCGCACCACAGACAAGATCTTTGCCATCGGCACCTCGACGGGAGGCACCCAGGCGCTGGAGTATCTGCTGACCCGCTTGCCTGCTTCCTGCCCCGGGATCGCCATCGTGCAGCATATGCCGGCACGGTTCACGGCGTCCTTTGCCGAGCGGCTAAACCATCATTCGCAGTTGGAGGTCAAAGAAGCCGTGACAGGCGATCGCCTGCTGCCCGGCGTGGCCCTGATAGCGCCAGGGGGCAAGCATCTGTTAATCCAGCGCAGTGGCAACCAGTATCTGGCGGAGGTGAAAGAAGGTCCTCCCGTCTCCCGTCACTGCCCCTCTGTGGATGTCCTGTTTCGCTCGGTCGCCGTGAGCGCGGGCCAGAATGCTACTGGCGTCATCATGACCGGCATGGGCGATGACGGTGCAAGGGGTATGAGAGAGCTGCGCGATGCGGGCGCACGAACCATCGCTCAGGATGAAGCAAGTTGCGTGGTATTTGGTATGCCTAAAGAGGCGATAGCTCATGGTGGGGTGGATCAGGTGATGTCACTCATGCAGATAGCCCAAACCCTCACATTGTCAGATTAACTAGGGGATCAACTATGCCATTAGTGCAATGGAAGGGCCGCTGTGCCCTGGTGGTCGATGACTCTCGCACCCAGCAGTATGAGGTGACCTGCTTGCTTCAGGAGCTGGGCTTTGGCCAGATCCATGTCGCCAGCGACGGTCAGGATGCCCTTAACAAGCTGCGACAGATAGACCATGTGGACCTGCTGCTGACCGATCTCAACATGCCGGGCATGGATGGGGTTGAGCTCATCGGCCATTTGGAAAAAGACACCAACTACCAGATGTTTATCGCCGTGATGAGTGCGGTCGAACGGGATGTACTGGACGTAATTCACTCCATCGCCGATGCCGGCACCCTTGAGGTGATCGGCGTGCTGGCCAAACCACTCAAGAAAAACGACCTGCGCAATATGTTGCGACATTGCGACCCCCAGGTACGACGGGAAAGCAACAAATGGATGCAGCTATCGTTCACCGCAGAGGATGTGCGACAAGCGCTGAACAGTGGTCAACTTGTGCCGTTTTTACAACCCAAGGTCACCATGGTGGACTCGCGGCTGTTTGGTTTCGAGGCGCTGGTGCGCTGGCGTCATCCCGAGCATGGCTTACTCCCTCCGATCTGCTTCGTGCATCATCTGGAAGAGGGCCCCCTGGCGCTGGACTTCTTCTATCGCTTTTTACATGACACCTGCGCGGCGCTGCGTAACATGACAGTCCTGCCTGATGATCTCAGTTGCTCGGTGAATCTGCCCGTTTCCCTTTTGCTTACCGACAAGCTGGTCGACAACATGGTCGCGATTGCTCAGGAACATCAACTCTCCTGTCAAACCCTCATCATCGAGGTTACTGAAACCACCTTCATGTCGAATATTGCCATGTCGCTCGGCACCCTGGCACGTTTGCGGTTGCGCGGTTTTGGCATTGCCATGGACGATTACGGCACCGGTTATTCATCCATGAAGCAGCTCTCTCGCTGCCCCTTCACCGAAATCAAAATAGATAAGGAGTTTGTTCACGATGCCCACACCAGTCCCAAGAAGCTGGCAATATTGACGTCTGCCATCGTGATGAGTCAGAAACTGGGGTTAAAAACCGTCGCAGAAGGGGTGGAAAATCAGGAAGATTGGCAGCAACTGGCCTTGCTGGGGTGCGAATTGGCGCAAGGCTATTACATCAGTCGCCCATTACCCATCGATCAGGTTGAAAATTGGTATCTCGAATGGCAGGAAAAATCCAGCAAGTCATAACACGACAAGGCATGAAGAGTATCGCAGCATATCTGCAATAGAGAGATGAAAGATCACGGTTGAACACGGCTAGCTAACAGTGCCATTAAATAGCCACCTGGGGCTATTTAATGGCACCGCACAATAATACCTTCAACTAACCTGACGGTATTGCTCCGTCATAACGACACGGGGAACCATACGGTTATTCATGACCTTGATCACCCCAAAACGGGGCAATTGCTTGCTGGTAGTCAATATCAAATCATCGGTCAAATTCAGACAGACGCTGGCCTGTTCCCCTGCTTCGATGACCATGAACTCGCCACGCCCGTGAGGGGTACACATCCAGACCAAATCACCATTTATTGGCCAGATGGTTGAATGTTGTTCGTTGAAAAACCAACTTTGCGGCATCAGTGGTTTATAAAATCGACTGACGGCGATGGCATTGAGTACCAGTTGTACCTGATGAGGAATACTCCACTGCAGTTCGGCAGCTTTATCCATCAGCTGATAATAAAGTGCAGCATCATCGACACAAAAAGGCTGAGTCGTGAATGCATTGGGTACCAATTGCCGCCCCTTATATTCGGTGGCAAATAACATGTTATCAGACAGCTCCAACATCAGACGGTCATTCTGAGCATCGTAGTGCCATTGCCAGCTATCGGTCGGTTGGATAAACATGTGGGAGCCCTTCTTGATATTGCATCTGATGACTTTATTCCATGTAGATAAAATCGGCAACGTCAAATAAAGGGCTCCAGGTTATTTCTTATATATTTTCGACGATTTCTTTAACCAGCCCCGGGCCTTTATAAATAAAACCGCTATAAATTTGCACCAGGCTGGCACCGGCTGCCAGCTTTTCACGGGCGGCCATGGCACTGTCCACCCCCCCTACCCCAATGATGGGCAGGGCGCCATCGAGAGCCTTTGCCAAGTGGCGGATCACCTCAGTGCTCTTGTGCTGCAATGGGCGACCGCTGAGACCACCTGCTTCACCAGCATGGGGCATGTCATAGATCATTCCCCGCTCCAGGGTGGTATTGGTCGCGATAACGCCATCGATACCATTGCGAACCAGAGAGGCGGCAACCTGATCTATTTCATCAAGGCTCAAATCTGGGGCAATTTTTACAGCCAGCGGCACATACTTCTTATATTTGGCCGCCAGCTCCTGCTGACGAACCTTGAGAGCGGCCAGCAATTCATCAAGCGCCTCGCCATATTGCAATTGGCGCAACCCCGGGGTATTGGGCGAGGAGATATTGACGGCAATATAACCGGCATGGTCATAAACCTTGTCCATACAGAACAGGTAATCATCCTTGCCCTGCTCAATGGGGGTGTCCTTGTTCTTGCCGATATTAATGCCGATCACCCCCTGATATTTCGCCTCTTTGACTCTGGCGACCAGATGGTCAACACCCTTGTTGTTGAAACCCATGCGGTTGATGATCCCCTCTGCCGGAATAACCCGGAACAGGCGGGGTTTGTCGTTGCCGCTCTGGGGTTTGGGGGTAACAGTGCCTACCTCGATAAAGCCAAATCCCATGGCTCCCAACGCATCAATGCACTCCCCATCTTTATCAAGACCTGCTGCCAATCCCACCGGATTGGCAAAAGAAAGCCCCATGACGGTGACGGGGCGTTTCGGCAAATTCTGACGGAAGAAACAATCGAGTGGCGTACCGAGAAGGCGGGGCAAATATTTCATAGAAAGATCGTGAGCCTGTTCCGGATTGAGCTTGAACAGGAAATGCCTGGCGATGGGGTACAACATCTTTGCTCCTTAAAAAAAGCCCCGGCAACTGGCCGGGGCTTTGGGTGTTATGCCGGTGTTATGCCTTATCTGGCAATTACAGTGCTCGGCAATTCAACTGGAGCAGGTTCAACTCGCGCAAGGCCACCGAGAACTTGGCGAACTCGTGGGTGCTCGTGGTCTTGAAGTCGGCCAACATATGGGTCCAACGGGACAAGAGTTGCTCATGCTCCGAAATCCAGTCGTCCAGTATGGTAGCGCATTCTCCCTGATCTTTGCACCCTTCCAGTACCACGGAAGTGAGGCTGCGTTGCTGCCAGTCCAGATCTTCGCGGAAGGAGGCCCGAGCCATCGCCTGCCAGTGGTTGCCCACCGGCTGATGGTTGATCTGATCGAGGAACCAGTGCAGATCCAGCTTGGCTCCGAGACGGTAGTAGACATTGGCGACGCGCAGGATGTCGGTCTTGTGCTCCGCAGCAATCTGCGCCAGATCCAGACTGGAGAAGAGACTGCTCATGTGGGCGACCTGACGGGCAATGTGCTCGGGCACCTGGCGTTCCATCCACTTGGCCACTACCTGACGGTGCTCGGTCACTTCGCTCTCGTCCATCACCTCGTAGAGGTGCTCGGCCAGGGTCTCGAAGGCCGGACGGAAGAAGGCGATATTCTCGCTGATGCTCCAGCTGCGATTACGGGCGCGCAGGAACCAGCGGGTGGCACGGCGCACGATGCGACGGCTGTAGAACATCAGCTCGAGCTGGGTCTCGGCTCCCACCTGGTTGTCACAGGCTTCGATATCGCGCCACAGGGCGTTGAGGCCGAATACCTCGCGAGCCATGGCAAAGCAGCAAGCCACCTCGGCCAGGGAGGCGCCGGTCTCGTCCTTCATCCGGCTGGCGAAGTTGAGGCCCATGTCGTTGACCAGCATGTTGGCCACCCGGGTCGCGATGATCTCGCCGCGCAGCGGGTGCTGGGCAAGGGCCGCGCCAAACTGCTGCTGCAGTTGGGCCGGGAAGCTGGTCAGCAACATGTTGGCGAGGAAGGGCTCGTCGGTCACCTCGGGGCAATTGAGCTGCTCTTTGAGCACCATCTTGCCGTAGGCCACCAGCACCGCCAGCTCGGGTCGGGTCAGTCCCTGCCCGGCCGCCATCCGCTCGGAGAGCTCCTCATCGGAGGGCAGGAATTCCAACGCACGATCCAGCTTGCCTTCACGCTCCAGCCCCTGGATGAAGCGCTGCTGCTCTTTGAGCTGCTCGGCACCGCGGAAACTGGTGACCGAGATGGACTGGGACTGGCGATAGGCGTTGGTGATAACGATTTGCGCCACGTCGTCGGTCATCTCATAGAGCATCTGGTTGCGCTGCTTGAGAGTCATATCCCCTGCCGCAACAAGCTGGTTCAGCAGGATCTTGATGTTGACCTCGTTGTCAGAGCAATCCACGCCGCCCACGTTGTCGGTGAAGTCGGTGTTGATGCGTCCGCCCTGGCTGGCGTACTCCACCCGGCCAAGCTGGGTAAAGCCGAGGTTGCCGCCCTCGCCCACAATGCGGGCACGTAAGGAGCGACCATTGACCCGCAGCACGTCGTTGCTGCGATCACCCACTTCGGCATCGCTCTCGCGGGCGCTCTTCACATAGGTGCCGATGCCGCCATTCCAGAGCAAGTCCACATTCAGGCAGAGCAGCGCCTTGATCAGCTCGTTCGGGGCCATGCTGGCCTTGTCGGTACCGAGCAGAGTCTGGATCTCGGGGCTCAGCTTGATGGACTTGGCCGAGCGCAGGAAGATGCCTCCCCCTGCCGAGATAAGTTCGCGGTTGTAGTCATCCCAGCTCGAACCAGGCAACTCGAACAAGCGCTTGCGCTCGACGAAGCTACTGGCCGCATCCGGCGTCGGGTCGATGAAGATGTGCATGTGGTTGAAGGCGCCCACCAGCTGGGTGTGTTCGGAGAGCAGCATGCCGTTGCCGAACACGTCCCCCGCCATGTCGCCGATCCCGACGCAGGTGAAGTCGGTGGTCTGGCAGTTGACGCCGATTTCGCGAAAATGCCGCTTGACCGACTCCCAGGCACCGCGGGCGGTGATGCCCATCTTCTTGTGGTCATAGCCGACCGAACCGCCGGAGGCAAACGCATCGCCCAGCCAGTGACCGTACTCCAGGCTTATTTCGTTGGCAATGTCGGAGAAGGTGGCGGTGCCCTTGTCGGCGGCGACTACCAGGTAGTAGTCATCCTCGTCGTGGCGAACCACGTCTTTTGGCGGGATCACCTCACCACCGATGATGTTGTCGGTGACATCCAGCAGACCGCGAATAAACAGGCGATAGCAGGCCTTGCCCTCTTCCTGGATAACGGCGCGAGGGGCACCAGCCGGCATCTGCTTGCAGTAGAAACCGCCCTTGGCGCCGACCGGCACGATGACGGTGTTCTTCACCTGCTGGGCCTTCACCAGCCCCAGCACCTCGGTGCGGAAGTCTTCCTTGCGATCGGACCAGCGCAGGCCACCACGGGCCACCTTGCCCCAGCGCAAGTGAACTCCTTCCACCCGTGGCGAGTAGACGAAGATCTCGAACTTCGGCAGCGGCAGCGGCATGTCGGTAATGCTGGAGGGGGCCAGCTTGAAGGAAATGTAGGGCTTGATGTTGCCCGCCTTGTCCTTCTGGTAATAGTTGGTGCGCAGGGTGGCGTCGATCATCTCCATGAAGCGGCGAATGATGCGATCGTCATCCAGGTTGGCGACCTGATCCAGCTTGGCGGCGAGCTGCTCGTGGATCTTCGCCTGCACCTTGGCATCCTGGGTGATGGCAGGATTGAGGCGCTGCTCGAACAGGGTGAACAGCAACTGGGCGATGTCGGGGTAGCGGGTCAGCGTTTCCTCGATATAGGACTGGCTGAAAGAGACCCCGGTCTGGCGCATGTACTTGGCATAGGCACGCAGCACAGAGACCTGGCGGCCGGTGAGGCCTGCGCCCAGCACCAGACGGTTGAAGCCGTCATCTTCCAGGCTTTTGTTCCAGATGGCGGCAAACGCTTCCTGGAAGCGCTGCTGGCTCTGCTCCAGATCGAACGGCTGCTCACCGTGCAGCAGCATGGAGAAGTCGAGGATCCAGAACACCTCGTCGGCCGGAGTGCGAACCTGATACGGGGTCTCGCCGATAACCCGCAACCCCATGTTTTCCAGCATGGGCAAGACATCGGAGAGGTGGATGGGCTCGGTACGATGGAACAGCTTGAGGCGCACCCGGCGATCGTTCTGCTCTTCCTGGGCGCGGTAGAACAGCATGCCCAGCGGCTCGGCCTCGCTCAGGTTGTCCAGCGCCATGATGTCGGCGACGGCAGAACCCGGCAGCACGTCTTCCTTGTAGGCACGGGGGAAGGCGGCGCAGAAACGGCGACGCAGTTCGTTGCCACGGGCTTCGCCATAGTGGGAGAGCAGCACGGAGTCGAGTCTGTCATCCCAGCTGCGGGCAGCTTCAATCAGGTTGTTCTGTACTTCGTTCACATCCACATCCACGTTGTTGTTGTTGACCCGCACTATGTAGTGGGTCCGCGCCAGCACCCCTTCGGTGAAGTAGACGTTGAACTCCACCTCTTCGTTGCTGCCGAAATATTTCTGCAGGATCTGCTGAGTCTTGACTCGCAGTGCCGTGTTGTAACGCTCCTTGGTGACATAGACCATGCAGGAGAAGAAACGGCCGTAGACGTCGCGACGCACGAACAGGCGCAGCATGTCACGCTCCTGCATCTCCAGCACGCCGAGACCGGTGGCCAGCAGCTCCTCTTCACGGGCCTGGATCAACTCGTCACGCGGATAGGTTTCCAGCACGTTCAGTAGCGCCTTGTAGGCATGGGAGCCCTTCTCGAACCCGGAGGCGGCCATGATCCGCTCGAGACGATGGCTGATGAGGGGGATCTGGGTCGCACTGGTGTTGTAGATGGAAGAGGCGTAGAGGCCGATGAAGCGGTCTTCACCGATCACCTTGCCATGCTCATCGAAGCGCTTGATGCCGATGTAGTCCACATAGGCCGGACGATGAACCCGGGATTTGCTGTTGGACTTGGTGAGGATCAGCAGATCGGAACTCAATGCCTCGTGACGGGCGCTGGCCGGCATGGTGCCCAGGCGCTGCCCCTCTTCCTTGATGGAGTTCTTCATCAGCCCGAGGCTCGAGCTGGCTTGCGGCAGGATTTCGTGATCCCCCTCCACCGCCTTAACGTCATAGCGGCGATAGCCCATCAGGGTGAAGTTGTGGGCGGCAACCCATTTCAGGAAGGCGACGCAAGAGTCCACCTCTGCCTTGCTGACCGGGAGCTTGCGCTTGGGCAACTCATCGATGATCTCGTTGAGTTTGGCCAGCATGGGCTGCCAGTCCCCTACCGCCAGCGCCACTTCACCGGCAACCGAGTCAAGCTCGGCGGCCAGGGCCTCCATTTGCGCCTCGCTGGTCAGATGGTCGATCTCGATGAGGAAGGCTGTTTCAACCGATGTCTGCCCATCCGTGTTGTCGAGATCCAGAATGGCGCTGATCTTGCCCTCGCCGTCACGGATAAGGTGCAGCGGCTGGTGCAGCATCATGTGGGCGGTGATATTGAGGCGCTTGAGGGCCATGCGGATGGAGTCCACCAGGAAAGGGGCATCCTGCAAGATGATCTCGACGATGGTATGGGGAGATTGCCAACCGTGGCGGGTCAGCTCCGGGTTGTAGACCCGGATGCAGGGCGCGGTACCGACGCGCTGGTTGAGCGCATTCCACAGGCTCAGCGCCGCCCCGTAGAGATCGCTGTCGTTGCGATCATGCAGGTCGCTGCTGGCCATGTTGCCGTAAAACTTGGCAACGAAGCGCTCGACCAGGGAGGCACTGTTTTTGGGCAATTTTTGGTTGATCAGGCTGAGAACGTTTTCGAGCAGAACTGAGGTAGGGGCGTCTTTCAATGCCATTTTTATATTCCTTATCGGACGACATTAACCACCGACGCAGAGGCAATCACCCTGATTGCCCGCTGGTACAGAGTTGTTGCGAAGTGTAATGGCTTGAATAAGGGAAGGCGAGCGATAGTGCTAATAAGTTGTTAAAAACAGGGGGCAGATCACGACTTAAACTGTGAGAAATTTTGCCAATGATAAAAAAAACAGAAATTCTCACTGCCTTTGCGGAAAATTACCGGATAGTTAGTGATAAAAGCGAGATAACTAGTCGGTAATCTGTTCTGAAAATGTTAATTTATGCGTTCCAGGCTGATGAAGCGATAATCGTCCTGGGTTTTCAGGCGAAAATAGCCGTACACCCCGCTGTGGGCGACAAAGGGGCGGATTTTTTCCAACCCTATCTCTATGGTGAGCCCTTGCTCGGTTCCCACCACCAGGCGCCTGACGTGGCCCTGGTACATCAGCATGATCTTGTCGTGGCTCAGAGATAATCGAAAGGTAAACTGCTTCACGTCGGCTCCTTCAAAAAGGGCGAGGGTTCAACCGAACCGCTCGCCTTGTCTTTATCTTCACGAGCATAACGCAGGCAAGAGTGGGCAGAAGAGACCCATCCCCTGCCCTGTTTCCTTACTGCAGCAGCGCCTTGCTCACCTTCTCGAACAGATCCCGCGCCAATCCTTCGAGGCTGGCCAGTCGGGTCAGCTCGGCGCGGATCAGCCCCTTGCGCTCTTCATCGAGCCGTTTGAACTGGATAAGGGGAGTGATGAGGCGTGACGCCACCTGGGGATTGACCTCGTTGAGCTCGATCAGCAGATCGGTCAGGAAGCGGTAGCCGCTGCCATCGCGGGCATGGAACTGCACCTGGTTGTTCATGGCAAAGCTGCCGATCAGCGCCCGCAGCCGGTTCGGGTTGCGAATGCTGAAGGTGGGGTGTGCCATCGCCAGCTTCACATCGGCCAGCACATCGGCGGCCGGCTTGGCACCCACCAGGCGCAGCCAGTTGTCCAGCACCAGACCATCGTGCGCCCACTTGCCCTCGAAATCGGCCAGGAGCTCGGCGCGGCACGGCAACAGATGGCTGTTGGCCACCTGCAGCGCCGCCAGGGTGTCGGTCATGTTGTCGGCGGCCGCATATTGTTGGCGCACCAGTAGATCGGCGCTGTCTGCGTCGAGGGCCGCCAGATAACCGAGTACCACGCCCTTGAGGGCGCGCTTGGCCATGTCGGCATGCACTACCCGATAGGTCGGCAGCTTCAGACTGTCGTACTGGGCGGCCAGCCGCGCCCCGAAGGCCTGCGCCAGCCGCTGCTGGATCTCGTTGCGCACCCGATGGATGGCATCGACATCAGCCACCTCGAACAGTTCGGCCAGGGTCGCCTCCCCCGGCAGCGCCAGGATCTCGGCCTTGAGGGCCGGATCCAGGTCGCTGTCGTCCAAAATAGCGACAAAGGCATCCAGCAAGGTGGCCGATACCGCCACATCCTGCCCTTGTTGTACCCGGGTAACCCCGTCCATCACCGCCTTGTTGATCAGCATTTGGGCGGCATCCCAGCGGGCAAATTCGTTGCGGGCAAAGCGCATCAGGAAAGCCAGCGCCTCGTCGCTGTAGTCATAGTGCAACTTGACCGGGGCTGAGAAGTCCCGCAGCAGGGAGGGAACCGGTTTGGTTGGCACTCGCTCAAAGGTGAAGGTCTGCTCAGACTCCAGCACATCGAGTACGTTGCCTATCGCCTTACCCTGGTATTGCAGCGGGATGACGGCCCCCTGCTCATCATAAAGCTCTATATCGAGGGGAATGTGTAGCGCCAGTTTCTGTGGCTGATCCTGGGTCGGCGGCGTGTGCTGGCGCACGTGCAGGCGATAGACGCCACTGACAGCATCGTATTCGTCGGTTACCGTCAGTTCGGGGGTACCGGACTGGCTGTACCAGCGACGGAAGCGGCCAAGATCCACCCCGGAGGCATCTTCCATCGCCTGTACGAAGTCATCGCAGGTAACAGCCTGACCATCAAAACGCTCGAAATAGAGGCGCATGCCGGCCTGGAAATGTTCCTCACCAAGCAGGGTGTGCATCATGCGGATCACTTCAGAGCCCTTCTCATAGACGGTCAGGGTGTAGAAGTTGTTCATCTCGATCACCACATCCGGGCGGATGGGATGGGCCATGGGACCGGCGTCTTCGGCAAACTGCGGGCCGCGCACAGTGCGCACATTGTTGATGCGGTTTACTCCGCGCGAGCCGAGATCGGAGGAAAACTCCTGGTCCCGAAACACCGTCAGCCCCTCTTTCAGGCTTAACTGGAACCAGTCGCGACAGGTGACCCGGTTGCCGGTCCAGTTGTGGAAATATTCGTGACCGATCACCCGTTCGATACCGTGGTAGTCGCTGTCGGTGGCGGTAGCCGGGTTGGCCAGCACGAACTTGGAGTTGAAGATGTTGAGCCCCTTGTTCTCCATGGCGCCCATGTTGAAGAAGTCCACCGCGACGATCATGTAGATATCGAGGTCGTATTCCAGACCGAAACGCTGCTCGTCCCAACGCATGGAGTTGATGAGGCTCTCCATGGCGAAACCAGCCCGATCCAGATTGCCCTTGTCGACGAAGATCTCGAGGGCCACCTTGCGGCCACTTCGGGTCACGTAACTGCCCCGCTCCACGTCAAAATCCCCGGCGACCAGAGCAAACAGATAGCTGGGTTTGGGGAAGGGATCCTGCCACTGCACGAAGTGACGACCACCGTCCAGATTGCCGCTGTCGACCTTGTTGCCGTTGGAGAGCAGGAAGGGATACTTGGCCTTGTCGGCGGTAATACGGGTGCTGTAGCGAGCCAGGATATCGGGCCGGTCGAGATAATAGGTGATGCGACGAAACCCTTCGGCTTCGCACTGGGTGCAGTAGGCATCACCGGACTTGTAGAGCCCTTCCAGCGCGCTGTTGGCGGCGGGATCCAGCAGCGTGACTATGGTCAGCACGCACTCGATGGGCAGGTTGAACAGGGTCAGGCTGCTCTCCCCCAGCTCATAATGCTCGCACGGCACACCGTCGATGGCGATGCTCTTGAGCATCAGCTGTTCGCCATCGAGCACCAAAGGTTCGTTGTGATCGCCGTTGCGTCGAATGCGGGTGATGGCGGTGACCTGGGTGAGGGGTTCCTGCAGCTGGAAATCCAGATCGATGGTATCAATCCAGTAGAGAGGGGCCTGGTAGTCCTGACGATATTTGGCCGTCATGGCCTGGGAGTGATTTGTCATTATTGTCTGCTTCCACGCTTGTTAAAGGCGAGAAAGAGGCTGGCACAACCGGCAGGCGGGGTCAAACGATTTGCGGTCCGATAAAAGAAAGGGCGACTCGCGTCGCCCTTGTAGATTCAGATTGGCCAACTCAACTACGTTTGCCGGCCTTGGCCAGATCCGCTGTGATGTTGGCCGCCTCGACGAGATACTCGTCGGGCGCCTCAAAATCGGCAGGCAAGTCATCCAGGCTCTTCACCGCTGGCTTGCCAAGGCGGGCCAGACGTTCGTTGGCGCGCTTGAGCGCCTTCTCGTCCTGTTTGGCCTGCTCTGCCAGACGTTCTGCCTCGTTGAGGGAGACTGATTTTTTGTCTTTCTCCCCCTGGTACTCGGCGATGTCCTGCATTACGTAGGCAAACTCGGGATCCTTGGCAATCCGCGCATCGTGGGCCGCCTGCAACTTGGGCAGCTGGCTGGTGAAATTACCCAGCGTCTGGTAGTTGGCCGAGGCGATCTTGTCCCACGGCAGCGCGTTGAACTCGCGGCTCTCGCCAGTCTCTTCCGGCGCAACCGGCGTCGGGAAGCTGATGTCCGGTGCAACCCCCTTGTTCTGGGTGCTGCCGCCGTTGATCCGGTAGAACTTGGCGATGGTGTACTGCACGTGACCCAGCGGCTGCTCGTAGAAGTCGTAGACCTTGGCCAGGCTGCGATGCTGCTGCACCGTCCCCTTGCCGAACGAGTTTTCCCCGAGGATCAGGGCGCGGCCGTAGTCTTGCATGGCGGCGGCAAAGATCTCGGAGGCCGAGGCGCTGTAGCGATCGATCATCACCGACATGGGGCCGCCGTAGTAGACCTGGCCATCGTCATCGCCATTGACCGTGATGCGGCCCATGTGATCACGAATTTGCACCACGGGACCGCTGGCAAAGAAGAGACCGCTCAGGGCCGAAGCTTCGGTCAGGGCACCGCCACCATTGCCGCGCAGATCGATGATGAGGCCATCAATCTTCTGCTTGTTGAGGCTGGAGAGCTCCTTGATCACATCTTCATGAAGATTGACGTAGAAGCTGGGGATCTCGATGACCCCGATCTTCTTGCCTTCGGCGCTGATCACCTTGGACTTGGCGGCACGATCTTCGAGGCGCACCTTGTCCCGCACCAGCTCAATCTGCTCGGTCTTGGCGCTGGCGCCCTTGCCGCGCTGGATCTCCAGCTTCACCTTGCTGCCCTTGGGCCCCTTGATGAGCTCGACCACGTCGTCAAGACGCCAACCGATCACATCAACGATCTTGCCATCCTCCTGCCCTACCCCGGTTATTTTGTCATCGGGCTTGAGGTTGTTGGACTTGGCAGCAGGACCACCTGGCACCAGGGAACGAATGACGGTGAAGTCATCCTCCGCCTGCAGTACGGCACCAATCCCCTCCAGCGAGAGGTTCATCTCGGTGTTGAAACGATCGGCGCTGCGCGGTGAGAGATAACTGGTGTGTGGTTCGATGGCGCGTGCAAAGGAGTTCATGAAGAGCTGGAACACATCCTCGCTCTCGGTCTGGGACATCCGCTTGATGGCGTTGTTGTAACGCTTGCCAAGCAGCTCCTTGATCTCGGGCCACTCCTTGCCGCTGAGTTTGAGGCTCAGTGCATCGTACTTGACCCGCTGGCGCCACAACTCGTTGAGTTCGGCTTCATCCCTCGGCCAAGCCGCCCCTTCCCGATCGAACACATAGTTGTCGGGCTGGGTAAAATCGAAAGGAGTATCGAGCAGTTTGAGGGCGTATTCGAACCGCTCATAACGCCGCTGCTGACTCAGGTTGAACATCTCGTAGGCGGGCGCCAGACGGCCTCTTTCAAGGTCGGTGTCAAACCCGTTACGGTACTTTTCAAAACGGCTGATGTCAGAGGCCAAAAACAGGTTGCGGCTGTAATCCAGATTCTCCAGATACTTGTCGAAGATCACGGAGGAAAAGGCATCATCCAGCTTGAACTGTTTGTAATGCGAGCGGGTAAACAGATTGGCAATTCGCTTGCTGGCCGTAGCATGTTGGCTCTCTTGAGCCAACACAGGCAAATCACTCTCCTTGAGCACCGGCTCGATGGCCTGTGCGAGCCCGGCAAGCGCCAGGCTACAGGCAACGAGGGAAAAACGAATTACGCCATGCTTCAACATGTCTCTCCTTAGAGAACCAGGTGCTCTGATTTGACCCGCAGGGTCATGCCGGTCTGCAGCTGGACTTGAACGTCGTCCTTGGTCACTTCCTTGATGGTTGCGGGAACCGGAGACTTGCCCATGACCACGCGGACGTCCTGACCCACTTTCAGGGTAGCGGCATCCACCTTGACCAGCGGAGCATCGGCAACAGGCGCTTTCTCCCGAGCCTTTGGCTTGGCGGCGACATCCGCCTTCTCGGTTTTGCGAGGAGCCGGACGACGGGGTTTCTTGGCCTTGTCATCCTTCTCTTTGTTGTTGGTACGACGGCTGGCAAAGACGCGCTCTTTACTCTCTTTCAGCGCCTGCTTGGCGTGTTCGATGTGCTCTTCGGTCAGCAGTTCGCCCGGGTTACCGTCCAGATCGACACGAGCCTGGCCAGCCTTGAGGCCATGCAGGTAGCGCCAGCTGGAAGTATATTGACGCAGAGCAGAGCGCAGCATGGTCTTGGAGACTCTGGCATCGTCAGCAAGACGCTCGGCCAAATCCTGGAAGATGCCAATCTTGAGCGGCTTGGCCTCTCCTTCAGCAACGAAGCAGGCCGGGAATTTCTCGACCAGGTAGGCAACGATTTCTTTACTGTTCTTCAGCTTCTCAGTGTTTTCCATGTATAACCTTGGCTTTCATATAAACGCACGGGCACTTCCCGAGCACAACAAAGGCCTCATTATAGAGAGCTTGGGGCCTTTTGCGAACCATCTAAGCAATCACTTAGAGCATGCTTTCCAAAATTTGCACCGTTTCTTCCAGGCCAATCCGGTCTTCCTGATCGAAACGGTTAAAAATCGGACTGTCGATGTCGAGCACCCCGATGATCTCGCCGTTGCGGCGCACCGGGATCACGATTTCGGCATTGCTGGCACCGTCACAGGCAATATGCCCATCAAACTGATGCACATCATCTACCAGCTGGGTCTTGCCCTCTGACACGGCGGTGCCACAGACACCACGGCCGACGGGAATGCGGACACAGGCCGGCTTGCCCTGGAAGGGCCCCAATACCAGGGTGTCCCCTTGCAACAGATAAAAACCGACCCAGTTGATATCTGCCAGCTCCTGATTGAGCAGGGCGGAGAGGTTGGCCAGGTTGGCAATCAGGTCGGTTTCTCCCTCCAGCAGGGCTCGCGCCTGTTGATTGAGGGTTCGATAAAATTGATTTTTCTCAGTCATGATTAAATAGATTTCACTCCCTGTAGGCCAAGGGAAGGTAACGCCTGGCATGGAAATTTCAAATATTTTTTCCACTCCTTTGCGGCCAACGACTTATTCCCGGGCAACCGACAACGCCAATTGCTGGCGCTCGCCATTGTTCCATTCGATATTGAGCAGCCAGACCATAGTGGGAGAAGTACAACTGCCCACCAGGGTCGTTCCCTGCCAACCGCCGCTTATTTGTTCAAACTTGACCGGAATGGTTCCCATAAACATGTCCCGCCCTTCCAGCCATGCCTTCACCGGGGTAATGGCCGGCTCACCCCCCGTCATGCGCAGGGCAAAATCCCGTTCGGCGCGTACCGGCAGCTCGGCCACCGCCACCGTCAGGGGTTTTTCGCCGACAAAGACAGTGCAACTGCTGTGGGAAAGATCACAAATCTGATCTTTTATCGGCGCGGGTGCGGCGCTGTTTTCGGTTGAAAACCAGGTACGGTATGCAATGAGCCCCAATAATAGGGCCAGCACCAGTCCGAGGTGCATGACTTTACGGCTAGTGAGTTTTTCTTTCATGAAAAGCGGTCCCAATAAGATGCGGAAAAAATAGTATTTTTGTGATCTCGCACAAGGTAAATCGCGGTTAAAACGAGGCCGGACGGAGCCAAATATATCACTGTTTATACTGTTATTTTACCGGTCACTTCAGTATCATTCCCATGCAGTTTTCATATGGTCATCTTTTGCTTTTCCTTTCGTTAACAGATGTTAACAACTGGTGGGCGGTGACTCGATGAAACAGGTCCGGTTCGCCGGACAAAAAACCAAACAACAGCAGCATCGGAAGCGGAATATAACGATGAGCCATACAACTAACCATCCTGAGTACAACTACACCGTTGTTCGCCAGTTTACCGTCATGACGATTGTCTGGGGAATTGTCGGCATGTCGGTTGGCGTACTGATCGCAGCCCAGCTGATCTGGCCTGCCCTCAACTTCGAAACCCCCTGGCTGACTTACAGTCGTCTGCGGCCCCTGCACACCAACGCGGTGATCTTCGCCTTCGGGGTGAGCGCCCTGATGGCGACCTCCTTCTACGTGGTGCAGCGTACCTGCCAGACCCGGCTGTTTGGCGGCCCGCTCGCCAGCTTCGTGTTCTGGGGCTGGCAGGCAATCATCCTCTCTGCGGCAATCTCGCTGCCGTTGGGATTCACGACCGCCAAAGAGTATGCCGAGCTGGAGTGGCCGATCGATCTGGCGATCACCGTGGTCTGGGTCGCCTACGCCATCGTCTTCTTCGGCACCCTGATGAAGCGCACCACCTCCCACATCTATGTGGCGAACTGGTTCTTCGGCGCCTTCATCATCACGGTCGCCGTGCTGCACATCGTCAATAACATGGAAGTGCCGTTGTCCGGCATGAAGTCCTACTCCATGTATTCCGGTGCCATGGATGCCATGGTGCAGTGGTGGTACGGTCACAACGCGGTAGGCTTCCTGCTGACCGCAGGTTTCCTTGGCATGATGTACTACTTCGTGCCCAAGCAGGCCGGCCGCCCGGTTTACTCCTACCGTCTCTCCATCGTGCACTTCTGGGCGCTGATCTCCCTCTACATCTGGGCCGGTCCGCACCACCTGCACTATACCGCCCTGCCTGACTGGGCCCAGTCCCTCGGCATGGTGATGTCCCTGATCCTGTTCGTGCCCTCCTGGGGCGGCATGATCAACGGCATCATGACCCTCTCCGGTGCCTGGCACAAACTGCGCTATGACCCCATCCTGCGCTTCCTGATCGTCTCCCTGTCGTTCTACGGCATGTCGACCTTCGAAGGCCCCATGATGGCGATCAAGACCGTCAACGCTCTCTCCCACTACACCGACTGGACCGTAGGTCACGTTCACTCCGGTGCCCTGGGCTGGGTTGCCATGGTCTCCATCGGGGCGGTTTACCACCTGATCCCGAACCTGTTCGGCCAGGGCCGCATGTACAGCATCCGCTTGATCAACGTGCACTTCTGGCTGGCGACCGTCGGTACCGTACTCTACATCGTCGCCATGTGGATTTCCGGTGTGATGCAGGGTCTGATGTGGCGTGCAGTCAACGAAGACGGCACCCTGACCTACAGCTTCGTGGAAGCCCTGCAGGCCTCCTATCCCTTCTACTTCGTGCGCTTCCTGGGTGGCTGCTTCTTTGTCACCGGTATGTTGCTGATGGCCTACAACGCCTATCGCACCATCACCGCGCCCAAGGGTTCCCTGGAACCCGTCGCCCAGCCAGCATGATTGAAGAGGTCAAAGCATGAGCAACAATAACCGTCACGAGATCTTTGAAAAAAGCGTTCCCATGCTGGTGGTCGGCATCATATTTGCCATCAGCCTGGGTGGCCTGGTCGAAATCACCCCGCTCTTCTTCCAAAAGCAGACTACCGAGCCGGTGGAGGGCCTCAAGCCCTACACAGCCCTGCAGATGGAAGGGCGCGATATCTTCATTCGCGAAGGCTGCACCAACTGCCACAGCCAGATGATCCGTCCGTTCCGTGCCGAAACCGAGCGTTACGGTCACTACTCGGTCGCCGGTGAAAGCGTGTGGGAGCACCCCTTCCTGTGGGGCTCCAAGCGTACCGGTCCGGATCTGGCACGGGTCGGGGGTCGCTACTCCGACGAGTGGCACAAGGTTCACCTGATCAACCCGCGCGACGTGGTGCCCGAGTCCAACATGCCCGCCTACCCCTGGCTTGATCGCAACGTGTTGACCGGCGAGATGACGGGCAAGAAGCTGGCGCTGTTCCGCGACCACTTCGGCGTGCCCTATACCGATGCCGATATTCAGGGCGCCGGTGATGCCGTCAAGGGCAAGACCGAGTTGGAAGCCCTGGTGGCCTATCTGCAATCACTGGGTCATGCCCTGAAATAAGGAGTGTGGAGATGGACTACGGCACTTTTCGCGGTCTGTACACCCTGCTGTTGATGGCCATCATGATCGGCATCTTCGTCTGGGCTTACAGCAAACGCCGCAAGACCGCTTTCGACGAGGCTGCCAATCTGGTTTTCGCCGATGATGAGCAATCCGGTGCTGATAAAAAGAACGCAGGAGCGAAACAATAATGAGCACTCTGTTTAGTATTTTCGTAACCGTCATTACCCTGGGGACCATCCTCGGCTGCTTCCTGCTGCTGATGTGGTGCCGCAAGGACAAGATGGGTGTTGAAGAAGGCAAGTCGATGGGTCACTCCTTCGACGGCATCGAAGAGATCAACAACCCGCTGCCGAAGTGGTGGACCTACATGTTCCTCTTCTTCATCGTCACCGGTCTGGTCTATCTGGTCGCCTTCCCGGGCCTTGGCAACTTCAAGGGGTTGTTGGGCTGGCAAAGTTCCAACCAGGATGTCCGTTCGCTTGCCGAATCCCGCGCCGCGACCGAGTCTGCCAAGTCGGAAGGTCGTGCGGTGGAGTATGACCGCGAGATCGCCAAGGCTGACGAGATCTACGGCGCCAAGTTCCGCGAGCTGGCCTACCAGGCCGACGGCAAGAGCTATCGCCCCATCGAGGAGATCGCCGCCGATCCGGAAGCCCGCAAGGTGGGTCAGCGTCTGTTCCTGCAGAACTGCTCCCAGTGCCACGGCTCCGATGCCCGCGGTGGTCGCGGTTTCCCGAACCTGACCGACAGTGAATGGCAATGGGGCGGCGCCCCGGATCAGATCAAGACCACCATCATGGGCGGTCGTCAGGGGATCATGGCTGCCTGGGGCGAGATCCTGGGCAAGGATGGCGTGCAGGAAGTCGCTTCCTACGTGCTGAGCCTGTCCGGTCGCAAGGTTGATCTGGTGGAAGCCAAGAAGGGTGAAGCCCGCTTTGCGGTCTGCGCCGCCTGTCACGGTCCGGATGCCAAGGGCGGCATCGCCGTCGGTGCACCTGATCTGACCAACAGCACCTGGCTCTACGGTGGCTCCCGCGAAGTGGTGGTCCAGACCATCACCCACGGTCGCCACGGTGTGATGCCGGCCTGGAAAGACATTCTGGGCGAAGACAAGGTGCACCTGCTGGCCTCCTACGTTTACAGCCTGTCTCACCCACAGACTGCCAAATAAGGTCGGCCACCCCCGAAGTAACATGTGATAAACACGTGATTACACAGCAAAAAGCCTCGACTACTCGAGGCTTTTTGTTATCTTGTGTTGCGTAAAAGCCATCTTCCTCGTTAATCATTCGTTTCACGGTAGTAGCAATCATGACCCGACCCTGGTATCGCCAATTCTGGCCCTGGTTTATCATCGCCCTCCCCACCGCCGCTGTTGTCGGCAGCATCGCCACCGCCATCATCGCCAGCAAGGATGGAGTAAATCTGGTGGCAGAGGACTATTACAAACAAGGGAAAGAGATCAATCAGGATCTGAGCAAGTTTGACCGGGCCGAGGCGCTCAACATCCGCTTTGCGCTGGAGGTCAACGGTCAGGAGCTGACCCTCAAGCCGCTCAGTGGCGACATCCCGCCAGGACAGGCGCTGTACCTCTCCCTGTTCCACCCCACCCTGGCCGGTCAGGACAGCGAGCACCTGATCACCGCCGATGGCAGCGGCACCTATCGCTTCCACTTTGAACGTCCCCTGACCGGTAAATGGCACCTCAGGGTCGATGCCTTCAACCACGAATGGCGACTGCAAGAAACGGTTCAACTGCCCACCAAGGCCCCTGTCGAACTCGATCCCAAAGGACGTTAAACCATGACCGGCTGTTTTCACTGTGGCGAGCCGGTTCCCGCCGACAGTCACTATGCCCTCGAGATCAAGGGCATTGTCCGTCCCATGTGCTGCCCGGGTTGCCAGGCGGTGGCGGAAACCATCCTGGAATGCGGCCTGGCCAGCTATTACGATCACCGCACCGCACCGGGTGCCAAGGGGGATCTGGTACCCGAGGAGCTGGCCGCCCTCACCCACTACGATCTGGCCGAGGTGCAGCAGGAGTTTGTCACCGACAGCGGCAACGTGCGGGAGATCCAGCTGACGGTAGAGGGGCTCACCTGCGCCGCCTGTGCCTGGCTTATCGAACGCCACCTGATGACCCTCCCCGGACTGCGTTATATCAACGTCAACACCACCACCCACAGGGCCCGCATCAAGTGGGATCCGGACAAGCTCTCTTTAAGCGACATCCTCAAGGGATTCGCCAAGGTTGGCTATCGCGCCTACCCCTTCCAGACCCATCAGCAAGAGGCGCTTTACGCCAAAGAGGTGCGCCGCTACATGTTCCGGATGGCACTTGCCGGGCTCGGCTCCATGCAGGTGATGATGTGCGCCGTGGCCCTTTACATGGACTTCTTCATCAGCGTGGAGGAGGAGTTCATGGTCTACTTCAAGTGGATAAGCCTGCTGCTCTCCACCCCCATCATGATCTATTCGGCCCAGCCTTTTTACGTGAACGCCTGGCGCAGCCTGAAGCAGGGTCACCTCTCGATGGATGTGTCGGTATCCCTGGCCCTCATCGGCGCCTTTGTCGCCTCCATGTGGGCCACCGTCTTCAACACGGGTGAGGTCTACTACGACTCCATCACCATGTTCGTCTTCTTCCTGCTGCTGGGGCGTTTTCTCGAACTCAGGGCCAGACGCAAGGCGTCCGAGTCGAGCTCCAACCTGGCGCGACTGGTGCCCATCATGGCAACCCGCATCGACGAGGACGGTGAACATGAGGTCGCCGCCAAGACCCTGCAAATTGGAGACAGAGTGCGTGTGCTGGCGGGCGCCACCCTGCCGGCCGACGGCACCATAGTGCGGGGGGAAGCCAGCCTTAACGAATCCATGCTGACCGGCGAGCAGCTGCCGCTGCTCAAGGGGCATGGGGATCAGGTCTATGCCGGTACCATCAATACTGACGCCCCCCTCGAGATCCGGGTCAGCCATCGTATCGAGGAGTCGCGGATCGCCCAGATCATGCGCCTGCAGGATCACGCCCTCGACGACAAGCCCGCCATCGCCCAGATGGCCGATGTGCTGTCGCGCCACTTCATTCTGGTGCTGCTCATCATCGCGGCCCTGGTGTGGACCTTCTGGCATTTTCACCAGCCGGAGCAGGCATTCTGGATCACCCTGGCGGTGCTGGTCGCCACCTGCCCCTGTGCCCTGTCGCTGGCAACGCCAACCGCACTCACCTCGGCCACGGCTCACCTCACCCGCTCCGGCATACTGCTGCGTCGCGGTCACGTGCTGGATGTGCTGACCAAGGCCAACCGGGTGGTGATGGACAAGACGGGCACCCTGACTACGGGGGAAATTCGCCTCTGCCACACCCAGGTGCTGGGGGATCTCGACAGCGACACCTGTCTTGCCATCGCCCGCGCCCTGGAGGCACAGTCCGAACATCCCATCGCCCGCGCCTTCCGCCTGCCGGCAGATGGCATCGCCCTGCTGCCTCATGCGAGCGACATCACCCCCGTCATCGGCCACGGTGTCACCGGGATTGTCGATGGCATGCGCTATCGCATCGGCAGCGCTGGCTGGCTGGGACTGGGCGATGACCTCGTCAGCCCCCGCGGCCTCGCCATCTATCTGGCCGACGAGCGCCAGGTCCTGGCCCGCTTCGAGCTGGAAGATACCCTGCGCCCCGACGCCAAGGCTCTCATCGCCGCCTTCAAGGCGGCCGGTTTGCAGACCACCATCCTCACCGGCGACAGTTCGGCCCAGGCCGACGAGATAGCCCGTGAGCTTGGCGTGGACGAGCTGATCAAGGGGGTCACCCCCGATGGCAAGCTCGCCTACCTCAGGGGGCGGGAGGCTGACGGGGAGATCAGTATCATGGTGGGTGACGGCATCAACGATGCTCCCGTGCTGGCCGGGGCCCATGCCTCGTTCGCCATGGCGGGCGGCACGGATCTGGCCAAGAACAGCGCCGATGCCATCCTGCTGGCTGATGATCTGAATCGTCTGCTGGACGCCAGGGCGCTGGCCCTGCGTACCCGCAAGATCATCATCGAGAATTTCGCCTGGTCCATCGGCTACAACCTGCTGGTGTTGCCGCTGGCTGCCAGCGGCTGGTTGCCCCCCTATCTGGCGGCGGCCGGTATGTCCTTGAGCTCCCTCATCGTGGTCACCAACTCCATGCGGCTCAATCGCTGACGTGACCATTGACTCGATGGCCTGTCACCGACGCAGGCCACACTTTTGATCCGTGGCGACTGGCCGGCGACCCGAACAGGGTTACCATGGGGCTCAGTCGCCAAGGAGGCATTCGCCAAGGTAGAGACCATGAATATCATTTTTGTCCTGATCCCCATCGCCATCCTGTTTGTGATCATCGCCGGAGTCGTCTTCTTCTGGGCCATTCGCTCCGAGCAGTTTGAGGACCTCGACAGACAGGGCTCCAACATCCTGTTTGATGAAGACCAACCTGCCCAGAAACCAACCAAGCACAGCCCAGATGACGCACAATCTTGATCTTCTTGGGGCCCTGCTGGTGGGACTGGCGGGCTCGGCACACTGTATCGGCATGTGCGGCGGTGTCTCGGCGGCCCTTGCCATGGCGATCCCGGCTGACAAACAGCACTTCTGGGGACGCCTCGCTTATCTGCTCAACTACAACCTGGGCCGGATCCTCAGCTATGTGATCGCAGGGGCCCTGGTGGGGGGCTTGCTTGCCACCACCAGCGAGCTTGGGGCTGGCAAACACGCCATCGCCGGACTGCGGCTCATCGCGGCCCTCTTGATGATCGCCCTTGGCCTCTATCTGGCAGGCTGGTGGCAAGGGATATTGCTGCTCGAACGCATGGGCGCCAGACTCTGGCCCCACATCAAACCGCTGGCGGGCAAGTTTCTGCCCTTTACCTCCCCCCTGCAGGCGCTGCCCTTTGGCATGGTCTGGGGCTGGCTGCCCTGCGGGCTGGTCTACTCCATGCTGACCTGGAGTGCGGCGGCGGGCTCGACCAGCGGCGGCGCTCTCATCATGCTTGCGTTTGGGCTGGGCACCCTGCCCACTCTGTTTGCTCTGGGGGGGCTCGCGGATCGGTTGCGCTACTGGCTGACCTTGCGCAGTTTGCGCCTCGGAGGCGCCCTGTTGCTCATTTTTTATGGGGTTCACACCCTGTGGGTTGGCATTGCATCCTTTTGAAACCCTATCCAAAACGGATGAGTTGATGGTAAACTTGTTTGATATAAATCAATTATTCGTATGAGCCTATGATCCCGGAAAAGAAACCTGGCAGACGTATCCAGAGCGGTGGCTGTGCAATTCATTGCCAGGACTGCAGTATCAGTCAGCTCTGCATTCCCTTTACCCTGAACGACAACGAGCTGGATCAGCTCGACAGCATCATCGAGCGCAAGAAGCCGATCCAGAAGGGTGAAGAGCTGTTCAAGGCCGGCGACGAGTTCAAGTCTCTCTACGCCATCCGTTCCGGGACCATCAAGTCCTACACCATCACAGAGCAAGGGGATGAGCAGATCACCGCCTTCCATCTGGCTGGTGATCTGGTCGGCTTCGATGCCATCCACAAACAGGCTCACCCCTCCTTCGCCCAGGCGCTGGAAACCGCCATGGTGTGCGAGATCCCGTTCGAAGTGCTTGACGATCTCTCCGGCAAGATGCCCAAGCTGCGCCAGCAGATCATGCGACTGATGAGCAACGAAATCATGGGCGATCAGGAGATGATCCTGTTGCTCTCCAAGAAAAATGCCGAGGAGCGACTGGCAGCCTTCCTGCACAACCTGTCGGTACGCTTCTCCGAGCGCGGTTTTTCCGCCAAGGAGTTCCGTCTCTCCATGACCCGGGGCGACATCGGCAACTATCTGGGCCTCACCGTCGAGACCATCAGCCGTCTGCTTGGTCGCTTCCAGAAGTCCGGTCTTATCAGCGTCAAGGGCAAGTACATTACCGTGCTCGATCACGCAGCACTCGGCCAGATGGCTGGCGCCACCCGTCCTACCTGCGGCTGATCTCCCCGCCATTTCCCCTCTCCTCTGCCGGATCCTTTCCTCTGGAATTTGATCCGGCACACGACCGCCACCTGCCTCCTGCGCTAAGCTGTAAATGCTAAAGTCCTGCTGACATTGGTATTTTCCAAGGAGGAGAAGATGGTCAAATATCAGAACATTCTGGTGGTTATCAACCCCGAAGAAGAGCGGCAAATCGCTCTCGAACGGGCGGTCAAGATCGCCGAGCTGGACAACAATGCCCATCTGACCCTGCTGCTCACCATCTATGACTTCTCGTACGAGATGACCGCCATGTTGTCGGCGGAGGAGCGGGAAGAGATGCGCCACGGTGTCATTTCCCAGCGCCAAGAGTGGCTGGACGAGATCCTGACTCCCTACCGGGAAAAAGGGATCACCTGCGAAGTGAAAGTCGTCTGGCACAACCGCCCCTTCGAGTGCGTCATTCAGGAGGTGCTGGAGCAGCGCCACGATCTGGTGGTCAAGGCCACCCACCATCACAGTTTCCTGCAAACCTTCATCTTTACTCCCACCGACTGGCACCTGCTGCGCAAATGCCCCTGCCCGGTTCTGCTGGTGAAAGAAGGGCACTGGCAGCGTGGCGGCAACATCATCGCCGCCATCAACTGCTCGAGCGACGACCCCGATCAGAAGGTACTCAACGAGCGGATCACCCAGGAGGGCACAGACATCGCCGAACTGCTGGGGGCCAACCTCTATCTGGTCAATACTTACCCAGGCACGCCGGTCAACGTGGCCATCGAACTGCCGGAGTTTGATCCTAAAGCCTACAACGAGGCGATCCGCAAGCATCACGAAAACCTGCTGCTGAGCCACGCCGACAAATTCGGGATCGGCCACCTCTGGACCCGGGTCGCGGAAGGCCTGCCCGAAGAGGTGTTGCCGGACATGGCAGAAGAGCTCAATGCCAACCTGATGATCATGGGGTGCGTCGGCCGTACCGGCCTCTCGGCCGCCCTGCTTGGCAACACCGCCGAGCATGTGGTGGACAGGCTGCCGTGCGACATCCTGATCCTTAAACCGGCCGATTACAGCTGCCCGGTGGACAGCCGCCGCAATCAGGCATAAGGCACCTTGCCCTCCCCCGGGACATGGCTATAATAACGCGCTTATTTGTGTCCCGGGTTTTACGAGCATGCTAGAAGAGCTGAACGCCAAAGAAAAATACAGTTTCAACAAACTGCAAAAGCGCCTGCGGCGCAACGTGGGTCAGGCCATTGCCGACTTCAACATGATTGAAGAGGGTGACAAGGTGATGGTGTGTCTGTCCGGCGGCAAGGACAGCTTTGGTATGCTCGACATACTGATGAACCTGAAAGCCAGCGCCCCCATTCATTTCGATCTGGTCGCCGTCAACCTGGATCAGAAGCAGCCCGGTTTCCCCGAGCACGTCCTGCCGGAATACCTCGACACCCTCGGCATCGAGTACAAGATCGTCGAAGAGGACACCTACTCCATCGTCAAGGAGAAGGTACCCGAGGGCAAGACCACCTGCTCGCTCTGCTCGCGCCTGCGCCGCGGCATTCTCTACCGCACCGCCCAGGAGCTGGGCTGCACCAAGATTGCCCTGGGCCATCACCGTGACGACATCCTCGAGACCCTGTTCCTCAACATGTTCTACGGCGGCAAGCTCAAGTCCATGCCGCCCAAGCTGGTGAGCGACGATGGCAAGAACGTGGTGATCCGCCCGCTGGCCTATTGCAAGGAAAAAGACCTGATCCGCTATGCGGACGTCAAGGCCTTCCCCATCATCCCCTGCAACCTGTGCGGCTCCCAGGAGAACCTGCAGCGCCAGGCCATCAAGCAGATGATGCAGGATTGGGATCGCCGCTTCCCGGGTCGCATCGAGACCATGTTCACCGCCATTCAGGACGTGATCCCGAGCCACCTGCTCGATCACAAGCTGTTTGACTTCAAGAGCATCAACCGCGACTCCGGCATCATAGATGGCGGCGACAAGGCGTTTGATCCCCCCGAGATGCCGAAGGTGCCTCACCTCGACATCGACGAGATGGACATGCTGGATGTGATTGAGGTGCGCTAAACCCTCTGCTGCCAAAACAGCAATAATCAACAGCAATGAAAAAGGAGCGACCCGTCGCTCCTTTTTTCTATCCGTGTGGCTGGCTCTGCCCCGTTACTCCTTGCGCAACCAGGGGGTCAGTCGCAGCACCTCCCCCTGCAGACGCAAGGTGCCGCCCGCAAAATCGGCAAGCTGTGCCTTGTTCAACTGCAGCTGACCATCTTGCCAGGGCAGCGCCTCCTGACGGGCCCCATCGATGAGATAGGCGGTTCCGCTCGGTTCGACCAACGCGATGTGCACCCCCTCCATGGCCGGCAGGAAATACTTGCCCACCATGCCCGCCATCTTGTCGAGCAACTGCTGCATCTGCTGCTGGCGAGTGGCAATCTCCGCTACCGGAAACTGGCTGCCTGCCGGCGCATCGGCCATCACCTGTACCGCCATGTCACAGCTGGTATGGGGCTCTTGCAGCTCCACCACCACAGTGGCCTTGTCGAGATTGAGATCCCCGTCAAAAGGCAGGCGCAGTTCGCTGTCCACCGTTACCTCGGCGGCTACATCCCTGTCCGGCGTCGACACCCGGGCCGAGGTCAGAGTACAGCGCCGGCCATTTTGCGGATCGGTCAGATAAAATCCCAACCTGGCATGACCGAAATCCCCCTTGGCCACACTCTTCATCTGGCTGTAGAAGGTGCTGTATTGCAGATCCAGCGTAGGTGCCGCCACCGCCAGCCCCGGCAGCAAGAGGCTTGCCAGCAGGGCGCGGCGCAACGCCGAGGTCACTCCATTGCGACAGGTCATTCAATATCCTTATGCATCATGCGTTGAAATGATCGGGCCCTTCCCGTTCGGTCACTTCATTGACCTCTACTGCCACGCCGCACAGATCCCGATAGAGGATCCCCTTGCAGTTGAAGTAGAGAGGGGCCATCCAGATAAGTCCCAACCCCATGGGGAGCAGGGCGAGAAACAGCAGCGCCGCCATGACGCCATGAAACAGCACCAGGCTGGGCCAGCCTCGCACAAACAGCCGCAGGGAAACCACAATGGCCTGCACCGGCGTCAATCCGCGCTCCAGCACCAGGGGCACGGTGAAGATAAGGCCCATGCCGATGAGGGCAGAAGGTACAAAAGAGAACACCACCGGCAAGCCGACCAACTCGAACAGCGGGCCAAACAGGCTGGTGAGCACGCTGCCGAGCAGGCTCAGCATACCGAGACGCACGAAGTGACGAAAAAAGTCGAACACCTGGTTGGCCCTGGCACGTACCCCCACCGACTGCTGCAGCCCCAGCATATCGAGGGCGCTGGTCATGGGAGCCATGATGACGGTAATGAGCAGGCTCAGTACCATGGCCACGTTCATCTGCGTATCGTCACTGATATAGGGCACCAGCAACATGTTGCTGAGCAGGATCCAGATTGCCGTTACCCCGACGATAGCCAGCAGCAGGCCGAATCCGGTACGGCGGGTCTGTTGCCACCCCTCCTGGATCACCCCTTTCAGATCGAGGCGATAACCCTGGCTCAGGGACTGCTCCAGGGAGCCACCAATACGCATTTTGTTACTCAATTGACTATCCAACATCGAAAACGAACGAATCAGGTGGCACATTATAGCGGTTTGATCCGGTATTCGTAGCCGTTTTTCCTGTCCTGTTCGGGCTAAAAAGCCTTTAATTTCATGTGTCGGCTGCAATAGAATGCGACCCTTCTTTCAACACGATGGCCACTGGCTGGGGTGAGACTGGCGGATGATGAAAAACCAACAGGTAATTGTCGCGCTGAACAAGATCAGCAAACACTACGATGGCAAGGTGATTCTCAATGACCTTGACCTTGATATTTATGACGGGGAATTCCTCACGCTGCTGGGTCCCTCCGGCTGTGGCAAGACTACCTTGCTGCGCCTGCTGGCCGGGCTCGAATCGGTAGACGGTGGCACCATCCACTTGGCCGGGGACGAGATCACCCACATTCCCGCCGAACACAGACACATCAATACCGTGTTTCAGAGCTATGCGCTCTTTCCCCATATGACGGTGTTCGAAAACGTCGCCTTTGGCCTCGAGATGCAGAAGGTACCGGCAAGCGAAATCCGCCAGCGGGTCGAGGAGACCCTGGCCATGGTGCAGCTCTCCGATCTGGCCAACCGCCGTCCGGATCAGCTCTCTGGCGGTCAGCAGCAACGGGTTGCCATCGCCCGCGCCGTGGTCAACAAGCCACGCCTGCTGCTGCTCGATGAATCTCTCTCGGCCCTCGACTACAAGCTGCGCAAGCAGATGCAGACCGAACTGAAAGCACTGCAGCGCCGCCTCGGCATCACCTTCGTCTTCGTCACCCATGATCAGGAAGAGGCACTCACCATGTCCGACCGCATCCTGGTGATGGAGGGAGGCAACATCATCCAGCGCGGCACCCCGCGCGACATCTACGAATCTCCGGCCAACCTGTTCGTTGCCCGCTTCATCGGCGAGATCAACGTGATGGATGGCACCCTGATCAGCCAGAGCGAACCCGGCGTCTGGCGCGCCGAGGTGGAAGGGCGCGAGTGCCTGCTCCATACCGCTCTGCCCTTCAAGCCCGCCGACAAGGTACTGGTGCTACTACGTCCCGAAGATCTGCGCATTCTCGACAACGGGGACGATCAGGCTGGCGCACTGGCGGGCAAGATCTGCGAGCGCAACTACAAGGGCGCAACCCTGGACTCGGTGATCGAGCTCGAGAGCGGCAAGCAACTGCTGATCTCGGAGTTCTTCGACGAGGATGACCCGGATTTCGACTACCGGCTGGGCCAGGAGGTGGCCATCCACTGGGTCGACAGCTGGGAGGTAGTGCTGCCCTATGAACCTCACTAATTCACGCCGCGGCCGGGTTCCCCTGAGCTTTGCCCACAACGGTTTTCGCAACGGGGCCATCGCGCTGATCCTCGGCTGGCTGACCCTGTTCGTCTTCTTTCCGAACCTGATGATCCTCGGGGTCAGCTTCCTGACCCGGGACGAGTCGGCCCTCATCAGCCCTATCTTCACCTGGGGCAACTATGGCCGACTGCTGGAGCCCCTTTATTTTGAGGTGCTGCTCCACTCCCTGTGGCTGGCGCTGGTGGCCACCGCTATCTGTCTGCTGGTGGGTTACCCCTTTGCCTGGTTGCTGGCCCATCTGCCGAGCCGCATTCGCCCCCTGCTGCTGTTTCTGGTGGTGGTCCCCTTCTGGACCAACTCCCTCATCCGCACCTATGCCCTCAAGGTGCTGCTCAGCACCCGTGGCCTCATCAACGGCTGGTTGCTGGATCTGGGGCTCATTGAGCGGCCACTGCAGATGATGTACACCGAGGTGGCCGTCATCATCGGCCTGGTTTACGTGCTGCTCCCCTTCATGGTGCTGCCCCTCTATTCGAGCATCGAGAAGCTCGATGGCCGACTGCTTGAAGCCGCGCGGGATCTGGGAGCAAACGGCTGGCAGCGGCTGCACCGCATCGTGCTGCCGCTCACCCTGCCCGGTATCATCGCAGGCTGCCTGCTGGTATTTCTGCCCGCCATGGGGATGTTCTATGTCTCCGATCTCTTGGGCGGTGCCAAGCACCTGCTGATCGGCAACCTCATCAAGACCCAGTTCCTCAACAGCCGTGACTGGCCCTTCGGCGCTGCCATCAGCGTGATGCTGACGGTGCTGATGGCCCTGTTGGTCTACTGCTACTGGCGAGCGGGCAAACTCTTGAGCAAGAAGGGGGAACTGGCATGATGCGCGCACTGAAAGCGGGATTTTTGCTGCTGGTGTTCACCTACCTCTATGTCCCCATAGGGGTGCTGATCGCCAACTCCTTCAACCTCTCCAAGTACGGCATCGACTGGCGCGGCTTTACCTGGAGCTGGTACGAGAAGCTCTTCGCCAGCGCCAGCCTGATGCAGGCGGCCCAGCACTCCCTGACCATCGCCGCCCTTAGCGCCACGTCGGCCACCCTGATCGGCACCCTCACCGCAGTGGCGCTGTTTCGCTATCGCTTCCGGGGCAAGCAGTACGTCAGCGGCATGCTGTTCGTGGTGATGATGTCCCCGGACATCGTGATGGCCATCTCGCTGCTCACCCTGTTCGTGGCTACCGGCGTTGCCCTGGGTTTCTGGTCCCTGCTCATCGCTCACATCACCTTCTGCCTGCCCTTCGTGGTCATCACCGTCTACTCGCGGCTGTGCGGCTTCGATGTGCGGATGCTGGAGGCGGCCCGGGATCTGGGAGCTGGCGAGGGGATCATCTTTCGCCGGATCATATTGCCGCTGGCCCTGCCGGCGGTGATGGCGGGCTGGCTGCTCTCCTTCACCCTGTCCCTGGACGATGTGGTGGTGAGCTCCTTTGTCACCGGTCCGGCCTACGAGATCCTGCCCCTCAAGATCTACTCCATGGTCAAGGTGGGGGTCTCCCCCGAGGTCAACGCCTTGGCCACCCTGATGCTCATCGCCTCACTGGGGATGGTGCTGGTCGCCCAGTTGTTACTGCGCAAGCGGCAGGCGTAGCCTGCCCGTTTGCTCGGCTTGTTTGCTGCGCCCCGGCGCAGCCCCTTTTCGCCACATGACGGCGTCACGCAGCAACACCGCTGGCGCAGGCGAACTCTGTCACGGTGGGCCGCAAGGCCCCATTACCTCAAGGAGTTTCTGATGACAATCAAGTACAAGGCGGGCGCCATGATGGCCGCCGCCCTCACCCTCTCCGCCCCGCTGCTGAGCACGCCGGTACAGGCCAGCGAAGACAAGGTGGTCTATTTCTACAACTGGTCGGAATACGTACCGGACGGTCTGCTGGAGCAGTTCCAGCAAGAGACCGGCATCAAGGTGATCTACTCCACCTATGAATCCAACGAAACCCTCTACGCCAAGCTGAAGACCCATGGTGACGGCTACGATGTGGTGGTGCCGAGCACCTACTTCATCTCCAAGATGGCCAAGGAGGGGATGCTGCAACCCCTCGACCGTGCCCAGCTGCCCAACTTCAAGCACCTGGACCCCACCCTGCTCAACCACGAGTACGATCCGGATAACCGCTACTCAGTCCCCTATATCTGGGGCGCCACCGGCATCGGCGTCAACAGCGAGATGATTAGCGAACCCGTCACCCGCTGGAAGCAGCTGTGGGCACCGGAGTGGAAAGAAAGCCTGCTCTTGATGGATGACGCTCGCGAGGTGTTCCATATCGCCCTGGTTCAGCTGGGTTACAGCCCCAACACCCAGGACAAGGCCCAGATCACCGAGGCGTTCGAGTACCTGAAAAAGCTGATGCCCAACGTCAAGGCGTTCAACTCCGACAACCCGGCCGACCCCTTCATCGCCGGTGAAGTGAACATCGGCATGCTGTGGAACGGCTCCGCCTACGGCGCTCAGCGCGAATACCCGGCCATCAAGATGACCTATCCGGAGGAAGGGGCCGTGCTGTGGATGGACAACCTGGCCATTCCCGCCAAGGCCAAACACGTGAAAGAGGCCCATGCCCTCATCAACTTCCTGATGCGCCCGGACGTGGCGGCCAAGGTGGCCGAAACCATCGGCTACCCGACCCCGGTCAAGGATGCCATCCCCCTGCTCTCTCCCGAGTTTCGTAACAATGCCATGGTCTTCCCAAGCGACGAGACCAAGCAAAAAGGGGTGTTCCAGTCCGATGTGGGGGACGCCTCCCAGCTCTACGAGCAGTATTTCCTGCAGCTCAAGGCCATGGTGGCCAACGCCAATTAAGTCCATTGCCCCCGGCCACGCCGGGGGTTTTTATGTTGTTGTCCCGCCAAATCTGCCATGCCGTGCGCCACAGGCAAGCAATGCCAGCGTTAACACCACATTCATAAACTACTTCGTATATCGGTAATCCACAGCGTCATTCACTGAAAATTGGCAACCTTGCCAAGTGGTATGCCGCTGCCATTGTCGTGAATTCCATTTTCACCATCTGCGATCAGGATGCCTGTATGCCCTTTGTGATGGAAACAAGAGTGGTCCCCTTCATTGCCCTGCTGGCGGTCGTGTTTGCATGCCTGTTCAACTGGCCTATCTGGCTTCATCTCTATGACATTCTCTCCCAGCTGGAGCGCGTCAAGACGGGCTTTGTCATCTCGCTCCCCATCCTGCTGGTCGCAGCACTCAACTTCGTGTTTGTGCCATTCTCCATCCGCTATCTGCTCAAGCCCTTCTTCGCGCTCCTCTTCGTCATCAGCGCTATTGCCAGTTACACCATGCTCAAATACGGCGTCCAGTTTGATCAGACCATGATCCAGAACGTCTTCGAGACCAACCAGAGCGAAGCCCTGGCCTATGTCAGTGCGCCCATCGTCGCCTGGGTGACGGTTACGGGCATCCTCCCCGCGATCGGCCTGTTTTTCATCAAGATCAACTATGCCAACCGCTGGTACAAAGGCCTCCTTGCTCGTGCCCTCTCCATGCTGGTCTCCCTGGCCATAGTGACAGCTATTGCCGCACTCTATTATCAGGATTACGTCTCGGTGGGTCGCAACAATTCGAGCCTCAAGCGTGAAATCGTGCCGGCCAACGTCGTCAACAGCACCACCAAATTTATCTACAAGCGCTTTCTGGTCGAGCCCATCCCCTTCACGACCCTGGGAGATGATGCCAAACGGACGGCCAGCTCGGCCAAACCTACCCTGATGTTTCTGGTATTGGGGGAAGCCGCCCGCAGCAAAAACTACTCGATGAATGGCTATGCAAGGGAGACCAATCCCTTTACCAGCAAGGCAGGTGGCGTCATCTCTTTCAGGCAGATGCGCTCTTGTGGCACAGCCACTGCCGTGTCGGTCCCCTGCATGTTCTCCAACATGGGGCGCGAGGAGTTTGACGGCAATCTGGCCCGAAACAGCGAGGGACTGCTGGACGTATTGCAAAAGGCAGGCATCTCCATCTACTGGAAGGACAACAACAGCAACTGCAAAGGGGTCTGTGATCGGGTCCCGAATATCCAGATCCAGCCCACGACCAATCCCACTCTGTGCAAGGGCGACACCTGTTACGACGAGGTACTGTTGCAGGGGCTGGATGATGAGGTGGCCAACATGAAGGGGGACAAGATGCTCGCCTTTCACCTGCTTGGCAGTCATGGCCCCACCTACTACAAGCGCTACCCCAGTGAGCAACGCAAGTTTGTGCCGGACTGTCCGCGCAGCGACATCGAGAACTGCACGACCGAGCAGCTGGTCAATACCTATGACAACACCATCCGCTATGCCGACCTGGTGGTTGCCCGGCTGATCGCCAGACTCAAGCTGTATGAAGAGAAGTACAACACGGCGCTGATCTACCTCTCGGATCACGGCCAATCCCTCGGTGAAATGGGGCTCTATCTGCACTCGGCCCCGTACCGGATCGCCCCCGATGAACAGACTCGCATACCGATGCAGATCTGGATGTCGCCAGGCTTTATCAAGGAGAAGAAGCTGAACATCCGCTGCCTGCAGAAAAATGCCAACGCCACCCCCTACTCCCATGACAATCTGTTCTCGTCCATGCTGGGGATCTGGGACGTCAAGACGACCGTCTATGACAAGCGTCTCGATATTTTCAGTCCTTGCCGAACGACGCAGGCGCCCTGATCCTCCCTGCATCTGCAGTGCCGCCCTTTCCATCGCTTCGTTCATTTGCAAGAAAGTGAGCGGGAAACCTTGGCGACACAACACGGGGTCTGACTCGCCTGGCTTGCAAGGCAATTGGGCACTGTCAGTTTCATAACCATCAGGGCGGGTTAACCTGCACGCCAGTTATCCAGCCCTTCGCCAACGGAGCAGCATCCATCAGGAAGCTTGGCCTCTGCTGGCACCCTTGCCGCCTTTTCTGTTGGCACCTTTGAGATCGTTTTCACATTTTTGCCCCATCGGGATGGCTCTTGGCACCCGAAAGGCCTATCTTTGCGCCATCGCGCAACCGGTTGCGTAACCGATTGCTTCAGACAAAAACAGATGGACAGGCCAAGACCTGACGAGGTGCTGTATGAAACGAGGCGTACTGCTCAATGCCCCCCTGAGTGCCCTGGTGGCACAGATGGGGCACACCGACGAGATCACCGTGTGCGATGCGGGCCTGCCCATCCCGGCAGGCCCCGAGCGCATCGATCTGGCGCTGATGGCGGGCACCCCCAGCCTCGAGACTGTGCTGGGCGCCCTGCTCACCGATCTGGTGGTGGAGAAGGTGATCATGGCGAGCGAGATCAAGCAGGTTAGCCCCGATGCTCACCAGGCCCTGCTTGAGCAGATCGAGGCCCACGCCATCAGCCAGGGCAAGCCCATCACCATCGAATACTGCCTGCACGAAGCGTTCAAGGCCCGCACTCGCCAGAGCAAGGCCATCGTGCGCAGCGGCGAGGTGACCCCCTACGCCAACCTGATCCTCTGCGCCGGTGTGGCGTTTTAAGCCCTTTCAAGGAATCAGCCATGAGTACAACCCCCTCGCCCATTCTGTCGCTCACCGGGATCGTCAAGACCTTCCCCGGCGTGCGGGCGCTCGATGAGGCAGGCCTCAAGGTCTACCCGGGTCAGGTAATGGCCCTGCTCGGCGAAAACGGCGCCGGCAAGTCCACCCTGATGAAGGTGCTGACCGGCATCTATCAGGCCGACAGTGGCAGCATCAGTTATCGCGGCCAGCCGGTTCACTTCAAAGGGCCCCGCGACTCCCAGGATCAGGGGATCAGCATCATCCACCAGGAGCTGAACCTGCTGCCGGAGCTCTCCATTGCCGCCAACATCTTCCTTGGCCGCGAACCGCGCGCCCGCTTTGGCAATATCGACCACAAGCAGCTGCGCGAACGTGCCGCCAGCCTGCTTGCTCGTCTCGGGGTCAAGCACGGCCCGGATACCCGACTCGGGGATCTCTCCATCGGTGAACAGCAGATGGTGGAGATCGCCAAGGCGCTGTCGTTTGATGCCAGCGTCATCATCATGGACGAACCCACCGATGCCCTGACCGACACCGAAACCGAGCAGTTGTTCAAGGTGATCCGCGAGCTGCGTGAGCAGGGCTGCGGCATCGTCTATATCTCCCACCGCTTGAAGGAGATCTTCGAAATTTGCGACCGAGTCACAGTGCTGCGCGATGGCAAATGGATCGGCGAGAAGGCAGTAAGCGAGCTCGATGAAGACAAGATCATCGAGATGATGGTGGGCCGCCGACTGGAGGAGCAGTACCCGCGTCTGGTGCGCGAGCTCGGCCCGGTCAGCCTGCAGGTGAAGGATCTTGCCGGCCCCGGCGTGCGCGGGGTGAGTTTCTCCCTGCGCCAGGGGGAGATCCTTGGCTTTAGCGGCCTGATGGGTTCCGGCCGCACCGAGCTGATGAAGCTCATCTATGGCGCCAGCTCCATCCACAATGGCGAGATCCGCATCGATGGCAACCCGCTACGCCCCAAGAGCCCTGCCGATGGCCTCAAGGCCGGCATCGCCTACATCTCCGAGGATCGCAAGGGCGACGGTCTGGTGCTGGAACTGTCGGTACGCGAGAACATGAGCCTGTGCGCCCTCGACGAGTTCAACAAGGGTGGCCGCATCGACGGCCAGGCCGAGCGTCAGGCGGTGAGCGACTATGTGCGCCTGTTCAACATCAAGACCCCCAGCAGTGAACAGCTCATCAAGCTGCTCTCCGGCGGCAACCAGCAGAAGGTGGCCATCGCCAAAGGGCTGCTGACCCGGCCCAAGGTGCTGATCCTGGACGAGCCGACCCGCGGCGTCGATGTGGGGGCCAAGAAAGAGATTTATCAGCTTATCAACCAGTTCAAGAAGGAGGGGATGAGCATCATTCTGGTCTCTTCCGAGATGCCGGAAGTGCTCGGCATGAGCGATCGCATCATGGTGATGCACGAAGGGCGCATCAGCGCAGAGTTCAACACCGAGGGCGCCAATCAGGAGAAATTGATGGCGGCGGCAGTCGGTAAACAGTGGCAAGCAGAGCAAGAGGCAGCACAATAATGACAACTCAAACCCTTCCCCGCCGCGGCGTCATGAGCAAGGCATGGTGGATCGAGAACAAATCCCTGGTCGCCCTGCTGGTGCTGATCGGCGTGGTCTCCTTCCTGAGCCCCAACTTCTTCACCGCCGACAACTTGCTCAACATACTGCGCCAGACCTCGGTCAACGCCATCATCGCGGTCGGCATGACGCTGGTTATCCTGACCGGGGGTATTGATCTGTCGGTCGGCTCGGTGCTGGCCCTGTGCGGCGCCTTGGCGGCCAGCATGGTGGCCATGGATCTGCCAATCTGGATGGTGATCCCCTTCACCCTGATCGCCGGCACCCTGCTCGGCGGGATCAGCGGTCTCATCATCGCCAAGGGCAAGGTGCAGGCCTTCATCGCCACCCTGGTCACCATGACAGCCCTGCGCGGCGTGACCATGGTCTACACCGAGGGTCGCCCCATCTCCACCGGCTTTAGCGACGGCGCTGATCACTTCGCCTGGCTCGGTACCGGCTACCTGTTCGGCCTGCCGGTGCCCATCTGGTTGATGGCCATCGTCTTTCTGCTGGCCTGGTTCATGCTCAACCACACACGCCTGGGTCGCTACATCTATGCTCTGGGCGGCAACGAGTCCGCCACCCGCCTCTCCGGCATCAATGTGGATCGGGTGAAGCTCGCGGTATATGGTCTGTGCGGCGCCCTGGCAGCCCTGGCCGGCCTTATCGTCACCTCCCGTCTCTCTTCAGCCCAACCGACCGCCGGCATGGGTTACGAGCTGGATGCCATCGCCGCCGTGGTGCTGGGTGGTACCAGCCTGATGGGGGGCAAGGGGCGCATCATGGGAACGCTGATCGGTGCCCTCATCATCGGTTTCCTCAACAACGCTCTCAACTTGCTCGATGTCAGCTCCTATTACCAGATGATCGCCAAGGCCAGCGTGATCTTGCTTGCCGTGATGATCGATAACAAAAGCAACCGTTGATAACACTAGCCACGCCACACACAAGGAATAAAATGATGAAAAAGCTCAATACCCTGCTCGCTGCCGCCATCATGTCCGTGCTGGGCACCGCCCACTCCGCCGACAACACCCTGGCCATGGTGGTCTCCACCCTCAACAACCCCTTCTTCGTCACCATGAAGGAGGGAGCCGAGGCCAAAGCCAAAGAGCTTGGCTACGAGCTGGTGGTGCTGGATTCCCAGAATGACCCGGCCAAGGAGCTTTCCAACATGGAAGATCTCACCGTGCGCAAGGTCAATGCCATCCTGATCAACCCGACCGATTCCGAAGCCGTGGGCAACGCCATCCGTTTGGCCAACCGGGCCAGCATCCCGGTGTTGACCCTGGACCGCGGCGCCGCGCAGGGTGAGGTCAAGGCCCACATCGCCTCCGACAACGTGGCCGGTGGCAAGCTGGCTGGCGACTTCATCACCGAGAAACTGGGCCCGGGTGCCAAGGTCATTCAGCTGGAAGGGATCGCCGGTACCTCCGCCGCCCGTGACCGTGGCGAAGGCTTCGCCCTGGCCGTGGCCGCCAACAAGCTGGAGGTGCTCGCCTCCCAACCCGCCGATTTTGATCGCACCAAGGGTCTGAACGTCATGGAAAACTTGCTGGCCGCCCACCCGGGTGTACAGGCGGTGTTTGCCCAGAATGACGAGATGGCGCTGGGTGCCATCCGCGCCGTGCAGGCCGCCGGCAAAGAGGTGATGATTGTCGGCTTCGACGGCACCGACGATGGCAAGGCTGCCGTGGCCAAGGGTAAACTGGCCGCTACCGTGGCCCAACAACCGGCGCTCATCGGTGCCATCGGCGTGGAAACCGCCGACAAGGTGCTCAAGGGTCAGCCGGTGGAGAAATCCATCCCGGTACCGCTGCAAGTGGTCACCAAGTAAGCGCGTCAAGTAAACGGATGGGGGGAGGATCGCCTCCCCCTTCCCTCGGTGTCTCTCGGCCTGGGCTCACGCCACCTGATCCCCAGGCCAAGATGCATCAGGAGTAGTCAACATGAATCGTCTCGTCGTTCTGGGCAGTGTCAATGCAGACCATGTGCTGCGCGTTCCCCACTTTCCTCGCCCGGGTGAAACCCTGACCGGCCACAGCTACCAGGTGGTGCCGGGTGGCAAGGGGGCCAACCAGGCGGTGGCCGCCGCCCGCCTCGGCGCCAGCGTCTCCTTTATCGCCCGTATCGGCGATGACGCTATCGGCCGCCAGATGAGAGAGGGCTTTGCGCAGGACGGAATTGACGTCAGCGCGGTGGAGCTCGACGACAAGCTCCCCACTGGCATCGCCATCATCTATGTGAGCGATGAGGGGGAAAACAGCATCGGCATCTCCGCCGAGGCCAACGGTGCCCTCTCCCCGGCCGTGGTAAAACGCCATGAAACCATGATCGCCGATGCCCACACCCTGCTGCTGCAACTGGAAGTGCCGCTCGAGAGCGTATTTGAAGCCGCCCGCCTGGCCCGCGCCCATGGCACCCGGGTGGTGCTCAACCCCGCGCCCGCCCGGCCCCTCGCGGCCGAGCTGCTGGCACTGGTGGATCTCATCACCCCCAACCAGACCGAAGCCGAGCTGCTGACCGGGGTCAAGGTGAGCGATGAAGCGAGCGCCCGCGAGGCGGCCAATCGCTTCCACCAGATGGGTATTGCGGAGGTGATGATCACCTTAGGCTCGCAAGGGGTCTATTGCAGCAACGGCCAGCAGCAACAGCTCATTCCGGGCTTTCGGGTCGAGGCGGTGGACACCACGGCGGCCGGGGATACCTTCAACGGCGCCCTGCTGGCCGCCCAGCTCGCCGGGGCCGATTTCAACGGTGCGGTACGCTTTGCTCACGGCGCGGCGGCGCTTTCCGTCACCAAATTCGGCGCCCAGAGCTCCATCCCCGGCAAGCAGGAGGTCGACACCTTCCTGCAGGCCCAAGCAGCGCAGGGGCACTGATGGCCAATATCAAGGAGGTGGCGGCGCTGGCAGGGGTCTCCACCACCACCGTTTCCCACGTCATCAACGAGACCCGCTTCGTGAGCGATACGACCCGGGAGCGGGTCTTTGCCGCCATGCGCGAGCTCAACTATGCCCCGAGCCTGGTCGCCCGCAGCCTCAAGGTGAAAGAGACCAACAGTATCGGCATGCTGGTGACCACCTCCAGCAACCCCTTCTTCGCCGAAGTGGTGCGCGGGGTGGAACGTTACTGCTTCGAACAGGGTTACAACCTGATGCTGGGCAACACCGAAGGACAGGCCGAAACTGCCCTCTCCTACCTCAAGATGATGCTGCGCAAACGGGTGGATGGCCTGCTTATCATGTGCAGCGAGGGGCAGCAGGAGGTGTTCAACCAGCTCGACTGGCTCAAGAGCCTGCCGGTGGTAGTGATGGACTGGGGCATGGATAGCCGGGAGGTGGATCTTATCGCCGACAACTCCCATCGCGGCGGTTACCTGGCAACCCGCCACCTGATCGAACTTGGCCACACTGCCATCGGCTGCATCACGGGCCCCCACAACCGCGCCCCCGCCAACCAGCGTCAGGCGGGGTACGAGCAGGCGATGCAGGAAGCGGGGCTCACCGTGAACCCGGCCTGGATCCAGGAGGGTGACTTTGACTGTGCCAGCGGCCATCAGGCCATGAGACGTCTGCTGGCGCAACCTTCGCGCCCCACTGCCCTGTTTGTCTGCAACGACATGATGGCGATGGGAGCCATCAGTGCCGCCCATCAGGCTGGGCTGCACATACCCCGCGATCTCTCTATCGTCGGTTATGACAACGTGGCGCTGGCAGAATTTATGTCACCGCCCCTCACCACCATCAACCAACCCAAGGAGGAGCTGGGACGCCTTGCCGTCACTCGCCTGTTGGCGCGGATCAATGGAGAACAGGTGGAAAACCGGATGATCACGGTCGAGCCGGATCTGGTGATCAGAACCTCCTGCGCCCCTCCCCCCAAGGCCTGAACCGACACGTTCGCAGAGACAACAAGGGCGACCCCGGGGTCGCCCTTTGTCATGGATTTGCCGGGTTGTTTGCCTCGGACGTATCGACCGGACGCAGCCACTGCAATCCCAGTCGATTGGCCAGCGGCTGCAACAAATCGCCGTGGGTTGCAGGCTCAGGCAACCAGTAGCGTACCGGCCAGCCAGCCGCCAACGTGGCGGGCGTGCTGGAGCCCAATTCCGCGAGGGCCAGCACGCAGCCGCAGGCTTGCACTCGCGCCAGCAGCGCCGCCTCCTGTTGCAGGGTGGGCACTCGCAGCACGAGGGGGTTTGGGAGCACATCCGGCAGATAAGCCAGCAGATGGGCCAACTGCACCTGATTATCCAGCGCCACCAGCCGTGACTCGCGCTCACTCGCCGCCGTGTCATCCTCTTGCAGCAACCGGGCCATGACGGGCCCAAGCAGTCCCCCCTCCTGCAACCAGCTCACCTCACAGGGAGCCAGATTCTCCTGCCAGCGAAGGGACCACTGCCACAAACGCTCCCCCTGCTCACTGCACAGCGCCAGCCTGTCGATCAGCAAGGGGCAAGGCGCCTCGTCGGCCAGCCAGTCGCGCAATCGCTGGGTCTGCTGCTGGTTCAACATCAGCTGTTGCTGCATGCCGGGCTGGTACCAGACTGGCTCGCTGCTGCCATCTCGCTTGGCCTGATTGAGGGCGAGGATGGCCTGATCGAGCAGGCGCACGGGATCCTGCGGTGGCAACACCTCAGACCCACCCAGCCTGCAGGCGAGATCGAAACGGCTCTCCCGGGTCACGAATTCGAAGTGAAGCAGCGCCATCAGATCGCGGATCTGCACCGCCAGCGGCTGCTTGCCGGCGGTCAAGATCACCGCAAACTCGTCACCGCCCAGCCGGTAGGCATTCCCCTGATGGGCCTGCTGCAGCTTGCTGGCCACCGTTTGCAACAGCCGATCGCCCACCTGATAACCGAGCAGATCGTTGACCTGCTTGAAGCGCTTGAGATCGAGTACCACCAGCGCCAGTACGCCGGGGGTTTGCAGGGCGCGCGCCAGCTCCTCCTGCAGTGCCCGACGATTGCCGAGCCGGGTCAGGGGATCGCTCAAGGAGAGACGCCGGTTCTGCAAATTGGCCCGGATCAGGGCATAGACCAGCACGCCACCGGTCGCCAGCAGGACGAGCTGCCAGATCTGCAGCCAGAACAGGGTATCGCGGATCTGGTTGACCGACGCCTCCCGCTCCTGGCCGGAGAGAATGTGTTCGCCTATCTGTTCAATCTGGCGGGTCTGCTCGCCCATCTGAGCCAGCAAGATGTCAAACTCCCGCCAAGGCACTGTCCCACCATCCATCAGGGGCTCGAGCTGTTTGAGCTGCTCGAACAGCCGGGCGACATGTCTGCCCAATCCATAGCGCTCCCGAACCTCGGCGGTCTCGCTGCCGATAAGGAAGATATCGAGCCGGTTCCACAGCAGATCGTAATGAAGACTCAGGGTCTCCATCTCCAGCCGGCCTGCCCGATAGAGGCGCAGATCGAAGAGAAAGCGCTGGGACTCCAGCATCACCTGGCTGATGTTCCAGTGGACATTGCGGTAGTAGGTATCGAGCAGCTGATCCTGTTTGTGCTGCAGATAGAGGCCGCAGCCGGAGGAGATCAGAAACAGCAGGATAATGGCGATCAGCAATCCATTGTGGCGTCGACGCCCCATCAGCGGATCACCTCGATGCGGTTCACCTGCCACACCATGTTGTTGTGGATGGCCGGCACGTCCAGCTTGGGATAGTCGGAAAAGGGGATCAGCAGCCAGAGCGGCCCCTTGTTGCGCCGAGTCAGCGGTTTGTCATCCTCATGGCGAACCAGGGTCAGGGGCACCCCGTCAAACAGGGAGAGATCCACCTCTTGCTGATAACCGTTGAGAGCCGATACGGCGATCTTGCGGGCCTGTGGCACACCTTGCGCAGCCAGCACGGTCGTCAGGGTCGGACCGCGATAGCGATGAGTGCCTCGGGTCCAGGGGGTCACGGTCTGAAATTCGGTCTGCGGCAGCGTCGCCAGGTCGGTTTCATTGAGCTGACGCTGCTGGCCATCCGGCAACACCAGCGTTATCAGGGGGGAAGCGGCCGATGCACAGGCACTGGCCAGCACCAGGAGGATAAAAGCACTCCATTGCTTCATTCTATTCATGATTATTGCGCCAACTAGATCTCATCATTTGGCTGTCAGTGTGGCGACTTCAATGAGCCATTGCAACTGTAGATATTGTAATCAAGATGGATTTTTCCCTTCCCCTACAAGTAGTTCCGAAGCGTCAGGAGCCACGCATCTCCATCCAGTTGTGTCCATCCACTATCCTGGGCTGATGGATGCCACACGCCTCGAGCAACTCGTCCACATAGGCGGGTACCAGCAGGGATGCCGGACCATAACGCTTCTCGTCAAACTGACTGCCCACCTCGCTCGGCTCCAGGTTGAGCTCTATGGTATGGGCGCCGTTCAAACCCGCCTCATGCACGAAACCAGCGGCAGGATAGACGGCGCCGGACGTACCGATGGAGATGAAGAGATCACACTGGGCCAAGGCGCTGTAGATGCGATCCAGCCCCAGCGGCATCTCGCCAAACCAGACGACGTGCGGGCGCAGCGGCTGGGGAAACTGGCAGCAGGAGCAGAGTTCGTGCTGAGACAGATCGCCGCGCCACTCGATCACCTGCCCCGATTCGGGGCAACGCGCCTTGAGCAGCTCGCCATGCATATGGATAAGGTTCTTGCTGCCCGCGCTCTCGTGCAGGTTGTCGATATTCTGGGTCACCAGGGTCACCGACCCCGGGAAAAGGCGCTCGAGTCGAGCCAGGGCATAGTGGGCAGGATTGGGATGAACCTGGGGTTGCTGCAGTTGCTTGCGGCGGGAGTTGTAGAAGTGCTGAACCAGTTCCGGATCCCGGGCATAGCCTTCCGGCGTCGCCACGTCTTCCACCCTGTGCTCCTCCCACAGACCGTCGCAGGCACGGAAGGTCTTGATCCCGGATTCGGCAGAGATCCCGGCACCGGTCAGGATCACTATATGTTTGAACGTCTGTCCCATGACATCTTCCTTTTCATCCCTGCTCATAGCTGTGACCTTAGCACAGGGGAAAATGGGGCTCTATTCGCCCTTGGTATTAAGGGCGTGAACGGGGAGCCACTCATCCAGCACGCTGAGATCCAGCCTTACGAACACCAGCTCGCGCCCCGTAACCAGGGTCAGGGGCAACCCCAATCGCTTGAGCAGGGTCAGCATGGGGCGGTTCTGGGCCAGCACCTCGGCTACCCACTCCCGGATCCCTTCCGACCTGGCAAGCAGAGCCAATGCCAGCAGGATGCGCCTGCCCGCCCCCCTGTGCTGGAAATGATCCGCCACAATGCAGGAAAACTCAGCCCGCTCCGGATGGCGGTGACGACGGATGGATTGGGCCTGGGCCAGCGGACGGCCATCCTGCGCTGTGAGCAGCAGCGAGATCTGGCGGGCCGGATCGTAATGAAGAAACGCCGCGACCTGATCGGGTGGCGGTGCCAGCTTGGGGCGCATGAAACGCAGATAGACGCTCTCTTCGCTAAGGGCATCGTAGGCCGCCAGCATGCTGGCAGGCTCGACGCCCCGCAGCTCACGCAGCTGGCAAGGCTCCTCTGCAATCGTCATCGCGACGGGCAGCTCGGCACGGGAGTGCGGAGTGTGCCATCCCGCCAACCCCTTCTCCAGACGTTCCCTGTGCATCGGCCAGCAAAGATAACGGGCCATGGTTACCAGCGCCCGGCCATGCCGCGATCACGCCACGGCTCGATATCGAGCAGGTTGTAGGGGTCGTCAAGATAGATGGTGATCCCGAGCTCGCGCACCCGCGCCATGAAACGGCCCAGCAGGGAGTCCGGACTCAAGGACTCCAGCTCGGGCAGCATCCCCTGCCCGACCAGCAATGCCTCAAGGGGCAGGCGTTCCAGCAGATCAAAGGGAAGGTGCTGGCTGTTGTCGAGCACCAGGGCCAGCTTGCAGCCAGCCAGACTGGCCTGCAGCACCAGTGCGAAGCGCTCGGCGTTGGTGAGCAGGTGATCCCGGCGATGGATCAGCAGCGTCAACTCCGCAGGCTGGCGAGCCTGTTCGCCCAGCCACTCCCTCAGGCTCTCCCATCGGGTCGGCAGGCCGCTCACCGTCAACCAGACCGGCGCGGTGGTGGAAGGATGGGAACGCGGGCTGAGTTGCCCCAGCACCTCCCCCCGCCAGGTACGAATGGTGCGGCGATGGCCGCTCAAGCGGCGCTGGCGCAACGGACCAAGATAGAGCGCGCGCAACAATCTGAGCAGTTCATCGGTATCGAGGGGCTTGGCAAGAGCGGCCATGACGTTGAAGCCGGCATCGTGCAACAAGCGGCGCGCCCCGTTGAGCAGGGTCTGCTCATGGGCGGACAGCAGTACAATCGGCAACCCAGCCTCACGCAGCTGGGGCTGCCCCATCAGGACGCTGATGGCATCCTGCTCCACCAGGCTGAGATCGCAGATCAACATGCGGATTTCCCCGTCGGCAAGGGCCGTCAGACAGGCCTGCTCCTCCTGCACCCACTGGCAGGGGATCCCCAGCTCGGCAATGGTCTGTTGCAACTGCTTGCCCTGAAACGGGTGATCTTCGAGCAGCAGGATCCGCTGCGCCGCCAGCCAGTCACCCCAACGGCGATAACTGTCGGCAAGCCCGGCCTGCCACTCTTCGTCAATGGCATAGATCCCCACATGGCCTTGCAGCTGGGCAAGATCGCCGGTTTGCCGGTGAGAGGCGGGATCATAGATGGCGATGGCACCGGCCGTGAAGAGCCCCTCCCACTGCCAGCAGGCGTCGGGCTGGGTACGGTGCAGTGCGACATAGTCGGGCAGTGCACATCCTTTCACGTGCTCATAGGAGGCACGATCCAGGGTATACAAAGTGATGGGTCTAAAGCCGGCCAAGCCGGGCTCTTCCGAGTTGAGCAACGCCAGTAATTCTTCATCTGTGATGATCATCTTGAGCTCTCTTGGTGAAATGGCGACTGACCTCGTCCAGTGCCCGGGACAACCTGGCCTGGAGGAAAGAGTGGCGAGCACGCTGCCACTCTTCAATCACCGCGACTATGGGGGTAGCTCCCACCATTTTGGCGGCCCCCTTGACCTTGTGTAAAGTGGCTTCCACCCCGGACGTGTCCTTGTTGGCCAGGTGCAGCGCCAATTCGGCGAGATCCCCCCGGGTTGTTTCCAGATAAAGCGCTATCAGCTCATCGGTCAGCATGGGAGAGGGGGCCATCTCCCACTGCGTGTTTGTCTTCTCTGGCTGCTGCCCGCCTCCCAGCTGCTGCAACAGGGTTGCCAGCTCCCGCAGGGCCACGGGTTTGTCGAGATGCCCATCACAACCGCAGGACTGCAACTCAAGGGCTGCCTGCTCGCTCAGATCGGCGGTGATGATATAGGCAGGCAGATGGCGCCATTGGGGGGAATGACGCAACGCCCGGCACAGTTCGGCCCCATTCATCACCGGCATCTGCAGATCGGTCAGCACCAGGTCGACCTCCTGCTCTGTGAGGATCTGCAGCGCCAGCTGACCGTTGGCCGCGCCAATCACCCTGGCACCCAGTTGCCTTAGCTGAAGGATGATCAGCTCCCGGTTGACGTCATGATCTTCAACCAGCAGCACCCTGGTATTCAACCCTGGCTGGAGGTCGGCCACAGGTTCATCAGGTACCCATGGCGGCTGCAACAGGCTGATCAGGGTGCCTGGCACCCAGGACTCCCCAGCCCACTGCCAATGCCACAAACCATGCTCGTCCTGTCTGGCCTCCAGCACATCGGCGGCATCCGGGGCCACGTTGACGCCAAGTCGCGCCAGCCAGGGGATGAGAGACTCAGCTTCATCCGACGGCATCACCAGCGCCAGCTGCCGTACCTCGGGTTGCCAGTGGGGAGTCTGCCGGATCACATCGAGGGGCAACTCGCAGAAGAAGCGGCTGCCGCCTCCCTCTCTGGCCATCACATCGATCAGGCCCCCCATCTGCTCGACCAGCTGCTTGCAGATGGCAAGCCCAAGCCCGGTGCCGGGCGCCCGCAGCTGCCCTGCCACGGCAAATTGCTCGAAAGGCATGAAGAGGGTGGGACGCATCTCGGCGGTAATGCCGGGGCCCTCGTCATCCACCCCGAAGCGGAGCCTGTCGCCCGCCCGGGTGGCCCAGAGCACCACCTCCCCCCGCTGGCTGAATTTGATGGCATTCGAGAGCAGGTTATGCAGGATTTGGCGGATCCGGTGAGGGTCCAGGGTCTGCAAGGCAGGCAGGGCCGGATCCAGCACCAGGCGCAGTTGCAGGCGCTTGTCGCGCGCCTTGTTCCAGTGCACCGCAGCCACCTGTTCACACAACTCGATGAAGTCAGTCGGTTGGGGGGAGAGAGAGAGTTTGCTGCTCTCGTTGCGGCTGAAATCGAGCACGTCGTTGAGCAGCCCCAACAGCTCGTCCCCTGCCTGTCGCACTCGCCCCAGCGCCGAGCTCTGTTCCTGAGTGAGCGGCGTGCTGGCAAGCCACTCCAGCAGGCCGAGGATGGCGTTCATGGGGGTGCGGATCTCATGGCTGACTGCGGCCAGGAAGCGCCCCTTGGCCAGCACGGCCTGCTGCGCCTGCTCGTGGGAACGTTGCAATGCCCGCTCCTGCTCGATGCGCGCGGTCACATCCTGCATCACCGCATAGACGCGCCACCCCTGTCCCTGGCGACGGCCACGGCCATCGAGCTGCAACCAGCGCTCTTGATGCTGTGGATGACGATAGCGCAGGGTATAAACGAAGGGTTTGCCCGCTTGCAGCCGCTCCTGCATGGTATCGCGCAACTGGCGTAGCTCGTGACGGGCCAGCAGGGCAAAGACCTGGCCGGGATCGCGCCGGATCTGCTGGCTGGCCAGCCCAAGCAACCCGTAGCAGCCCCGACTGATGAACTCTATCCCCTGGACCCTGCCATCTTCGAACAAAAACTGCAGCACCACGCCGGGCACCGTATTGGTCAGGGCCCGCAGCCGCCGCTCCGCCTGGCGCAGGATACGCGCCCGCTCCTGCAGCGCGCTGATATCAGAGAGGGCGATAAGATCGGTCACCGGAGTCTGCTTGTCCCGCGGCAGTGGATGTTGCACAAAGGCGAACACCAGATCTCCCAGTGTCAGCTCCCCCTCCTCCTTGTGGGCTTGTACCGGAGGCAACGCCAGCTGATCGCCATATCGAGTGGCCAGGCGCCGCCCCAGCTTGTTCGACTTGATGATCCTGCCCTGGCTGTCACGCATAAACACCGGCAGCGGCAGCGTCTGGAACAGGGTGTCACGCAATTCGCTTTCGATGGCCAGGGCCCGCTCGGCTACCTGGCGCTGAGCCACTTCCCGCGCCAGTTGCTGGCGGGATCGCCAGATCACGCCGATGACGATGGCGCTGATCAACAGTGCCAAGCCGACAGAGCCGAACCAGGCGAGATAGCTCACCCCGGGTTGCTGCACGACGACCAAGCGGCGCCAGCGTTGATTGAGCTCATTTATCCGGTTGCGGGTCAGGGTCATCAGGCTGCGATCCAGCACGCTGGCCAGCTCGGCCTCGTCTTGGCGAATGGCAAACCCGATGCCAAATCTGTCCTCCATCTCCTTGATCTCGAACCCTTCCAGCAACTGGGTTCGTTGCGGATATTGCAACTGATAGAGTTCGCTCAGCATGGCATCCGCCTCTCCCCTTCGCAGCGCATCAAGCCCCTGTTCCAGGGTGCCGATACGGATCCACTCCTGCTCCCCCAGCAGTGTCAGCAAAGAGGGATCATAGAGCGATTCGGGCACCAGGATCCGCTGCCGCTTGAGAGCCGAAATATGAGTAGCTGCCAGGGTCCCCTTGCTGATCAGCGCAAAGCGGTTGATGGAGATCATCCGACTGAAGGTGAACTCATCTGCCAGGTTCGGAGACTCAGGCAAGCCCGTCATCATGTCTGCCTCGCCGCTGCGCAATTTCTCGATGGCATCAGCCTTGCTAAGCGCAGGCACCACCTGGTACTTCAGACCCGTCTCCTGAGTGATCCAGCGCAGCACGTCGGCGCTCCACCCCTTTGGATTGCCCTGCTCGTCAAGGCCGCTATAAGGCATCAGCTCCGGGTTGACCACCAACCGCACAGTACGGCGGCTGCCGGCCAGCCAGGCCTGTTCGATATCGCTGAAACGGGGTTGGTTGAAGGAGAGCGCGCTCTGATCGAGGTAGTGATCAAGATCCGTATAGAGACTGCCGGCAGGCATGTAGCGAATGGCGGTGTCGATGAGGCGAACAAGCTCGGGCTCTTCTCGCATCATCAGACGGTAGCTTATTATCCTGTCATCCCCGAGCAGACGGCGCAGTCGCAACCCCTCCACCGGAAACTCCTTCATCAGATAACGCAGTTGCAGGTAATCGCCAAAGTAGGCATTGCCCTGGCCACTCTTCATCGCCTCATACAAGGACTCCCCCGGTGCCAGGGTTCTGATCGCCGCCGCCGGAAAGATGTCATGCAATACCGATACGGCATCGGAACCTGCGTAAGCCAGAAAAGTGGCTTGCTGGAGCGCCCCCCGGTAGAGCACGGCAGAGTCCGTCTCCATCATGGGACGACTGAGCCAGGTATTGGGCAGATTGCTCGTCGCCGCCCCGATATGGGGAACCATGTCGCACTGCCCCTCCAGCAAGGCGCCGCGCACCGTTTGCCAGTCGGGCAGCTCCTGAAACAGAAGCGGCACCGGCAGCTGCTTGGCCAGACGGGTGATCTGATCCTTGAGCAACCCACCGTGTGCCAGCAGATAGGGTGGCGGCAGCGTGGCCGGGTAACAGAATGTCAGTTGTTTGAGAGAGTTGGCATAAGCCTGGGTGGATGGCGCCAGCGGCAGTATGGTGGCTGACAGCGGCGTTGCAACCAGCGCCGTCAGCAACAACATGGAGGTTCGGATCATAGGGAAAGAAAAAAGCCAGGCGTCAGCCTGGCTCTTTATTACTCGTTGGGTTCAACATTTTCTACCCTGGCCTTGAGTTTCTGGCCAGGCCGGAAGGTCACCACACGACGGGCGCTGATGGGAATATCTTCGCCAGTCTTGGGATTACGTCCGGGACGCTGATTCTTCTCACGAAGGTCAAAATTACCGAAGCCTGAAATCTTGACTTGTTCACCACGCTCAAGCGCTTGTCGGATTTCCTCAAAGAAGGCTTCCACCATGTCTTTGGCTTCACGCTTGCTCATCCCGAGCTGGGTGAACAGGTGCTCTGCGATGTCGGCTTTGGTAAGCGCCATAGATCAATCCCTCAAGGATGCATTCAACTCTTCACCAAGGGCCCGCACGACATTGTCCACGGTCTCGGCAATCTCTTTCTCCTCCAGGGTGCGCTGGGTATCTTGCAGCACCAGGCTGATGGCTAGGCTCTTCTTGTCCTCAGCCATACCAGCGCCCTGGTATACGTCAAACAAGTTTATTCCAACTACCTGATTTCCGCCAACTTTTTTAATTACTGCCAGTACATCGCCTGCCAGAACCTGACGGTCAACCACCACGGCAATGTCACGGCGGTTGGCCGGGAACTTGGAAACTTCGGCTGCAACCGGCACCTTGGCCGGGGTCAGCTTGTCCAACTCCAGCTCGAACATGACAACGCGGCTCTTGAGACCCAGCTTCTTCTCGAGGCTCGGGTGGATCACGCCGATATGGCCGATGACCTCGCCGCTGCGCAGGATGGCCGCGCTCTGGCCCGGGTGCAGCGCACTGTGTTCGGTACGCTCGAAGGTGAAGGTGGCGCCTTCGGCAGTCAGATCCAGTACCGCTTCCAGATCCCCTTTCAGATCAAAGAAGTCTGCCCCACGGCTCTTGATGTCCCAGTGTTCGTCGCTCTGGTTGCCAGTGATGATACCGGCCAGCATGGGCTCCTGACGGATGCCGTTCTCGGCGCTTTCATCCTTGATGAAACGCAGGCCCTGCTCGAACAGGCGCACCCGCGGCTGCTGGCGGTTCTGGTTGTAGACCACCGCTTCCACCAGACCCGGGAACAAGGAGACGCGCATGGCGGACATCTCGACCGAGATGGGATTCGGCAGCACGATGGCATCGCTTTGCGGGAACAGGGTCTGCTGGGTCTTGGGATCGACGAAGCTGTAGGTGATCGCTTCCTGGAAGCCACGGGCGACCAGCAGGTCGCGCACCCGCTTGAGGGTCACCTGCCCTTCCGCCTGCTCCACCATCGCCAGAGAGGCAGCCGGTTTGAGGTTGGGGATGTTGTTGTAGCCGTAGATACGGGCCACTTCCTCGATGAGATCTTCCTCGATGGCGATATCGAAACGCCAGGAGGGAGCCAGCGAGGTCCAGCCGTCCGCCTCCACGGTCACCTGCATGCCGAGGCGAGTCAGGATCTCGACCACCTGCGCGTCCGCCACGCTGATGCCGATCACCTTGTCGAGCTTGGCACGACGCAGCTTGATAGGAGCAGCCTTGGGCAGATGTTCATCGGATTTGACCTCGATAACCGGGCCCGCTTCGCCGCCGCAGATATCCAGCAGCAGACGGGTGGCACGGTCCATCACCTTGGCTTGCAGCTCGGGATCCACCCCGCGCTCGAAGCGGTGGGAAGAGTCGGTATGCAGACCGTAGGCACGGGCACGACCGGTGATGGAGAGGGGGGCGAAGAAGGCACACTCCAGCAGGATGTCGGTGGTGGTCTCGGACACACCGGTGCGATCACCGCCGAAGATGCCGGCCATGCAGGCAGGGCCCTGGGCGTCTGCGATCACCAGGGTGGTCTCTTTGAGCTTCACCTCGGTGCCGTCGAGCAGGGTCATGGGCTCGTCAGCCTTGGCGCGGCGCACCACCAGTTCCCCTTCCAGCTTGTCCAGATCGAAGGCGTGCATCGGCTGGCCGTATTCCAGCAGCAAGTAGTTGGTGATGTCGACGATGGCGTCGATGGAACGGATGCCGCCACGGCGCAGCTTCTCCTGCATCCAGAGCGGGCTCTGGGCCTTGAGGTTCAGCCCCTTGATGACGCGGCCCAGATAGCGCGGGCAGTCGACCGGCGCCTCAACCCGGATCGGGAAAGTGGCGTCAATGGTGGCGGCAGCCGGCGTCCAGCTCGGCTCGACCACATCCACACTGTTGAGCACGCCGATTTCACGGGCCAGACCCGCGATACCGAGGCAGTCTGCACGGTTCGGGGTGAGATCCACGTCGATGGCGACGTCGTTGAGGTTCAGGTACTCACGGATATCGGTACCGATGGGGGCATCGCTCGGCAGCTCGATGATGCCATCGGCCTCAACGTCGATACCCAGCTCGCTGAAGGAGCAGAGCATGCCGTGGGACGGCTGACCGCGCAGCTTGGCTTTCTTGATGGTGAAATCACCCGGCAGGGTTGCCCCTACCTTGGCCACGCACACTTTCAGACCCAGGCGGCAGTTCGGCGCGCCGCAGACGATGTCCAGCAGCTCTTCTTCACCTACATTGACCTTGGTCACTCGCAGCTTGTCGGCGTCCGGATGCTGGGCACACTCGACCACTTCACCAACCACGACGTTATTAAACTGGCCGGCCACCGCTTCCACGGCGTCCACTTCCAGACCGGCCATGGTGATCTGTTCGGCCAGTGCGTTGTCACTCAACTCGGTGCGGACCCACTCCATCACCCAGGATTTACTGAATTTCATGTTCTCTCGCCCTTACTTGAACTGCTTGAGGAAGCGCAGGTCGTTTTCGAAGAAGGCACGCAGGTCGTTGACCCCGTAGCGCAGCATGGTCAGGCGCTCAACGCCCATGCCGAAGGCAAAGCCGGAGTATTTTTCCGGATCGATGCCGACCGAACGCAGCACGTTCGGGTGCACCATGCCGCAGCCCAGCACTTCCAGCCACTTGCCATTCTTGCCCATCACGTCCACTTCGGCGCTCGGCTCGGTGAACGGGAAGTAGGAAGGACGGAAACGAATGGTCAGATCTTCCTCGAAGTAGTTGCGCAGGAAGTCGTGCAGGATGCCTTTCAGCTCGGTGAAGCTGGCATGCTCGTCTACCAGCAGACCTTCGACCTGATGGAACATGGGGGTGTGGGTCATGTCGTAGTCGTTACGATAGACGCGGCCCGGCGCAATGATGCGGATCGGCGGCTGCTGCTTTTCCATGGTGCGGATCTGCACACCCGAGGTGTGAGTGCGCAGCATCAGATCAGGATTGAAGTAGAAGGTATCGTGATCGGTACGCGCCGGGTGATGGGCCGGGATATTCAGCGCATCGAAGTTGTGGAAGCCGTCTTCGATCTCGGGACCACGGGCAACCTTGAAACCCATCTCGCCAAACAGGCGCTCGATGCGCTCGATGGTGCGGGTCACCGGGTGCAGACCGCCATTCTCGATGCGGCGGCCCGGCAGGCTGACGTCGATGGTCTCGGCGGCCAGCTTCTGGTTCAGCACGGCGATTTCGAGGGCTTCACGACGCGCGTTCAGAGTATCCTGAACCTGCTGCTTGGCCTGGTTGATCACGGCGCCCGCGGCGGGACGCTCTTCAGCGGACAGGGCGCCCAGGCCCTTCATCTGCTCGGTAAAAAAGCCCTTTTTACCCAGATATTTGACCCGGATTTCGTCAAGGGCGGCGATGTCGCTTACGCCCTCAATTTCGGCCCTGGCTTGGCCGACTACTTCTTCAAGCTGTTGCATGTCTTCCTCGTCACCACTCCCGGTACAGGAGCCTTTAGGCTAAATAAGGTCAAGAGGGGAATAATACAAAAAAAGCCCCTTCGCTGACCATACTTAAGGTCCCCTTTTCTCCCTATAAATCATTTTGTTATATCAAGCGAGTCTCACTTTATCCCCTACCCTCTTTAAATCGTTCGCTTGAACATTAGCTTGTTGGCATATAAAGAGTAGAGCACGCTGGCTTAACATCGCCTCTTCTGGACTTTCCATTCCTCTGGCTAGCAGAAACGGGGCAACAAAAAAGGAGGCCTGAGCCTCCTTTTATCTTTCATAACAGAACCGGATTAAGCCAGTGCTGCTTTAGCCTTTTCAACCAGGGCGGTGAAAGCCAGCTTGTCGTGAACGGCGATATCGGACAGGATCTTGCGATCGATCTCGATGGAAGCCTTCTTCAGACCGTTGATGAGACGGCTGTAGGACAGACCGTTCTGACGGGCTGCTGCGTTGATACGAGCAATCCACAGTTGACGGAACTGACGCTTTTTCTGACGACGGTCACGGTAGGCATACTGACCGGCTTTGGTTACCGCTTGTACCGCTACGCGGTAAACACGGGAACGGGCGCCGTAGTAACCCTTGGCGGCTTTCATTACTTTCTTGTGACGAGCACGAGCGGTCACACCACGTTTAACTCTTGGCATTTTTCACATCCCCCCTTATGCGTACGGCAGACAAGCGACAACACGTTTGTGGTCGGCAGCGGAAACAAAGAACTTCGGTCCCAGCTGACGCTTACGCTTGCTGCTCTTCTTGGTCAGGATGTGACGCAGGTGGTTGTGCTTGCACTTGAAGCGACCTGAGCCAGTCTTTTTGAAGCGCTTCGCAGCACCCCGGTTGGTTTTCATCTTCGGCATTTCATACTCCGCATTGTGAGTGACAACAAAATCGCAAGGCGAACCGACACATGGAGCGAGCCACATGTGTCAATTACTTGTGGGCCTTAAGATTTCTTCTTGGGCGCGAGGACCATCACAGCTTGACGGCCTTCGACTTTCGGGAACGATTCGACTACGGCCAACTCTTCCAGATCGTTCTTGACGCGCTCCAGAACCTTGATACCAAGATCCTGGTGGGCCATTTCACGACCACGGAAGCGCAGGGTGACCTTAGCCTTGTCCCCGTCTTCCAGAAAGCGAACCAGGTTGCGTAGTTTTACCTGATAGTCGCCTTCGTCAGTGCCAGGACGGAATTTGATTTCCTTGACCTGGACGACTTTCTGCTTTTTCTTCTGTTCTTTGGTGGTTTTGCTCTTTTCGTAGAGGAATTTGCCGTAATCCATGATCCGGCAAACGGGCGGCTCAGCGTTCGGACTAATCTCGACCAGATCCACTTCGGCCTCAGCGGCCAAGTTCAGAGCTTCCTGGATGGATACGATACCGAGCGCTTCGCCATCCAGACCAGCCAAACGAACTTCTTTCAGTCGGATCTCTTCGTTGATCCGGTGAGCGCGGGCTTGCGGCTGCTTGCCCAGTTTTTTTCCGCCTTTTATAGCTTATTCCTCCACTTTCTTTTGTCCGCGGGTCTGAACTTCCTGGGTCAACAGAGCAATCAGCTCTTCAACAGGATAAGTACCCAGGTCAGCCCCTTTGCGAGTCCGTACTGCAATCTTGCCGGCTTCAACTTCTTTATCGCCGCAGACCAGCATGAAAGGCACTCGCTTCAAAGTATGCTCGCGGATTTTAAAGCCTATCTTCTCATTTCTCAAGTCCGCTTTTGCACGAAGACCCGCATCATTCAATGCTTTGGCTACTTTTACTGCATATTCGGCCTGATTGTCAGTGATATTCATGACCACTGCCTGAACCGGAGCCAACCAGGTCGGGAACAGACCGGCGTACTCTTCAGTCAGAATACCGATGAAACGCTCCAGCGAACCCAGAATGGCGCGGTGGATCATGACGGGTACGTGTCGCTCGTTGTCTTCGCCCACATAGGTGGCGCCAAGACGGCCCGGCAGGGCAAAGTCGAGCTGCACGGTACCACATTGCCAGGCACGATCAAGGCAATCGTGCAGGGTGAATTCAATCTTGGGACCATAGAAAGCCCCCTCGCCCGGCTGCAGATCGTACTTCAGGCCATTCACTTCCAGCGCTTCGGCCAAGGCGGCTTCGGCACGATCCCATGCCTCGTCGGAACCGATGCGCTGCTCCGGACGGGTAGAGAGCTTGACCACGATGTTCTCGAAACCGAAGGTACCGTAAACGTCATAGACCATGCGGATACAGGCAGACACCTCTTCCATGATCTGCTCTTCGGTACAGAAGATGTGGGCGTCATCCTGAGTAAAACCACGCACACGCATCAGGCCGTGCAGGGAGCCTGACGGCTCGTTGCGATGGCAAGATCCGAATTCGGCCATGCGCAGCGGCAGATCGCGGTAGGATTTCAGACCCTGATTGAAGATCTGCACATGACCCGGGCAGTTCATCGGCTTGATGGCGTACTCGCGATTCTCTGACTGGGTAGTGAACATGGCCTGGGCATATTTATCCCAGTGGCCGGAGCGCTCCCACAGCACACGGTCCATCATGAAGGGACCTTTCACTTCCTGATAGTCGTACTCTTTAAGCTTGCCGCGGATGAAGGTTTCCAGCTCGCGGAAGATGGTCCAGCCGTCATTGTGCCAGAACACCATGCCAGGCGCCTCTTCCTGCATGTGATACAGGTCGAGCTGCTTGCCGATCTTGCGGTGGTCGCGTTTGGCGGCCTCTTCCAGGCGCTGCAGGTAGGCCTTGAGCTGTTTCTTGTCAGCCCAGGCGGTACCGTAAATGCGCTGCAGCATCTTGTTGTTGGAGTCGCCACGCCAGTAGGCGCCTGACATCTTCTGCAACTTGAAGTGGTGGCAGTGACGCATATTGGGCACGTGCGGCCCGCGGCACATATCGATGTACTCTTCGTGATGATAGAGACCGGGCTGATCATCACGGGCGATGTTCTGATCCAGGATCTCGACCTTGTAGGTCTCGCCACGGGCTTCGAACACATCGCGTGCTTCCTGCCAGGAGACCTTCTTCTTGATGACGTCGTAATCCTTGGCGGCCAGCGCCATCATGCGCTCTTCCAGGGCAGCCAGATCTTCATCGGTCAGGGTGCGGTCGAGATCGATGTCGTAGTAGAAACCGTTGTCGATGACGGGACCGATGGCCATCTTGGTCTGGGGCCAGAGTTGCTTGATGGCATGACCCAGCAAGTGGGCGCAGGAGTGGCGCAGAATGTCCAGACCTTCTTCGTCTTTGGCGGTGATGATGGCCACGGAGGCATCGGCTTCGATCAGCTCGCAAGCATCCACCAGTTCACCGTTTACCCGACCAGCAATGCACGCCTTGGCGAGACCGGGACCGATGTCCGCGGCCACATCCATGACGGAAACAGAATGGGCAAATTGACGTTGGCTGCCGTCAGGCAGAGTAATGATTGGCATTATATGTTTCCTTATACAGTGGTGACCCGTACCAAAGGTCACATGCGGGATGGAAAATCGATTCAAAAAAGGGTGATGTTCTGGTTCTCCACAGCACTTTGCGAAGCCGGCCTGTCACGAGAACAGCGAATTTATCGAGGCAAACCAAGCCAAAACGGGGCAATCCTACCAGAAGTTGTTGCAGCTGTATCGGGTTTGTCGAGATTTTCTACAACCGGCCGGGGGCATGGCCAATTATGGCCCCAAAAGAGGCTGCCAGTTGAAATCGAAGGTGCTGTTCCCCTCCTCTGCCCGCACCAGCTCCTGCAGCACCTTCAGCGCCAGCTTGTTGCCCTTCCGAGAGGCCTGATAGAGCCACTGTTTGGCCTGGGAGAGATCAACCTGCCCACTGGCTCCCATCAAGTGAAGCACACCGACTTTGAGCATGGCGGGTACATCACCGTTGCGAGCCGCCAGCTCCATCCAGTGAAATGCCTCGCGCAGATCCTGCTTGACCCCGGCTCCGCGCAGATACACTTCCCCCAGCCGATATTGGCCGAAGGCGTCTCCCGCCTGAGCGGCCTGACGATAAAGGTCGATGGCCAGGGTCATGTCCTGCTCGCTACCCTGCCCCACCTCGTGGCTCCAACCCATCAGAGCTTTGGCACGGGGGAGCCCTTGCTCGGCCAGTGGCAACCAGACCCGGGTCGCCTCTTCAAAATGGCCGGTGCGCCAGGCCCGGTTGGCCGAGGCCATCTCCTGCTCGGTAGTGAGCGGAATGAGACGCCAGATAGCCAGACCGATGACACCGATAAACAACCAGCGGGAAGAGATGGGCTTCATGATGATTTCCGTGATCCGGTTCGCACTTTTCTTATGTAAACGAAATGTAGCGAACGGATCAAGCAAGAGATCCATTTGTCATGCTTTTTTATGCAAAGGAAGGGAGAGGCTTGCACTTTACCCTGCCGACTTGCATCATTACTGTATATATAAACAGTAATGATGCAAGACGATGGCAGGACGAGGCAGCGCTCACAATATCGATCACCGTTTCAGCGGCCCGCTTATCGAGGTGGTTGACGACGGCTGGCAGCAATCCGAGTGGGAAGCGGCCTTCACCCCAAGCCACCCGCAAACCCGGATAACAGAGATTCAGGCCCGCAACATCATTAGCTACAACGACTCCCCCGACATTCCCTTTGGCCGCTCCATCAATCCCTATCAGGGGTGCGAGCACGGCTGCATCTACTGCTATGCCAGGCCCAGCCACGCCTATCTTGAGCTCTCCCCCGGCCTTGACTTCGAAACCCGACTGTTTGCCAAGCTCAACGCCGCCGATCTGCTGCGTAAGGAGTTCGCCAAACCGGGTTATCAGCCACAAACCATCGTCCTCGGGGCCAATACCGACCCCTATCAGCCCATCGAGCACCACTATCGCCTCACTCGCGAGCTCTTGACGGTGATGCTGGCCCATCGCCACCCGGTGGGGATCATCACCAAGAGCGCCATGATCCTGCGCGACCTCGATCTGCTGACCGAGCTGGCCCGGGAAGGCCTGTGCCAGGTGATGGTGTCAGTCACCACCCTCAATGAAACCCTCAGACGACAGCTGGAACCGAGGGCCAGCAGCGGAACCGGCCGGCTCAAGGTGATCGAGAAGCTGACCCGGGCAGGCGTGCCGGTCGGGGTGCTGGCCGCCCCCATGATCCCGCGGCTCAACGAGCCCGAGCTCGAGCAGATCATCAAGGCCGCTGTCGCGGCTGGTGCCGGCTGCGCCGATTACATCTTGCTGCGCCTTCCTCACGAGCTGACCACCCTGTTCAGCGACTGGCTGGATGAACACTATCCGGGCCAGAAGGAGGCCATTTTGAACCAGTTGCGGGCGAGCCGGGGCGGCACCCTCAACAGTTCAGCCTTCGGCACCCGCATGCGCGGTCAGGGTCAGTTTGCCGATCTGCTTGCCCAACGCTTTCGCCTCATCAGCAGGCGCCTTGCGCTCGGCAAGCGGCACATTCAATTGCGGCGCGATCTCTTTATGCGTCCCGGGGAACAGCTCAGCCTGTTTTAATTCTGATCATGATGGCAGGCCCCTGAACTTGACCCTCTTGCGAGGGGCAGTTCAACCAGGTCGATCTCCCCGCCCTTGCGCCAGTAGTTCGACCGGCAGTCGCGAGGGTTCATGAGCAACTTCGTGCTCTTCCTCTCTTGCATGCAGCATCTCTGACTCGCCCCATACCCGGTTCCACCAGATCTCCCATGTGATCCAACTGGTCATATGCAGCTCCTTGTAACGGTAATGACAGGGATAACTCGCTGGTTGCCGCATCAGGATGACTCTCCCCGATGACAAGGGCATGACAGCCACTCGCTTCGGTTTCACGCCTGGCTGACACCAATCACGCACAAATAAAATGAGCGACCATGAGGTCGCTCTTTTTTCATCAGACAAAGGGGTAACGATTACTCGTCGCCCGCCTCCCCGGCATCGACAGCACCTGTATCCGCTTCGGTATCGGTGCCTTCGGACACCTCACCTTCCACGGCCACTGCGTCGTTTTCGTCCTCGTCGCTCTCGGCGATACGCTGCAGACCGACCACGGTTTCGTCTTCACCGGTACGGATCAGACGCACACCGCCGGTGTTGCGACCGATGACGCTGACCTCGGCGACGCGGGTGCGTACCAGGGTACCGCCATTGGTGATCAGCATGATCTGGTCGGTATCTTCGACCTGGATCGCATCGATCACCTTGCCGTTGCGCTCGTCCACCTTGATGGAGATAACGCCCTGGGTACCGCGGCTCTTGGTCGGGTATTCATCCAGCGCGGTACGCTTGCCGTAGCCGTTCTCGGTGGCGGTGAGGATGGCACCTTCGCCACGGGGCACGATAAGGGAGACCACACGGTCACCGGCGCCCAGCTTGATGCCACGCACACCGGCGGCGGTACGACCCATGGGACGCACGCCCTTGAAGGTGCCCTTGCTCTCGGTGCTTTCGCCGTTGTCGCTGCCATCATCGTCATTGCCGGCATCGTCGTCGTTTTCGACGTCATCGCTGGCATCCGCATCGGCGCGACCGCTGCCTTCCGCGAAGCGAACGACCTTGCCCGCGTCGGAGAACAGCATGATCTCGTTGCTGCCGTCGGTGATGTCCACCCCGATCAGCTCATCGCCCTCTTTGAGGTTGATGGCGCGAATACCGGAGGAGAGCGGACGGCTGAAATCGGACAGGCTGGTCTTCTTCACGGTACCGTTGGCGGTGGCGAAGAAGACATACTTGTCGGCGTCATATTCTTTAACCGGCAGGATGGCGGTGATGCGCTCACCCTCATCAAGCGGCAGCAGGTTGATGATCGGACGACCGCGGGCGCCACGGGACGCCTCCGGCAGCTGATACACCTTGAGCCAGTAGACCTTGCCACGGGTGGAGAAGCACAGAATGGTGTCGTGGGTGTTGGCCACCAGCAGACGCTCAACAAAGTCCTCTTCCTTGATCCGGGTGGCTGACTTGCCACGACCACCGCGGCGCTGGGCCTCGTAGTCGGAGAGCGGCTGATACTTCACATAACCTTGGTGAGACAGGGTAACGACCACGTCTTCCGGGGTGATCAGATCTTCGATGTTGATCTCGGCACTGGACATGCTGATTTCGGTACGACGATCGTCGCCGTACTGCTCGCGCACGGCCAGCAGTTCGTCGCGGATCACTTCCATCAGGCGAACCGGGCTCGCCAGGATGTGCAGCAATTCGGCAATGAGATCCAGCAGAGATTGGTACTCTTCCAGGATCTTCTCGTGCTCGAGGCCGGTCAGCTTGTGCAGACGCAGGTCAAGAATGGCCTGAGCCTGCTGCTCGGTCAGGTAGTAGTGACCGTCGCGAATGCCGAACTCGGGCTCCAGCCACTCGGGGCGGGCCGCGTCGTCACCGGCTTTCTCCAGCATGGCAGCCACGTTGCCGAGCTCCCAGCCCTTGGCAACCAGGCCCGCTTTCGCATCCGCCGGGGTCGCGCTGTGGCGAATAAGCTCGATCACCGGATCAATGTTGGCCAGTGCAACTGCCAGACCTTCCAGGATGTGCGCCCGATCCCGCGCCTTGCGCAGTTCGAACACGGTCCGGCGGGTCACCACTTCACGGCGGTGCAGCAGGAACGCATCCAGGATCTCTTTGAGGTTCATCACCTTGGGCTGGTTGTTATCGAGCGCCACCATGTTGATGCCGAACGTGGTCTGCATCTGGGTGTGCTTGTAGAGATTGTTCAGCACAATCTCGCCGGACTCGCCGCGCTTGATCTCGATAACGATGCGCATGCCGTCCTTGTCGGACTCATCGCGCAGGGCGCTGATGCCCTCGATCTTCTTCTCTTTGACCAGCTCGGCGATCTTCTCGATCAGACGAGCCTTGTTCACCTGATAGGGGATCTCGTGAACGATGATGGTCTCGCGACCACTCTTATCGTCCACTTCCACCTCGGCCTTGGCACGCACATAGATGGAGCCGCGACCGGTACGGTACGCCTGCACGATGCCGGAGCGACCGTTGATGATGCCGCCGGTGGGGAAATCAGGTCCGGTGATATAGGTCATCAACTCGTCGATGGTGAGATCGCCATTCTCGATCAGCGCCAGACAGCCGTTGACTATCTCGGTGAGGTTGTGAGGAGGAATGTTGGTCGCCATGCCCACCGCAATACCGGAGGAGCCGTTGACCAGCAGGTTGGGAACCTTGGTGGGCATGACAGCCGGGATCATCTCGGTGCCGTCATAGTTGGGCACCCAGTCCACGGTCTCTTTGTCCAGATCCGCCAGCAGCTCGTGGGAGATGCGGGCCATCCGCACTTCGGTATAACGCATGGCGGCGGCGCTGTCGCCGTCGACCGAACCGAAGTTGCCCTGACCGTCGACCAGCATGTAACGCATGGAGAAATCCTGCGCCATCCGGACGATGGTGTCATACACGGCACTGTCGCCGTGCGGGTGATATTTACCGATTACGTCACCGACCACACGGGCCGATTTTTTATAGGGCTTGTTCCAGTCGTTCCCCAGCTCGTTCATTGCATACAGAACGCGGCGGTGAACCGGTTTCAAGCCATCACGCACATCCGGCAGAGCTCGTCCTACGATCACGCTCATGGCGTAATCAAGATAGGAACTCTTGAGCTCTTCTTCGATGTTGACCGGCGTGATCTCTCTGGCCAGATCGCTCATAGAAAGCCTTAATCCCTAATTAGTTGTTCTTTGGCTTAAACAGCGCGACATGTTAACACACCAAGGCGAATTTCTTAAGCCACAAATCGGGCTGGTTTGACAAAGTCCGTCCGTTATAATGCCCGCCAGGACAATAGATTGCGCGCGACTCCCTCTCGCGCCCTTGCCACAGGATCTTCGAGAAATGAACAGTGACGCCAATGTCGATCTGACCGAAATCGCCAAATTTGAAGCCATCGCCTCCCGCTGGTGGGATATGGAGGGAGAGTTCAAGCCCCTGCACCAGATCAATCCGGTGCGCCTTGACTGGATCACCGACAAGAGCGGCGGCCTGTTTGGCAAGCGCGTGCTCGACATCGGCTGCGGTGGCGGCATCCTCTCCGAGAGCATGGCCCGTCGTGGCGCCAGGGTAACCGGTATCGACATGGGCAAGGAGCCCCTCGGGGTGGCCCGCCTGCACGCCCTGGAGCAGGGGGTGGAGCTTGAATACCGCCAGATCACCGCCGAGGCGCACGCAGCCGAAGCCGCCGGCCAGTACGACGTGGTCACCTGCATGGAGATGCTGGAGCACGTGCCGGATCCGGCCTCCGTGCTGCGCGCCATCGCCACCCTGGTGCGCCCGGGTGGCAAGGTGTTCGTCTCCACCATCAACCGCAACCCCAAGTCTTATCTGATGATGATCGTCGGGGCCGAATACCTGATGAAGATGGTGCCCAAGGGGACCCACGACCATAAAAAGTTCATCACTCCGGCCGAACTGTGCCGCATGGGTGAAGCGGCAGGCCTTCTGGTGCGTGACATGAGCGGCGTTCACTACTCTCCGCTCACCAACCACTTCAAGCTCGGCCGCAACGTCGACGTCAACTACATGGTGGAATTCGTCCGCCCGGAGCAGAGCTGATGGCAGATACCCCTCGGGCGCCCCTTCGCTGCGTGCTGTTTGATCTGGACGGCACCCTGCTCGACACAGCGCCGGACCTCGGCGCCGCTGTGAACCATGTGCTGGTGAGTGAGGGCTTTGCCCCGCTCTCTGACGACATCATCCGCCAGACCACCTCCCATGGGGCGCTCGGCCTGCTCAAGGCAGGCCTTGGCGACGAGCTGCTTGAGGAGCTGGGAGCAACGCGCCTGCGTACTGCCCTGCTCGACCACTATGCGGCCAACCTCTGCGTCGGTACCCGCCCCTATGAGGGAATGGTGGATCTCATCGAATGGCTCGACGAGCGGCAACTTCCCTGGGGCATCGTCACCAACAAGCCGGGTTTTCTCACAGAACCCCTCCTGGCCGCCCTGCCCGAACTCGCCAGCTGCGGCGTAACGGTCAGTGCCGACACCCTGCCGGTGCGCAAACCCGACCCCGCCCCCATGTACTTTGCCTGCGAACAGCTGGGGGTCGATGCCGCCCACTGCCTCTATGTGGGAGATCATGTGCGAGATATAGAAGCGGGTCGCAATGCAGGGATGCGCACCGCCGTCGCTGGCTGGGGTTACCTCAATGACAATGAGGATCCCGCCGACTGGGGCGCGGATCTGCAATTCGATACCGTGCAGGCGCTGCACCACTGGTTACGCTACGAGCTGGGCTGATCCTGCGATCATAAAAAGGCGGGCAACATGTTGTCCGCCTTTTTTATGCCCAGACAATGCCTATACTCTGCCGCGCCGCCATTCCTTATTGATGGATATTAAAGGCGCCTTATCCCTACCACCATACTCATATGAAAAACCAAGGCGCCTCGCAGTTCCCGGGTCCACCATACCTGCATCAGCGCCGCGAAGAAGCGCGACCGCAACAACTGGACAGCTTTTGTACCCTGTTGCATAAGGGATAATCAGTGTTCTGGCGCTAGTAAAATCCCCCCTCTTTCGCAAGCAAAAAAAGTTATTTAAATTTTCCATCTTCGATCTGGATACTTGCATTTGACGAAGCGGACGAATGAAAACCCGCTCACTGTGAGCGATCACTAACAGCGGTCGCAACACTCACAATTTATCCACAGCAAGCCAGTTATCCACACATTGCATTGAGGGGCTGACCTCACTATCTTGTAGCTCGAAATCAAAATAACACTATATCTTGTGATTCATCGCACAATCTCTGCCCAATTCCGCCTCAAGTCGGTGTCAGCACGGCAGCATTGTGCGATGGTTTTTCGGGAATCAACCGATACCGGCAGGTATCAATGAAAGGGGTCATCAGCCAATGAACTTGTTTGTGACGAAGCGTAACGGACACAAAGAACCCATCGATCTGGATAAAATTCACCGCGTGCTGGACTGGGCCGCCGAGGGTCTCGACAACGTGTCGGTCTCCCAGGTGGAGCTCAAGTCCCATATCCAGTTCTATGACGGCATCCGTACCGCCGACATCCACGAGACCATCATCAAGGCGACCGCTGACCTTATCTCCGAGCAGACCCCTGACTATCAGTACATGGCTGCCCGTCTGGCCATCTTCCACCTGCGCAAGAAGGCCTACGGCCAGTTCGAGCCGCCCCACCTCTATCAGCACGTCGCCAAGCTGGTGGACATGGGCAAGTACGACAAGCACCTGCTGGAAGACTACACCCAGGCCGAATACGAGGAGCTCAACGCCCACCTCGATCACTGGCGCGACATGAATTTCTCCTACGCCGCGGTAAAGCAGCTGGAAGGCAAGTACCTGGTCCAGAACCGCGTCACCGGCGAAATTTACGAGAGCCCGCAGTTCCTCTACATGCTGGTGGCGGCCTGCCTCTTCTCCAAGTACCCGAAAGATACCCGTCTGGACTACATCAAGCGCTTCTATGATGCGGTCTCGACCTTCAAGATCTCGCTGCCGACCCCGATCATGAGCGGCGTGCGCACCCCGACCCGCCAGTTCAGCTCCTGCGTGCTGATCGAGTGCGACGACAGCCTGGACTCCATCAACGCCACCGCCAGCTCCATCGTGCGTTACGTCTCCCAGCGCGCCGGTATCGGCATCAACGCCGGCCGTATTCGCGGTCTGGGCAGCCCCATCCGTGGCGGTGAAGCGTTCCACACCGGTTGCATCCCCTTCTACAAATACTTCCAGACTGCGGTCAAATGCTGCTCCCAGGGCGGCGTGCGCGGCGGTGCGGCCACCCTCTTCTACCCGCTGTGGCACACCGAGGTGGAGAGCCTGCTGGTACTGAAAAACAACCGCGGCGTGGAAGAGAACCGGGTTCGTCACATGGACTACGGGGTGCAGATCAACAAGCTGATGTATCAGCGCCTCATCAAGGGCGGCGACATCACCCTGTTCTCCCCGTCCGATGCGCCGGGTCTGTACGATGCCTTCTTCGCAGACCAGGACAAGTTCGAAGAGCTCTACGTCAAGTACGAGCAGGATCCGGCCATCCGCAAGAAGACCCTCAAGGCGGTCGATCTCTTCTCCCTGATGATGCAGGAGCGCGCCGGCACCGGTCGCATCTACATCCAGAACGTGGATCACTGCAACACCCACAGCCCGTTCGATCCGAGCGTGGCGCCGGTGCGCCAGTCCAACCTCTGTCTGGAAATCGCGCTGCCCACCAAGCCGCTTAACAACATCGATGACGACAACGGCGAGATCGCGCTGTGCACTCTCTCCGCCTTCAATCTGGGCGCCATCGACAAGCTGGAAGATCTCGAAGAGATGGCCGATCTGGCAGTGCGCGCCCTGGACGCCCTGCTCGACTATCAGGACTACCCGATCGCCGCCGCGAAGAAAGGCAGCATGGGTCGCCGCACCCTGGGTATCGGCGTCATCAACTACGCCTACTACCTGGCGAAAAACGGTGCCCGCTACTCTGACGGATCCGGTCTGGCCCTGACTCACCGCACCTTCGAGGCGATCCAGTACTATCTGCTCAAAGCCTCGGTGCAGCTGGCCCGCGAGTTTGGTCCCTGCCCGCTGTTTGGCGAGACCACCTATGCCCAGGGGATCCTGCCCATCGATACCTACAAGCGGGATCTGGACACCATCTGCAACGAGCCGCTGCACCTGGATTGGGAAGCACTGCGCGAGGAGATCCGCACCGTGGGTCTGCGCAACTCCACTCTGACCGCCCTGATGCCGAGCGAGACCTCCAGCCAGATCTCCAACGCCACCAACGGCATCGAGCCGCCACGTGGCCTGGTCTCCGTCAAGGCATCCAAAGACGGCATTCTCAAACAGGTGGTGCCCGAGTATGATCGTCTGAAAGATCAGTACGAGCTGCTGTGGAAGCAGCCGAGCGTGGATGGCTACCTGCAGCTGGTCGGTATCATGCAGAAGTTCGTGGATCAGGCCATCTCGGCCAACACCAACTACGATCCGGCCCGTTTCGAAGGCAACAAGGTGCCGATGAAGCAGCTGCTCAAGGATCTGCTGACCGCCTACAAATACGGCCTCAAGACCCTCTACTATCACAACACCCGTGATGGTGCGGACGACACCCAGACCGATCTGCAAGATGACGGTTGCGCGGGTGGGGCCTGCAAGATCTGATAAACCGGGCGGGAGCATTGGCTCCCGCTCTCCCGTTTTCTCTATTCACGTATTCTGGTAACCATGGCCTACTCAACTTTCTGCCAAACCCAAAACGACCAGCTCAAAGAGCCGATGTTTTTTGGCCAATCGGTCAACGTAGCCCGTTATGATCAACAAAAACACGAGGTGTTCGAGCGCCTGATCGAGAAGCAGCTCTCCTTCTTCTGGCGCCCGGAAGAGGTGGACGTCTCGCGGGATCGCATCGACTACCAGGCCCTGCCTCCCCACGAGCAGCACATCTTCATCTCCAACCTGAAGTACCAGACCCTGCTGGACTCCATCCAAGGCCGCAGCCCCAACGTGGCGCTGCTGCCGCTGGTCTCCATCCCGGAGCTGGAAACCTGGATTGAAACCTGGGCCTTCTCGGAGACCATCCACTCGCGCTCCTACACCCACATCATCCGCAACATCGTCAACACCCCCGCCCAGGTGTTTGACGACATCGTCACCAACGAGCAGATCCTGAAGCGCGCCGGCTCCATCAGCCACTTCTACGACGATCTCATTGAGGCGACCGCCCTCTACAACCTGCATGGTGAAGGCACTCATCTGGTGGCTGGCCGCGAGGTGACCATCACCCTGCGCGAGCTCAAGAAGAAGCTCTATCTGTGCCTGATGAGCGTCAACGCCCTTGAGGCGATCCGCTTCTACGTGAGCTTTGCCTGCTCCTTTGCCTTCGCCGAGCGCGAACTGATGGAAGGCAACGCCAAGATCATCAAGATGATCGCCCGCGACGAAGCGCTACACCTGACCGGCACCCAGCACATGCTGAACCTGATGCGCAGCGGCCAGGACGATCCCGAGATGGCAGAGATCGCCATCGAGTGCGAGCAGGCCTGCTTCGATCTGTTCAAGGAAGCCGCCATTCAGGAAAAAGAGTGGGCGGAGTACCTGTTCCAGGACGGCTCCATGATCGGCCTGAACAAGGACATTCTCTGTCAGTACGTGGAGTACATCACCAACCTGCGGATGGCCGCAGTGGGCCTGCAGCCGGCCTTCTCCGGCACCAAGCAGAACCCCATCCCCTGGATCAACACCTGGCTCTCCTCCGACAACGTGCAGGTCGCCCCCCAGGAAGTCGAGGTGAGCTCCTATCTGGTGGGCCAGATCGACAGCGAAGTGAATGCCGACGATCTGGGTGACTTCGAGCTGTGAGTGACGCCGTCGGCACTCTGGGCACGTCACCAGCCCCGACACAGGCCGAAACAACCTCCCCCCGGGTTCATACCCGGGATGGGGTTGTTTTGCATGCCCATCCGGGCGAGAGCGTACTGGAAACCCTGGAGCGCCACGGCCACAGCGTCGAGTTCCAGTGTCGCAGCGGCTATTGCGGCGCTTGCCGCACACCGCTGTTGGCCGGCAAGGTGCACTACCCCAGCGTGCCGCTGGCCTTTGTCTCCCAGGGCGAGTGCCTGCCCTGCTGCTGCAAGCCGGTGGGTGCCATCCGTCTCGATATCCAGACCCTCGATAGCCAGAAAGAGTGACCTCGATCTGCATTCGTGAAGTGCTCGACACATAGCCCAAACAAAAAACCGCCGGATTGCTCCGGCGGTTTTTTTATGGCGTTTTCTGCCCGGTTCGAGCAATGGCAAGAGGAAACCACAGGCCTGTATCAGACGGTCCTCTTACCTGCTCTGCCTCTCTTATCTGCTCTAAAGCACTGATTTACAACCAGGGTGCAGCAGTCGGTCCGTGGTGCAGGCCCAGCTTCCAGACCCGGCCAAAGTGCTTGTAGTGACCGGCCGCAACCCCGGCCTTCTCCCCCATGCCGTGGTAGAGATCGAGGTGCCCCTTCTTCACCGCCCCACCCACATCGAGCGCAATCAACAGCCGCAGCTGGTGCTTGCCGGTCCAGTTGCCCGCCTTGTCGAGCAGCGGTACCTCGGCCAGGATGGGGGTGCCCATGGGCAACAATGTCTTGTCGGCCGCCACTGCCGCCATGGGCAAGAGCGGAATGCCGGCTGCGCCGACCACGTCATTGGTGGGACGGCGTTCGAAGAAGACATAAGAGGGGTTCTGTTCCACCAGCTCCTTGACGCTCTCCTCCGGCTGGCGGTTGGCCCACTCCTTGATGGCCTTCATGGACATCTGCTCCTTGGGCACCTCACCCCGGTCGATCAGCACCCGGCCAATGCTCACATAACCGTGACCATTCTTGCCGCTGTAGCCCAGATATTGCAGCTGATCGTTGTCTCCGTAGTGGACAAAGCCCGAGCCCTGCACGTCCATCAGGAAGTTGTCGATAAGGGATTTGCTGTACCCCAGCTCCAGTCCCCGGTTGGCCAGCGCCCCACGATGGATCTGGGCCCGGGTCGGACAACGGCTGCCGCAGTTGGGCATGGCGTAGATGGGGTATTTGTAGTTGGCATCCGGACGGTGGCGCACCTCCAGCACCGGCGAGTAATAGCCGGTGAAGAGCACGTTGCCCATGCGATCGGCACCGCCCAGCTGGGCCAGGCTGATGCCGTAGCGGGTGATGTCGGCAGGATGGCCGCCATTGGCGACCCAGCGGGAGAGCTGGTGATAGAGCTCGCCATAGCGGCTCGCCATGCGGCCGGAGCGATCCAGCACCAGCCTGCTCTGCTGAGCGAACCTGCTGTAATCGGCGGGAACCTGGCTGTTGACCCGCTCCACCCGCACCAGATCATCCGGCAGGAAGCCGTCCAGATACTGCTTGCCCAGATTCTCCGGCACCTCGCAGTTGAGAAAACATCTGTTGTCGGCCTGTTTTTTGGGCATCTCCGCTTGCTCGGAGTTGCCCGCACAACCGGCCAGCCCCAGCACAGCGGCGGTCAGCCAGTACGCGTGTTTGTTCATATGTCCTCATATAACACCAAGAGCCATGCTCGGCGGGGAAGATGCCAAATTTGCAGGGGGAAAGCAAACGACTTCCCCGCCACGACGCAGGATTTCTCCAAAGGGGATCTTCTGGGTTATAACAAGGTAATAAGGTGTGAGAGGCCATGGATGGAACAGCTCGAGATCTTCCCGCTGCAAAGCCCCTGTATCGGGGTCTGCGAAGTGAACAACAAGGGCTACTGCAAGGGATGCCTGCGCAGCCGCGAGGAGCGTTTCAACTGGCAGAAGATGACCCAGGCCCAGCAGCAGGAGGTGATGCGCCTGTGCCGGGATCGCAAGCGCCGGGTCGAGGCGGCGCGGCGCAAGGCCAGAGAAGGGGCAGAGCCTGAGCAGATGCCGCAACCCGGCTGGGATTTCTAGCCTCACCCCCTCCCTTCTTTCTCAATCATTCCCCTCTATCCAGCATAAAAAAGGCGGCCCGCAGGCCGCCTGGTGAATGTCATTGTTGTTGTCAGGCCGCAGCCAGCTTGGCTGCCGGTTGCTCGGCGCGCTTGAGCATGGCGTATGTGACGCCGGTCACCAGCGACCCCGCCGCAATCGCCACGATATACATCATGACGTGGCTGATGGCATTAGGAATAAAGAGCACGAACAGGCCACCGTGGGGCGCCACCAGCTCGCAGCCAAACAGCATGGAGAGCGCACCGGTCAGGGCGCCGCCCACCATGCAGGCCGGGATGACGCGCATCGGATCCTTGGCGGCAAACGGAATGGCACCCTCGGAGATGAAGCACAGACCCAGCACGAAGGAGGCCTTGCCCGCTTCCTGCTCCGCCTTGATGAACTTCTTGCTGGCGAGGAAGGTGGCGATACCCATGCCCAGTGCAGGCACCATGCCGGCAGCCATCACGGCCGCCATGGGGGCATAGGTCTTGGAGGCAAGCAGGCCCACTCCGAAGGCATAAGCCGCCTTGTTGACCGGCCCCCCCATGTCGAAGCACATCATGGCACCGATGATGATCCCGAGCAGCACGGCGTTGGCCGAGCCCATGTTGTTGAGGAACTCGGTCATGGCACTCATGATGCCGGCGACCGGCCCGCCCACCACGTAGATCATCACCAGGCCGGTGAACAGGCTGGCAAAAAGCGGAATGATGAGGATGGGTTTCAGTGCTTCCAGGGTCACCGGCAGGCGCACCTTGTCGCTCAAGAACTTGGCGCTGTAACCGGCAAGGAAACCGCCAACGATGCCACCGAGGAAACCCGCGCCCAGGGAGCTTGCCAGCATGCCGCCGATCATACCCGGAGCAAGACCCGGGCGATCAGCTATCGAATAGGCGATGTAGCCTGCCAGCACCGGGATCATCAGGGCGAAGGCGGAGCCGCCACCGATCTGCATCAGGGCCGCGGCCAGGGTACCTTCTTGCTTGAATGCCTCGATGCCGAAGATGAAGGAGATGGCGATGATGAGGCCACCTGCTACCACCATGGGCAGCATAAAAGAGACGCCGGTCAGCAGGTGCTTGTAAGGACCCGCCTTTTCCTCTTTCTTCGGCGAGGCAGCGCCGCTGTGACGATACACCTTGGCCTCGGCCCAGGCTTTATCCAGCTCGGCACGGGTCTTCTTGAGCGCCGCGCCGGTGCTGGTGCGATAGACCGGCTTGCCATCGAAGCGGGCCATGTCCACCTCAATGTCGGTGGCGAGGAACACCAGATCGGCGGATGCAATCTCGTCCGCTGTCAGGGCATTCTGGGCACCGACCGAGCCCTGGGTCTCGACACGGATCTGATGACCCAGCTGTTTGGCCATGGTCTCCAGCGCTTCTGCCGACATAAAGGTGTGGGCCACGCCGGTGGGACAAGCCGTTACCGCCACGATGCGCTTGGCTCCTGTGGTTGCCGGTTTGGCTGTGACCGGGGCAGCCTGATGGCGATAGACGCTGGCGCCACTGGCGGCTGCGTCCAGGAGCGCAGCCGGATCCTGCAGAGCAAGATCCATGCTCCCCTGATAGACCCGCTTACCGTCATAGGCGGCGAGATCCACCGGGGCGCTGGCGACAACCAGCACCAGGTCGGCTGCGGCAATCTGCTCCTTGCCCGGTATCTGACGGGGCTGCACGCTGGAGCCGACGTCGAGGGTGAGCTCCCAGCCTGCCAGTTTGGCCTGCTGTTCTATCCGTTTTGCAGCGAGAAAGCTGGTGGCAATGCCCGCCGGGCAAGCCGTCACTAGTATTGCTTTGAGTGGGATTGCTTTCATTGGGCATCTCCTGAGTTTTCCATTGAGGGAGTGGTGCTGTGAGCCTGTGCCAGCTCATCCAGACGGGTGAGGCGCACCTGCTCGAGTAAGGGGTTCAATACCTTGATATCGCTAAAACCGACCGCTACCTGGCTGACCGCCAGCGCAGAGACGGCGGTGGCCAGGCGCAGGGTCTGCTCCGGCGCCCAACCAAGGCTCAGACCATGAGCCAGCCCGGCCACCAGGGAATCGCCAGCACCCACCGTGCTGACCACCTGCATGCGCGGCGGAGTGGCCTGCCAGGTGGCATCCGGGCCAAACCAGATGAGGCCATCGGCGCCGTTGGAGATCACCACGTGGGGGATCCCGCTTGCCTGCAGCGCGCGGGCACACTCGGCCTGCTCGGCGAGGGTCTTGACGGGGTGCCCCGCCCACTGGCCGAGCTCCTCCAGATTGGGTTTGACCAGAGTCGGCGCCGCCTTGATCCCTTCGCTTAAGGCAGCGCCGCTGCAATCGAAGATCACCTGCTTGCCCTTGGCCTTGAGCAGGCTGATCAGGCGCGCGCAGTAGTCAGGTGCCACCCCTTTGGGCAGGCTGCCCGCCAGCACGAACCAGTCAGTGTGCGGGGCTAGCTCGTCGATGACAGCCTCCAGCGCCTGTACTTCTTCTTCGTGAACGGTAAGCCCCGGCAGGTTGAGATCGGTGACCCGACCGGATTGCTCAGAAATCTTGACGTTGATGCGGGTACTGCCCACCACGCGCACGAAGTGATCGGTCAGGCCCCGCTCGGCAAACAGGGAGACGAAGCTCTGCTGGTTGCCTTCACCAAGCCAGCCGGTCAGCCCCACGTCACGGCCCAGATCTTTCAACACCATGGCGACGTTGATCCCCTTGCCGGCGGCGCGCAAGGAGGCCTCGTTCACCAGGTTCACCTCGCCAAGCTGCATGGCGTCGAGGCGGGTGGTGAGATCGAGCGCCGGATTGAGGGTAATGGTGACGATCTCCATCAATGCGCTCCCTCGCCCAGACCCGCGGCGATGGCCGCGCCGATCCCCTTGAGGGCGGCTTCGGCATCCGGCCCCTCGGCGCGAAACGCCAGACGGTGGCCGCACTTGACACCAAGGCCGATCACCTTCATCAGGCTCTTGGCGGAGACCGCCTCGCCGCTGCCATCCAGATTCGCCACCCGAATGTCCGATTCATACTCCTTGGCCACCTTGACCAGCATGGCGCCCGGACGGGCGTGTAGACCATGGGGGTTGATGATGGTGAAGGTCTCACTGAGGCCGCTCGCCGGCCCCGCCTGCAGCATGGCCAGCCCCTCGCTGCCCGCAAGCGTCTCGAGCTGACCGGCGGCTGCCAGTTTGGCCAGGTTATCCAGTTGTGGCAGGTGGCCCGCATCGGCCGCGCACAGCAGCAACATGGCATTTACCGGCAGATCGCCCGCCGTCAACACACTGCTTGGGGTCGCCAGCAACCAGCCAGTCTGGGCGGCTTGCGCGCGGGCCAACCAGATCCCCTCACCAAGATAAGCAGGTTCGCTTGCGAGCAGAGCGCTCACCATGGCGGCGTCCCCCCAGCCGGCGGATTTGGCGCGGGCGGCGGCGCCCAGCAGCAGCTGGTCGCGATCATCGGCCGGGAAGTCAGCCAGGGTCAGAAACTGCACCTCTTTTGCTGTCGTCGCGCCGGTCAGGATATTGATGATGGTGTCGGCATCGGTAGCCTCTTTCAATTGAGCGGCTGCCTGCTCGTCACCCAGCACGTGGGTAAGCTGGCGCAAGATGCCCAGGTGCTCGTCAGACTTGGCGGCGATGCCGATGGCGACATAGGCGATCTGCCCCTCGTCCCACTCAATCCCCTGCGGGAATTGGGCCACCATGACGCCGGTACTCTTCACCAGATGGCGGGTGTCCGTGGTGCCGTGAGGAATGGCGATGCCGCTGCCAAGATAGGTGGCGTGCTGCGCCTCGCGGGCCAGCATCCCTTCCACATAGCCCGCCTCCACCAGACCGGCTTCGGTCAGCTTCTCTGCCAGCAATGCGATGGCGTCAGCCTTGGTCGCTACCGACTGCCCCAGCAAAATCTGCCGTTGCTCCAACTTCAACATAGGGATCCTCCATCCGATCCTGGCGCCCGAGGGACGCCGGCTCATCACAATTGACAATGCGGGTCATTTATCAGCTGACAATAGACCGGATTGCATCCCTTCGCGGGCCTATCGGGTTTTCATCCCCGTCCATCGATTGTCTGCTGACAAGCTGAATCGTTTCACTTACACTCAGACTGAATCGTTTCAGCGAATTGATCAAGTACCCACAAAGAGTGCTTTTCAATGATATGATCCCGCGCACACTTTTCGCCGCCCTCACCCGGCACAGTGCCCGTGGGCCTTGCAACTCGAACAGAGTCGATATGATGAAACTGGATGAAATCGCCGCCCTCGCCGGTGTCTCGCGCACCACGGCCAGCTATGTGATCAACGGCAAGGCTGATCAATACCGCATCAGCCAGGCGACCCGTGACAAGGTGATGGCGGTGGTGACCGCCCACAACTACCAGCCGGACAGCCGCGCCGCCTCCCTGCGCGGTGGCCAGACCAAAACCTTCGGCTTCATCCTGCCCGACCTCGAGAACGCCAGTTACGCCAAGCTGGCCAAACGCCTCGAACAGGGCAGCCGACCCCATGGCTATCAGCTGCTCATCGTCTGCTCGGAAGATGATCCCGCCACCGAGAAGGAGCTGGCCCAGATGCTGGCCAGCCGCCACGTGGATGCCCTGCTGGTGGCCAGCTGTCTGCCGCCGGACGATCCCTTCTACCCGGGCTTGCAGGCACGCGGCATCCAGGTGCTGGCCATCGACCGGGCCATGGCCGCCGACAAGTTCGTGACCGTCGCCAGCGAAAACGAGAAGGCGAGCTTTGATCTCACCGCCTCCCTGCTCACCCCGGCCATCCACCACATCGCCCTGATCACCGCCTTGCCGCACCTCACGATCAGCCAGGAGCGCCGCGCCGGCTTCGAGCAGGCCGTTGCCAGCCACAGCGCCGAGCGCCATCTGTGCGAGGGGGCCCACTTCTCCCGTACCGAGGGCTATCGACTGATCAAGACGTTGCACCAGCAACTTGGCCAGCTACCCGAGGCGCTGATCACCACCTCCTACATTCTGATGGAAGGGGTGCTCGACTACCTGATAGAGCAGGAGGCCGACATGAGCCGGCTCGCCATGGCCACCTTCGGCGACGATCGGCTGCTCGACTTCCTCCCCTTTGGCATCAACTCCCTGCCCCAGCAGCACGATGCCCTCGCCAACCAGGCGCTGGCGCTCGCCATCAAGGCGGTCAACGGTGACTATCAGTGCGGCCTGCACTATGTGAGCCGAACCCTCAAGCGCCGACGCTGACCCCCTCTTCGCCCCTTCAAGCTGGCACAATAAGTTGACGCGCTGATGGCAACGGCATTGCCACAGCGCGTTTTTTCACCGAACCAGCCTCCTTGTCATCATTTATTTCCACTTATCTCAGGACTACAGTACAAAATCTGCCTTGAAGGGGTTGTTTCCGATATTTTGATCCGTTAACTTGGCAACCATCTTTTACAGCCAATGGATTTTTCGTAACGATGGGTTCACTCCGATATTGCTAGCCTCCGGTCTCACTCCCGGAGGCGCCTCGACACCGCTAATGGCACGTATTGTTTACACTTTCACGCTCGATTTCGGATGGACTCCATGAATACCAAAACCCTGGGTTGTACCCTGTTGATCGCCGGCACCACCATAGGCGCCGGCATGCTGGCCCTGCCGCTGGCTTCCTCTTCCCTCGGCGGCCCCGCGACACTGGTGCTGATGATCGGCCTGTGGGCCCTGATGGCCTTCACCGCCATGCTGCAGGTAGAAGCGAGCCTCACCACCGGCAAGTGGTACCTGCACCAGCTGGCGGATCACCTGCTCGGCCCCTGGGGCAAACGCATCACCTCCTTCTGCATCCTGATGCTGTTCTACTCGCTCGCCTCCGCCTACATCAGCGGCGGCAGCAGCCTGCTGGCCCAGGCACTGGCAGACGCCGGGATCCCCCTGAGCCAAGAACAGGCAGCCTGGGCCTTCACCCTGCTGTTTGGCGGCATGGTCTGCATCGGTACCCGCTCGGTGGATTACCTCAATCGCCTGATGTTCACCGTGAAACTGGTGATCATGGTGGCGGTGCTGGCGTTGCTGCTGCCGCGCACCGAGGGACAGCACCTGCTCTCCATGCCGTTGGGCCAAGGGCTGCTGCTGGCGGGTCTGCCGGTGATCTTCACCTCGTTCGGCTTTCACGGCTCCATCCCGAGCGTGATGCTCTACCTGGGTGATTGCCCCAAGCAGCTGCGCCGGGTCTTTGTCTGGGGCTCCGCCCTGCCGCTCATCCTTTATGTGTTGTGGCAGGTGGCCATTCTGGGGCTGCTGGGACAAGAGGCCCTGCTCACCAACGGCGGCGCACTCGATAGCCTGCTCGCCAGCGTCGGCAAGCTGGTCAGCTGGCCTGCGTTCAACCAGGCGATGCACCTCTTTGCGGATCTGGCGCTGGCTACCTCCTTCCTCGGCGTGACCCTGGGTCTGTTCGACTTCATGGCCAAGGTGACCCGTCGCAAGGACAACTGGCAGGGTCGCACCCAGACCGGCCTCATCACCTTCGTGCCGCCCCTGTTGTTTGCCCTCTACTTCCCGCAGGGCTTCATCATGGCGCTGGGCTACGCGGCCATTGCGCTGGCGGTGCTGGCGGTGCTGCTGCCAGTGGCCCTGGTGTGGCAGAGCCGCAAGCAGGCAGAGACGCACCACTACCGCGCCCCGGGCGGCGTGCTGGCACTGGGACTTGCCGGTGCCATGGGCGTGCTGATCGTCGGAGTACAGGTGAGCGTCAGTATGGGTCTGCTGCCGGCGCTGTAAAAACCCGCCTCCCGCACGACAGAAGTTCAAAAGCCCCGCCAATAAACTTGGCGGGGCTTTTTCTATCCCGTTTTGCATCCAGCAAGTCAGATCCCCAAAACGGAGGGCGGAATCCGGATCGCGGGCACAAAAAAGCCCTGCCAGATTGGCAGGGCTTGTGAGATCAACCGAGCAGAGCGGAAGCGCTCCCGATCCAATTACTGATTGTGGCTTGCGCGACGCGGACGACGGGCCTGGGCCGGTTTGCCGGCGCCTTCGGCCGGACGCTGGCCACCCTGAGGCTTGGGCTTGCCGCCGTTGCCAGTGCGATTGCCACCACCGTTACCACCCGCGCCATTGCCGGAGCGACCGGCGCCCTGACGCTGGCCTTGACCCTGCGGGCGCGGCGCACGGCGCTGCTCGCCCGGATCACGGGGCTCTTTGCGCAGCGGCGCACCGATGCCACGGGCGATATTGTCGAGGGTCTCGCGAGAAGCCTCAAAGCCCGCCACCTGCTCGCAGGGGATGCTCTGCTTGGTCAGACGCTCGATGGCCTTGATAAGCTTGCCCTCATCCGCCGCTACCAGGGAGATGGCGTGACCGGCGGCGCCGGCACGGCCGGTACGGCCAATGCGGTGCACGTAATCTTCCGCCACGTTCGGCAGCTCGAAGTTCACCACCTGCGGCAGCTTGTCGATATCCAGACCACGAGCCGCGATGTCGGTCGCCACCATGACGCGCACGCTGCCATCCTTGAAGCCGGACAGGGCGCGGGTACGGGCCCCCTGGCTCTTGTTGCCGTGGATGGCGGCGGCGCTGATGCCGTCTTTTTCAAGCTTCTCGGCAACCCGGTTGGCGATGTGCTTGGTGCGGGTAAACACCAAGACCTGCTGCCAGTTGTTGCTGGAAATAAGGTGGCTCAACAGGGCAATCTTGTTGGCCTTGTCGCACGGGTGTACCAGCTGCTCGATACGCTCGGCAGTGCTGTTGCGCGGGGCCACTTCGATCACCGCCGGGTTGTCCAGCAAACCGGTGGCCAGCTCGCGGATCTCGTCGGCGAAGGTGGCGGAGAAGAGCAGGTTCTGGCGCTTTTTCGGCAGCAGGGTCAGGATGCGGCGAATGTCGCGGATAAAGCCCATGTCGAGCATGCGATCCGCTTCGTCCAGCACCAGGATCTCCACCTCGTCAAACTTGACGGCATTCTGGTTGTAGAGATCGAGCAGACGGCCCGGGCAGGCCACCAGCACGTCCAGACCACGGCGAGTCGCCATCATCTGCGGGTTGATGCTCACGCCGCCAAAAACCACGTGGCTGCGAATGGGCAGGTGCTTGCCGTAGTTGCGCACGCTCTCGCCCACCTGGGCGGCCAGCTCGCGGGTCGGGGTCAGCACCAGGGCACGAATGCGGTTCGGGGAGACCTTGCGCTTGCTCTCGGTCAGGCGCTGCAGCATCGGCAGGGTGAAGCCTGCGGTCTTGCCGGTCCCGGTCTGGGCCGCTGCCATCAGGTCGCGGCCGGCCAGGACGGCAGGGATCGCTTGTTGCTGGATGGGAGACGGGGTGTCGTAACCTTGTTCGGCAACGGCACGCAACAAGGGTTCGGCCAGACCGAGGGAAGTAAAGCTCATAGTTACCTGCTAGGGATAGGGGCGCCGGGGATCCGTGATGGGGCTCCTCTGCTGAGCCGATGCCATCTCGCAGGATCCGGGCCTTGAGAAAACAACGATTTCCCCGGGGAGCAGAGCAAAGGGGAAAGAATAGAGGCGCAGTCTAGCGGAGTTGCTTCGGATAGACGAGAAAAATGTGACATTCCTCCCAGCACGGAAGGAAAACCACTGACTGATGCCAGCCTTGGGACTTTTCTGGCAAAAATGACGCGCGGCAATAAAAAGGCGACCCCGTGGTCGCCTTGTTGATCATGGCCTCAGCCACGAGCGCATAACACCCTTTAGCGCAGCTGTGGGGTATGAGTCATCACCCCCTGATTCTGGGCGCGGTGGCGCAGCAGGTGATCCATCAACACCAGGGCCAGCATGGCCTCGGCGATGGGCACGGCGCGGATGCCGACGCAAGGATCGTGGCGACCCTTGGTGATCATCTCGGTCGCCTCCCCCTCCGTGGTGATGGTCTTGCCCGGCACTGTGATGCTGGAGGTGGGCTTGAGCGCCATGCTCACCACGATATCCTGACCCGACGAGATGCCGCCCAGAATGCCGCCCGCATGGTTGCTGGCAAAGCCGGTCGGGGTCATCTCGTCACGGTGCTCGGAGCCTTTTTGCTCCACTACCGCAAACCCGTCACCGATCTCCACCCCTTTCACCGCATTGATGCCCATCATGGCGTGGGCGATGTCGGCATCAAGGCGGTCAAACACCGGCTCGCCCAGGCCAACCGGCACGTTGCGGGCCACTACCTGCACCTTGGCACCGATACTGTTGCCCTCTTTCTTCAGATCGCGCATGAATTGATCGAGCTCCTCCAGCTTGCCCGCATCGGGAAAGAAGAAGGGATTCTGCTCGATCTGCGCCCCATCGAATGCCTCGGCCTTGATGGGACCGAGCTGGGAGAGAAAACCGATGATCTCGATGCCGTGCACCTGTTTCAGGTACTTCTTGGCGATAGCCCCCGCCGCCACCCGCATCGCGGTCTCGCGGGCAGAGGAGCGGCCACCGCCGCGATAGTCACGCTGGCCATACTTCTGGTGGTAGGTGTAATCGGCATGGCCAGGGCGGAACAAGTCCTTGATATCGGAGTAATCCTTGGAGCGCTGATCGGTATTTTCGATAAGCAGCCCGATGGAAGTCCCAGTGGTCTTTCCTTCGAACACCCCGGAGAGGATCTTTACCTCGTCCGGCTCGCGGCGTGGCGTGGTATAGCGGGAGGTGCCGGGCTTGCGCCGGTCCAGATCCCCCTGCAGATCCGCTTCGCTTATCTCGAGCCCGGGCGGGCAGCCATCGACCACGGCGCCCAGCGCCAGGCCATGGCTCTCGCCAAAGGTGGTGACCCGAAAGAGTTGGCCAAAACTGTTCCCTGCCATGCTTGCTCCTGCTTAGTTCTTGTAGATGGCGAAATGATCCTGATACTGCACCAGCTCGTCACGGGTCATCACGAACACACCGTGGCCGCCGTTCTCGAACTCCACCCAGGTAAAGGGGATCTCGGGGAACTGGGCCTCCAGGTGGATCATGCTGTTGCCCACCTCGACCACCAGCACGCCGTCCTCTTTGAGGAAATCAGCGGCATGGGCCAGCAGGCGCTTGGTGAGCTTGAGGCCATCGGAACCCGATGCCAGCGCCAGCTCGGGCTCGTGGCGAAACTCGTCCGGCAGATCCGACATGTCTTCGGAGTCCACGTAAGGCGGGTTGGAGACGATGAGATCGTACTTGTCCCCGGCCGGCAGATCGCGGAACAGATCGGAGCGGATCGGAATAACCTGCTGCTCGAGCCCGTGATCATTGATGTTGCGCTCGGCCACGTTGAGGGCATCTACGCTGATGTCGATGGCATCCACTTCCGCCTCGGGGAACTCGTGAGCCATGATGATGGCGATGCAGCCGGAGCCGGTGCAGAGATCCATGATCCGGGTCGGTTCATGTTTGAGGAAGGGCGCGAAGCGGTTGGCCACCATCTCGGCGATGGGAGAGCGCGGGATCAACACCCGTTCGTCCACATAGAACTCCCAACCGGCATACCAGGCCTTGTTGGTGAGATAAGGTGCCGGCACCCGCTCCTGCACACGGCGAATAATGAGTTCGGCGATACGGTGACGTTCGCTGCTGGTCAGGCGGGAGTGGCGCATGGCGGGATCAACGTCCGGCGGCAGATGCAACGCGGGCAGTACCAGTTGCACAGCCTCATCCCAGGCGTTGTCGGTCCCATGTCCGTAGAAGATACCGGCGTCGTTGAAACGACTCATGGCCCAGCGCAACATGTCCTGGATGGTGTGCATCTCGGCAACCACCTCATCGATAAATATCTTGTCCAAATCCACCTCCAAGTCGAGTAATATCCGGCCCGAGAATTTTACAAAGCGAGCAAGACGAGTACCTGATGAAAAAAACGCCCTCACCGACAGACGAGGAAACCCAGCTGTTCCGCGATGCGATAAAAGGTACCCGGAAAATCAAGCAAGATACCATAAGGGCCGAGTTGCGCCCGGTCAAGCAGAAACGCGAACAGCGTGAAAGCCGCGAAAAGCTTGGGGTTGACCACTATTTCAGCGATGAGTACCAGCCCCATCTGGAAGAGGATGGGCCGACCCGTTACGTGCGTGAAGACGTGTCGAAATTCGAGCTGAAAAAGCTCAAGCGCGGCAGCTACCCGCCGGAGATTTATCTGGATCTGCACGGCATGACCCAGCAACAGGCCAAGCAGGAGCTGGCCGCCCTGCTCACCCTGTGCCAAAAAGAGAACATTCACGTCGCCTCCGTGATGCACGGCATCGGCAAACACATCCTCAAGCAGCGCATCCCGAGCTGGCTGGCCCAGCACCCCAATGTGCGCGCATTCCACCAAGCCCCCCGCGAATGGGGCGGTGACAGCGCCATCCTGGTGCTGCTGGATATAGAAGAGTAACGCCCTCGCGACTATCCACGGCCTGCGCCAGAGGCGCACCGCGCAATAAAAAAACCACCGACGTCTTGCGGTGGTTTTTTTATCGGCGCTGACGGGTCACTATCCGGCGGCCTCCACATAACGCTTGAAGTTATCCAGGATGCTCTGCCAACCGGCCTGCTGCGCGGCCGCACTGTGCTCGGTCTCGGCATCGAAGAGTTCATGAACGTGCGTCACGTCCGCCTCTTCGGTGAAACGAACCTCTACCTCTCGCCTGTCATCCATCACATAACAGAGCAGGTTGGGTGCCTCGATGCGGGTGAAGGTGCCAGTAAAATCAAAACCGGCACTGCCATCCCTGGCCGCCATGTGATGACAAAAACGCCCCCCAACCACCAGATCGACCCGACTGCTGGTCGTGTGCCAGTCATCGCTAGCCGCATTCCATCTGGCCACACAATCCGGATCATTCCAGGCCCACCACACCGCTTCTATCTCTTGTTCGACACGCGTCTCGACGCTGATCTTCATCACCCTCTCCCGATTTGTACCAAGGTAAAATCCCGATCGAGCCGCGCCCTCACTGCTGCCATTCATACCTTGCGAAGATGCATGACGTCGATCCACGAGTCCACAGAGTAAAGCTCACCCCTTTATTCACCACCAGCCGCGAAGGAATAGTTGCCAAATCTGATGCAGGCAATACAGGATGAAACTGTTGGTACAAACGGCCCCGATGCCCGACACAAACATAACGCTCAATAAAGCAGCTCTATACTGATTATCAATGAGTTATTCGCAATGGAGGTTACATGTTTACACAGGGAACCCACGCCGATATCAAATCATCACTCAATGCCATCGGTGCCGCTGTGGCCATGTTTGAGCTTGATGAGGATGACCGCTTTATTTTAGTGTCGGCCAATGACACCTTTGCCCAGGCATTCGAGCTGGATGTCGTCGGCAGCATCGGCAAGCGGTTGGGCGAAATGTTCCCCCGTTACATCACTGGTTGTATAGAGCCGCCGATGAACGAGTGCGTCACCCAGCAGACGGGGCTGGAGAGCGAACTGCCCATCGACACCCTGTCACGCACCAGTTGGTGGCGTTTTGTGATCTCCCCCATCATGTCGGAGCACTCCCGCATCAGCCGGATCATGGTCACCGCCATCGACATCACCACCAAGAAACAGCTGGAAGAGGCGCTCAAGATGAGCCGCAAGCGCTTCGAGGCCGTGGTCAACTCCGCCTATGACGGCATCATCAGCGTCAACAGCGAGTCGCGCATCGAACTCATCAATACCGCCGCCTGCGAAATGTTCGGGATCGACGAGAGCTATATTGGCAAGCGCCTGGAAACCCTGTTGCCCCAACGCTTTCGCGCCCATCATGAGGGTTATTTCAAGTCTTTCAGCAACTCCCCCATCAACTCTCGCCCCATGCACGCCCGCTCCGCCGTGATGGGATTGCGGCGTGATGGTAGCGAATTTCCGCTGGAGGTGACCATTGCCAAGATCAATCTGGGGCAAACCACCGAGATGACCGCCATCTTGCGGGATATTTCGGAGCGGGCCCGTCTGGTGGAGGAGCTGAAAGTGGCCGCCACCACGGATCCCCTGACCGGGATCGCCAACCGCCGCCGCATCGACGAAATGCTGCATCTCGAGATGCAACGCAGCCAACGCTTCAGCCATACCATGAGTCTGCTGCTTATCGACATCGATCACTTCAAGCAGATCAATGACACTTATGGCCATCAGCAAGGGGATCGGGCCATCCTCAGCCTGGTCAAGCGCATCGCCAGACAGCTTCGGGAAGTGGACATGCTGGGACGCTGGGGGGGCGAGGAATTTGTCCTGCTACTGCCGGAAACCTCGCAGGAACAAGCTTGGGGCAGCGCGGAGCGGATCCGCTCGATCATCGAATCAGGGCTTCATGAGCTCAATAGCGGCATCGAAGTCCCACTCACCGTCAGCATTGGCATCAGCACCAGCCAGGGTGCCCAGGATACGGTCGAACAACTGGTGCACAGGGCCGATACCGCTCTCTACCTGGCCAAAAAGCAGGGGCGTAACTGCTGCCAGCAGGAGGTAATGAAGTAACCTGCCCGACTCACCCCTTGCGTGAAACACGACATCATTGGTAAAGCCCGTGTCAGAGGCTGGCTCATTCAATATGACCGAAAAAGCCACTCTCCATTTTCATGCACTTGATCCGCGAGGTATCCGGTCGTCTGCGGTTGACTAGCTCTGTACCGATGAGCGAAACCGCTGCAGGGCAAAATCGACCATGCCTTCGACGCTCCCGTTCAACTCATACTCTCGTCGCAAATAGTGTGCATCATTCCCTTCCCGAACGATCTGCAAGACATGTTCGAGGGCGGCTGAACAATGCAGGGCATCGGCATGGGGCTGAATGCGGGCAACGGTGGCCAAGATATCATCATGTAATGACATCTTTTCATGAGACTTGGGATGTACCAGTATCCCTTCCATGCCAAAACGACACGCCTGAAAGCGATTGTAGTTGTAGACCAGATAGTCATCCTCTACCGGATCGGGTTCACTGCGTTCCAACAGATATTTGCAGAGCGTCTGTAAATATCCGGCTATTGCCGCAGCACGAGTTACCGATAATGGCGTATCACATACTCGCAATTCAATTGTGCCATATTCCGGCTTCGGTCTGATATCCCAATAGAAATCCTTCATGCTGGCGACAATGCCCGTATTTTCCATTTTTGAGAAAAACTTGTGAACAAATTCTTCCCAGCACAGATAAAATGGCGCCCGGCCACTCAGAGGAAATGCAAATACTGAATTAAGACGGGCAGAATTAAACCAGGTATCATATCCCTGCACAAAAGGTGACGAGGCTGACAACGCAATAAAATGGGGAACATAACGGCTCAAGGCATGTAAAAGGAAGAGTGCCTCATTGGCTTCAATACAACCAACATGAACATGTTGACCAAAGATAGTAAACTGTTTTGTCAAATATCCATATAACAGCGACACCTCCTTGAACCTTGTCTTGTTAAAAATACGACGCTCAGGCCACAGTTGAAAAGGATGGGTCCCTCCCCCACAGACGCCGATATTAAGGCGATCACCTGCCTGTACCAGAGCCGTGCTGATTTTTATCAATTGAGACAGTAGCGTGGTGTATTCAGCGTGCACATCCGTCATGACTTCCAGCATGCTCTCGGTCACTTCTGGCACGACAAATCCCGGGAAAATATCACGCTCCAATAATTCGAGCATATCGGGGCTGGCAGCAGCCAGGTCAAAATCGCTAAAGCTGACCAGCTGCAACTCCAGTTCAACCCCCAGCGTCAGAGCCTGTGACGACTTGAATGGTTCAAGTGGCATATCAAACCTCCTTATGTGGCTCAGCCACTTCATGAGCCCAACGCAATGCCAGCTGACTCAAGACAGGTCCCAATATCTCCAGCATCAGGGCTATCGCGATAAGTGGTGACAGTTGATCGACTAGATCAACCCCACGGTAGCGGGCCTGTTCAAGCATCAAGATAATGGAGACCGACATGGGAGCCGTTGCCAGGCCGACAAGCCATCCCTTATGCCAGGAGATACCACTCAGTTTTGCGAAAATGCTTATCACAACCGCTTTAACCAACTGTCGCACGACCAGAATAAAGAGACCAAGCCAGATACCGGCATATACCTGTCCCCATGCCAGCTTGGCCGCAATAAAGACAAATAAAAATATGGAGACAAGTTCACCCAATGAACCAAAACCACGTTGTGATGACGTCAACACGACCCGACGATGGCGCGCCACGATCCCAAATATCAGCACAGCAAAGATGGGAGAGAGCTTGAGGCTATGTGTCAGTGCAACAAGCCCAATAACGGTGATCGTGAATGCCAGGGTATTATCATGGGTGGTTCGGTCTGTCGGCCTTAACAGGGTCGGAATCATCATTCCCATCACAGCGCCGACACCCGCAGAAGCGAACAACACCATCAGGCTGATATGTATCGCATCCCATACATTGCCAGACGTATTGAACACAACCAGGCCAAGTATCATTTTGAACACCAACACGGCCAACATCGAATTCAACACCGAGAGATGCAACGCCCGTTCGGTCACCTGGCCGGAACTTCTTTGTTCAAGGATGACTCGTATGATTGTTGCCGGCGAGGATGCCGTTGATAACGCCGCCAGCAACAATGCAATCATTTGCGATTGCGCAAACCAGATCATCACGGCATACACAGTGATAAAAATGAACATGCTTTCCGTGACACTGGTTACCACAATCCAGGGATTAGTACGAAGCCAATGTAAATTAATCCGGTAACCACATTCGAACAGCAGCAACCCGAATGCAATATTTGCCAGCAATGTGGTGCTCGAGTTTGTTGGCGGCAAAAAACCGCTTTGTGATGAAGCCAGAATGAAACCCACCACTGCATACACACTAATACGTGGCAATTTTGCCCAGCGCTGCGCCAACTCGCCCATATACCATGCGATAAAAATAGTTATCGGCCATGCCCCATCTTTTAATACTGCTATGAGTTCAGTCATGTCGTGTCTCTCTCAGTTGTGCTACATCGGTACATTGCAACAACAAAATGAGCACTTTTAGTTATTATTTTAAATTCATCTGCAACAGCATTAAAAATGAAAGCTTTGATGGCTTTTTGGTTTTTCAATGACTCTGTACCGAGAGAGTACAGAGTCATCTCATCACTTTTATAACCCTTCCACTTCACTAAGCAATAACCAACATATTGTTACTGTTTGGGGCCATCGTAAATCTCGCCATAGCGAATATTTTCACGTTCATAATAAGCCAGCATGCTGTTCAAGCGTCCTCTAAAGTCCTCATAGTTTTGCCTTTCTTTCGGTGTCCATAACATTTCGGATAGTGCTGCCATCCTTGGAAACGCTTGATACTCAACCTTGTCCCAACTATGCATATACTCAGACCAGAGCTGACCCTGTGCTCCAAGAATATTACCCCTGTACTCAATAGCCAATTTGGGAGGAATAGGATCATAGTTGTAGACATCCTGTAATGTTGTCAGGCAACAAATTGCCTCATATTCAACCCCTTTCGCCAACTCCTGCTTCTCTGGTGCTTGATAATGATCAAAATACAGCCCTGAAGCCATCACAACCGGGTTCCCTCTTTCTGCTGCCAGTCTGCCTTTATCTTTATCTCGCCAAGCCATCACAACCATATTCTTCGATATGTCATCCCCTTCCACTCCACGACCTTCCATAACTTCATCCCAACCAACAGCGGTGAATCCTTTGCTGTTGATAGTTTTTTCTACTTCCCGTACAAACCAACGCTGCAGACCATTCTCATCAGAGAGTTTTAGCTCTTTAATCCTGTCTTGTTCTGACTTGGATGTTTTCCATTGCTCTTTAGTCGCCTCATCCCCCCCCAAATGGACATAGCGAGAATTGGGAAACAGCTCGGCTATCTGGGTGAATATTTGGTCAACCCACCTAAATGTTGCCACATCTGTATTCAGCAAATAAGGGTGTACACCCCATGTTGTTTTGACTTCTGGCTTAAAGGGTTCCGTGGTATCCGTCACGCCCAATTCAGGGTAGGCTGCCACGGCCGCCGCCATATGGCCTGGCATATCGATCTCGGGGATCACTTCCACATGCCGACTCTTGGCGTACGCAACGACTTCTTTTATCTCTTCTTGTGTGTAATAGCCACAGGTTGGTTGACCATCTGACCCTGTTCTGTCCCCATAAGGCGGTGTTGATGCACGGCAGCCACCCACTTCCGTCAGTTTTGGCCAGTCACGGATCTCAATCCGCCACCCTTGATCATCCGTCAGGTGCCAATGAAATTTATTAAGTTTATGATATGACAGCTGGTCTATGAATTTCTTGATATTGTCAACACTGAAGAAGTTTCGTGCCACATCAAGATGCATACCACGCCAGCTAAATTTTGGATAGTCGATGATGCTGACAATTGGCAACGTATTTTTTTCATATGGCAAGAGTTGCAATAATGTTTGAATGCCGTACAGCACACCCGTCTCTGTATTACCAATAATGTTTGCCTGCCCATCAACAATATTCAGTTTATAACCCTCTTCGGATACGGTGGCTGACGCTTCGACAGAGAGAATGATAGATTTTTCAGTCTTGGTTGAGTCATCAACCGGAGACTCCTTTATATTGAGGCTTAAATTATTATTCTGCTTAAGCTTATCAGCAAGATAAGTAGCCTCATCCTTTAACTCCGTATTTTGTTCATAGACAATACTCACCGTATTATCTACCGTCCAGCCACCTTCCGTTTGCTCAAGCTTTACCGGTGCTGGAATAACCGAGACAACTGGAACTTCTGGAGTAACAGGCTTGCCAGTATCAGATGAGTCATTATTGCATCCTGCAAGCACCAGTAGAACAACAATCAGTGCTATTGAAACTGCCAGCAAGTAATAAACTGTTTTAGTTTTAGCCATGATAACCGTCTAACCTCCCTGAAAGAATTGATATCTCTATGAGATTGAATCATTTATGAAATGTCTTACCATTCCACCCTCCGTCATTTTGTCACTCAACCATATACATCGTTTACATTCACTCGACGACAACTCACATTGTCATCAATAACGAGAAGAAAATACTGCTATATCTGAACCATCATTGTCTTATCATCACCCTCCAGCCATTTAATCTCATGAGGTTGGGGAGCATTGTTCATCGCTCGCTATTCTTTATTGTTAATATGATTAACTAGCTTGAATCCAAGGTATATTTAACATGCATAACATGTTGTATCCGGATAATATGTGACACTAATCTCATCTCGCTGATGAGATTGAAGGTGAGTTTAAGATGTGTTGCTCGATTATCTGGTGGCAGACCGCCGATATAGTGCATTTACACCCCAGTGGTCAGTTACATGAGTATTTATTGCGCATGCGACAGTTTTATACGCACCCTGCACAAACGATTTGATGATGATCACACCGGCTACAACAGTCTCAACATGTTCAGTGTATTGAGAAGTACCGAAGATAAAGAACCTTCCACTATTCCACCACTCATTATCTCTTATCTATGTCGCTCTGGTTTGGCTATGGCGAGATATCTCGTATCTGGCAAACCGGCGGCATAAATAAGGAGGGAGGCACCAAGCCTCCCTCTTGACTTACAGCTGCTCAATTAATTTCATTTAGTCAGCACCAAACTGACGCTCGCGAGTAATATTCATCGCTCATCACTGGCTGACTGGCGCCCAGGGGCCCCCCTTGACGGGATCGTCCCCTTGTGTCCACCACTTGGCCTGATAGACGACGCCCTTGTGGCTCACCTTGTCACCCCCCTGGTAGACCTTGCCAGCATCCCAGGCCGGGATCCCGCCCACAGGTGGCTCACCCGGATCAACTGGCGGTACAGGCAATGTCTCCACGATCCGCACCTTGGGCCAGCTGGCGTGGGAGCCATAGAGGTTGGTCACACACTTCTCGTAGTCTCCGGGCACCAGAGCCGAATAGGCAGTCTGGAAGCCCACCAGCTCGCACTCGAAGGAGTAACCCCCAGGGCGATCCGGGTAGTATTTCCAGTTGCCATCCCAGTTGGTGTAGAGCACGTCGGTGGCGCCATTGAGATTGAGGCTGCCATAGGGCGTCTGCTGCCAGCAGGTGTTTTTCTCGTCACTCTTGAGGGGGATCTGGTAGTGAGCGGAGAGCCCTTCCCAGTAGCGGATCCGGTTAACCGGTTGGCCCTTGTCCTTGTTCTGTTCGCCACACTCGATGCCGCCGTTGATGACGTTGATGGTGGTGCCAAACCCATAACCAATCCCGGCATTGGTCTCTCGCGTCGAGGGCACCCAGGTACGATCGATCACGTGCAGCATGGCCGGTTTGGGGGCCTGTGGGGTCAGGAAGAACCAGATTGCCGAGGCCAGGTTGAGCCAGGAGTCGGCAACCAGGCCCGGGTTGTTGAGCAATACGCTGGCATCGCCGTCAAACATGGCTTCCGAGAAGGCGCCATAGTTGAAATGGTAGGAAAGTTGCTTCGCCCCGCGGCCAAAGTAGCCCTGTCCGGTGGCACAAGGCCACTTCTTGTTTTGCCAGTCGTTCTGGCCACACCCAGTGGTATAGCCGGTCTGCCCTTCCGACCAGCCCATTTCCCGCACGTGTACCAATGCCTGCTGCCACTCTTCCAGTGCCAGCGGGTTATCGGAGATGTTGTCTTTGGCGATGTGGCCACCCGTCTCCTGGGCGAAGTGAGCGAAGGCGGTCACAATGGATTTTTTGCAGATCTCGTCGGCATTGCGACCGTCGCTGTAATCACCACAGAACGCCGGGAACTTGCCGATGGCCCGTAAGAAACGGACATAGGTATATTCAGGCGCAGCCATCTGGGTCAGAAAATCCCACTCGGCCTGTGGAAAGACCCGCTCCACCCGTTTGACGTTCTCCGGGTTGCTGGCAAGGGCAGGCTCGATGGCATCCACTACTGTATTGGGGCGAGTTGCCAGCGCCTTGGACCAGATGGCGTACATGGGATTGGCGGTCTTTTGTTGCTCTACCGCCTTCACGTCCGCCGCCGAGATAAGGTAGCCCCCCGGATTTTGCGGATCGGGCTGGATATTCATGGCGGCATAACCGGGCGCGGCAAACATGGCTGCGACCAAGCAGGCGCAATATCTGCGTCTTAGCATCACTACACTCCTTTGTCCCTCAATGAATGGCCCCCCGAGCATAGGGACTCGGGCGACTAAATTCACGATGAAAATTAAGAATTAATCAGAAGTGTGAGCGGATTCACTTTGAGCCCATTTTCGTCAAAAGGATCGTCAGATGAGGTGCAGTTCCCTGAAAATGTGCCGCCAAGCAGCCAGAAGAGAGCACATCGCATGCTTAAAAAGAGGCGGACACCCTGAGCCTGATACCCCTGTCAGAGAAGATGTACGCCAGTGCCTAATTGTGTCTTCATAGAATGGTGTCCTCATGGAGCAGAGAGGCTCGAAGCCCCTCTCATCACCCCCTCAGGGACGCCAGGCGCGGATCAGAATGTTGCGCGGGGTCATGGGCTTGGCACAAAACTCCCCCACCTCGACCCGATAGCCCTGCTCTTGCATGAAGAGCGCCCGATCGAGGGCCAACCAGATCTCGAGGGGGCGGCGAAACAGGTGGCGTACCAACTCCATACGGGCCACATCGCCAAAACGGCGCTCACCCTGCGCTACAAAGGCGGGATAATCGAGGTCCTCAGGCAATACCATTCCCTTGCGTGCAACTGCCCATTGGCAAAATGCCTCGAAAGAGCCGGTGAGCAGGCTTTTTTGCATATTGGGAACCGGCAGATATGCGTTTACCCCGCGCACCTGGCGCTGCAGGCAGTCGAACGCCAGTCGCCACACCACCTCCTGCTCACGCAGACGGGTGATGCGGGCGCCACCGGTCACCGTCTCCTGCAGCGGCAGCTTGAGATCCGCTTTGCTCAGGCGCAGTACACTTGCCCGGGCCAGCGCCGACAGCGGCCGATAGTCGGCACTGCGGATCAGGTGATAACAGCAAGGGGAGATGGTCACCCCGCGCGCCCCGCGCTCGGCAACCCGTTCCAGCAGATGGGTATGCAGCTCGCCGCAGGCATGCAGGGCCATGGCGTGGTGCTCCGGGGCCAGCAGCAGGGCGGAGTCCGGGGAAAAGGCATCGGCGCAGGTGAAGGTCATGGTCGCCCCGTCGCGCTCGGCCAGTTGACGCCCCTCTTCGCATAGCTGTGGCTGCAGCTCCAGGCTCGATACCCGGGCCTTGCGATGGAGCGATACCAGCCGGCCAAGGTGTCCCTTGCCCGCACACCACTCCAGATAAGGTCCCTGATGGGGGGGCAGGCTGGCGGTGAAGGCCTCTATCTGGGCCTGCTTGCGCCCAGGAATGTGGCTCGCCATGCTCTTGCTGCAAGTAATGGGCTCGGGCGTGAAGGGCTCAAGCCGACTGAGTTGTTGCAGTTCCGGACCCTCCGCAATCCAGGGCGCGAGCAGGCGTGCCAGCGCATCCATGTCCCCATCGAGCGCCTCGAGTTCTTCGCAGGTCAGCTCATTGAGCTGCACCACCAGCTCGGGGGCCTCCTCTGTAAAGGGCATCGTCAGGTGGTGGTAGGGTTGATATTGCCACCAGCGCCTGTGCCGGGTAAGCAGTCGATCCAGTTGTTGAAAACGTTGAGCCAGCACGGGAGCCCTTATCCAGCAGCAAAAAGGAGGCTCATTCTAGCGATCCCCCTTCAAAATGCACTCCCGCCACGGCGTCAATGGCGCTTTTTACAGACAAAAAATCATCACCCTCACCGCAACGTCCAGGCTCAACCTGACAAAGTACAGGGTTTTATGCTATATTCCGCCCCCTCTTTTACGCGGCAAGCCTGGTGCGGGCCGTTTTACCAATAGCAATGGGACCAAAAACATGACCATCAACGCCATTCTGCAGGCGCGCGCGGGCGCCAAGTGTGAACTGTGCAGCGCCGAGCAGGAGCTGACTGCCTTCGTGGTACCTCACTCCCCCGCCAGCGACGATGATCACAGCGTTGCCCTCTGTGACACCTGCCGTGGTCAGCTGGAACAACCGGACACTCTGGTGGTCAACCACTGGCGTTGCCTGGGCGACAGCATGTGGAGCCAGGTGCCGGCAGTACAGGTGATGGCATGGCGCCAGCTGAAGGCCCTGTCCGGTCAGGGCGAAGTGTGGGCCCAGGATCTGCTGGACATGATGTACATGGAAGACGAGACCAAGGCCTGGGCCGAAGCGGGCATGGCCGATGAGGATGACGACAGCGTACCGACCGTCGATTCCAACGGCGCCGTGCTGCAAGAGGGCGACTCCGTCACCCTGATCAAGGATCTGGACGTGAAGGGCGCTGGCTTCACCGCCAAGCGCGGCACCCTGGTCAAGGGCATCCGCCTGACTAACAACCCGCTGCACATCGAAGGCAAGGTCAACGGCGTGCAGATCGTGCTGGTTGCCGCCTACCTGAAAAAGGCCTGATTCCGGCATACAGTATGTCCCTCGGCAACCATGATGCCGGGCTGACACCACAGAAAGGGTGGTTGCTTCGGCGCCATCCTTTTTTATTGCGCCATGTTTGCCTCCTGTGATGCTGCTTGTATTAGACCACTACAGACAGACCTAAGCAGGATTTCGGCCCCCTCGGCTCACCGTCAAACCTCCTTTCCGTTTAGCCCGTTTTTCGCCCCTTAAGTGGCGATTTCACACCACAGACACCAATATCCATAACATGAGTGTGCCTACATGAATGGCGGCGGAAACGGACGCGCCGACAATCGTCTCTTTCGGTAGCACAAACAAAGACTCATATGATGTCTTTTTTGTTTCGACTACTGACAACATTGTGACATAGCTCATAAGGCGCGGAAAATTCACTATTTTTTCCGATAGTGGAGCTTAATTTAGCAGTATTGATGCGCGTTGGTGTGGGCGCCTTTGCCACCCATCCCATCGTGTCTTCCAAGGATGGCCATATACTCATGCAGGAACCTCCCGCTTCACTCATCCAGCTCCAGCAAGAGCTGCAGCAGCTCAAAGCCATCTTCAACGAGATTGGCGCCTACATCTTCACCAAGGATCTGGCCGGACGTTACACCTATGCCAACCAGGCGGTGCTGGATCTGTTTGGCTGTACCCTGACCCAGTTGCAGGGGCAGGATGACAGTCGCTTTTTCAACCTGAATGACTCGGACGCCCTGCGGCGCAACGATCGCCAGGTGCTGGAGCAGCAGATCACCGTCGCCGACGAGGAGATCAACTACATCAAGGCGACCGGTGAGCCGCGCATCTACCTGAGCGTCAAAAAACCGATGTACGACGATGAGGAGCGCCTGATCGGCCTGTGCGGCATCGCCACCGACATCACGGAGCGCAAGGCTATCGAGGCCAAGCTGGCGGAGCAGCACCAACTGCTCGAGATCATCCTCGCCCACGTCGATGCCTACATCTACATGAAGGACACCCAGCATCGTTACCTCTACGTCAACCAGAAGACCTCTGAGCTGTTTGGCATGCCCCCCGAGCAGATGGTTAACATGCGCGACGATGATCTCTTGCCGGCGGAGATCGCCGCCCAGTTGCAGCAGATGGATGGGAAAGTATTTACGACCGGTGAGACCCAGGCCGGCGAGGAGTGCCTGTTCGATGAGCAGGGCAAGATGCACTACTACTGGTCGGTGAAAGTGCCCTTTGTCCTGGCCAATGGCACCCCTACCCTGATCGGTTTTTCCTCCGATATCACGGAGTTGCACCATCTCAAGGAGCAGTTGCACGCCCAGTCGGTGCGCGACAGCCTGACCGAACTCTACAACCGCCGGTTTTTCTTCGAGCTGTGCGACAAACAGCTGAACTTCAACACCCGCCATCACAGCCACTCGGTGCTGATCCTGATGGACGTGGATCAGTTCAAGACCATCAATGATCGCTTCGGCCACCCGCTGGGGGACAGGGCTTTAATCCATCTGAGTCAGGTGATGCAACCCGTGCTGCGCAGTGAAGATGTGCTGGCCCGGATCGGGGGGGACGAATTTGCCATCCTGCTACCCGAGACCCACCTGACGGCCGCGGCCTCCCTGGCGGAGCGGTTACGGCATACTGTCATGAACAAACCGCTGACACTGCCCGATGGCAGCAGCCTCGTCATCACCATCAGCGCAGGTCTGGTACAAAACGAGCACGGGGAGTCGATGGAGAGCTTCTATGCCCGCGCCGATCAGATGCTCTATCGGGCCAAACAGATTGGCCGCAATTGCATCGCCTGCTGAGCAATAACCGGGGGTGAGGGGAAGCCCCCCACCCCGTCACTTTTCTTACAGCTGCTGGCGCAGCATGAATTTTTGTACCTTGCCGGTGGAAGTCTTGGGCAGCGGAGTGAAGATGATCCGCTTGGGCGCCTTGAAGTGGGCCATCTGCTCGCGGCAGAAGGCGATAAGCTCGGCTTGACTCGCCTCACGCCCCTCCTTGAGCTTGACGAAGGCGCAAGGCACTTCACCCCACTTCTCGTCCGGCATGGCGATCACCGCCACCTCATCCACATCGGGATGACGGTAGAGCACATCCTCCACCTCCAGACTGGAGATGTTCTCCCCGCCCGAGATGATGATGTCCTTGGATCTGTCCTTGATCTCCACATAACCGTCCGGGTGCCACACCGCCAGATCGCCGCTCCTGAACCACCCCTCCGCCATCGCCTCTGCGGTGGCCGCCGGGTTCTTGAGATACCCCTTCATCACCACGTTGCCACGCAGCACGATTTCCCCCATGGTCTTGCCATCTTTGGGGACCACCTCGCCACTGACCGGATTGATGACCCGCATCTCGCCTTGTAGCGGCGATGCCACCCCCTGGCGAGCCTTGAGGCGAGAAAGCGTGGTGGCATCCTGCCCTTGCCAGCTTCGCTGCGGTTCACACAGCACGCAGGGGCCATAGGTTTCGGTCAGACCATAGACATGAGTCACAGCGATCCCCATCGCCTCCATGCCGGCGATCACGGTGGCAGGAGGCGCCGCCCCTGCCGTCATCACCTTGATGGGGTGATCCAGTCCCTGCTTGAGGGCCGGATCGGCATTGTTGAGCATGTTGAGCACGATGGGCGCCGCGCAGAAGTGACTCACCTTGTGTTCGTGCAGTGCCTCATAGATGGCCGCCGCCTGCACATGGCGCAGACAGACGCTCACCCCGGCGGTCGCGGCCAGCGTCCAGGGGAAGCACCAGCCGTTGCAATGGAACATCGGCAAGGTCCAGAGGTAGACAGGATGCTTGGGCAGCTCCCAGGAGAGCACGTTGTTGACTGCATTGAGGTGGGCGCCGCGATGGTGATAGACCACCCCCTTGGGATTGCCGGTGGTGCCCGAGGTGTAGTTCAGGGAAATCGCCTGCCACTCATCCTCTGGCAGCCAGCCGGGCGCTTCACCATCCCCCATGGCGACAAAAGCTTCATAGGTGAGCTCGCTTATCATCTCCCCCTGTTGATAGAGGGGATCATCGATGGCGACCAGCAGCGGCTTGCTCTCGATAAGTGCTAGCGCCTTTTGCACCACGGCGCCAAACTCCCGGTCCACCAGCACCACCTTGCTCTGGGCATGCTGGAAGATGAACGCCATGGCGTCGGCATCGAGCCGGGTGTTGATGGTGTTGAGCACAGCGCCACTCATGGGCACCCCGAAATGAGCTTCGAACATGGCCGGCGTATTGGGGGCCACGATGGATACCGTATCCCCCTCGCCGATACCGTGCAGGCCGAGGGCCGAGGCCAGCTGACGGCAGCGCCGTTCGGTCTGAGCCCAGGTTTGGCGCAAGGGGCCGTGGATCACCGCCGGATAGTCGGGATAGACGCGGGCCGCCCGCGCCAGAAAGCTGATGGGGGTCAGGGGATCGAAATTGGCGGATGTCTGCTCAAGGCCCATTTCATAGATGTTCTGCTTTGTCATCGGGTTCCTTCCTCACATATGGCACAAAGCGGGAGCTCATCCGGTCCGGGTACAGACCGGGCACCGCACCCGGGCATCATGCTTCGGGTGGGTCTCTTGCGAAAATGGCAGGGTATCAGGGAGGAGGGGTGGCAACCATTAGCAAAACGTCGTATTGGAATCTGTATGAGGCTTTAAAAGCGTGAGTGCGGCATCTTGAGCGGGTCTTTTTTCAAGCTCTCATTCGGGCAACCCCCAAGCCTGTTCCCTGTGCTGAATATTGATATAGCGCGAGCGGTTCGGAGCAAGCCGAATACGCACTCCAGATATATTAATTTTCATCCAGTCATCACCCGACAATAAATTAAAAGGCGACGTCAGGAATAATTATGAAATAAGTATTGCGATGTACCAAATAACATGAAATTAACGTTTGCGATCGCCATAAATATATTCTGTGAACCAGCCCATAAAGCCGAGTGAGTACCATGTTCATTCCCTTTCCAGCACGTTATGGTTACGTCCTGAAACAATCCACCGGATGTTCAATATCAGGCCAGATTTCTCGCCAACGAGTGCGCAGCTGGCAGTCAAACTGCGCACTTCTCTGTCATGACGAAGGAACCCTATCGACCCGATATTCCGCCGAACCTTAACCTGCTTTATCGAGGAGCATTTTATGTGTGCCGAGCCGAATACCAAGACCCGGAGACAATTCCCCACTGCGTTTACCATTCTGTTTTTGATCATGTTGCTGGCTATTGCCCTCACCTGGATTATTCCGGCGGGAGCCTATGCCAAACTCTCTTATAATCCCGCCAGCGCTACCCTGATGGTCAACACACCGCAGGGGGAAACCAGTCGGGTGCCCGCCACCCAGGCCGAGCTTGAAAAATTGAATATCAATATCGATGTTGCCCAGTTCATCAACGGCACCATTCGCAAGCCCATCGCCATTCCCGGCACCTATGAGCGGCTGGAGCAGGCCCCCAAGGGGCTTGGTGACGTGGCGGTCAGCATGGTCAAGGGCACCATAGAGGGGGCCGACATCATCGTCTTCATCCTGGTGCTCGGTGGGCTTATCGGCGTCATTAACAAGACGGGAGCCTTCAGTGCGGGCCTGGTGGCACTGTCGCGCAAGACACAAGGCAACGAGTTCCTGTTCGTGGCCCTGGTCTGTCTGGTGATGGCGCTGGGGGGGACCACCTGCGGGCTGGAAGAGGAGGCGGTCGCCTTCTACCCCATCCTGGTGCCCATCTTCCTGGCGCTCGGGTATGACTCCATCGTCTGTGTGGGGGCCATCTTCCTCGCCGCCTCCATGGGCACCACCTTCTCCACCATCAACCCCTTCTCCGTAGTGATCGCCTCCAATGCCGCCGGCATCCCCTTCACCGAGGGGCTCATCTTCCGTGCGGTCGGCTGCCTGGTGGGCACCCTGGTGGTAATCGCCTATCTCTACTGGTACTGCAAGAAGCTCAAGGCCAATCCGGCCTTCTCCTACACCTATGAGGACAGAGACAGCTTCCGGGCCCGCTTCCTGAAAGAGGGCTCCATGGATGAGGGCGTGCCCTTCACCCTGCGCCGCAAGATCATCCTGACCCTGTTCATCCTCGCCTTCCCGCTGATGGTGTGGGGCGTCTCCATGGCCGGCTGGTGGTTCCCGCAGATGGCCGCCTCCTTCCTCACCATCGCCATCATCATCATTTTCATCTCGGGACTGAAGGAGAAAGAGGCGGTCGAAGCCTTCACCCAGGGGGCCTCCGAGCTGGTGGCCGTCTCCCTCATCATAGGGCTGGCGCGAGGGGTCAACCTGGTGCTGGATCAGGGGATGATCTCGGACACCATACTGGCCTATGCCTCCGACCTGGTCTCCGGCATGCACGGCGCCGTGTTCGCGGTGAGCCAGATGCTGGTCTTCACCTTGCTGGGACTGGTGGTGCCCTCCTCCTCGGGGCTCGCGGTGCTCTCCATGCCCATCATGGCGCCGCTGGCGGATACCGTGATGATCCCGCGCTACATAGTGGTGTCGGCCTATAACTGGGGACAATACGCCATGCTGTTCCTGGCCCCCACCGGCCTGGTGCTGGTCACCCTGCAGATGCTCGGCATCCAGTTCAACAAGTGGGTCAAGTTCGTGCTGCCCATGGTGGGCTTCGTGCTGGGCTTTGGCGCCCTGATGCTGGTGCTGCAGGTGATGCTGGCCTGATCGGCCAATGCCGTGACACGCCGCCGCAGGGCGGCGTGTTTTTTATGCCGGCGTTAGTGACGCACCCGTCCCTGCTGGCGAAAACAGTAGAGCTTGAGGCTGATGTCTGCGAGGTCGGCGGGCAACTCTTCCCCGTCTGCCGCCAGCGGCTGATAGAGGGAGGCGAGCAGTCGTTCGGCTTGCTGCATCGTGATGACATTGGCCTGGATGGCCGGGGTGATCCAGCTGGGTAACAGTGACATAAGTCCCCCTTCTCACTCTTTCAGTATCAGGTCCCGGATTGGCTGTGACTCTGCGTCAACGCGCCATCCATCTGCCCTGACTTATTTCCGCTTCTTGCCACATACGCTGCAAAAGCCTTGCCGGATCGACACCTTGTCCCCAATCCCCACGCCCAGGGCTCTCGAACCACCCAACAAGCCTCGCCCGAGGCCATCAACATGCCAGATGATTGCAAAATGCGACTCACAATAGGCCCATGCCCCCTCTTGTTCCCTCGACATCGCCATTTCGCGGCGATTTTTTCGCCGTTGTCGCCAAAGCCAGACACTTTTTGAAGTGGCGTTTTTTTGACCTTGTCAGCGGCTGTCGCAGCCAGCCCCGGCTCGCCTTGTCCGACCAGGGCACTATTGACAAGATGAATACAGGCTAGCCAAGCACCCAGATTGAGATTGCAGGAGAAGAGAAGATGAACAAGTCCATGATGGCGGGGATCGGGATCGGTATTACATCGGCACTGGCGTTGTCGGCTGCGGCCAGCGGTGGTTTCTTCACCCCCGAGCCCACCTTCGCCGAGGTGATCGCCAGCAAGCCGGTGACCGAAACCATCAAGACGCCCCGTCAGGAGTGTCGCAACGTCACCGTGACCCACCGTAAGCCGGTGCAGGATGAACACAAGGTGCTGGGCACAGTGGTGGGGGCGGCGCTTGGCGGTGTGCTCGGCCACCAGTTTGGCGGCGGCAGTGGCAAGAAGGTGGCGACCGCCGCCGGTGCAGTCGCGGGTGGCTATGCCGGCAACCAGGTGCAGGGCAACATGCAGGCGGGGGATACCTACACCACTACGGAGCAGCGCTGCAAAACCGTGCAGGAGAGCAGCACCCGCACTCTGGGCTATGACGTCACCTACCGCCTTGCGGGGCAGGAAGGGGTGATCCGGATGGACAAGGCGCCGGGAGCCACCATCCCGGTCAAGGATGGCAAACTGGTGATCGATCAGCAAAAGGGGTGAGTTCCCTTGCCATCCCCCATAAAAAGGCCCGCCTGATGAAGGCGGGCCTTTTGCTATCTATCCGGCTTGCAGGTGAAGCGCCTGGTCACTCACTCCTGCAGCACTTTTTCACCGCCCGCACCACGTTCTGGTAGCCGGTGCAGCGGCACAGATTCCCCGACAGCCCGCGGCGGATCTCCGCCTCGGTCAGCGGACGGCGCTCTGTCTTGTCGAGCAGGGCGGCGCTCGCCATGACCAATCCCGGGGTGCAAAAGCCGCACTGCACCGCCCCCTCGTCGATAAAGGCCTGCTGCACGTCGGAGAGCTCGTTACCTCTGCGCTCCCCCTCCACGGTGCGAATGGATTTGCCATCGGCCCACACCGCCAGATAGAGGCAACTGTCGAGGGCCACGCCATCCACCCGCACGGTACAGGCGCCGCACTCGCCGACGCTGCACCCCTCTTTCACGCTGATAAGCCCCTGCCCGCGCAGAAAGTGAAGCAGGGACACACTGGGCGAGACCGCATAGGAGTAGGGTTTGCCGTTGATCTCGCACTGGATCGCAACAGTGGGACAGCTTTGCGGTTGCATCATAGGATCTGGCCTCCGGCACGTTCGACGGCGCAGGCGACAACCCGCTGCGCCAGGGTTTTGATAAGGTGCAAGCGGAACTCTTTCTCCGCCCGCCAGGAGGAGCGCGGCGCCACATCGGCCACCACCGCCTCGGCGATCGCTGCCAGCGTCGCCCGGGTCAGGGGTTGCCCCTCGGCCGCCGCTTCCGCGTGGGGCGTGCGCACCGGCGTCGGGGCCGCCACGCCATAAGCCAGCCGCAGGCGCTTGAAGTGACCATCCTCAATTTGGCAGTAGGCGGCGCAGCCGATGGTAGCGATATCCATGGCACCCCGCATGGCGTACTTGAAGTAGTGGGATCCCGCATGGGGGTGCGCGTCCGGGGCAAAGTGAAATGCCACCAGGATGTCCGCCGGTTGCAGCGCCACCTTGCCTGGGCCGGTGTGAAAACCGGCGATGGGGATGCGGCGCGTGCCGCCCGGGCCGGCGATTTCCAGCTCGGCCTCAAGCGCCACGGTGGGCGCCGCCGAGTCGGCGCTGGTGGCGCCGTTGCAGATGTTGCCGCCATAGGTGGCAACGTTGCGGATCTGCGGGCCGGCGATGGTGGCGGCGGCTTCCGCCAGCATCGGCAGGCGGCGCTGTACCAGTTCGTTTTCAATCAGCTCGGTAAAGGTGGTGCCAGAGCCGATGCGAATAGAGCCGTCGGCCCCCTCGCTCACCCCTTTGAGTTCGGGCAAGTCGTGAATATCGACGATATGGCGATAGGCAGGGTTGAGGTGATGAAGCTGGATCATCACGTCGGTACCACCGGCCAGCAGACGCGCCTCGGGGTCGGCCTGGCGCAGGGCGACGGCCTCGGCCACGCTGTGGGCCTTGTAGTAACGGGCAATATCAAACATGGGGTTGCTCCTCCCTTGTGCCCTCGGTGATCAAACCCGCAGCGACAAACTCCCGAAACAGGGTCTTGGGGGTGATGGGCAGCTCGTTGATGGCCACACCGGTGGCCATCCTGATGGCGTTGCGAATGGCCGGGCCGGGGGAGATGATGGGCGGCTCACCCAGGGATTTGTGGCCATAGACCGACTGGGGCTCATGGGTCTGGACGAAGTCGCACTCGAGTTCGGGCAAGTCCAGCATGGTGGGGAACTTGTAGTCCAGCAGGTTGGGGTTGCGCACCACTCCGCTCTTGGCATCGATGATCATCTCCTCAAACAGGGACCAGCCGATCCCCATCCCCATGCCGCCGTGCACCTGCCCCTCTGCCAGCTGCGGGTTGAGGATCTTGCCCGCATCGTGCAGGTTGAGGATGCGGTTGATGGTCACCTTGCAGAGATCGATGTCGACACTGAGATCGACGAAGGTGCAGCCAAAGCTCGGCGGGTTGGTGGTGGTCTTGTGGGAGACCTCCGAGGTGATCTGGCCGCCGATGGTGAGGTGGTAGTAGGCGTTGACCGACACCTCGGCGACGCTGATAAGCACCTTGTCCGGCGCACCGGCCAGCACCACGTAGCCGTCGATCAGGGTGAGCGATCCCACATCCTGATGGCAGAGCTGGGCCGCCAGCGACAAAATGCGGGCCCTCAGTTGCAGCGCCGCCTGATGGATGGCGGGGGCCGCCACATAGCTCTGGCGCGAGGCGAACGAGCCCGGATCGTAGGCGGTGATGTCGGTATCCTGGGTCGAGATGACCCGGATCTGCTCAAACGGAATGCCTAACGTCTGGGCCGCCATCTGGGCAAAGACGGTATCCGACCCCTGCCCTATCTCGGTGGCGCCGATCTGCAAATTGACGGTGCCATCCTGGTTGAGCAGCATGCGGGCGCCGGCGATCTCCACCCCCACCGGATAGGTGTTGGAACCGTAGCTGAAGCAGGCCACCCCCACCCCGCGCCGTACCCGGCTCGCCGGATCCTGCGCCAGACACTTGGCCCGCAGGCGCGCCCATTCGAACTGCTCGCCCCCCCGACGCAGGCACTCGGGGAGCCCTGCGCTGTAGATGGTCTTCTGGTTGACCTGATTGACGTCCCCCTCGCGGGCCACGTTGGCGATACGCACGGCGAGCGGGTCGAGCCCAAGCTCGGCGCAGGCGTCATCCAGCATGCACTCGAGGGCAAACACCACCTGGGGGGCGCCGTAACCGCGCATGGCGCCAGCGGTGGGCAGGTTGCTGTAGAAGGTCTTGGCATCGTAGCCAAAGGCGCTGCGTGGATAGAGGTAGCTGATCTTGTTGGCGCCGGCGCTGGCAATCGAATGGCCGTGGGAGGCATAACCGCCGGTGTTGGAGAGCACGTCAAGCTGATACCCCTTGAGGGTGCCATCCCGGTCGATACCGAGGGTGCCGTCGATGGCAAAACCGTGGCGGGTGCGGGAGGCAAAGAAGCACTCCTCCCGGCTCAAAGTCACCTTGACCGGCACGCCGCCAAGCTTGTAGCTCAGAAACGCCGCCATCGGCTCTTCCAGCACATCCTGCTTGTTGCCAAACCCGCCTCCCATGTAGGGCTTGATCACCCGCACGCTCGACCAGGGCAGGCCAAGGGATTTGGCCACCCGGCTGCGCACTATCTGGGGGATCTGGGTGCTGGAGACCACCACGATATGATCCGGCTGATCCATGTAGGCGTAACAGGTGACCGTCTCTAGATGGCAGTGCTGCACCACAGGGGTCTGATAGTGGCCCTTGAACTGAACATCTGCCGCAGCGATGGCCTGCTCCGGCTCCCCCGCGCGAATTTGGCTTTGCCGCAGCAGGTTGCCGCCGGGTTGGATGGGATGGGCATCGTCAGCCAGGGCGCTCCGGGCATCCGTCATCACCGGCAGCGGCTCGTAGCTCACCTTGACCAGGGCGGCGGCCTTCTCGGCAACCAGGGGATCGCGGGCTACCACGATGGCGACCCCGTCGCCGAAGTGGCGCACATGGTCGGTGAGCAGACGCCGGTCTTTGACATCTCGCTTGGCCTCATCAAGGGACCAGGCGTGACCGGCGGTGCGATAGCAGGTGGCGGGCACATCCTCATGGGTAAACACGGCTTCGACCCCGTGCAGGGCCAGCGCCTCGGAGGCATCGATAGCGAGCACCCTGCCGTGGGCGATGTTGCTTCGCACGTACTTGGCGTGGCGCATGCCGAGCATGATGTTGTCATCGGTATAGCGGGCGCTGCCGGTCACCTTGGCCTCGGCATCCACCCGCTTGAGGGGTAATCCTATGGACATGATCCAGTCCTTTTTCAGATGGGAAAATTCCAGAACCAGATGAAAAACAGCAAGATATGCGCCCGTTTCCCCATGGGAGCGGGAGGATGGCAAGAAGTGTGAAGGGGATCCCATCTGCCTGAATATCTTGCCCCCGATGTAATTGTTGGCAGGCAAGCATGGTGGCAAACAAGGGGAGCATAAAGAGCGGGCGTATCAATCTGGTAGCCGGCTTTATCAAAATGGTAGCGGCCAGATCTTTGCAGCCAAAGGGGCTCTGACTCTCTTTTCACATAGCAAAAAGAGGCGCCCCGCTCTCTTGCCACACTGGCAAGAGAAGCCAACCACTGTTGCCAAAAATTCCCCTCTCCCCACAAAAAAACGGGGCCGCCTGGCGGCGGCCCCGAAACGGGTAGGCATCCCTAGATGGCCCACCCCCCAGCGTAGAAAATCACCAGGGCCAGGGCGATGATAACGGTGCCCGGGTTGAGCTTGCGCCACTCGTTGGAGCAGACGCGCCCGATCACCAGGGCGCTGAAGCCCAGCATGATGCCGGTGACGATATTGCAGGTGAGCACGATGAAGACGGCGCACACCAGGCCGGACATGGCCCCGACGGAGTCACTGAAATCAAGCTTGGTGACATTGCTCAGCATCAGGAGCCCGACGTACATCAGGGCCGGCGCGGTGGCATAGGCCGGCACCAGGTAGGAGAGCGGCGAGAGGAACAGCATCAGCAGGAACAAGACCCCCACTACGGTGGCGGTGAGCCCCGTCTTGCCGCCCGCTGCCGTGCCCGCCGCCGACTCGATATAGACGGCGGCCGGCGCCGCCCCCACCAGGCCGGAGAAGATGCTGCTGACAGAGTCGGCACTGAGCGCCTTGCCGCTGTTGATGATGTGGCCATCCTTGTCCAGCAGATTGGCCTGGCCCGCCACCGCCCGTATGGTGCCGGTGGCGTCGAACACCGCCGTCATCACCAGCGCCAGCACGCTGGGCAGCACCAGGGGCGAGAGGGCTCCCATGATGTCCAGGCTGAAGATAAGGGAGTTGCCCTGCGCATCCGCCAGGCTCGGCATGGCGAACAGCCCCTGATAGGTCACCGCCGGATCGAAGATGAGACCGAAGATGGAGATGGCGATGATGACCAGGAGGATCCCGCCCGGCACCCGCAGTTTTTCAAGGCCGAAGATCACCGCAAGGCCGATAAGGGACATGATGACCGGCATGGAGGTAAAGGCCCCGAGCGCCACCGGCAAGCCTTCCAGCGGGTTCTTGATCACCAGCCCCACCCCGTTGGCGGCAATCAGCAATAGGAAGAGCCCGATGCCGATGCCGGTGCCGTGGGCGATCCCCATCGGCAGGTTATCCAGGATCCAGCTGCGCACTCCGGTCACCGAGATGGCGGTAAAGAGTACCCCCATCAAAAAGACCGCGCCGAGGGCCACCGGGATGGAGATCTGCTGCCCCAGCACCAGGCTGAAGGCGGTAAAGGCGGTGAGCGAGATGGCGCAGCCGATGGCCATGGGCAGCTTGGCCCAAAGCCCCATCAGCAGCGAACCAAAGCCCGCCACCAGACAGGTAGCCACAAAGACGGCGCCGGGGGGAAAGCCCGCCTTGCCGAGCATGCTGGGCACCACGATCACCGAATAGACCATGGCGAGGAAGGTGGTGAGCCCGGCCAGCACCTCCTGGCGCACGTTGCTGCCCCGCTCGCTGATCATGAAGAAGCGATCGAGCGCCCCCATGGGTGTTTGTCCTGATCCGGCCTCGCCAACCTCCTGCCCGGCCTGCTCTTGCACACTGCGTATCCTGCTGTTTGCCTGGGTCATACCCAACTCCTTTCGAAAACACCTGAATGTGTTGTAACGACATGCGTGTCGTGACGAAATGGCGGTACTCACTGCGGGTCTCTCCTGCGGGCCTGTCGCAGCGCCAAGACCAGATGACAGGCAGATTCAAACGTTTGCCTTGCTGGTCAACAAAACCGGGCCATTTCCCCTTGTGTCCCGGGGTCTGGCCCCGGTGTTTGCGATGCCGGCGCCCCTTGCGGGTTCGCCAGCCTTCGTGTTCTCTGGGGCAACTTCACGCCGCCCCGTTGCCTTCCCTACCCTCGCTCGTGCACCAGCTGGCCATCCACATAGGTGCGGTAGATGGATCTGTCATCCCCCAGGGTCAACAGCACGAACAACTTGTCGCGCAAGGTGGTGGAGTTGTCATAACGCAGCTGCTGCAGCGGAGTGGCGACCGGGTCGAGCACCACGAAATCCGCCTCCTTGCCCGTGGCAAAGCTGCCTATCTTCTCGTCCAGCCCCAGTGAATGGGCGCCCCCCAGGGTGGCGAGATAGAAGGCCTGATAGGCCGAGAGGCGCTCGCTTTGCAGTTGCATCACCTTGTAGGCCTCGTTGAGGGTCTGCAGCATGTTGAAGGTGGTGCCGGCACCGATGTCGGTGCCTATCCCCACCTTCACCTGCTTGTGCCAAGCCTTGTGCAGCTTGAAGAGGCCGCTACCGAGATACAGGTTCGAAGTAGGGCAAAACGCGATGGTGGAGTCGGTCTCCTTGAGGCAATCCCACTCCTGCTCTTCCAGGTGGATGCAGTGGGCAAACACGCAGTTGTGGCCGGTGAGACCGTGCTGGTGATAGACGTCGAGGTAACCCTGATGCTCGGGAAAGAGGGATTTGACCCAGGCGATCTCCTCCTTGTTTTCACACAGATGGGTGTGCAGATAGGTGGTGGGGTACTCCTCACGCAGTCGTTTTGCCATCGCCAGCTGCTCGGGTGTCGAGGTGGGGGCAAATCGTGGTGTGATGGCATAAAGCAGGCGACCGTTGCCATGCCAGCGCTCAATCAGCGCCTTGCTCTGCAGATAGCTGCTCTCGGCAGTATCGAGCAGATAATCGGGGGCGTTGCGATCCATCATCACCTTGCCCGCGATCATCCGCATATTGATGCGACTGGCAGCCTCGAACAGGGCATCCACCGACTCGGGGTGAACGGTGCCGAACACCAGCGCCGTGGTAGTGCCGTTTCGCAGCAGCTGCTTGATAAAGAAGGTGGACATCTCGCGGGCATACTCGCGATCGTTGTAGCGCCGCTCGGCCGGGAAGGTGTGCTGGTTGAGCCACTCCAGCAGCTGCTCGCCATAGGCCCCCACCATCTCGCTCTGGGGGTAATGAATGTGGGTGTCGACAAAGCCCGGCACGATGAGCTTGCCGCGATAATCACGCACCCGCACCTCGGTCGGGATTCGCCCCTTGCCCTCCTCCCACTGACCGAACCAGTCGATGCAGCCGTTGCGGATGATCAGGAGCCCATCCTCGACGAGGCGGGCGTGAGCCTCTATCTCCTCGGGGTGATCCACCACCCGGGTGATGTCAAAAAAGCTGCCACGGATGGCTTTGACTGAGTTGTCGTAGTTCATAACCTTGTCCCTGTTTTTATCGTTCTGTAATGAGATTCAGACCCGCTCTATCCCGGGTTCACTCCCCCCTGCTTCCTCTACCCTGGGCACTGCCTCCCGGCTGGCGGGGGCGGTCTGAAAGGCGCTGTCCGGCTTGTCGCTGAGTTGGATCACTTCCACCCCCTCGGCGCCCTTGAGCACCTTGCGCTTGCGGCTCGGGGGCAGCACCAGATTCAGGATGATGGCGGTGATGCCGCCGGCGCAGATGGGGTTCTCTACCAGCATGTAGATGCCGGCGGGCAACACCTTGAAGACGTTCGGGTCGTAGGAGACGCCGAGCCCCAGGCCCAGCGAGGTGGCGACGATCAGGGTCTCGCGGCGATCGAAGCCGTGGCTGATGATGATGCGGCCACCGGCGATGGCGATCATGGAGAACATGATGGTCATGGCGCCCCCCATCACCGGGGACGGTATGGTGGTAAAGAAGCGCCCCACCACGGGGAAGAGTCCCAGCAGCACCAAGATGACGGCGATAAACTTGCCCACGTGGCGCGAGGCCACCCCGGTCATCTGGATGACGCCGTTGTTCTGGGCAAAGGTGGTGAGCGGCAGGGAGCCGAGGGCCGAGGCGATCACCGACACCAGGCCGTCCGCCAATACGCCGCCGGAAAGCCGTTTTTGAAACTCGGGGCCGCGGATCTCCTGGCGCGAGACCATGGCGGTGGCGGTGATGTCCCCCACAGCCTCCAGCACGCTCAACAGATAAATGGTACCCGCCAAGAGGAAGGCGTGGGCATCAAAGGTAAAGCCGTATTTGAACGGCACCGGAATGGTGACCAGGGGCAGATCATTTAACGGGGAGAAATCCACCATGCCAAGCATCAGGGCCACCACATATCCCACCAGCAAACCGATGGCGATGCCACTCATGCGAAGCAGCGGACTCTTGCTGCAGTTGAAGGCGACGATGACGCAGAGCACCAATAGCCCCAGGCCGATGTTTTCGTACTTGCCGAAGGTACCGCTACTCATGGCGGAGAAGCCGCCGCCAAAGTCGATGATCCCCACCTTGATGAGGCTAAGGCCAATCATCAACACCACCACCCCGCTCACGGTCGGGGTGATCACCCGCTTGAGGTAAGGCAGTACGAAGGAGGAGCCCATCACCAGGAAGGCGCCGACAAAGGAGACCCCGAGCAGGGTCGAGACGATCAGCTCCTCGTGCAGGCCATCTTTTTTCATGGCGCTGCCGAGCGCAATCATCACGGTAACGAAGGAGAAGTTGACCGACTGGATGGAGAGCAGGCCCGAGCCGATGGGGCCGTAGCGGTTCACCTGCAACCAGGTGCCGATGCCGGAGGCGATCATCGCCATGGAGACCAGATAGGCGGTGGTCTCGGTGGAGAGGCCGAGGGCCCCGCCGACGATGAGAGCCGGGGTCACCATGGGCACAAAAATGGCCAGCAGATGGGTCACTGCGCCCATCAGGGTTTGCGAAAAGGGGGGCTGGTCTTCCAGCTCGTAAATCAGGTCCGAGTGCTTGCGTGTTGTTTTAGACATCTTGATTGTCCCATCACACAGAATATGGGCGGAGTACTCATTCCGCTGTCAGGTGTCGGGGCGAGCCTGCGCCCGCCCCTCACCTTTTCTCTTGTCATGCCACCGTTTGTTGCTCCAGCTTGCCGAGCTCACGCAGGATCTGCTCCGGCGTGAAGTGCCATTTGCGCAGCCAGATCCCGCAGGCGTCGTGAATGGCGGTGGCGATGGCGGGCGCGGCGCCGTTGACCCCGATCTCCGAGATGGACTTGGCGCCGTAAGGACCGACCTTGTCGTCACTCGGTACCAGGAAGGCCCTGAAGTCGCGCGGGATGTCGCCAATCTTGGGCGCACCATAGCTCTTGAGATCCCGGGTGAGCGGGATCCCCTTGCCGTCGTAGCAGATCTCCTCGGTCAAGGAGTGGCCGATGGCCCGCATGGTGGCGCCGTAGATCTGGCCAAGGGCCAGCTCGGGGTTGATGGGAGTGCCGCAGTCGAGCAGGGCGTAGAACTTGTCGAGGCGGATCTCGCCGGTGCGCACGTTGACCGCCACCTCGGCGAAGTTGGCCCCGTACGGGAAGGCCAGCTCCGAGGTGATGTAGCTGGCGGTACCCACCAGGATGCCAAAGCCGGTGCCGGTCTCCGCCTTGTGGGCGATCTGGCCAAGGGAGACCTCTCCCATCTTGCCGCGCACCACCCCGGGGTAGATCAGCTCGACATCCGTCACCGGTTCGCCCAGCATGGCGGCGCCATGAAACAGGATCTTCTCCCTGAGGTTCTCGGCCGCCTTCTTGGCCGCGTTGCCGGAGAAGCAGGTGCCCGAAGAGGCATAGGCCCCCTTGTCGAACAGGGCGTGGTCGGTGTCGCCGGAAATCACATGCACATCGCCGAGCGGGCAACCCAGCACCTCGGCGGTCAGCTTGGCCACCACGGTGTCGAGGCCAGTGCCGATATCGGCGCCACCGGAGTGGACGATAAAGGTGCCATCAGATTCCAGCTTGACCATGCAGTTGGCCTGATCGATGTCCGGGATCCCCGATTTTTGCATGATGATGGCGACGCCACGGCCGATGCGCCAATCCCCGTCCGCAGGTTTGGGGCTGTCCCAGGCGATGAGCTCGCGCCCCTGTTTCAGGATGGGCTCGAGGGCGCAGCTGGCGGCATGGGGCACCGAGGTAGGCATCTTGCCCTCGCCGATGGCCCCCAGCACCTTGAGGATGTCCCCTTCGTGGACCCGGTTGTGCTCCACCATCTCGAGCTGATCGATGCCCAGTTGCTCTGCCAGCTCGGCGATGGCCATGGTCAGCGCGAAGTTGCCCTTGGGCGCACCGTAACCCTGATAGGCCCCGGTCGGGCAGATGTTGCTGTAGTAGGTGTTGACGGTGAAACGCACGTTGTCGCACGGATAGAGCGGCAGGGAGAGCGCCGGGCCGTTGCTTGGCACCGTCAATGAGTGGTTGCCGTAAGGGCCTGTGTTGGCACGAAAATCCATGTCGATGGCGGTGAGGGTGCCATCTTTTTTGGCTCCTATCTTCACCGTCACCTTGGCTACGTGGCGGGAGGTGTTGCTGATGAACTCCTCTTCACGGGTGTAACGGAAGGTGACCGGACGGCCGGTGACCTTGGTCGCCCAGGCACACACCTCCTCCAGCAGGATGTCCTGCTTGGAGCCAAAGCCGCCCCCTACCCGCTCCTTGATGACGTGCACCTGGTGCTGCTTCATGCCGACGATGCGCGCCACCTGACGGCGCACGTGCCAGGGCACCTGGGTGGAGGCGTGAATGATGAGGCGCTCCCCATCCATGTAGGTGAAGCAAATGTGCGGCTCGGTCGGGCACTGCTGGGCCTGGGTGGATTCGTAGGTGCGCTCCAGCACCACATCCGCTTCGGCAAAGCCCTTGGCCACATCGCCAATCTGGCCATGGACGCTGGCGGCCTGGTTCTCATGGGGGCGAGCCCCGATGGGGAAATTGATGATCATGTGCTCGTCATCGCGATAGACGGCGTTGGCGTTCTGGGCCTCCAGATCCGCCGGGGCGCCGGCCATGTAGACGATGGGTTCGTCGTGCACCAACGGCGCATTGGGGGCCATCGCCTCATCGATGTTCATTACTGCCGGCAGTACCTGATACTCGACCTCGATGAGTTTGAGGGCCGCCAGCGCAATGGCTTCGCTCTCGGCCACCACGGCGGCCACCCTGTCCCCCACGTGGCGCAGCTTGCGACCAAACATGCGGCGATCCAGCGGTGACGGCTCGGGGGCGCTCTGGCCACCCGGGGTGTAGTAGACATCTGGGCAGTTGCGGTAGGTGATGACGTGCACCACCCCCGGCATGGCTTCGGCGCGGCTCACGTCGAGCCGGGTGATGAGGGCATGGGGATGGGGGCTTCGCAGCATCTTGATCACCAACGCATCCTCGGTGACCCGATCCTCCACGTAGCAGGGCTTGGCCTGCACCATCTTGGCGGCGTCCACCTTCGGGCAGCTCTTGCCGATGTGGCGCAAGTCGCCCCGAAACTCGGGGGCGATCTGGCACAGGTAATCCGGATCCTTCATCCGCGAGCAGGCGAGCTCGATGGCCTGGTAGAACTGCTGGTAGCCGCCGTCACGGTGGAACAGGCCAGAGAGCGCATCGTCGATTTGATCACGGGTGGGGTTCGGGTGGCGATCAAGCAGGTCGGTCACGATCAGGGAGGCGGCCGGATCGTTGTAACCGGATTGCACGACCCCCACATCCACCATGGCCTGCTGCACCAGGCTGAGCTGGTTCCAGCTGCCCAGCGACTCGGCGGTGCGCACCTCGGCCCCTTCCAGTTGCGCGGCGATCAGCAGGGAGGCGTTGACCACCTTGCCATTGAAGAGGATGGCGTCGGAGCCGGCAAAGCCGAAGCCGTCGTCACTGTTGCGCACCGAATGCATCCGGCACTGGTTGAACAGCACCCGCTGGGCATTCTCGCCAGCGGGGCAAATGACGGTGCGCAGGGCACCGTTCAGGGTGAAGTTGAGTTCCATCATGCCTGTACCTCCTGCTGCTGGCACTCCACCAGCAGATCCGCCACCACCACGCCGCTGATATAGCGCTTGTAGGCCACGCTGCCACCGAGATCCGCACGCGGAGTGACCAGCTCGCTCACCGCCGCCTCCAGCGCCGCATCGTGCAGATCGCGCCGCTCCACATCACGCAACCGCATGGGCTGCGGCGTCACGCCGGCCAGGGCGACCCGCATCTCGCCAAGGGCATCGAGGGCCACCGCCGCCGTCATCACGGCCAGGCCGTCGGCGTTACGACTGATGCGACGGGTCGCGCAGCGCAGGTCGGGTTCCGGCAGCACCACCCCCAACACCAGCTCCTTGCGCTGGCCGGCCAGATAGGCGTCGATGGGCTGCAGCTGGTTGTTCTCCAGCACCACCACGGCTTCGAGCACCAGCAGCACCGGCAGCAGGGGGGAGTCCTGCTGCTGGCAGGCAAGCTCGCCGCCGACCGTGGCCTGGTTGCGCAGATGGCGGGAGTAGACAAATCCCAGCGCCTCGCCCAACGCGGCCGGGGTGCGGGGATCATCTTTGAGGGTTTGCAGGGTGACGCTGGCGCCGATGTGGAGCTGGCCATGCTGTTGCTCAATCTGGCCAAGGCCGAGCCGCTCCAGGGAGATGGCGACCTTCTTGTCGGTGCGGGTCGGGGCGGCGTTGAGCTTGCTGCCGCCCCCCATGTAGACGGCGTCGTTGCCAAACTGGGCCTTGAGGGCCAACGCCTGGCCCAGTTGCTCGGGTCGGAAGAATTGTTCAATCATGTGTCGTCCTTACTCTTGCTGCCCGCCGCCGGGACGTTCCACAGGGCGGGCAATCCGGTGCAAATCTGCAAACGGCGGCCCTAGGCCAGCGCGTCCATCCGTTGCCACAGGCGGCTTGCCACCTTGCTGGCCTGCTGATAAATGGGCTCGACGTCAAAGGCGAACTCGCGATCCTGATAGACCATACGCCCCTCCACCATCACGCTGTTGACAGAGGATGAGCCCATGCCAAAAGCAAGGTGGCCGCCGAGGTTGCGCGGCGCCAGCGGAGTCGGTGCGGCGTAGTCGCAGATGGTGAGGTCGGCCTTGTAACCCGCCTCCAGTCGGCCAAACTGGGCACCGAAGTTGCGCTCGAGCAGGGTGTTGCCGTTCCACAGGAACCGGGCAAAGCTGTCTGGCCACAGCGCCCCGCCCGCATCCCTGTGCTTGAAGTAGGCAAACTTGAGCTCTTCGAACATGTCGGCGCCGATGCCGTCGGTGCCAAGGGCCAGGTTGCGAAACTGTGGCAGGTGCATGTTGTAGCCCACGTGGTTGTTCATGTTGGAGCGGGCGTTGTGCACCAGGAAGGCATCGCGGCTGTTGAGCAGCTCGATGTCAGCCGGGCTCAAATAGATGCCGTGGGCAATCAGCGACTTGCTGTCGACAAGATCAAACGCGTCCAGCCGGGCGATGGGCTCATTGCCATAACGGTGGTGGCCATGGGCCAGGTCGTAGCGGTCTTCCGCCACATGGATATGCAGACCACGGCCGGTGACTTGCAGCGCTTCGCGCAGCATGGCCAGCCCCTCATCCGGCACGGTGAAGGGGGCGTGGGCGCCGATGTGCGCCTCCACCAGATAGGGTTCGTCCCCCTTGGCCTTGGCGGCATCGATGGCTTGCGCGAACTGGATATTCTCCTCTACCCCGGCCTGCAGCTCGGCCAACCCCCCGTTGCGATCCGTGGTCTCGAAGCAGGTCATGCCGCGCAGCCCCGCCTCCATGAACCCTTTGCGCAGCACATTGAGGGAGCCCTTGATGAAATTGGGCGAAGCGTGGTGGTCGATCACCGCGCTGCAGCCGCTCTTGATCGCCTCGAGCGAACAGATGAGACCGCTGTAGTAGAGGGACTCCTCGTCGAGCGCCCGATCGAGCCGCCACCAGAGGTTTTTCAGGGTGGAGATAAAGTCCGGGCAGGGGGCGATGTTGGCCATGATCCCCCGCGACAGGCCGGAGTAGAAGTGGTTGTGGGCACAGACAATGCCCGGCATCACCAGCTTGCCCCCCATCTCCCGGTAGTTGGCCTCCGGGTAGAGGGCCCGCAGATTAGGGCCTACCGCCTTGATAAGGGAACCTTCGATGGCGATATCCACCCCCTCCAACACCCGGGTCGGCTCCAGCTGGACGGCGGTGACGTTTTTCAGAATAAACATGGTTTGCTCCTTCGCTTATTCGTTATTCGCTCAGGCCGCGACGGCCCCCAGCAGGTAGTGGTGGTGCGCATGGACATGGCTGATGATGCGGCACATGTCACCAAGGGCCTCGGGCACATCCAGAATCTGGCTCTGGGCGTCTATGGTCAGGCGATAGGTCTTGCCGCCCTGACGCACCCGCAGCTCACCGCCTCCGTCATGGCCTTCGGCCAGATAGAAACCGGGGTTGCGGCTATTGTCGAAGTCCTCGGGCAGGCTGAAGATGGTGACCTTGTCCTGATAGGGCTTGCCCTGCCAGGGGCAGAACTGGGCGCAGTTGCCGCACTCGTTGCAGTAGGCGTCCAGGTGCAAGGTCTGGAACTGGTCCTTGAAGCCCGGCACCGCGATGGCGACGTTGGCCCGGTTGGGGCAGACATCCACGCACTTGCTGCACAGGTAGTTGCACTCGAGGCAACGGTGCGCCTCCTGGGCCACGAAGGCATCCCGCTCTCCCTTGTCCACCAGGGTGACGGCGATATTGCCCTTGCGGCGGTAGATCTCGTCCTTGTCAGACGGCTGGCTGGTCACATCGCACGGCTGGCCGGCAATATGCTCGCGGGCCAATACCAGATCCGCGGCGCGGCGGGCACCACCGATGGCGGCCACGATGGAGGACGGGCCGCTTTGCACGTCGCCGATGAGGAAGACGTTGCGACGGCGGGTCTCGCCACTCTGGGCATCCACCTCGGGCCAACCATCGCTGCCAAGGGGAATCCCCATGCGCTGCAACACCTCGCAATCGGGCTGCTCGCCGATGGCGGTGATCAGGGAATCCATCTGCATCACCTCGGTCTGTTCGGTGGGCACGGGGCGACGGCGTCCCTGCTCGTCAGGATCCCCGAGGGACATCATTCGCACGGTGAGCTTGCCATCTTTATCAAAGCGCTCCGGATTGGTGAGGAAGCAAAAACGCACCCCATCCTCCACCGCCTCCAGATACTCCTCGCGATAGGCGGGCATCTCTTTTTCGCTGCGACGGTAGATGACGGTCACATCGCTCACTCCCGGCACCTTGAGGGCGGCGCGGGCACAATCCATGGCGGTGTTGCCGGCACCGATCACCGCCACATGGCGGCCGAGCGGCAGCGGCTTGCCCTGATTGAAGCTGCGCAGGAAGTGGAAGGATTTGTAGATGCGCTCGTGATCCCCTTCCAGACGCATGCCGCCGTTCTTGTCGGCCCCGATCCCGACGAAGACATAGGTAAAGCCCTGCTCCTGCAGCTTGTCGACGGTGAGCGCCGGGTCGCAACCAAACTCGAACCTGACCCCGTGGGCGGCGACAAAGTCGATGTCGTGCTGGATAAGTTCGGCCGGAATGCGGAACTCGGGAATGATGTGTTTGACTACGCCGCCGGCGTCGGCCTCGCGCTCGAAGATGGTGACCGGATGACCGGCCCGGGCCAGGAAGTAACCGGCGGAGAGACCGGCGGGGCCTGCGCCAATTACCGCGACCGGGTGCTTGTCACCGCTGCCGGCCGGCTTGTGCCAGCGCGCCTTGTACCCTTCCCAGCCGCGCTCGAGGGCCACTTTTTTCAACTCGCGGATATTGAGGGGGCTGTCGTAATCGAGACGGGTGCAGTTGTACTGGCACTGGTGATCGCAGATATGGCCGGTAATGGCCGGCAGGGCGTTGCGCTGGTAAATCAGCTCGAGGGCCGCCACATACTCCCCCTCGCCCATCAGGCGAATGTACTCGGGGATATCCTGATGCACGGCGCAGGCGGTGACGCAGGGCGCCACGTAGCAGTCGGTCAGGGGCAGGCCGCCACCTACCTCGATGCGATCCTCGGACTTCCACTCCTTCTGGGTGTAATCCATGATGAGGGCCTTGGCGGCCAGGGCCTCCAGCTTGGCGACATCCACCCGGGTCATGGCCCAGCTGTCGGACGCATCTATCTCTTTGAGACACTCCAGCTGGCGCAGGTAGCCACCCGGCTTGAGCAGATCGGTCGCCATGGTGATGGGGCGGATGCCGGTCTCGAAGATCTCGCAGATATTGAACTTGCTGGCACCGCCCGAGTAGGAGATGGGCAACTTGCCATCGAAGGCGCGCGACAATACGGCGGCCACGTTGATGGAGAGCGGGAAGAGCGCGCGGCCGGACATGTACATCTCATCGCCGGGCAGCGCCCCCTTGCGGTTGATGGTGCCGAGCGTGTTGGTCAGCTTGACCCCGAAGGTGAGCCCCTTCTCGGCCCCCAGCGCCATCAGACGGGTCAGCATCCCCTTGGCCTGATCCAGTTTGAGGTCGTGATCGAACGACTCTTCGCTCAGACCAATGTAATCAAAGCCGCAGCCATCGAGGATCTCGCGCACCCGCGGGTAGCCCAGCAGGGTCGGGTTGAGTTTGACGAAGGTGTTGAGCCCCTTCTCTTCCAGCATGTAGCGGCAGATGGCCTCGATTTCGTTGGGTGGACAGCCGTGCATGGTGGAGAGGGTCACCCCGTGGACCAAGGTGGCCGGGATGCAGTCCGCCAGCTGCTGCAGGCGATCCCGGCGCGCCTCCAGCCCCAGTGCGGCGATAAACTGCTCGTCGGCCACGAACTCGCGCAGCTGCTGCTGATACTCGGCAAATGCCGGGCGTTGGCTTGCGTCCATCAGGCCGTGGATAAACTGCTGCATCGGGGGCTGTTTGATGCCATCAAGGTTGTAGCCCACGCTCATGTTGAAGATGAAGGACTTGGCCTCCCCGTCGAGGCGTGGATCGAAGATCTCCTCCAGCAGATAGAGGGCGAACCAGGCCTTCAGGTACTCGTCAAACGCCTTGGTCAGGGTGAACTCGGTGGACCACTCGGTGTTGAAGCACTCGTCCTCGGCATCGATGCAGGGCTTTGCCAGTTCGAGACGGTCCAGGATCTGCACCGTCTTGAGCTCGATAAAGCGCCCGCCGGTCAGCCAGGAGGTGACGATATTCTGGGCCAACTGGGTGTGGGGGCCGGCTGCCGGGCCGATGGGGGTCTCGCAGGTTTCACCGAATACCTTGATCTTGCGCTCGTCCTGCTTGCGATAGAATTGCGCGGCGGGAATGCCGAAGATGGACTGGCTCTCTTTATATTCCGCAAAAATTCGGGTCAGAAGGTTCTTGAAGGGAACGGGTCGCATAATATCGCCCATGATGATCTCCTTGCAGCGGCTCTGCTCATTTACATGGTGAATAACTGGGGTTTTCCTGCGGGATCGCCCCTTGTAAAGGAGAAGAGCAACTATCAGGCCAGCGCGGCTGCAAATGATTTTTTTGCGATAAAAGCGTGAGGCAGCTCCAATTAATGAAAGTGACAGGCAATTGACCTGCCATATTAAATGAGAGTGGTTATCACTCACCAGAAAATATATTCAGGCATACCGTGATAAAAATGATGGCTATCAAATCAGGCAGGTATCCATATCACTTTGATACGGCCAAAATTATCGCCTTTATCACGATAATGGCACCCCTGTCGGCCGCCATATATAGATGCACGGATGCTGCCGGAATAAAGGAAAAGCAAGAGATGAGCTGCGGCTACTTTGTCAGGCTGGCTTGCTTAAAGAGTGGATGCGGGCATGTCGGCGCCTGCGCCAGCAGAGCCTGATAACGGTCCGGCGTATCCACATCAAACAGGATGGCGGGGCTCTCGACCGGCACCAGACGGTGAGGGTGCTGCTGCAGCCAGCGCCGCACCGAACCTTGAGCCGGAGCCGCCGCCAGCGCCCTGGCAAGGGATTTTGGCAACAGTACCGGGTGACCCGCCTCCCCCAGCCAGGTCGGAAAAAGCGCATATTCTCCCCGCGCCTGCCAGAGCGTCTGGAACACGGAAGGAGGAATGCAGGGGAGATCCCCGTGGCTGATAAAGAGGTAGTCCGCCTCGCTCGCTGCCAGGGCGCAGCGGATGGAACTGCCCAGCCCCTGTTCATAGTCGGGATTATTCACGATCTGAATATCGCGCCGCCCGCCATAACGGGCCACCAGCTCGTCGCCGCGATATCCCACCACCAGAATGACCCGCTCACAACAAGCCAGGGCATTTTTGAGACTTGCATCAAGTATTGTCCCCGAACCGTAAGGTAGCATCATTTTCCAGCTACCCATTCGGGAGGACAATCCCGCCGCCGTCATTACGCAGTCGCACGATTCTTTTCGATTGGCAGACTGCTTCTTGCTTCCTTCTTTATTTAATTCGGACATCACCATGTCATTACCTGCTCCTGTATCGATCCCCTTTCCGGATATTTCCTCATTATTAGGCCAGCTCATAAAAAATAGTGATAGCCATACCACATTAATTAGTCTGTGCGGGGCCGGCGGTAAAACCAGCACCCTGTTCTGGCTGGCCGACTATTTCCATCAACAGGGCAAGAAGGTGCTGATCACCACCACCACCCGGATGTTTCTGCCCTCCCCGTCCCACTATCGGGAATTGATCATCGAAGCAGATCCGGTCCGTCAGCTGACCCGCTGCCAGCAGCTGCCCGATGGCCCGGCCCTGGTCGCCCTGTTCAGCCATATCGAGCAGGCCAGCGGCAAGGTAGCAGGCCCCACGCCCCAGCAGCTGGATCTCATCAAGGGGCAGCAGCGCTTCGACATCATCCTGGTCGAGGCGGACGGTGCCCATCACAAGTTATTGAAAGTGCCGGCTTTGCACGAACCTTGCATTCCAGGAAGCAGTGATTGGGTGATAGCCCTGGTGGGCGGCGCCATGGTAGGGGCAAAGGCCGACCCGGCGCAGATCCACCGCTGGGCCGAGCTTCAGGCTTTATGCGGGATTGCGCCAGGTGAACCGCTGGACTGGCCGCTGTTCGATAGGCTGCTCTCCCACCCCGACGGGGTGTTCAAGGGCACCCCTGCAAGGGCGCGACGGATCTGGTTTATCAACGGTGATTATCAAAATGAGGCGTCATGGCAGCCGCCATTGATAAACCTGCTGGCCCGTCATCCCGAACTTCACGCCATCTGGCAGGGGGCGGTGCGCGAACCGCAAGCCATCCGCCACGCCATCGCGCTCATACCCGGGGAGCCGGTTTAGCCACCAGGTCCCGATTTGGTTAAGGATAACAAGAGGTACCTTATGAATCTGTTTGCACACGCCGCCCGGCTGGAACAAGCCAACACCCCCTTCGCCATGGCCAGGATCATCGAGAGCCGCGGCTCCACCCCGCGCCATCAGGCCCAGATGCTGATCGAGGGAGATGGCCGGATCCACGGCACCATCGGCGGTGGCATGATAGAGCGACGGGTGATCGAGGAGGCGATCGCCGCCATTGCCGAGCGCAAGCCGCGCATCTTCCACGGTCGGATGGCCCGCAACGGCGAACATGCGGTGGGCTCGGATTGCGGCGGCGCCATGTCGGTCTATATCGATGTCTACGGCCTGCGTCCCCGGCTGGTACTCATCGGCGCCGGTCACGTCAACCGGGCGCTGGCCCATGCCGCGGCCCCCTTGGGCTTTGATATCCATGTCGGCGACTGTTTTGAAGGGAGCCTCAATCCCGAACGCTTCCCCGCCGGCACTCATCTTCAGCAGGCCGACACCATCAGCGCCGTCATCGAGGCGCTGGCCATCGAGCCCGCCAACTTCGTCATCATCGCCACCAACCATCAGGACAAGGAGGCGCTGGATCGGCTCATCACCCGTCCCCTCGCCTACCTGGGGCTGCTAGCCAGCAAGCGCAAGGTGCAAACCTTTACCCAGGCCCTTCGCCAGCAAGGGGTGAGTCAGGAGCAGTTGCAGCAACTGCACGCCCCCATCGGCTACAACATAGGGGCCGAGACCCCGGAGGAGATCGCCATCAGCATCCTCGCCGAACTGTTGCAGGTGAAAAACGGCAAGGCGGGCGGCCTGATGCAGGACGATGTGCGCCTCAAACAGGATCGGCTGGTGGTGATGCGCGGCTCAGGCGATATCGCCACCGGGGTGGCGCTGCGCCTGCACAATGCGGGCTTCAAGGTGGTGATGCTGGATCTCGACAAACCCACGGTGATCCGCCGCACCGTCGCCTTCGCCCAGGCGATGTTTGACGGCGAGACCTGCGTCGAGGGAGTGCGCGCCAAGCGGGCCGAGAGTGTCGAGCAGGCCTTTGCGCTGCTGGAGCAGGGGATCATCCCCCTGCTGGTGGACCCCGAGGGCGCCACCCTGCGCGATCTCAAGCCCCGCTACCTGGTGGATGCCATCCTCGCCAAGCAGAACCTCGGCACCCACAGGGAGATGGCCCCCATCACGGTGGCCCTTGGCCCGGGCTTTGAGGCGGGGCGCGACTGCGATGCGGTGATCGAGACCAACCGCGGCCACCATCTGGGCCGGGTTATCTATCAGGGCCCCGCCCAGCCCAATACCGGCATTCCCGGGGTCATCGAGGGGCACTCCGCCCGCCGGGTGGTGCGTGCCCCCGCCCCCGGGGTAATGAAGAGCCTGATCAAGCTCGGCGATCTGGTGCAGGAGGGGGACGTGATCGCTCACGTGGGGGACGCCCCCATAATCGCGCCGCTGTCAGGCATGGTGCGGGGGCTGCTGAGTGACGGCATCGAGGTACCGGTAGGCTTCAAGATCGGAGATATCGACCCCAGAGGTGAGCGCGCCGATGCCACTACGGTGTCGGACAAGGCCCGCGCCATTGGCGGCGCCGTGCTGGAAGCCATGATGCACCTGGCCCAACGCCGATAAGCGCGAACACACAGCCTATCGGCAAGGCCCGCGTCATTGATGGGCGGCTCCGTGCAGGAGGCCATGATGCATCTGGCCCAACGCAGATAAGCCAGCGCACCAACACAAAGGGCCCGCCATGATGGCAGGCCCTTTTTAATCCTTTGGTCAGCAATACGACTCAACTCTGCTTGACCCGGGTCTCCCCCGCCACCGACACCACGGAACGCTTGCCCTTGCGGCTGATGACGACAAGCGCCAGCACGATAAGGGCGATGCCGCTCCCCTCCACCGACCCCGGGTTTTCCCCGAGCAGCCACCAGGAGAGCAACACGCCGCTCACCGGCACCGCCAATGTGCTGAGCCCGGCGATCCCTGCCGGCAGTTTTTTCAGCACAAACAGCCAGAGGCTCCAGGCCAGCGCCGTGGCGAAGATGGCGCTGTAGGCGAGCGCACCGAACACATAAGGCTGCCAGTCTATGGATCGCTCCGGCACCAGCGCCGCCACCAATGCCATCACCAGGGTGGCGTAGATCATCTGCCAGGTGGTGAGGGACATGAGATCCACTGTGGGATGGCGGACATACATCCGCTTGGCGATGATGGCGCTGATCCCCCAGCAGATGCCGGAGGCAATCCCCAGCAGCGCGCTCTTCATGGAGTCGAGGTGCAGCTGCCAGGGCTCGATCACCAGCAGCAGGCCGCAGGCGGCCACCCCCACTGCCACGTAGTGGAGTCGGCGCATCCGCTCACCCAAAAAGAGCGCCGCGAAGATCACCACCCAGAACGGCATGGTGTAGCTCAGGATCGCCACCTTGCCCGCCCCGCCGCTGATCAGGGCCCACTGGGCCAGCCCCACCATGCCGCAGGTCTGGAACAACCCGATGGCCAGGGTGTAGCGAAACGGAGTGGGTTTAAGGTATTTGCGCCCACGCAGGCACTGCACCAGCAGCAACACCAAAGAGCCGCACAGGCAGCGCAGGGCGGTGAACTCGAAGGCCCCCGCGTAGAGCATCACCTGCTTCATCACGATCCAGCTGTAACTCCAGATGGCGGTGAGCAGGACCAATCCCCCCAGCGCCGCCATGTTGATCTTGCTACTCATTGCTTGCCTTGTTGCCTCTTCTATCGCCAATCAGCCCGCTTTTGGGGGAGCCATCTTACGCCTCTCCCGTCACCCTGCCCATCGCGGATCACAACTTGCCGGCTTATTCTTCCCGTCTGTCAATCCCTTGCGCCAGCCAACAGAAAGGGGGCCGATGGCCCCCTTGGTTGTACTGACAAGATCGAGCCTACTGACTTATCAGGGTGCCGGTCTTGCCGGCGATCCCCTCGGCCGCCTTCTCCAGCAGGGTGATGAGGGATTTGCGCCCCGGCATGGAGCTAGCAAACGAGAGCGCCGCCTCCACCTTGGGCAGCATGGAGCCCTTGGCAAACTGCCCCTGCTCGATAAAGCCCCGGGCATCCGCCACGCTCAGGGTGTCGAGCCACTGCACGTCGGGCTTGCCGAAGTTGATGGCGACCTTCTCCACCGCGGTGAGGATGATCAGCATGTCGGCATCAATCAGCTCCGCCAGCCTGGCACTGGCCCAATCCTTGTCGATCACCGCGCTGGCACCGCGCAAATGATTCCCCTCCCGCAGTACCGGAATGCCGCCACCACCGACCGTGATCACCACCTGCCCTGCTGCCAGCATGGCCGAAACCGTTTCTTTCTCGATGATGTCGACGGGTTTGGGGGACGCCACAACCCGGCGATAGCCGCGACCGGCATCCTCTTTAAGACGTTCGCCCCTGGCCATCAGCGCCTCGGCCTCCTCCTTGCTGAAAAAGCCGCCGATGGGTTTGCTCGGGTCGAGGAAGGCGGGGTCGTTTTTATCCACCTCAACTTGTGTCACCAGGGTGGCCACCGGTTTATGGATGCCGCGCTCGAGCAGCGCCTCGCGCAGGGCATTTTGCAGGTCATAACCGATATAACCCTGACTCAGGGCCACGCAGACCGACATGGGCAGATGAGGGGCTTTAGGGTCGTAGCGGGCCGCCACCTCGAACGCCTGCTGGATCATCCCGACTTGCGGGCCGTTGCCGTGGGTCACCACTACTTCATGCCCCTTCGCAATCAGGTCGGCGATGGTGCGCGCCGTGCCCTGCACCGCCTGCATCTGCTCGGGCAGGTTGTTGCCCAGGGCGTTACCGCCGAGGGCCAGTACGATTCGCTGTTTCATCTTGTGCTCTCCAGTGATGGGAGAAACCGGCGCGCGGTCGGCTCCCTTTGTGTGCATCTATCTCTCTATGAAAAACTGTTCTGCCAATATGCTGGGCTCTCGCCCCACGGGCAGGCGCCCCTGGGCGGTGTTCTCAAAATGCTAGTGCGGCGCCGGGTACAGGAGCGGATTGAGCTCGGGGGCAAAGGGGGCGCGGGCCAGAAAACGGCCATGGCCACGCCGCCCCAGAAACTCGCCGTCGCGGGCCACTATCTCGCCGCGGCTCAGGGTCATCCTGATCCGCCCCTGGCAGCGCATCCCCTCGTAGGGGCTGTAGTCGCCGTTATCGTGCAGCTGTCGATGGGAAATCAGGGTTTCACCGCGGGGATCCATCACCACCAGATCGGCGTCGGCCCCCGGTTGCAGATTGCCCTTGCGCGGCCAGAGGCCAAACAGGCGCGCCGGGTTGGCGCTGGTTAAGGCCACGAAGCGCGACGGCGTGATGCGCCCGCCCAGTACCCCGTGGGCAAACAGCAGCAGCATGCGGTTCTCTGCCCCGGGCAGGCCGTTGGGGCAGCGGCTGAAATACCCCCCCGAGAGGGTCATGCGCTGGGCGTGGGAGAAGTTGCAGTGATCGGTGGCCACCGTATCGATATCCCCGGCCGCCAGCCCGACCCAGAGCTTGTCCTGCTCGCAACGCCCACGCAGCGGCGGGCTTAGCAGGTAGTCGACTCCGTTCTTCAGGTGGTAGCAGGATTCATCCAGCAGCAGATATTGCGGGCAGGTCTCCACCCAGACCGGCTGGCCCTGACGGCGCGCCAGCTTGAGATATTCAAGCCCCAGGCCATTGGAGAGGTGAACGATATAAAGGGGCGCATTGCCCGCCAACGCCGCCAGATTGATCATCCGGCTGATGGCCTCCGCCTCGCAGGCAAGCGGCCGGCTCTGGGGGTGATACCAGGGCTCGTGGTGACCGGCGGCCAGGAGCGCCTCACGGCGTACCGCGATGGCGGCATCGTTCTCGGGGTGCACGGTGGCGAGCGCCCCCACCTCCTTGAGGCGGGCCAGGGCGCGCAGCACGTCGCTGTCTCCCAGCTTGTAGCGGTAGGTGAGATAGAGCTTGAAGCTGCTGATCCCCTCCTCCTGCACCATGGCGGCCATCTCGTGGAGGATGTCATCATCCACATGCTGAACAACGCCATGAAAGCTGTAGTCAATCACCGCCTGATCGGCGGCATAATCGTGATAGCGAGCTAGCTGGTGATGCAGGTTGCACCCCGCCGGGCCAAATCCCATGTGATCGATGATGGTGGTGGTGCCACCACAGGCGGCGGCACGGGTACCGCTGAAGAAGTCATCGCAGCTGCGGGCCATGCCCACATCGATGTTGAAGTGGGTATGGACGTCGATCCCCCCCGGCATTACGTAGCAGCCGTCAGCCTCGATCACTTCGGTCTCGTCATCGGGCTGGATATGGGCGGCGCGGGCCCGGATCACCCCGTTATCGATCAGCAGATCCTGGCGATATTCCCCCTGCGCATCCACCAGGATGCCGTTCTTGATGAGCCGTTTCATCCACTCCCCCTCAACTCCTGTTGCCCTTCACGCACCAAGCCCCGCCTGGGCGGGGCATATCGTTGGTAGCAGGGATGCCGGCATCCCTGCACCCTTGCTTACTTGTCCAGCTCCGCCAGATAGAGCATGGGGATCACCGCATACATGGCGGCGCACTTGACCAGATGCTCCTTCCAGGTCTTCTCGTTCGGGGCGTGGGCCTCCGGCTCCTTGCCCGGGCCAAAGCCGATGACCGGAATGCCGTGACGACCCATGATGGAAACGCCGTTGGTCGAGAAGGTCCACTTGTCGACCACCGGCTCCTTGCGGAACAACTCGCGGTAGGCCTTGGAGAGGGTCTTGACCGTGATGTGATCCTCTTCCACCTTCCAGGTCGGGAAGTAGCACTCGGTGGGATAGACCAGCCCTGTGTAGGCCGGACGGTCGTACTGGTACATGGAGACTTCAGCACCGGCGGCTTTGACGGCCGGCAATGCGCGGATCTCGTCCAGCGCCCCTTGCCAGGTCTCGCCCCAGGTGAGGCGGCGGTCGATGGAAACGGCGCAGCTGTCCGCCACGGCGCAGCGGCTCGGGGAGGTGAAGAAAATCTCGGAGACGGTCAATGTACCCTTGCCGAGGAAGTCGTCATTGCCGAGGTTGTGGCTGAGCTCCTGCAACTCGCCAAGGATGGGGCCCATCTTGAAGATGGCGTTGTCGCCGCGCTCGGGCGCCGAGCCGTGGCAGCTCACCCCCTGCACCTCGACGCGGATCTCCATGCGACCGCGCTGGCCGCGATAGATGTTGCAGTCGGTCGGTTCGGTACTGACCACGAATTCAGGGCGGATCTTGCTCTGCTCGATGATGTACTGCCAGCAGAGGCCATCGCAGTCCTCTTCCTGTACGGTACCGGTCACCAGCAGGGTGTACTCATCTTCCAGCCCCAGATCCTTGATGATCTTGCCGGCGTAGACCATGGAGGCCATGCCCCCTTCCTGATCCGAGGCGCCGCGCCCGCCGATGATCTCGTGATCCTCCATCCCCTCATAGGGGTCGAAGGTCCAGTTGGCCATGTTGCCAACCCCCACGGTGTCGATGTGGGCATCCATGGCAATCAGGTGCGGGCCATGGCCGATATAACCCAGCACGTTGCCCATGGGGTCGATCTCGACTTTGTCGAAACCGACCTTCTCCATCTCCTGCTTGATGCGCAGCACCACCTTCTTCTCGTCGCAGCTTTCACTGGGAATGGCGATCATGTCGCGCAGGAACTGGCTCATCTCGGCCTTGTACTGGTAGGCCTTCTCCAACACCATTTCAAACGGAATTTGCTTGCTCATTGTGATCCTCCATAACAACCTGATGTGCGAGGTTTGGCCTGTTTGCCAGCCCCGCCCTGACCCTTCACCACGCCCCCGTTAACAGGGCGCGATCAGTTCTTCAATTCGTGTCTCTGCTCTTGCAGGAAGTGGCTCGCAGCCGAGGTTACTCGCAGGCGGGATGCTTGCCTTCCCACACCACTTCCCGGTAGTGGGCCACGTCGGTATCCCCTTCGGTGTTGATCAGCAGCACCACTGAATCCTGATTGAACCCCAGCCGCGCCATCAGAGCATCCCGCTGTGGGTGGTGGCGCACCGCCGCCAGCAGCCCGGTGCCGACCGAGCCGGATTCGCCGGAAATGATGCGGGGATCGTCGCCAAGGGGATTGCCGAGCACCCGCATGCCGAGCGCCGACACCTTGTCGTGACAGGAGATGAACTGGGTGGTGCAGTGCTTGAGCAGCGGCCAGCCGAGGGGATTGGGTTCACCGCAGGCGAGCCCGGCCATGATGGTGCGCATGTCGCCCCCCACGTTGACCATCTCGCCGGCCACGCCGGAGCGGTAGAGGCAGTCGGCCTGATCCGGCTCGATGACGATGCTGTGCAAGTTTCTTGCCCCGAAACAGTCCACCAGATAGCCGAGCACGCCGCCTGCCAGGGCCCCGACCCCGGCCTGCAGCAGCACATGGGTGGGCTGTTGGATGCCCATCCCCTGCATCTGCTCGACCGCTTCATCAGCCAGGGTGGAATAACCCTGCATGATCCAGGTCGGGATCCTGGTGTACCCCTCCCAGGCGGTGTCCTGCACTATGTGCCAGCCGCGCTCTTCGGCCATCTTCATGGTGAGGCGCACGGTATCGTCATAGTTCATGTCGGTGACGATGCACTCGGCGCCGAGGTTCAGGATGTGATCCACCCGCTCCCGGGCCGAGCCCTTGGGCATATAGACCACCGCATGCTGGCCCACCTGCTTGGCGGCCCAGGCGACGCCACGGCCGTGGTTGCCATCCGTGGTGGTGGCGAAGATCATCGGCTCCTTGATGGTGCGCTTGATGAGATCGAAGGTGAAATCCTCGATGGCCACCCCGAATTTTTCACAAAGCAGGTTGGCGATGGCATAGACGCCCCCCAGCATCTTGAAGGCGTTGAGACCAAAGCGTTTGGATTCGTCCTTGACCAATATATTTTTCACCCCGACATAATCCGCCAGTGCTTTCAAATCACAGAGCGGTGTCGGTTCATATCCGGCCAGTTTTTTATGAAATGCACGGGCCTTTTGTGCTTCGATACGGGAAAATAACGGGGATGTTTCTCCGGTAAAAAAGCGGTTATCCGCAATATCCATCTTCAGAGAAAATTGGGACATAGTGACCTCACAAAGAGTGACCTCACGAAGAGTAACTTCACCAAGAGCCATCTCGCCGGAGAGACCTTATTCAAAGGGGCTATCCGGGGAGAAGACTCGCGATAATAAATGCGCTGTTGCAGTGGGCAGGGTGAAATAACCACCCTGCCCGACTTGCCATTATTTGACGCGCTTTTGCGCTTCCTTGATAAGATTTTCCAGGGTTTCGGCAGGCGCCGAGAATTTGCGGGCCATGATCATGGCGGCGATGATATAGGGCTTCCAGCTCGCCTCTTTATAAGTGGCGATGCGATATTTCTCGAATACCCCTTCGGTCACCTCACCCTCCTTGCAGGAGACACCGGAAATATCCGCCGGCAGGCAGTGCATATAAAGCGCCTCGCCCCCCTTGGTGAGTTTCATCATCTCTTCGGTGCAGTGCCAATCCTTGTGCTTGGCGTTTTGCGCGAGGCAATGTTTCTCGAGCTCTTTGAGGCCGGCGTGGTCATTGGCCCGCAGCAACTCGGTGCGCTGTTCCATCACCTGGTAGGGCGCCCAGGACTTCGGATAGACGATGTCCGCATCCTTGAACGCCTCTTCCATGGAAGTGACCTGACGGAAGCTGCCGCCGGAGGCCTTGGCGTTCTCTTTGGCCACCTCTATCACATCCGGGATCAGGTCATACCCCTCGGGATGGGCCAGGGTCACGTCCATGCCAAAACGGGTCATCAGCCCGATGATGCCTTGCGGCACAGAGAGCGGTTTGCCGTAGCTCGGGGAGTAGGCCCAGGTCATGGCAATCTTCTTGCCCTTGAGGTTGTCGAGGCTCCCGAAATGCTCCTGCAGCCAGGCGAGATCAGCCATGGACTGGGTCGGGTGATCAATGTCGCACTGCAGGTTGACCAGGGCCGGACGCTGGGGCAGCACCCCCTTCTCGAACCCTTCGTCGAGCGCCGCCCCCACTTCGCGCATATAGGCGTTGCCGGCCCCGAGATACATGTCGTCGCGAATGCCGATGGCGTCGGCGCAAAACGAGATCATGTTGGCTGTCTCGCGCACCGTCTCACCGTGAGCTATCTGGGATTTGCCCTCATCCAGATCCTGCTGGGCCAGGCCAAGGAGATTCAGGGCGGACGCGTAAGAGAAGCGGGTCCGGGTGGAGTTATCGCGGAAAACCGAGATACCGAGCCCGCTGTTAAACAGCTTGGTGGAAATATTTTCGGCGCGCAGGGTCTTGAGGGATTCGGCCAGTTTCAATACCAATTCCAATTCCTGCGGGGTTTGCTCCCAGGTCAGCAGAAAATCTTTTTCGTGAAGGTTGGAGTTGAGTGCCTTTATCTCTTTGATTAAATCGTTAACTGCTTTCATCGTTCGCCCCAATCATTGGATGATATATGGATAGCTCCCCTTTCACTCACGATGTCACCAGCGTCACGGTTGTGGGTGAGCTCATCGGTTAGCGTCGACAAGAGATAATCAATAAGCGTGCCAGATTAAAAAAAGGCGGGGGAATAATAAGAAAAGGAAAAAGTATGTGATGAACGGCACAAAAATAACGATTATTTCAGAGAGTTATCCAATCACGTCGGCGGCTTCTGTCATTTGCCGTGAATAGTGCATGAATCAAGATTGATAAAAATGCCCCTTGCCAGCCAGGAATTATCATCAGGGCCCCGCAATGGGGAACATAAATGATATGGGCGGGGCTGCCATTATCATTATGAGAATACGAGCCTCATCACTCCCCTCCCACAAGGGGCCAGGCTCGCCAGTGTGGCGCCACGATCAATACCTCTTGCTCCAACCACTTATCTTGTTGCCGCAACTCGTTTAACCAACCTGTGCCAACCTTGTCCGCTTCGCTCGCAGCCACGGCGAAATCCGACGAACGCCAGGGGATCTTGTCATCCCCGGTTAACAGACCACATACCGGACGAGCGTAATGTTGCAGGAAAAGTGTTAACTGACAGGGCAACCACAGCATTACCGGGCGATTGAGATCCCGGGCCAACTCCACCGCAATATCAATGCCACGCTGATCCAGATCGCCAAAATGAGCCCACTGAACAGAGTCAGGTAATAAAGGGATACACCGTTTGGCCAGACTCGTATTACGGCCCGGCGCAAACAACAACAGTTGACCCCTTTGTAACGGGTAATCGACAAAAGCCCCCTTGTTCTCCACCGTGATAACTTGCGTCCCCAGCCAATCAACGGCAGTCAGGGTTGCCAGCGCTCGCTCAGGCAAGGCCAGCTCACCCAATAGCCTCATGGATTCTGTCATGTCGTGGCGCAGGCCAATGTGATCAACAAAGACTATCGGGTCCAACGTACGCAGACGGAGTACCTCATCCTGTGTCAGTACCATGTTGATGGGCAGTTGGCTGGTCAAGTTATCACTGCGGGGATATTTGCTATCGCCATGCCAAAGGGCATGGAAACTGGCCTGATTAAGATACGAAGGCAGTGTCACTCCAAGGGTCTGCAAATGCTCACGTTTATCAGATGCCACAGAGACCACTAGGGCCAGTTGTCTAACGAGATAATCACGTCCTGCCTCTGTTAACACATGACGGGCACTGCGTCCAACCGGCCTGATCCCGTCAACCGCCTGCAGTCGGATCAGCAGTTCACGACCATGCTTGCTATCAAATGAACATCCCTTCTCGTTATGGCTATCGAGCAACCTGGCACAGAGACCTTGTATACGCTTTTCCGCAAATAACGACATGGTGCAGCCCCTTCACATCAGCTTCATATGAAGAAGTAGATGTGATTTTCCAGGCCGTTACCGTGACTTGCCTCGCAGTGGTGGACCTGTTCCTTCGATGTCCTGAGCTGGTCACTGCCGCAGCGCCCCCTGACAACCGGAAAAAGCACAGGTACGCGACAATCAACATCCCTGACCCAATCCTCCCACAGCTGCGAAATAGACTACTTTTTCAACAAAAAGAAACGGCTATGGGTGGCCCGGGCAACCAGCTTGTGGCACTCTGGCCAATCTCAGGGAAAGATCCACCACGACACCGAGGTGTCATCACAGCAAAGGAGCGCCACCGATGGCCAAAGTCAGCAAGAAAGAGATCAAGAAGAAGATCGCCGCCCGCCTCGAGAAGATTGCCAAGCACGAGAGCAAGATCAAGAAGCTGAAGAAGGCCCTGAAGTAAGGGCTACGCGATAAGAAAAACCGCCAGCAGGCGGTTTTTTATTGCCGAATATCCTCAAATAACACCAGCCCCCGCGGGTTGCCCATAAATAAAGGGCAAGAGCGCCGAACGGGCGCCGCGCACGGCGTTATCACGAACTAGCCTTGATGATGTGTTTGATATGAGCCTGTTGTGGAGCGCCATATGTACTCTTACACCCTCACCTTCAAGGATGAAGCCGATCGCCTGACAGCCCCCGAACAGGAGATCAGCCTGCAAAGCCCCGCCCTCGCCGGGGACTTTATCATTCTCTCCGACGGCAGCCGTCATCAGATCATGTTTATCACCCACCGCGCCCACTACAGCAGCCTTTATCTCGATAAAGGAGTCAGGGTGCCGCAGGGCTGACTGGCGTGTGGGCCATATCAAACAACTTGTCGAGCACATCGCGCACGCAAACCGCGCAAATAGAAAAGCGGCCTGTTGGCCGCGGGGTATGGCGAGAAACGCCGTCATGGCATTGAGATGGCTATTCGCTCTTTAACACCGGCTGGCGCACTATCTCGATACTTTTTTATAGACCACCAGCATCCCGGGCGGGCTATCAGGCTCCCCTATCACGGTCACGTCACAATCATAGCGATAAGGGCCGCTGGTGAATTGATATCCCCGGCCATCGCCTCATCTCTGATCCCCTGCTCTGTTTTCCTCCCCATTCACCTTGAGGAGAGGCGGCCCCGTATTTGGTTTTACACGCCTGCGAACGGCTATTTATCGAGCGCCAGGAAATAGTGATACCCATCTTCCTTCCTATACCCCAGGGACTCATACAATCTTTGCGCGGCCGAATTGTCTCTCGCGGTTTCCAGGGCCAGCCCCCTGGCGTTTGTCGCCATGGCAAACTCCTTTGCCGTATCCATCAATTTTTTGGCAACTCCCAAGCGCCTGGCCTGCGCCGCGACATACAGGTCGTTCAGAACCCATATCCGTTTGGCGGCGACCGATGAAAATGAGGGGTAGAGCTGGGTAAAACCGATGCCGGCACCCTGCTTATCTCTGGCAAAAAAGATCACGGACTCCTGTTGTGACAGGCGCTCGGCCAGAAAATGACGAGCCAGGGTCATATCCTCTTGTTGGCCGTAAAAGATCCGGTATGCGTTAAATAAGGGGCTGATGATATCCAGATCATCCATGCCGGCCCTGATAATTTCCATCAACTCTGCTCCATCCCAGAAACATCATCAAAATAGGTATCGGGTACTCCGTCCTCTTTATCAGTCAGAGAACGAGTCCATCAGGACGATACCCGAGAGCCATCGAAACTGACATAACCGGCGCCAGTAAACTCCACAGAAAAATGAGCAGGTTGGTCAAAGGCAGGGAGCTGAACCATTTTTGGGCTCACGCCACTCGCTACATCACCTCGATCTTTACCTTGATAAGGCCAGCGCGTGTATTGCCGATGGCGCTGAACGCGGCTCGGGAGAGATCGATGATTCGCCCGCGCTTAAAGGCGCCTCTGTCATTGACCTTGACCACCACGCTCCTGCCGTTGGCGAGATTGGTGACCCGCACCATGGAACCAAAAGGCAGCGTCATATGGGCGGCGGTGTTGAGATTGGTTTGATAGCGCTCGCCACTGGCAGTGCGCTTGTTGTGGTAGCGGTCGGCGTAGTAGGAGGCGAGTCCCGTCTCGGTATAACCTTGCCAGTTGCCGCCACGACCGGCATCAGGCTGGCTGCTACAGGCTGCCAGCAGCAGACTGAGTGATAACAGCAGCCCTTTTTGCACTCCCCTCTTCATCCTGTCTCCCCGATATTGATGGCGCCACCCGACCCGCAGGCTGGCGCTTCGTTGCCAAAATGCGGCTTTCGCGCACGAGTCGCCCACTTTCGCATATTTTCCATAGAAAACGGGAGGCCAAGCCTCCCGTTTTGTTTATTCACCCGTCAACCTTTGTCAGGCTTTGTCAGGCGATAAGCTTGTCATCGCTAAAGCCGAAGCCGCGCAGGCCCACCACATGCACGTGTTCGTGCTTGCCCTGCACCTTGCGGATGAGCTTGTAGGTGGTGCCCTTCTCGGGGCTGATGTTCTCCGGCGCCGCGATAAGCAGCTGCATGTCCTGCCGCTCGCACAGCTCGAACAGGGTGGCGATGGATTTGCCATCAAGCCGCGCCGCTTCGTCGAGGAACAACAGGCGGCAGGGGGCGATGTCCTTGCCGCGCAGACGGCGGGACTCCTCCTCCCAGCTGATCAGCACCATCAAGAGGATGGCCTGACCGGTACCGATCGCCTCGCCGGTGGAGAGCGCGCCGCTTTCGGCCCGCAGCCAGCCATCGGCGCCGCGCTGCACCTCGATCTCCAGCTCCAGGTAGTTGCGATAGTCGAGCAGCACGTCGCCCATCACCTGATAGCTGCGATCCCCCTGCTCCACTTGCGGGTTGAGGCGCTGGAACAGCTTGGCCATCGCCTCGGAGAAGCTGAGCTCCTTGTCGGCGAACAGATCGTTGTGCATGGCAGTTTGGTCGGCCAGCGCCGTCAGCAGACGGGTGTGGGCCTCGCGGATATTGACGTTGAGGCGCACCCCGCGCACCAGACCGAAGGCGATGTTCTGCAAGCCCTGGTTGAGCACCCGGATGCGGTTCTGCTCGCGGCGGATGATGTTGGTGATCTTGGCCGCCACCTCGTGGGAGGAGAGGGACAGATGGGTTTCCCGCTGCTTGAGCTCGTCGGCAAGACGGGCCAGCTCGATCTCCATCTCCTCGATCGCTTCGACCGGATCATCGGAGCGGATGATGTCGTTGCGGATGCGATCTTTGAGGTAACGGTAGACCTGCACGTAGAAGGCGACCTTCTGCTCGGTGCTGCGGTTGCCCTCGGAGAGACGCAGCGCATCACGCAGGGCCTCGTCGTGGGCCACCGCCACCCGCAGGGCGCCGAGGGCCTTGTCCGACATGGAGCGCAGCTCGTCGCTGTCAAGGTACGCCAGCTCGCGCTTGTTCAGACGCTTCTCGACGTCGGTCTCCCGTGCCAGCCGCACCACCCGCGACCAGCTCGCCTTGTGACCCACCAGGGATTTGCGGGCGCCGTAGTAATCCTTGCCTTCGAGCTTGAGACGACCGCCAAGGGATTCGATCTCGCGCTTGGTTACCTGCAGCTGGGCCTCGGCGCTGGTGCGACGGGAGCGGGTGCGAATAAGCAGCTCCTCGATCTCTTTCTTGTGGGCGCGCGCCTTCTCTTCCATATCGTCAGAGAGGGTCAGCCCCATGGCCGCCAGCTCCTGCTCGAACTCGGTCAGAGTCTGGCGCTTGGCCTCGACGCTGGAGTTGAGGGCGGTACGCAGCTGCAACGCCTCGGTGTGGCGCTGGGCAATCTGCTTGTGCTGCTCGCCAGCGGTGCGGGCCGCCAGCTCGGCCGCTTTCAGCTTCTCTTTGAGTCGCTCGCTCATTTCGGAGGCCTTGCCCAGCAGGTCTTGCGCATCCTGATAGGCAAAGTGCGGCAGGCGGGCCACCAGCTGATCAAGGGCGTAGCAACGGCGCTTCTGCTCGGCCAGCAATTTGTTGGCTTCGTCAAACGCCGCCTGTAGGGCAGAGAGATCCTGCGGATCCTGACGCAGCACCTGCACCATGGTTTCCAGCTTCTCGAGCGACTTGCCGTGCTTGGCGATAAAGGCTTCGGCCTGTTTCAGGGCTTCCACATCGGCGTTGGCCGCTTCGAGACGGGCAGCCAGCTCTGTCTCGGCAAACAGGTGGGCAAAGGGCAGCATCCCCTGCACCAGCTGGATATGGCGGGTCAGCTGGGCGGCGGCCGCTTTGGCCTCGGTCAGCTGCTTGTTGCACTCGGCGATGCTCTCTTGCAGCTTGCGCTGCTCGGCCTGTTTGGCCTGCACTTCGGCCTCCGGGTCGGGGCGGAAGGCGATGTCCAGATGCTGGCCAATAAAGTCGCGGAAGTGGCCGTAGAGGCGGTGGTACTTCTGCTGCTCGAAGGCGGCCTTGGCGTAACCCTCGATAAGCTCTTCGCGCTCAAGGTCGAGCTGTTCGATCCGTTTTTCCCGGGCGGCGCGGCCAAACAGCGGCAGCTCGGGGTAGCGGGAGAAGCGCACCTGACGCTTGCTGGTGCGCACCAACACGGCGTCACCCAGCTCGTCCGCTTCCACCAGATCCTCGTCAAAGGAGTCTGGGTTGCCCTGAATGAGGTAGATATCCTCCGGGCAATCTTCCAGCTTTTTCAGCCGCTCGATGGCGCCTTCCAGGTCGAGCACCACCAGGGCGCTGCGAGCCGGGCCGTAGAGGGCGGAGTAGTAAGGGGCATCGTCGATGGAGATGTCGTCATAGACATCGGAGAGCAGCACGCCCCCCACCTGCTCGGCGATGCGGGCAAGACGGGGATCCGCCTCACCTGCCCCCAGCTGCAGGTTGCGAATTTGCAGCTCCAGCGCCTGTTTCTGCGCCGCGATGCGGTTGCTCTCCTGCTCGAATTCGCGCTCCTTGTCGAGCACGCTCTGCATGCCGGAAGAAAGTTCTTCGGCGGTGGCGAGCGGCAGCCCACTCTGCTCGCGCAGCTGCTCGAGCTTCTCGAAGGATTTCAGCCAGCGCGGGGCCAGCTTGGTCAGCTCCGCGATATCGCGGCCGAGCTGGCTGCCCTGATGCTCGAGGCTGGCGCGGCGCTGATTGACTTCAGCCTGTTGCTCGGAGAGCTCCTCCTGACGGGTGCGCTGGGCTTCGAGGAAGATTTCCAGCTCGTCCTGGCTCGCGATCAGCTGGCCGGAGGCCTGCTGCAGCTCGTCACGCAAGCGCAGCAGCGCCTGCTGGCTCTCGCTCTCTTTCTCGAGGCGGGCCAGCGCAGCGCGCAGCCCCTGCCCCTGGGCGATGCGGGCCTTGTCTTCGATATGACGCTTGAGCAGCCCCTGGGCGGTGGGCCAGGCTGCCTCACGGGCGGTCTCGGGGGCAATGTTCAAAAGCAGCGCCAGCGCCGCTTCGTGCTCGGCCACCGCCGCCTTGGCCAGCGCCAGCTGCTGCTCGGCCCCCAGCACCCGGCTGGTGAGGCTCTGCTCGGCGGCGCGGAACTGGTGCAGGGTGTCGCTCGCTTGTTCGGCGGTCAGCCCCGGCAGCTCGCACTGCTCGCGGGCGTTTTCCAGGGCCTGCACCGCCTGACGGTACTGGATGGCACGGGTCTGCTGGATATCGAGCGCCTGCTGATAGTCGGCCAGCTGGGTCTTGAGGCTGTCCACCTCGGCCTGAGCCAGCTCCTTGCGCTCTTCCACCTCCAGCAACTGGCTGTGGATCTCCTCCACCACCGCTTGTTGCTGTTCGAGTTTGTCAGACAGATCCGCCAGATCGGCGCGATACATCTCGATCTTCTTTTGCAGTGCCACGGCGGCCAGCACCTTGGCCAGGTGCTCGGCGGCGGACTCCAACTCGTCGGTCAGCAGTTTCTCGCGGTTGGTGAGCTGCTCCACCTCGTCGGCCAGATAGATGGCGCGCTGCTTCTCCTCGGCCAGCAGGCGGCGTTTGCCCGCAAGCTCGGCCCGGGCCTTGAGGGCCAGATCGGAGAGGCGGCTCTTCTCGGCGGCATTGCGCACATAATCCGCCGCCACATAGTGAGTGGTCTCGGTGATCAGGTTCTTGAACAGATCCCGCTGGCCCTGAGTCTCTTTAATAGCCTCAAGGGTGCGGCGGTTCTCGTAGATGGCCGCCTCCATGTCCTGGAACGCCTTGCGCACGCCGGAGTTCTCCGGCAGCAGGTATTCACGCAAGGATCGGCTGATGGACGAAGAGATACCGCCGTAGAGGGAGGCTTCGATCAGGCGATAGAACTTGCCGCGATCTTTTTGATCACGAAGCTTCTTCGGGGTGATGCCGAACTCGAACATGAAGTTGTGATAGTCGGTCACCGTATTGAACTTGGCGACCTTGATGGCGCCAAGCTCCGCCGCCGCCCCTTTCAGATCGGCAAACGCGCGCACCCGCCCCTTGCCGTCCTCGAGTTTTTCCAGCAGCAGATCGGTGGGCACCAGATTGTCCGGCACATCCACCAAGGCGAACGGGGTGATATTGACCTTGTTGTCACGGTTGGCCACCTGCTCCAGATGCACGCCGACCCAGATCCGCTGCTCGCGGCTGTTTATCACTTCCAGCACTGAGTAGCAGTGACCGCGCTGCAGCTTGCCGTAGAGCCCCTTGTCGCGGGAGGCGCTGCTCGATCCCGCCTCCGTGGTGTTGCGAAAATGGAGCAGAGACTGATCGGGAATGAGGGCCGCGATAAAGGCCGCCATGGTGGTGGACTTGCCCGCGCCGTTGCCGCCGGAGAGGGTAGTGACCAGCTGGTCGAGATCGAAGGTCCGGGCGAAGAAGCCGTTCCAGTTGACCATGGTCAGGGATTTGAACTTGCCTCGCACCTTTTATACCTCCAGATCCAGTTGTTCTTCATCGAGGTCCGCCTCGATATCGTCAAAGAGCGAGTCGCTGCTCGGCATTTCGTCGTCGTGGAAGATGGCCTCCCCTTCCTGGATCATCCGCAGCTGCACCGCGCGGGGATCCTCATCGGAGCGCACATCGGCGGCGAAGCGGAACACGGATTCGTTGACCCGGAATTTGTCACCGTTGCCAAGGGCGGTGATCATGCCAAGGCGACGCAGGCGGCGCATGGAGGTGCGAATTTTTTCGAGCAGCTTCTTCTTGTCGAGATCGGTGCCACCGGAGCGGCTGTTGACCATGCGCAACAACTGCTTCTCGTCAGCCAGGCTCAGCACTTCCTCCTGCAGCTCGCCCATGGCAAACACCCCTTCCGAGGCGAGACGATCAGGGCTCAAATAGAGGTAGCAAAGCACCTTGCCCACCAGCATATCGAGCTCGGAGAGCACTGTGGTGCCGATGTCGGCACTGGGGCGCGGGCGCAGGTAGAAGAAGCCTTCCGGCGCCTTGATGAGCTCGACCTGATAGCGGCCGTAGAAGATCTCGAGCTCCTGGTGATACTCCACCAGCGCCGAGTGCTGTTCGAACTCGTCGGCACTGATGTGACGACCGGAGCGCAAGGCGGTATCGATGCGCGGAAACAAGGGGTTGGCAATGGCCTCTGCGAGCCGCAGCGGCAAGGGAAACTCAGTATTGATCAATGACATAGGCCTGAACCTTGGATCCAGCTTGGTTAATGGGTTTCCATGCAGGTTGGCGATGCAGCTCGCGCTCGCCGCTGGCATGGCCCAGGCGCACGGCCTGGTCAATCAGAAGACGCGCCACGTCGAAGTGAGCGTGGGCCGGGTAGTCCAGCAGGTATTCCCGCAGCACGTCAGCCAAATCCAGCTGCTGACCCTGCTCGGGATAGCGGGCCAGGTAGCGCTCGATACGCTCGGCCAGCTCCTGGTTGATGTCCACCATCTCCATGTACTCCATCTCGAGGGGCACTTCGCCGGTCACCTCCTCGTCGTGGATGGCGATGGTTTCGTCGCGTAGCTCCAGCAAACGCGGCTCTTCGGCCACCCGCAGCTGCCAGTTGTGCTGATCGAAGTTGCGGATGGATTCCCGCAGCCGCTGGCTGAAGGCGCGGTTCTTGTCCATGTCGATGGCATTGCGGATGAACTTGTGGACGTGCCTGTCATAGCGGGCCCACAGCTCGATGCACTGCTGGCCCCAGCTGGTGATCACATCGAGCCGTCCTTGCAAGGCGTGAGTCAGCTCCTCGACGTGGAACAGATCCTCACGCCCCTGGGCAGCTTCCTGAATGTTGAGCAGCCCCGCCTGCAGGCGGTGACCGGCGGCGTCCAGGGTATCCTGCAGCTCGCGCAGAGTCTGGCCGGTCTCGTGCAGCAGTTTTTCGCAGCTGTGGATGGCATCGACCCAGTTCTGGGTCAGCAGGGCCGCGATCTCGTTTTTGACCTGATTTTGCTGCTCATCCATGGCGCGCTGGGTCAGATCGATGCGCCCCAGGGTCTCTTCCAGGGAGAAGGTGAGGCGCGGCAGCACCTCGGCATCCCACTGCTCGCGGGTGTTGGTCTCGAGCGCCGCCTTGCGGGCGGTATCGAGCTCGGCCGCCAGGTGCTCGAGCAAAATGGAGAGCTTGATGGAGTCAACCTGGCGCTGATCCAGGAAGAAATCGACGATGCTCATGCCAAGGCGCGACAGGCGATAGAGGCTCTCCCCCGCCACCATGTCGGTGTTGAAGCGCGACAGCAACTGCTGGCGAATGAGATCGTTGATGGCGTTGTTGGCGCGGCCGGTGAGGGTCTCGTCCATCTGGCCAAAGGCACTGCTGACGTAGCCGAAGGCGTCGTGCAACGCCGCCTCCGACAGATCCGACTCATCTTCGGACAGTGTCTTGATTGCAATCAGAAAGGCCAGCCGGTCGGTTGGCAGGTTTAGCGCCAACCCCTCCTGCCTGACCCACCCTACTATCTCCGGCAAAGAACGCTCGGGCAGGGTACGGGATGTACTCATCATGACGTTGTCATCTCGTTGTTATCCATTTGGATGGCCTTATCAGGAAAATCCGGCCATCTCGTTGTTATCCATTGGATGGCCTTATCAGAACAATCCGGCCATCTCGTCGTGCTATCAAATGCAAGCGGCAACCCGTTCGTTAGCAGCATCTCCACCGATAAAACAGGAACGTCTATCAGCTGGCGGGCTTTTGCGCCATCACATGGATATAGCGCCCCAGGGCAACGAACGGTTCCTGGCGGCAATATTGTTGCTCCATGGCCAGCAGATCGTCGAATTTTTCCAGCTGATCCTGCTTGTGGCGCATGTAGTCGTGAATGACCCGCACCCCGGTCTTGCCGATTATCTTGAGCCCACCCCGCCCAATCCAGTCATAGACCTGCTCCGGCAGCTGGGGATTGGTGGGGGTCAGGGCAGTCTGACGCTTCTTGCGCAAACCCAGGCGCACATAGTCAAAGTTTCCCACCACCAGGCTCTGAAACAGAAGGCCATGGCGGTTGTAGAAAAGCAGCGACAGTATGCCCCCGGCATTGACGAAAGGAAACAGACCTAACAGGGTCTGGCGTGGCTCGGCAAGCCACTCCAGCACGGCGTGGCAGAGTACCAGATCAAAAGTACCGGTCACATGTTGCTTCAGATCCTGAATGGGGCAATGAATGAGACGAATATTGTCTTCCAGCCCCTTCTCGGCGATCTGGGTCCGGGCCAGTTCCAGCATTTCGGCGGAGAGATCGCACAATTCCACCTGATGGCCCATGGCCGCCAGCTTCTGGGCAAAGTAGCCAAATCCGCCCCCTGCATCCAGGATGCGCAGGGGCCGGTTGCCAAGGCGAGCCAGACAGGCCTCGATGTCACTCCAGACGATGGTGGTACGAATGCGCCCCTTGGTGGAGTCATAAATATTGCGGGCGAACTTGTCGGCGCGACCGTCAAAACTCTGATCTTGCTTCAAGAGAAACTCAACTCTGGCCATACAAAAAAAGGAAGGTATTCTGTCACATCCCGAATTTGCTGAAAACTCAAGGACGATAGTGCCGTGTTTGCGCTCAACTTTTTTGCCATCAAGAAGTGGCTTGGCCAGCTGCTGATGCCGCTCCCCTTTTCTCTCTCCTTGTTGCTGCTGGCCCTGCTGCTGCTCTGGTTCACACACTTTCAGAAAACCGGCAAGCTGCTGGCAACCCTCTCCCTGCTCATCGTCGCCCTGATGGGGATGCGGCCGGTAAGCTATGAGCTGGCCCGCCCACTGGAGCAGACCTTCCCCCCCTTCGAGGTGAGCCAGCATCCGGATATCCAGGCCATCGTGGTACTGGGTAACGGCCATGTCAGCGATCCGGCGATCCCTGAGCGCTCCTGGCAGAACAACATTGCCCTGGCCCGTACTCTGGAAGGGGTGCGCCTGGCCCAGGCCTATCCCGATGCCGAGCTGATCTTCTCCGGTTACGTGTCGGGGGATCCCCTCTCCAACGCCGAGGTCAATGCCCGCGTGGCACAGAGCCTCGGCATACCGCGTACACGGATCACGTTGTTTGAAAACAACAAAGACACTCATGATGAAGCAGTCAGTATCAGCCGCCATCTCAAGGGAAAACGGGTCGCAATGGTGAGTTCAGCCACCCACCTGCCCCGCGCCATGGCCCTCTATCAGGGACAGGGACTCAATGCCGTGCCGGCACCCACCGATTACACCGCCAAGCAGAGCCAGGAGCCCCAGCCTCTCTATAGTTATCTGCCCAAGGGGCGTTATCTGATGTATTCCGAGGCTGCCATTCACGAATGGATTGGGGTATGGTGGGCACGCTTGCGGGGGCAGGTTAACGAATGAGCGATCAAGCGTTTCATTCCTGATTTGGATCAGGAAAGCGAAAAAAAATTACGTCATTTGCCGCCGGGTCAGCTATCTTGGGCTCGGTTCAATTCATATAATGTCGCGCAATCAAATGCCTAGGAGATATAGAAGATGAGACAGCACCTGGTAATGGGTAACTGGAAACTGAACGGCACCAAGGCTTCCGTCGAAGCACTGATCAAAGGACTGACCCCGGCGGCTGCCGCTCATCCTTCTGTTCAAGTCGCCGTCTGCCCCCCTGTTATCTTTTTGGGTATGGTTGAACAGCTGACTGCCGGCACCAAGATTGCCTACGGCGCCCAGAACGCTGACGTGCACGAGTCTGGTGCCTTCACCGGCGAAAACGCCCCCTCCATGCTCAAAGCCTTCGGTTGCACCTACTCTCTGGTCGGCCACAGCGAGCGTCGCACCCTGCACGCAGAGACCGACGACGTGGTTGCTGCCAAGTACGAAGCCATCCAGAAAGGCGGTCTGGTACCGGTTCTGTGCATCGGTGAGACCCTGGCCCAGTTCGAGGCCGGCACCACCAACCAGGTGGTTGAGACCCAGCTGAAGGCTGTTATCGACCGCTGCGGTATCGCCTCCTTCGCCAACGCCGTCATCGCTTACGAGCCGGTATGGGCCATCGGCACCGGCAAGACTGCCACCCCGGAAATCGCCCAGGCCGTGCACGCTCACATCCGTCAGTACCTGGCCGGTTTTGACGCGGACGTGGCTGCCAAGGTACAGATCCTGTACGGTGGTTCCGTGACTGGCGCGACCGCTGCCGACCTGTTCGGTCAGCCGGACATCGACGGTGGCCTGGTGGGTGGTGCGTCCCTGAAAGTGGACGACTTCTCCCAGATCATCGCTGGCGCGGCCAAGTAATCGGCTGCCATGGAGGGGGCGCTTGCCCCCTCCTGCGTATCGCTTTTCCTATGGTGGCCCCCGCATCCCATACGAAAGCCGATATAGTAAAAATGGCTTGTCTATTTCCAAACATTCGTATTTGACAACTCAGATCCAGAGGCACTCATGACCAAACAAATCAAACGTATTGGTGTTCTGACCAGTGGTGGCGACGCGCCGGGTATGAACGCAGCCATCCGCGCCGTGGTGCGCGCCGGCCTGCATCATGGCCTGGAAGTGTACGGCATCTATGATGGCTATCTCGGTCTGCACCAGGATCGCATCGTCAAGCTGGAGCGTCACAGCGTCTCCGACGTGGTGAACCGTGGTGGTACTTTCCTGGGTTCTGCCCGTTTCCCTGCCTTCAAAGATCCGGCCGTTCGCGCCGAAGCGATCGAGAACCTGAAAAAGCACGGCATCGACGCCCTGGTGGTGATCGGCGGTGACGGCTCCTACATGGGGGCCAAGAAGCTGACCGAAGAGGGGTTCCCCTGTATCGGCCTGCCGGGCACCATCGACAACGATATCGCCGGCACCGACTTCACCATCGGTTTTGATACTGCCCTGAACGTGGTCGTAGACGCCATCGACCGTCTGCGCGACACCTGCAGCTCCCACCACCGCATCTCCGTGGTCGAGATCATGGGCCGTCACTGTGGCGATCTGGCCATGTCTGCCGCCGTTGCCGGTGGTGCCGAATACGTGATCGTGCCGGAAGTGGCTTTTGACAAAGAGAAGCTGCTGCAACAGATCAAGGAAGGTGAAGTCAAGGGCAAGAAGCACGCCATTATCACCATCTGTGAACACGTTACCGACGTGAATGCACTGGCCAAGGATATCGAAGCCATGACCGGCCGCGAAACCCGCGCCACCATTCTGGGCCACATCCAGCGTGGCGGTGCCCCGACGGCCCGTGACCGCATCATGTCCAGCCGTATGGGCGCCTATGCCGTCGAACAGCTGCTGGCCGGCCACGGTGGCCGCTGCGTCGGTATCCAGCGCAACGAACTGGTTCACCACGACATCATCGACTGTATCGAGAACATGAAGCGCCCCTTCGATCAGGAGCTCTACAACCTCTCCACCACCCTGTTCTAAGGCATATCAGCCCAAACAGGCCAGTCTGATAAAAACCCTCCACCCGGAGGGTTTTTTTATTTCGTCCTGATGGCCAACCCCATTGTGCCAGAGCTTATCCAGCACAGCTTGTACCTGCCTCTGCTCAGGAGAAACGTCAAGCGCCAGGCGCTTGTACCTGTCAGGCTCGCGACTCAACAGTCTCGATTCAACAAAGACGCGGTCGCCATCGACCAGCCTTGTCTCCCCCTGCTCTCTTGCGTACCGCTGTGTACGACAGCCAAGACGCCCGCCTTGCTTATGCTGCCCTCAAGCCGAGCAATGTAAGGCGGAGCATTCCAGCCTGGCCTCCCGTGCCAATCCGTCACTACCAGCGACTTGCCCTGACACACTAGACAGGCTAACCGGTCGCACCACTATATTGGTGGCGATAAAATGCACACCTACGCCTCTGCAGCCTCTGTTATGCAGTCAATGCACCTGAAAACGGGCCCTTTTCTGCAAATTCGGATGCAGTTCACTACGAATAGAAGCCTGATATGACAAGGCCTGACCATGAAATGACGCTCGGTGATATCCAGTGGATGAGATATCCATGTCACATCCTGTCAAATCCAGTTTATACGCACTTTAGTCAACCAAAAGCACCCCTTTTAAGTCAGATAAGTGCCATTTCACGAATGGGAATCATATAAAGCCCACAAAAAAGAAGGATAAATGAGCGCATAACCATATGAATTTAAAATAATTAAATATCATCAAACAAGAAAGATGTTCCCTAACCATCACCATGCCCATTAAACGAGCTCCATATTGTAAAAATACAGCCTTCATCATCATGGGCGACAAAAGACATCACTTTTTCAAATTTAACCCTTGTTTTAAGGCTGGCGTATGGTATCTTGACATCATCAATCAACGACTTGGGGAGAAAAAAATGAAAGAATTTGTTGTGACTGCGGTATTCACCGTCTTTTTCACCCTGGTTGCTGTCTCTCTGCCCTCACTGTCACAGTTCTGAGCCGGATAGGGAGACATCAATCCGGACCGCTTGTGTCAGCCAAGCCTGATAAATCGCCACTAACAGGCATTTTTCAGCCTTGATGCCATCACAAGCCACTTAAATATGATTTCATCATCTTGGCGTCGTTTTTTTCACCGCCAGGGTGACAGGACAGCAGGACGAAGTGTCCAATCATATCCGGGGGATCATGGCTCCCCTTTTTGCTGCCCGCGATTGCTCACGTCATCTTCAATCCTGAATGACCATCGGCGCTGCCATCCCCCCACGGCCTGCCCTCCCAATCTGAATTTCCCTGGCCTGACCGTACTCGCTCACCTCGTCTGAACGAACTTTTGCCTGCCAGCTGGGATCAAAAAAGCCCCCACCGCGAGGTGGGGGCTTTGTCCTTCAAGTTATGCAATCAGGTTGGCTGATGGCGCCGTTACGCCTTGTTCCAGCGCTGCGGGTCATATTCCGGGCTGAAGCGGTCGACGATGACTGCACAGGCCGCATCACCCGTGATATTGAGAGCGGTACGGATCATATCGAACAGGCGATCCAGGGCAAACAGCAGCGGCAAGCCTTCGATGGGAATGCCGGCCGCCAGCAGCACAGCCACCACCAGGAAGCTCGGGCCCGGCACGCCGGCCTGACCAATGGCCCCCAGGGTGGAGGTCACAATGATGGCAGCCCAGGCTCCGGCGCTCAGATCGATGTTGTAGATCTGGGCAAAGAAGATGGCGACCAGACCGTAATAGATGGCGTTACCGCTCATATTGATGGTGGCACCCAGCGGCAGCACGAACGAGGCAGTGGCGTTGCTCACCTTCAACTCCCGCTCGCAGGTTTCCATGTTGACCGGCAGGGTCGCCATGGAAGAGGCGGTGGAGAAGGCCACGATCTGCGGCTTCTTCATGGCGGAGAGATACTTCATCACCGGGGTATTGGAGAAGATCGCTACCAGCAGCGGGTAGACCACGAAACCGAAGATCAGGATGGCGCCGACATAGACCAGGAACAGCTTGAGCACCAGGGTCAGCACATCGAAACCATAGGTACCGATGGCATCGGCCATCAGGCCGAAGACCCCCAGGGGAGCAATCAGCATCACCTTGTTGATCATCCAGACGAAAGCATCCACCAGGGTGTTGAGGCCATCGACCAGCGGCTTGGCCCGTTCACGGGGCTGCTTGGCCAGCGCGATGCCGAGGAACATGCAGAACACCAGGATCTGCAGAATGTTGGCCTCGTTCAAAGACTGGAACACGTTGGTCGGGATCATCCCGAGCACGGTGGCCACCGCATCGGGCAGTGCGCCCTTGTCGGAGTAGTCACCACTGAACAGGGTGGACATGGCACCGAAGTCGACACCGATGCCGGGCTTGAAGAGTTGTCCCATCACCAGCGCCAAGGAGACGGCCAGTGCAGAAGTCAGCAGGAAGAAGCCCAGGGTAGCGGCACCTATCTTGCCGGCCGCTGGGCTGGTCCCCAGGTTGGCGGCACCGGAGAGAATGGCCACCGCCACCAGGGGGATCACCAGCATCTTGATCAGCTGGATGAAGAGGCTACCGAGCGGAGCGAAGATGGCCGCCTGTTCACCCATGAACACCCCGGCCAGCACACCCAGTACCATGGCAACCATCACCTGGAAGCCGATATTTCTAATGAGTCCTTTAGTTAACACAATCTGTTCCTTTATGTAGCAAAATTCACACTTTTCCCAGTGCAATTAACCAAACAGGGGAATGAGCATCTGCTCATTCCCCTGTTTGGGCGCTTTATCTCATATTTAATTGCTGTTTTAAATCAGCAAATCGTTAACCGAAGCTATTAATAATTTTGCTAAAAAGTAAAGATTCAATACGGTCTTGTCGGTTTTTCCCGCATCTTGCCATGACAACGGGCGAAAGAGTGTGCTAGTTTGACCCTGTCAACGAATAAACAAGGATGTAAAGATGCTGAAAGTTAACGAATATTTCGACGGAAATGTAAAATCCATCGGTTTTGAGCAAAATGACGAGAAATCCACTGTTGGCGTCATGAACGTGGGTGATTACCTGTTCAACACTGCCGCCCCCGAGCGCATGACTGTGATCAAGGGCGCCCTGACCATTCAACTGGCCGGTGAAGAGGAGTGGCACACCTACAGCCAGGGCCACTCTTTCGTGGTCGCGGGCCACTCCTCCTTCAAGCTGCAAGTGGCCACCCCCACCGCCTACCTCTGCGAGTTTCTCTCCTGATCCTGCCGGTTGAAGGGGGTTTCCCCTTCAACCCGGCTTGCCTACCGGCTCCCATATCACTGTCCAGGTCACAGCGCAGCAGATCACCGCTTTTCATCCATGGGAAAAATCCTAGAATAAACAGACATAAACCATCACCGGAGTGATGTCATGATCAGCGTGTTTGATCTTTTTTCCATAGGTATCGGCCCCTCCTCTTCCCACACGGTGGGCCCCATGCGTGCAGCCTATGCCTTCGTTCAACAACTCAAGCTGCAGGGCCATTTACCCCACATCACCCGGGTCGAGGTGGAGTGCTACGGCTCTTTGGGCCAGACCGGCAAGGGGCACGGCACCGGCAAGGCGATCATTCTGGGACTCGCGGGATTCGAACCCGAATCCGTCGACATCGACGCAATCCCGGCCATGCTAGCCCGGGTCGACCAAGAACAAACCCTGCTGCTGGCAGGCGAGCAACCGAGCCGCTTCCCCCGCAGCGGCGCCATCATCTTCAACCGGCGTACCACCCTGCCAGCCCACACCAATGGCATGACCCTGCGCGCCTTTGCCGCCGACGATGCCATGGTGTCGAGCCAGACCTACTACTCGGTCGGGGGCGGCTTCATCATAGAGGAGAGCCAGTTCGCCACCGCCAAGGAGGACGCGGCCCGTCTCGATGCCGAGCACCCCATCCCCTATCCCTTTGACAGCGGAGCCCAACTGCTCGCCCACTGCCAGGAGAGCGGCCTCTCCATCTCGGGCCTGCTGCTCGCCAATGAGCGGGTCTTTCGCAGCGACGAACAGATAAAGGCAGGACTTCGCAAGATCTGGCACACCATGCAAAGCTGCATCGAGCGGGGTTGCAAGAGCGAGGGGGTGCTGCCGGGCGGACTCAAGGTGCGTCGCCGCGCCCCCGGACTGTTTCGCCAGCTCAGCTGCGAGACCAACTTCAACAAGGATCCCCTGATGGTGATGGAGTGGGTAGACCTGTTTGCCCTCGCCGTCAATGAAGAGAACGCGGCTGGCGGCCGGGTCGTCACCGCCCCCACCAACGGTGCCGCCGGCATCATCCCGGCGGTGCTGCACTACTATGATCGCTTCGTTCACAAGGTGGATGACGAGATCCTGGTGCGCTACTTCCTCACTGCCGCCGCCATCGGCATCCTTTATAAGAAGAACGCGTCGCTGTCGGGGGCCGAAGTGGGCTGTCAGGGAGAGGTGGGGGTTGCCTGCTCCATGGCCGCCGGCGCCCTCACCGAACTGCTCGGTGGCAGCCCCGCCATGGTGGAAAACGCCGCCGAGATCGGCATGGAGCACAATTTGGGGCTCACCTGCGATCCCATTGGCGGGCTGGTACAGGTCCCCTGCATCGAGCGCAACGCCATGGGGGCGGTCAAGGCGATCAACGCGGCGCGCCTGGCGCTGCGCGGTACCGGTGAGCACAAGGTGTCGCTGGACAAGGTGATCAAGACCATGTGGGAAACCGGCAACGACATGAAGACCAAGTACAAGGAGACGGCCCGTGGTGGCCTGGCTGTTAACATTACAGAATGTTAATAAGCCGATGCGAGCTTCATTCAGCCCTCAACTACCCGGCCTGGCCGGGTATTTTTTTGCTTATCGGCTTAACAAAATGGATAAGTACCAAAATAAATTTTATACTCGCGCCTCAGATTCAACAAAAATAGATCTATTTCAACTTTTTTTAGGCTTTGAACCGTTACACTGCGGTTATCTGGTTCAATGACCCGCGCAATCTGTGCGCACCATGGATCTCCCCAATTCAAGTGAGTGGGCATGCCGCCCCCTTCTACCCTGAGGTAATAGTGACATGATCAGCGTTTTTGATATCTTCAAAATCGGTGTAGGCCCCTCCTCTTCCCACACTGTTGGCCCTATGAAGGCTGCCAAACAGTTTGTTGACGAGCTTCGCGCAGGCGGCAAGATCCGCGATATCACCCGGATCAAGGTCGACGTCTACGGCTCTCTCTCCTGGACCGGCAAGGGCCACCACACCGACACCGCCATCATCATGGGTCTGGCCGGCAACCTGCCGGAGAACGTTGATATCGACGCTATCCCCGAGTTCATCTCCCGTGTCGAGCAGACCGAGCGTCTGCCCATCGGTCTGCACTGCCACACCGTCAGCTTCCCGCGCGATGCCATGGTGTTCCACGATGAAGCCCTGCCCCTGCACGAAAACGGCATGAAGCTGACCGCCTTCATCGAAGACGACGTCATCTACAGCAAGACTTATTACTCCATCGGCGGCGGCTTCATCGTCGACGAGGAGAACTTCGGCAAGGCCGACAGCGGCGACATGGCCGTGCGTTACCCGTTCAAGAGTGCCGCCGAACTGGTTGCCCACTGCAGCCAGACCGGTCTCTCCATCTCCTCCCTGATGATGGAGAACGAGAAGTGCTTCAACACCCCGGAAGAGATCTACAAGAAGTTCGGCAAGATCTGGAACACCATGCGTGAAGCCATCGATCGCGGCTGCCGCACCGAGGGTGTGCTCTCCGGTCCGCTGCGCGTGCCCCGTCGTGCCGCTCCCCTGTTCCGTCAGCTGAGCACCAACGAGAACCTCTCCAACGATCCCATGGGTATCGTCGACTGGGTCAACATGTTTGCCCTGGCGGTGAGCGAAGAGAACGCGGCCGGTGGTCGTGTGGTGACTGCACCGACCAACGGCGCCGCCGGCATCATCCCCGCCGTGCTGGCCTATTACGACAAGTTCATCCAGCCGGTTGGCCGCGACGACTACACCCGTTTCTTCCTGGCAGCCGGTGCCGTCGGCATCCTGTACAAGATGAACGCCTCTATCTCCGGCGCCGAAGTGGGTTGCCAGGGTGAAGTGGGCGTCTCCTGCTCCATGGCCGCAGCCGGTCTGACCGAGCTGATGGGTGGTAGCCCGGAGCACGTGTGTGAAGCGGCCGAGATCGCCATGGAACACAACCTGGGTCTGACTTGTGACCCGGTGGCCGGCCAGGTGCAGGTACCCTGCATCGAGCGCAACGCCATTGCCGCCATGAAGTCGGTCAACGCCTCCCGCATGGCCCTGCGCCGCACCTCCAAGCCGCGCGTCTCCCTGGACAAGGTCATCGAGACCATGTACATCACCGGCAAGGACATGGACTCCAAGTACCGCGAAACCTCTCGCGGTGGCCTGGCCATCAAGGTGATGCAGGTTGCTTGCGAATAAGCAGTCCAGAATATAAAAAAGGCGGGATATCCCGCCTTTTTTATTGCCGTTTTTCGCCACGCCAGCGCCAAGCTTTTTGGATCACGCAAGCCAATAGCGCCAGCCAGTACCGCTATGCTCGTGCAGCTAACCCTTTTTTTAGACTCGCTTTAATACTCTCTTTCACATCTCCAGGCACAGCTCCGGACGCCCGTTATCGGCCCTCGCCAGCCACCCGCAGTATCACGGCATGAGGCAGTCCATCTCATTGCCTGCGCGAGTCTGCGTACGAGAGCACTTGCCCAGACAAGAGAAGTTCAGCCGCAACAGGGAGTTGCAAATATGGACAAGGGGCAAAAAGTCCGCGCTGAAATAAGTATCAGGGGTGGCCACTCACGCTATTTTGTGAGCGGTCGCAAAAGTTGATGATATTGTGTCCGGGCCGGATTGACTTTTAATTTGGATGTATTGGGCAATATTTCAACGCACCGATTAATTCGGCGTACCTATTATTGCCGGAATTATCTGCATCCTTGCCATGAGATGACGCGCCCCGAAGTGGGGCGCTAAATACAAATAGCCGGTTCGCCATCCATTCTCGGCGATTGGGTACTGGATATTTAACCAGACTTTTTCAGCTGCGCCTTGTGCTGTTCCAGCAAATTTTCCGGAGGGGGTGGCACCTGCAAGTAGAAGCCCTGGGTCGTCAGCGCCGCCATCACCTTGCTGACATTGGCCAGCCCCAGAGGCTTGGCGGGGTCCAGCTTGGTCATCAGCACCAGCTCGGGACGGCCGAAGGTGGTCATCAGCGCCTCGGGTACGCGGGAAAAATCCTCTCTTCTTTCAACAAAAAGATAGGTCTCGGCTTTTTTGCGACTTTTATAGACTGCACACAACATGGAAATTGATATAATCCGACGAGTTTATTGCCTCTGATGGGGGCAAACTATAACATCAGGAATTGAATAACAATAACGGATTAGCATCTCTGCCTCGGGGAAGATTCATGGTTGAGCGCGATAACGAATTGAAAGGGTCCACCTTCACTATTTCTGTGTTGCATATCAGCGATGGCGAGCCAGAGCGGATCCGTCAGTTGTTGGCCGAAAAGGTGGCTCAGGCCCCCTACTTTTTTAACTGTGCCCCCCTGGTGATCAATGTCTCCCGGCTGGAACATATCCCGGATTTTGAGCAGCTCAAGGAGTTGGTGGAATCCGAGGAGTTCGTGCTGGTGGGCGTGACCGGGGCGCGCAATGAAGAGATGAAGACGGCGGCCAAGGCAGCAGGGCTGGCGGTGATGGCCTCCGGCAAGAGCCGCAAGAGTGAACCGGCCCCCGAGCCGGTCGCCCCCGTGGTGGCCCCCGAACCCGAGCCAGCTCCCCTGATCCCGACCAGGGTACACGTGGGGCCGGTGCGCTCCGGTCAGCAGATTTATGCCGCAGGCACCTCCCTGGTGGTGCTGGGCTCAGTCAGTCCGGGGGCCGAAGTGCTCGCCGATGACAGCATTCATATTTATGGCACCCTGCGCGGCAGGGCCATTGCCGGCGCCCGTGGTAACACCCGGGCCCGGATCTATTGTCAGCAATTACAGGCCGAGCTGCTCTCCATCGCGGGTACTTTCCAGTTGAGCGATGCCCTGCCGGCAGGCCTGATCCAGCAAGCGGTACATATCCGGCTGGACAATGAACAACTCCGAATAGACCGTATCAAATAGAGTTACAAGGAAGCGAGAATGGCGCGAATTATTGTCGTTACATCGGGTAAAGGTGGCGTTGGCAAGACCACAACCAGTGCGGCCCTGAGCACAGGTTTAGCCCAGCGTGGTCACAAGACAGTGGTCATCGATTTTGACATCGGTCTGAGAAACCTGGATCTCATCATGGGCTGCGAGCGCCGCGTGGTGTATGACTTCGTCAACGTCATCAATGGCGAGGCCAACCTTAACCAGGCCCTCATCAAAGACAAGCGTTGCGAGAACCTGTTCATCCTGCCCGCCTCCCAGACCCGGGACAAGGACGCGCTGACCCGTGAAGGGGTCGAGAAGATCCTGGATCAGCTGGCCGAGATGAAGTTCGACTACATCGTCTGCGACTCCCCTGCCGGGATCGAAGCGGGCGCCCTGATGGCCCTCTACTTTGCCGACGAGGCCATCGTCACCACCAACCCGGAAGTCTCCTCCGTGCGTGACTCGGACCGGATCCTCGGCATCCTGGCCTCCAAGTCCCGCCGTGCCGAGCGCGGAGAAGACCCCATCAAGGAGCACCTGCTGCTGACCCGCTACTGCCCGACCCGCGTCAACCGCGGCGACATGCTGAGCGTGCAGGATGTGCAGGAGATCCTGGCCATCCCCCTGCTCGGGGTGATCCCGGAGTCCCAGGCGGTGCTGCGCGCCTCCAACTCCGGCGAGCCGGTGATTCTGGACAAAGAGTCCGATGCCGGTCAGGCCTATGAAGATGCGGTGTCCCGCCTGCTGGGCGACACCAAGGAATTTCGTTTTTTGGAAGCAGAGAAGAAGGGCTTCTTTAGCCGACTGTTCGGGAGTTAAGCATGTCATTATTGGATTATTTTCGTTCCAACAAGAAACAGAACACCGCACAACTGGCCAAAGAGCGGTTGCAGATCATCGTTGCACACGAGCGTTCATCCAGAGGGGGGCCGGATTACCTGCCCCAGCTCAAGCAGGATATCCTTGATGTGATCCGTAAATACGTCAACATCGATCCGGACAAGATCACCGTCCAGCTGGATCAGAAGAGTGATGAGCTGTCGGTCCTCGAGCTCAACATCACCTTCGCCGATGACAAGAAGGGATGAGCTGACGCCCTATGCGTGACCTTTTTCCCAAATAAAGACCGGATCCTTGGCGGGATCCGGTCTTTTATCATCACTATTTCCCCCTCATGACCCACCCCGTCTCGCCAACCGCTCGCACGATCGCTAGAATAGCCGCGACCATCGGGTTTGCCCCGTCCGGTCACTTGTCCCCCTTTTCTGGAATCGACCGTTTATGTCTTTGAATGCCGAAATGCACAGCGTCGAGGAACTGCTCGACACCGCCCTCGAACTCTTCATGGAGCTGGCGTCCGACAACCTGCCGGAGCAGGAGATCACCCTCTTCAACCAGGAGTTCAACAACCGGGGCCTGCTGGCGGAAACCGATCCGGCCGACGACTGGGAAGCGGACGTGGGATTTGAGGTCAGCGATGCCGACTATGCCGAGATCTGGGTCGGCCTTGACAACGAGCAAGAAGAGTACGAACACCTGTTTGCCCGTATGCTACTCTCCCGCCGTGTCGACGAGAAGTTCTGCCACATCGAATGGCTCCCCCAATAATTCCGGATCCCGATGATCCGGATCACTACGACTGGGGATCAGAGCCTTATCCCGTGCGGCCGACACTGGTGCAACGCCTGCTGAAGTGGGTGGGCAAGCTGCTGCTGGCCGCCCTGCTGTTGTCGGTCGGCTCGGTGGCGCTGCTGCGTTTTATCGATCCGCCCATGTGGAGCTGGCGCATTGAGCGTGCGCTGTTTCCCCCTGCCAAGGTGGCTGAGGTCAAACATGACTGGGTGCCGCTTGGGCAGATCTCCCGCGAGTTGCAGCTGGCGGTGATCGCCGCCGAGGATCAGCATTTTGCCGAGCATCACGGTTTCGATCTCGATGCCATCAGCTCCGCCCTCAAGCACAATCAGCAGAGCAGCCGGGTGCGCGGTGCGAGCACTCTGAGCCAGCAGACGGCCAAGAATCTCTTCATGTGGAGCGATCGCAGCTTCCTGCGCAAGGGATTGGAGGCCTGGTTTACCCTGTTGATGGAGCTGGGCTGGGACAAGTCCCGCATCCTCGAGGTCTATCTCAATATTGTGGAGTTCGGACCGGGGATCTATGGCGCCGAAGCGGCGGCCAGACACTACTTCGGCAAACCGGCTGCAAGGCTGACTCGCTATGAGGCCTCCCTGCTGGCGGCGGCGCTGCCCAACCCCTGGCGCTACAAGGTCAATCCCCCTTCACCCTATGTGCAGCAGCGCTCGGCCTGGATCCGCCGCCAGATGAGTCAGCTCGGCCAGCTCACCCTGACCCGGGTCCAGCAGGCTGATTGATGATTAACCGGCGTCGGGAGGCGCCGGGGGACCGAGATGGCCACCCACCGTCTCGCGGTGAAGCGGCAGATAGTGCCACCACCAGGTCTCCCGCCGTCGCTTGATCTGCCGTCGTCGTCCTCGCGGTTTCATCCTCTGACTCCCCTGCCTGGCTGCGTGTTAACCATACCCCTACTGGGGCCAATTGGACAGACCCGCCCGTCTGCCGGCGCACTGGTCTGGCCGCCGGTGCCAATCCTTGCTACAGTAGCGAACCCCGACGAATCTGGAGTGATTTCATGGAACAGCGTACCCCGGATCAGCTGGTCGAATGGGCCTATGATCAGTTTCTCGAACAGGCTGCAGACATGCTGGCCCCTGAGCAAATTGTCGATATCACCCTGGAGTTTGAAAAGCGTGGCGCCGTCGAGGCGACGCTGCCCAATGCAGACTGGTCCACAGAGTTGGGCGAGCCGGTCGACATGGAACGCTGGGTAGAGGTGTGGGTCGGCTTGCTGGATCATCAGGATGAATTCGAGGTGATCTTCGCCACCTTCCTGCTGCCCCGCTTGATGCAGGAAAATGAGGTTCATATACGCTGGCATCGCCAGCAACAGGCATAAAAAAGGCGCCCTCGGCGCCTTTCTCGTTTTTACTGTCAACCCTCACATTCAGGGTTGGGCCGCGATGGCCTTGGCCAGACAGCGGCGACACCAGCAGGCGCCGACCTCGCTCATGGGCAGGGCCGGCAGCTGACTGCACCAACACTCATCTATGGTGGCGCCAGCGGAGACGGCGCAGTAGGCCGGCTCTCCGCAGCCCGGGCAGAGATGGGTGCTTTTCGAACCATCCAGCTCGGCCATCACCGCCAGCTGGGTCTCGCTCTCCATCGCCGACCAGTGACCTATCTCGGTGAGGGTACGACCACAGCCGAGACAGAGGCCATCTTTCGCCCGGCACGCACCGATGCAGGGGCTCGGCACTTACTCTTGCTCCCCACCCTGGGCGGCGTCAGTCAGGGTAATGCAGTTGTCTTCGATGACGATCTTGCCCTGCTTGTAGAGGCCGCCGATGGCCTTCTTGAAGGTGCCCTTGCTCATGGCAAACAGCTTGTAGATGAGCTCGGGCTCGCTCTTGTCGCCCACCGCCAGGCTGCCGCCCTGCTTTTTCATTCGCGCCAGGATGCGTTCGCCGGCGTCATCCACCTTGGCCATCCCCGGCTTTTGCAGAGTCAGATCCAGCTTGCCATCCTCGCGCACCTGCTTGACCCAGGCAGTCTGGGGACGCCCCGTCATCACCCGGCCGAAGATCTCGTTGCGAAACAGCATGCCCGGGTACTGGCCGTTGACGATCACCTTGATGCCCAAGGGAGAGTGTTCACCTGGCAGGGCGGTCACCTCATCACCCGCCTTGAAGGGCGGTTTAGCGGTGCTGAGGAAACGCTCCAGACGGCTGGTGCCCACCATGCGCCCTTCGTGATCGAGCATTAGGCGCACCAGATAGGTATGCCCCACCTGCATCGGCTTGTTCTGCTCGCGGCTTGGCACGAACAGATCCTTTTTCATGCCCCAGTCGAGGAAGGCGCCAATCTTGTTGGCGTTGACCACCTTGAGGCCGGCAAATTCATCCACCATGGCAAACGGCTTGTCAGTGGTGATCACCGGCTCGCAGTCAGCATCCAGATAGAGGAACACCTGCACATCGTCCCCCTCCTTGATCCCTTCCGGCAGCTGGCGCCTGGGCAGCAGCAGTTCACCGTACTCCCCGGCCGCGAGCCAGGCGCCACGGTCTTCGAGTTCAACGACGTTGAGGGTGTTCATCTTGCCAATCTGTATCATGGTGCTCTCTTTTTCTTTACCGGATGGGCCAGCTGGATCAGGGCCCTGATGGCCGCGCATGTTACCCCAAAACCGGCGATCCGGCCTAGTCCCCATCGCAACGCAGAGCCTCGTCTTTGGTGCATTTCGCCACCAGACAGGCGATAAAATCGCCATGCAGGCGGGCTTTTACTGCAAATAACCCCACATTTAGGTAGACTTCGCGGCTGTTCAAATCCAGAGGAGCTGTCGATGAACCCATCCACTCGTACCCGCCATCTTAATCAATGGATCCAGCAACACAGCGCACAGGACATGACCTACCCTGCCCTGCACGGCTTTTTGTGCGCCCGCCTGGTGGGGCCGGAGCAGCCCGACTGGCAGCAGCCGCTGGCCGGTTTGCTGGAGCAGGATGCCGAGCTGGATGAGAAGTGCGCCGAAGCCCTGCACCATCTGATCGCGGAGCTGGAGAGCCTGGCCGATGAAGAGCAGCTGGCCCTGCCCAGCCAGTGTCGCCTGCCCAGTGACGATCCCGAGCAGGTATTCGACAAGCAGCACCCCCTCGGGCAGTGGTGTTACGGGTTCAGCCAGGGGTTTGCCACCTGGCCCAAGCCAAAGGATTTGAACGATCTCACCACCCAGCACAGATTCAGCCTCGCGGCCGAGCTCTGTCTGTTTCGTGACAAGCCCATGGCGCAGATGCTCTATAGCGCTGCCGCCAGCGATCTGCCGTTTGCCGAATTCTGCAAACGCCAGCGCCAGCACATGAAGACCGCCCTCAACCAGTTGCTCAATCTGGATCAATACCAGGCTGCCCCCAGCGCCGAGGTGGCACTGGACAGCGAGCAGGCCGAGCAGTGGCAAAAGTGGTTCGCCCTGGCCGATGCCAGCCGGGATCACAGGGTGCGTCTGGGCTGGTTCGACAAGATCATCGCCGATGCCAGCCCGTTGTTTGACGATGCCTTCTGGCAACAGATCGCCGGACACGCCTGGAGTTCACACGAAGCCCGGCCGCTGCTGGCGGCCAGAGCCGGCCGCGCCGACTGCCTGCTGCAGTTGGGCCAGTTGGCTGAGGCCAGGGCCGAATACCTGACTCTGCTCACCCTCTGCCAGGCCGATGAGCCCGGTTGCCGCTATCACCTCTCCACCCTCTATGCCCGCCAGGGAGACTGGCAGGCGCTGGCCGGATTGCTGGTGCGCTTTGACGAAGCCTCCAGCTGGCTGCTCTACAACAAGGCACTGATGGTGTTTGCCACAAAAGGCGTCGAGGCGGCCAGGGAGCATTTGCTGGCGGCCATCAATGCCAACCCGCACATCCCGGCCTGCCTGCTCGGTCAGCGCAAGCTGCCAAAGCAGGAGCCCGGCAGCTGGCAGGCGGGCAGCCGTGACGAAGCGGCGCTCTACGCCCTCTATACCCGCGATGCCTGGCTCAAGCACCAGGCCCTGCTCTGGTTGCGCAAAGGCTGAACAAACCCGGATTAAAAACCCGCCTGACTGACCCGGCTTTCGCAGGATGTCGTGCGCCACCGCACATTTCATTGCTGCCGGGTCAGACAAATCCGCGTTAGTCTCGTATCATCATTGTCAAAGTATCAAAAGAAACTGCACCAGATGCAGCTGTCACAGCAGGGTGTAATATGTCAAAAATCATCGCTTTACTCGCCCACTACCCGCCCTATCAGTTGGTTCACGCCGCCGAGATGCTACGGGATACCTTCGAGCAGTTTTACGAACAGCGCTATCAACTGACCGTGCCCCAGTGGCGCCTGATGATGGTGCTCGGCCCCCACTACCCCATCAGCCAAAAAGAGCTGGTGGAGGCGAGTGGCATGGACAAGGTGCGCATCTCTCGCGAGATCCGCCGTCTGGCCGAGAAGGGGATCATCTTTACCGAGAGCAGCGAGCAGGACAAACGCATCAGCCTGGTCTCCCTCACCAATGCGGGCCTCTCCCTCTTCCAGCAGCTCAAGAGCGAGGCGGGAAGCTGGCAGCACACCCTGACCGATTACCTGCCCAGCGAATCTCGCGAGGCGATCCGCCAGCATCTGCACACCGTCAGTGCCGCCATCGAGCAGCTGCAATCCCTGGACAAGGAGCAATAACCATGGATTTGAAAAAATTCGCCACCATGGACGTCAACATGCTGCTGAGCCTGATCAATATGCAGCTGCGCGATCGCTATGATGATCTGGATGATCTCTGCAAGGCGCAGGATCTCGATAAAGCGGCTCTGGAGGCCAGGCTCGCCAGCGGCGATTTCCACTACCAGCCTGATCAGAAGCAGTTCAGATAGGGATCGGGATCACAGAGCCGGCCGCGGCGCTGGCTCCATGGCCAAAACCTGATATGGTCGGAGGACCCACAACAGAGGGACGCCCCGACGGTTTGATGGATGGATACATCAGGCTGTCACAAGAGGGCATTAGATTCGTTTCAGGCAAGCAAACCAAGGATGACCCAAGATGATGACCCGACAGAACCTGCTGATCAGCCTCGCCGCCTTGTTGATGATCAGCCTGTTTATTCCCTACTTGCCGCAAGATGGTGAACAGTGGCTCACCACCCTGCTCTGCGCCCTGCTGGTGGCCGTATTCCTGGTGCTGATCCGCGGCTGTCGCCGCTTTATCATGGATTGAGGGCCCGACTCTCTTGCCTCTGGCGTTAAAGGGCTTTTCTTCTCTCCCAACCCTTTGTAACCCGCCTCCTTTAAAAAACAAACGCAGCCAGATGGCTGCGTTGGTCATTATCCGAACATCGCGACGGGCAGGTCGGCTTAGACGGCAAGGCTCTCCAGCTGCGCCTTGGCCGCTTCCATCCCCTTGCTCTGGGCTTCCGGCCCCATCCCCATCCCCTCGGCGTAGATGAAGTCCACCTCCTTGATGCCGATGAAACCCAGCACGGTGCGCATGTAGGGGGTCACCAGATCGGTGGCGCTGCCGACGTGCATGCCGCCACGGGGGCTGATCACCAGGGCCCGGGTGTTTTCCACCAGACCGACCGGGCCGGTCTCGGTGTAGCGGAAAGTCACACCGGCACGAGCCACCAGGTCAATCCAGTTCTTCAGCTGGGTCGGGATGTTGAAGTTGTACATGGGGGCGGCAATCACCACCAGATCGCTTGCTTTCAATTCGGCGATCAGCTCATCGGACTGGGCCAGCACAGTCAGTTGACGCTCGTTCAGGTTCTCGCCACCACGCAGGCCGGAGGCCAGCTCACCATCCAGCACCGGCAGGTTCAGGGCCGCCAGATCGCGCACTGTGACGGTATCATCCTGATGATCGGCGAGGAAGCCGTCGATCAGGGCGTTGGATTGGGAGTATTGACCCAGGATGCTGGATTTGAGTACGAGGATGTTGGCCATGATGACGCTCCGTTTGCTTGTCAGTTGAACAGTGTGGCTGTCGATGGAGGTCACTCTAAACATTGGGCTTCTATACAGATAGCGAAAATAGATGCTCAACTTGTTCAAAATTTTTGATATTGGTCCACTTCCTCGCCAAAGAGCGCACTTCCCGGGCCGCACGCCTTGGCATAACAAACGATTGCCGTTATGATCCGCCGCACTTTTTTCAGTGACCCGGATCCCATGGCACCCTCACGGCACTCTCCCATTGCCGGTGCAGTCTGGATGATGGTGGCTGGCCTCTGTTTCGCCGCCGTCAACAGCCTGAGCCAGTATGTCAGCTTCAAACTCGGCCTCGCCTCCACCCAGGTCGCCTTTCACCAGTATCTGATCGCCCTGATCTGCCTGCTGCCCTGGCTGGTTCGCCACGGCTTGCGCCAGTCCCTGATGACCAACCAGTTCCGGCTGCACCTGTTGCGTGTCGCCCTGGCGGTGATCGGCATCCAGTTCTGGCTGTGGGCGCTGGCCGTGCCCGTCCCCATCTGGCAGGGCATAGCGCTGCTGATGACCTCTCCCCTGTTTGCCACCCTGGGGTCGGCCCTGCTGCTCAAGGAGCAGGTGAGCCGGGCCCGCATTCTGGCGACCCTGGCGGGGTTTGCCGGGGCCATGGTGATCCTGGCCCCCTGGACCGACGATTTCAGCTGGGCCTCCCTGCTGCCGGTGGCCGCCGCCCTGTTCTGGGCCGGTTACTCCCTGCTGGTGCGCTATCAGGCGGCGAGCGAGTCGTCCCACACCATAGTGGTCTACCTGCTTATCTTCAGCACCCCCTTCAATGCCATGCTGGCTCTGCCGGAATGGCAATGGCCCACGGCCGATCAATGGCAACTGGTCGCCCTGGCCGGAGTGCTGTCGGCGCTGGCCCAGATGTCCATCGCCCGCGCCTACAGCGTGGCGGAGGCCTCCTTCGTGCAGCCCTTCGACTTTGCCAAGCTGCCCATGAACGTGCTGGCCGGCTGGCTGGTATTTGGCTGGGCCCCTCCGGGCCGACTGTGGCTCGGCGCCGCCATCATCATTGGTGCCGTCACGCTGCTGACTCATCTGGAGCAGCGCGCCAGCAAATCCGTTTCCTGAGGTACGCCATGCGTGCCTCTTTTTTTGTCCGCTATTGGCCGCCAATAGTGACCGCAACAATGTGACCATCGACATCAGGAGAGATCGTATGTTTGGAACCGCAACCCGCCCCGGCGCCACCCGTGCCCTGCTGCTGGGCTCCGGCGAACTGGGCAAGGAAGTCGCCATCGAGTTGCAGCGGTTCGGGATCGAAGTGATCGCCGCCGACCGCTATGCCAATGCCCCCGCCATGCAGGTGGCCCACCATGCCCGCGTGCTGGACATGCTGGATGGCGCCGCCCTGCGCGACCTGGTCGCCGAGGTAAAGCCCGACCTCATCATCCCCGAGATCGAGGCCATCGCCACCGATACCCTGGCTTTGCTGGAGCAGGAAGGGGTCAAGGTGGTACCGAATGCCCGCGCCACCCAGCTCACCATGAACCGGGAGGGGATCCGCCGGCTCGCCGCCGAAGAGTTGGGTCTGCCCACCTCTCCCTACCGCTTTGCCCAGAGCCGGGAAGAGTTTGACGCCGCGGTGCACGCCATCGGTCTGCCCTGCGTGGTCAAGCCCGTGATGAGCTCGTCTGGCAAGGGCCAGAGCGTGCTGCGCGATCTCGCCAGGCTGGAGGAGAGCTGGACCTATGCCCAGGAGGGGGGCCGCGCCGGGCGAGGCAAGGTGATCGTCGAAGGTTTCGTGCCCTTCGAGTACGAGATCACCCTGCTCACGGTACGCGCCGTGGACGGGATTCACTTCTGCGATCCCATCGGTCACCGTCAGGAGGATGGCGACTACCGTGAATCCTGGCAGCCCCAGCAGATGAGCGAACTGGCGCTGGCCAGATCCAAAGAGGTAGCGGCCAAGGTGGTCGAGGCCCTCGGCGGTTATGGCCTGTTCGGGGTCGAGCTCTTCATCAGGGGCGACGAGGTGTGGTTCAGCGAAGTCTCCCCCCGCCCCCACGACACCGGCATGGTGACCCTGATCTCCCAGGATCTCTCCGAGTTCGCCCTGCACGTGCGCGCCATCCTGGGGCTGCCCATCGGTACCATCACCCAGTACGGACCGAGCGCCTCCGCCGTGGTGCTGCGCGAAGGCCATAGCCAGGATATCCGTTATCAGGGGATCGGCGAGGCGCTGGCTCTGGTGCCGGGTGCCCAGCTGCGCCTCTTCGGCAAACCGGAGATCGCCGGTCGCCGTCGCCTCGGGGTGGCACTGGCGCGTGCCAAACAGTGCAGCGAGGCGGTAGAACAAGCCAAAGCAGTCGCGGCCGGAGTTGAGGTGCTGTTCTAAGCCCACTTTTTTGGCACACGAAATCAAACGTTTGCCAGCATGATCCAGCGCAAGGGGCATGACGATGCCCCTTTTTCATTTGCGAGTCCGCCTTATAATCCCCCCTTCACCTTTGTCTGGAGTACAAGATGTTAGCTGCCGTGATCTTCGATATGGATGGTGTTCTGATCGACTCGGAACCCTTTTGGCAACGGGCCCAGATGGCCGTCTTCTCCGAGCTGGGTCATCCCCACTCGGTCGAGGATTGCGAATCGACCATAGGCGTGCGCATCGATCAGCTGGTGGCCCACTGGTATCGGCTGCGTCCCTGGAGCGGCCCCAGCCAGGAAGAGGTGGTGCAGCGCATCCTGGACAAGGTCAACGCCCTGATCCTGAGCGAAGGCCAGGCCAAGGCCGGCGTGCTGGCAGCGCTCGATCTTATTGAGGCGCAAGGGCTTAAAGTGGGTCTTGCCACCTCCTCGCCCTTTGCCATGGTAGAGGCCGTGCTCGGCAAGCTCGGTATCCGCGATCGCTTCCTGGCGGTTCACTCCGCCGAGGTGGAGCGTTTTGGCAAACCGCACCCGGATGTCTATATCCACGCCGCCGAGAAACTGGGAGTGGAGCCGGTGCACTGTCTCGCCATCGAAGACAGCTTCACCGGTCTGCTGGCGGCCAAGGCGGCCTCCATGAAGGCGCTGATCGTGCCGGATCCGGCTTTAGTGGGCGATCCGCGTCTGGCCATCGCCGACCATCAGTTGCGCTCTCTCACCGAGCTGGATGCCGATATGCTGGCCCGCTGGATCAAGTAAGTCACAAACAAGGCCCTGATCGTTCATCGGCCCGGCCCTGATGGGGGATCCGCGTCTGACCATCGCCGACCATTAGCAGCGCTCTCTCACCGAACTGGATGCCGACATGCTGGCCCGCTGGGTCAAATAAGTCACAAAGGGGTGCTGGCCAGCTGAGTGGCATACGCTCACAAGCGCGTTTTCCCGCCCCTTCGCTTCCAAAGAAAGGGCCTTAACTGACCAGACTTCCCCTCTCTTTCGCCTCTGCTGAGCAGACCCCTCACCTGTGTTTGATCCCTGTCATAAACGTGCGCTTGCTCGCGGTCAACGCCCTCCCGGAGGGCTAGAATCAACTCAAGAAGAGGCGGCCCACGGGCCTGAGGAGGTCATCATGATCGAGTACACCAGCAAGCGCATCGTCTGCCCCCACTGTGGTCATCACACCCGGGTCGAGCTGGATGCCAGCCAGGGGGATCAGGAGTTCTATGAAGATTGCATGGCCTGCTGCAACCCCATCCATCTGCGGCTGCACCGGGATGAGGCGCGCAACTGCCTGCAACTGTTTGTGGATGCCGACGACGAACAGCTGTTCTGATTGGCTGTGACGCCAAGGACGCTGCCGTTGTATCAACCGACGGCGCGGCGCAGGCCCTGTCCGCCAAGATTTGTCAGAAATGAATACCAACAAGAAGGGCCTGCATCATGCAGGCCCTTCTTCATTGCAGTGGCAACACGCTCTTCATTGGCCTTCGCGGGCCGCCAGCACCCGCTCCACCGTATCGACGATGGCCTGGGTCTGGGGATCGATCTCGATATTGGTGCGCCAACCCGCCTTGACCCAGCCGAGGTTGGTGCGGGCCAGGGTCTCGGGGATGAGGTGGACGCAGAACTCGTTGCCCCTCACCTCGCCCACGGTCAGGCTGATGCCGTCGATGCCGATATAGCCCTTGGTCAACACGTATTTCATGAGCGCGGGATCAAGGCGATACCACACCTGGCGGTTGTTGGGGGTGTCGATCACCGAGGTGACCTCCGCCATGCCCATGATGTGGCCGGACATGGCATGACCGCCGATCTCGTCGCCGAAGCGGGCCGCCCGCTCCACGTTGACCTTGTCCCCTACCTGCAAGGCGCCAAGATTGGTCAGGCGCAGGGTCTCCTGCATCAGATCGAAGCTGACCAGTTCCCCCTCCACCCGGGTCACGGTGAGGCAGCAGCCGTTGTGGGCCACGGATGCCCCCAGCGCCAGCCCTTCCCCCCAGTCCGGGTCCGGCATGCGGATCACATGGGTGCGAAAGTTGGGCTGGGCGTCGATGGCCACCAGTTCGGCGGTCCCCTGCACTATGCCGGTGAACATGTCTCGTCTCCTGCTACAACAAAAATGGCAGGGTAACCTCGTGTTGGTCGCCAGACAAGCGCACCGGCTGACAAGGCGGCCCGGGCTCGCTATAGTGGCGGCCATTCATCCCAGGCTCAACAAGGAAAATTTATGCAGGTATATCAATGCTGTGAGGCTATCCGCATCGCCTACAACCAGATAGGTTCCGGCGAACAGGGTTATGTGCCCAAGGCCATCGCCGCCGCCATCCGGGCCCTCGACGCCGTCGCCTCCGATGAGCGGGTACCGGCCGAGCTGCGTGAGCAAGCCGCCTATGCTGCCGCCAATCTGTTGATCAGCGATCACGAAGACGCCTGATCTGCCCGTCAAGCCGGAGCGCCAAACGTTTCTCCGACGCCCGATTTCAGGCTAGAATGACCCTCTTTCCCTCTGCATGCCGCGTCCAGGTATGCAGGGGCCCTTTCCGATACCCGTTCTTTCCCTTTTATTTCTGATCCACCCGGAGGTGTCAGTGCAACGTTATTGGTCCGAGGCGAAGCAACTCGTTCGTCTAGCCAGCCCCATTCTGGTCGCCCAGGTGGCCCAGATCGCCATGAACTTTGTCGATACCGTCATGGCGGGACAGGTCAGCGCCGTGGATCTCGCGGCCGTCTCGGTTGCCTCCAGCTTCTGGCTGCCGATCATCCTGCTGGTACAGGGGATCATCATGGCGCTCACCCCCATCGTCTCCCAGCTCAACGGGGCCCGCAAACGGGACGAGGTGCGCCCGGCGGTGCATCAAGGCTTCTGGCTGGCCCTGATGGTGACCCCCGTCGCCATGGTGGCACTCTACTTCAGCCCGCTGGCGCTGCAGTTCATGGACGTGGATCCCGTGATGGCGGCCAAGACCACAGGTTACCTGCACGCCATCCTCTGGGGTCTGCCCGCCTTCGTGATGTTCCAGGTGCTGCGCAACTTCAGCGAGGGGCTCTCCCACACCATGCCGACCATGGTGATCGGCTTCGTCGGGCTGGCAGTCAATATTCCCGCCAACTACGTCTTCATTTACGGCCATCTGGGCATGCCGGCCCTCGGCGGGGTCGGCTGCGGCGTCGCCACCGCCATCGTGCTGTGGGCCATGCTGCTGGCGATGATCCTCTATGTGAAGCTCTCCCGTCACTTCGCCGAAATCCGCCTCTTCTCCCAGTTGTGCGCCCCCAATGGCAGCCGGATCTGGCGCCTGTTCCGGCTCGGGTTCCCCATCGCCATGGCCATCTTCTGCGAAGTGACCCTGTTCACCGTGGTGGCCCTGATGCTGGCACCCTTCGGGGCCGAGATAGTGGCAAGTCACCAGATCGCCCTGAATTTCTCCAGCCTGGTCTTCATGCTGCCGTTGTCGATTGGCGTGGGTGTCACCATCCGGGTCGGTCACAGCATAGGAGAAGGCCTGCCGGAACACGCCCGGGTCGCCGCCCGCACCGGTCTGCTGCTGGGCATGAGCGTTGCCGCCGCCACCGCCGCCCTCACTGTGCTGCTGCGCGAACCCATTGCCGGCATCTACACCGAGGATCTGCAGGTGATCACCCTGGCGGCCACCCTGCTGTTCTTCGCTGCCATCTATCAGGTCTCCGATTCGGTGCAGGTAGTGGCCGCCGCCGCGCTGCGCGGTTACAAGGACACCAAGGCCATCTTCTACGTCACCATCGTCGCCTACTGGGGACTTGGGCTGCCCACCGGCATGATCCTGGGGCTGACTGACTGGGTAGTGCCCAAGATGGGGCCGCAGGGTTTCTGGATTGGCTTTATTGTCGGCCTCACCAGCGCAGCCCTGATGCTGGGAACAAGGCTGCGTTACATCTACGGGCGCTTTGCCACCCCGGAGGCCTGCACCAGCCTGTCCCGAGCGCAATAAGGGAGGATAAGGCGAAACTCGCCTGCAAAATCAACAGGCTGCGCAAGAACTGGGCAAACAGTCTCCTTTGTGAGTGCGGCCTGTTGACAGCCTTGGGGGGCATGGGTAGTATGCCGACCACGCCAGCAGTGCTGGCGTGGTGAAACGGGTTCCTGACCCGGTTCGCAAAGTGGGTTTATAGCTCAGTTGGTTAGAGCACTACCTTGACATGGTAGGGGTCGTTGGTTCGAATCCAATTAAACCCACCACTTTTCATGATGCGTCCTTAGCTCAGCTGGTTAGAGCACCACCTTGACATGGTGGGGGTCGGTGGTTCGAATCCACTAGGACGCACCATCATGAAACACTGTTATGCGTCCTTAGCTCAGCTGGTTAGAGCATCACCTTGACATGGTGGGGGTCGGTGGTTCGAATCCACTAGGACGCACCATAACAGTTTGAGAGGTTTGCAGACTCAGATGTGGGTTTATAGCTCAGTTGGTTAGAGCACTACCTTGACATGGTAGGGGTCGTTGGTTCGAATCCAATTAAACCCACCACTCTCCTGCAAAAAAGTCGCCTTGCGCACTCTGCGTCCTTAGCTCAGCTGGTTAGAGCACCACCTTGACATGGTGGGGGTCGGTGGTTCGAATCCACTAGGACGCACCATTTTCTGAAAAGCCCGCTCATCGAGCGGGCTTTTTGCATTCCCTGCCCTTCCATTGCGTCATTCGTGTACCCAAGAAAAAGCCCGCGCCATCCATATCATGACGCGGGCCCGTTGCACCGTGCCTGACCATCAGGCCTGCACGGTGATCTCGTACTTCTTTATCTTGCGATACAGGGTGGCAATCCCTATCCCCAAGGCCTGGGCGGCCAGCTTCTTGTTGCCAAGACGCAGCAGGGTCTCCTCGATCATCTGCTTCTCCATGTTCTCAAGGCCATTCTCCGCAGGCTGCGGGGCAGCCACTGATGCCGCATCCACGCTCGTCGACATCAGCAGACTGGCGGACGACGGGCTCACCACGGTGACGGAGATATGCCCCTCTTCGGCCGGGAGCGACCCCAGCTGGTTACGGATGATGTTGGGGGGCAACAGGGTAGCATCGATCACCTCCCCCGGCTGGGTGACGTTGACCAGATACTCCATCAGGTTGCTCAATTCACGCACGTTGCCCGGCCAGCGATAGCCCTTGAGCAGGGCCATCACCTCGGGGGTCAGCCCCGGGTAGACGATACCTATCCGGCTGGTGTGCAGGTTGAGGAAATAGTGGGTCAGCAGCTCTACATCTCCTTCCCGCTCCCGCAGTGGCGGCAGATTGAGCGGGATCACGTTGATCCGGTAGTAGAGATCCTCGCGAAATTTGCCTTCGGCGATGTATTGATCGAGATGCTGGTGAGTGGCGGCGATGATGCGGATATCCACCGGCACCGGGCGACTGGCCCCGATGGGGGTCACCTCCCGCAGCTCCAGCACCCGCAGCAACTTGGCCTGCATGGTGAGGGGCATGTCCCCTATCTCGTCGAGAAACAGGGTGCCCTGATGTGCGGCCTGGATCAGCCCCTGCTTGCCCCCGCTGGCGGCACCGGTAAAGGACCCCTTCACATAGCCAAACAATTCACTTTCCAGCAGCTGTTCGGGGATGGCGGCACAGTTGATGGCGATAAAGGGCTTGCCATTGCGCGGACTGAGCCGATGCACGGCACGCGCCACCACCTCCTTGCCGGTCCCGCTTTCCCCGCAGATCAACACGCTGGAGGGACTCTGAGCGATCCGGTGCAGCAGCCGCTTGAGGGTGCGCATTGGCTTGCTCTCGCCGATCAGCTGCTCGATACAGTGATCGGCATCCGGCTCGCGCACCTGGCCGGAGTGGGACTGGTGAAACGCCATCAGGAACAGCTGCTGCCCCTGCACATGGTGCAACTGACCGATGATCAGCTCCTGGCGATCCTCCAGGGTGATAATGTGCTGCAGATGGCCGTTTCGCCCGTGCTGGGCGAAGGTGAGCGGCCGGATGCCGAGCTCGCGCCCCAGCAACTGTTCCTGCTTGCAGCCCAGCTGCTTGAGCGCCACCTCGTTGGCATAGCGCACCTGACTCTTGTCATCGAGCAGCAGGCAGCCTTGATCCATGTTGGCCATCAGATCGAGAAACACCTTGTTGACCCCGTCCGACAGGCCATGGGAGTCGAACAGCTTGGCCACGAAGATGGCGGAGATGTGGCGCACGTAGTCGCACACATCCTGCAGGTTGTTGCTGAGTCGCTCCTGCTGTTCGGGATTGAAGGCCACCAGGCTGATCACCCCGATGCAGCGCTCCTCCACCATGATGGGGATGCCGAGGAATGCCCGCTCCCGGCAACTCTCCTTGCAGCTGCAGCCATCACACACGGGGTCGTCACTGGTATGGGTGACGATTTTTTCCCGCTGGTTCTCAATCACGTAGCGCAGCAGCCTGGAGTCGCCCTCCAGCTGGCGGCCGAAGAATTTGCCATAGGGGCCGGTTCCGGCCACCCGTACCAGATTGTCGTCGACAATCTCGACTTCCAGTTGCAGCACGCTGGCCAGCATCTTGGCAAAGCGCAAGATGGTTGGCTGGATCTGCATCAGCAGACAGGGGGTATTCACGATGCGCATCCATTGCTCCCTTTTTAATTATCTCCCCCTAAAGGGAGTCATGCTGGCCAGATACTAAGGGATTTCAACGGACACAACTTGGGAGGGGATCACGAAAAGTAAAATCGAGGGGCCGAACTTGCGCCTAAAAAACAGCCATAAAATCGACAAAGTGGTGAATTATCAGAATTGTATTCTGCTTATGATGGCAAGTGCAGCGCCAGCCAGACCGAGAGCGGGATCACCAGCAAGGAGAGCAGATTCCCCCCCAGCACGATACTGGCCACCTTCTCCGGCTGGCAGCGGTACTGCTCGCACAGCATGTAATTAAGCACCGCTGGGGGCAGGGAAACCGACAGCATCAGCAGCGGGATCCATTCAGCTTTGAGGGGCAACAGCCAGATGGCGAGCAAGAGCGACAGGCCACCGGCCAGCAGATAGAGCAGGTTGCAGCGCAGGGCCAGCCCCAGGTGATCCAGCTCCCCCTCCATCAGGCGGATCCCGAGGGCAAACAACATCAGCGGCACCGAGATCTGGCCGAGCATCGACACCGTCGTCACCAGATATTCAGGCAGTGGGATCTGCAGGTTGGCCACCAGCAAGCCAGCCAGGGCCGCCCAGAGCACGGGGCTGCGCAGCCAGAGCCAGCGGGAGGTATTGGCCGACAGGATAAACATGCCGACCGAGAAGTGAAGCAGGTTGGAGAGCACAAAGAGGATGACGATGGCCCCCAACTGCTGTTCACCAAAGGCCAGCACCATCAGGGGGATACCCAAATTTCCGGTGTTGCGAAACATGGCGGGCAAAATGAGGGCCGCCCGCTCGACGCCGTCCAGCCTGAGCATAGCGAGCAGCAGCCCGGGCAGCAGGATCACCAGGGCCCCTGCCCCGATCAGCGGCAGATTGTCCCCCAGCACCAGCGGGTACTTGACCAGTGCCGAGAAGACCAGCGCCGGAGTAAACAACTCTATGTTGGCCAGGTTGACATAGCCAAGCGCCCCGCCCGGTCGCAGTCTGCCATAGAGGGCGCCGAGCACGATCACACCGAACACGGGAATGACGATATTGAGCAGGGCGCTGAACACGAGCGGATTCCGTTACAGTTCGCGGGCCGGCTTGCCCATCAGCAGCAGCGGATCCAGGGTCACTTCCCGGGCGCCATTGCTGATCCAGAGCTGGCTGTCGGAGATGGTACAGGTGAGCTGCATGGTACGCTCGACCATGGCGGTGAGCGCCAGGGTCTGGCTCTCCGCAAGTTCGATGATGCTCAGGTTGTCATGCAGGCTCAGTTTGCCCTGGTTTTGCTTCCACCAGACGCTGGTGCCACGCCCGCCGTAGAGATAGAGCACGACCTGGCGCGAGCGGTTGCAGGCCTTCTTGAGGCGCTTCTCGTCGGGCTGTCCCAGTTCAATCCAGAGCTCAATCTCGTCCGAGTAATTCTTTTCCCAGAGTTCGGGTTCATCGTCGGCGCTCAGACCCTTGGTAAATTCCAGTCGCTCTGCGGCATGCCAGGCAAACGCCGCCAGCCGGATCATCATCCGCTCGTCCGTTTCGGAAGGGTGGCGCGCCAGGGTGAGGGAGAAGTCCTGATACAGATTGCGATCCATGTCAGACAAGCTGATCTGGGCCTTGAATACGGTTGCCTTGAGAGCCATAAAAAACCTTGAAAACCTGGGTAAGAGACACGTGAATGGAGATACGGGCGCCAGTGTAATCAAATTGGCGACAGGGTTCGACCACAGAAATCAAAGATTTGGCCACACCGGCTTCGAAAGAAGCTGAAAAAACAAATGCCAGTCCGAAGACTGGCATTTGGCGGCATTGCAGAAGCGACTCACTTCTCGGCGGACTCGACCCCGAAGGCGTTGAGCAGCACACAGCAGGTGACTGCCACGGCTACAAACCCACTCAGGAAGATAAAGGGCATGACCCCATATCCCAATACGGTCCAGATAGTGTGTTCAAGCAGACTCATAATGTGGTCCTTTCGTCCTGTGAAATGCGTGTTCCTTTTTCGGCGGATAGTATCTCCGCTCTTGATAAGTCTATTTGACCCTAACCCGTTGCTGAGTCCTATGCCACCAAAGTAATAAATGCGGGGTATATTTGCGCTAGATCAATTTTTAGGGTGTATTTCCTTTCAACTCAAGGGATTAGTTGCCATTGACAGCCCTGACAAGAAGACGGAAACCGGAAACGGGCATAAAAAACGCGCCAAAGGCGCGTTCTTGAGAGGATGACGAGGTGACTCAGTTGTCACACAGGTCGATCGGCATGTCCTGACGCAGGCGCGTCCAGAGCTTGCCGGATTCGATGCCGTACTGGCGCACCGTCATGAAGACTGCTTCGTGATCGTGGGTCTCGGCCAGGTTCAGCAAGGTCTTGTAATAGGTGTCCGCAGTTTCGCGCGCCTGCTTGTCGGAGAAGTAGTAACGCCCTACCCGGCTATACAGCCCCTTGAATCCGTTGAGGATCAGGGCATAGATGGGATTGCCGGAGGCAAACGACAGCTGGTGATGGAGACGATAGTCGAACTCGGCATAGGCCTCGGCCGTGTTCTCCACTTCGGCGGCGCCGCGCAGGATCTCGGCGGCTTGCTCCGGATTGTTACGGATGGCACCACGAATGAAGATGGTGCAGATGTTCGTGCGTGCCGACAGCAACTGGGCGACCAGATCCGGCACCTTGTCCTGATCCAGACGGGCCAGGGTCTCCAAAATATTGAGACCGGAGGTTTCCCAGAAGTTGTTTACCTTGGTCGGTTTGCCATGCTGTATGGTCAACCAGCCGTCACGGGCCAGACGCTGCAACACTTCCCGCAGGGTTGTGCGTGTCACCCCGATCAGCTCGGACAATTCACGCTCTGCAGGCAGAATGGATCCGGGAGGAAAGCGATTGTTCCAGATGGACTCGATGATGTATTCCTCGGCAAACCCTGCAGGGCTCTGCGCTTTTATGACCATGAAATGACTCTGTTGTAATACGTAAAAAGGCCCACGAATCATATCAAAGCAAGGAAGGCTGGCAAGCAGAAGGTCAGTCCTCTGCTCACATATGGCAAAGAAAATGTTATTAATTTGTGTTAAAAATCGATAGCGGTGCCAGTCAGCGCTGGTTATGTGGTGATAAAACCATCACTTCCAAGATCTTGGCCCAACCTTTGTATATAATCGTTCCGCTTTTTGATTAAAATCACGTGTAATTATATAGATACGGGCCAACATCCGGACGTACAGGTCAAGTACCCTTGACTGCATAGACGCAGATCCTAACAACAACGCTGAGACCCATCATCATGCCAATAAGCCTAGGGCAGGCATTTGCCAAGAACTTCTTGGGCAATGCGCCACAGTGGTATAAACAAGCCATCCTGCTGTTTCTGATCATCAACCCCATCGCCTTCCATTTCGACCCCTTCATTGCAGGCTGGTTGCTGGTTGTCGAGTTCATCTTCACCCTGGCCATGGCCCTCAAGTGTTATCCCCTGCAACCGGGCGGTCTGCTGGCCATCGAGGCCGTGCTGATCGGCATGACATCAGCTGACCAGGTCAAGCATGAGCTGGTCGCGAACATAGAGGTACTGCTGCTGCTGGTATTCATGGTGGCGGGCATCTACTTCATGAAACAGTTGCTGCTCTACGTGTTTACCAAGCTGCTGATCGGTGTGCGCTCCAAGATACTGCTCTCCCTCTCCTTCTGCCTGGTATCTGCCTTCCTCTCTGCTTTCCTCGACGCCCTGACGGTCATTGCCGTGGTGATCAGCGTGGCCACCGGTTTCTACGCCATCTACCACAAGGTCTCCTCCGGCAAGGAGTTTGGTCATCACCACGACCATACCGATGATCAGGAAGTGGCTGAACTCAACCGCCAGGATCTCGACGATTTTCGCGCCTTCCTGCGCAGCCTGATGATGCATGCCGCCGTCGGTACGGCACTGGGGGGCGTCTGCACCCTGGTGGGTGAGCCGCAGAACCTCATCATCGGCGAACAGGCCGGCTGGCACTTCGGCGAATTTGCCATCCGCATGGCGCCGGTATCGCTGCCGGTCTTCATCTGTGGTCTGCTCACCTGTGTGCTGGTCGAGCACTTCCGCCTGTTTGGCTACGGCACCCGCCTGCCCGTCAACGTGCGCAAGATCATGGAAGAGTACAACCGTTATGAAGAGGCAAAACGCAGCCAGCAGGACAGAGCCAAGCTCATCGCCCAGACGGTGATCGCTGTCTGGCTGATCGTCGGTCTGGCGCTCCACCTGGCGGCCGTGGGCCTTATCGGTCTCACCGTCATCGTGCTGGCCACTTCCCTGACCGGCATCACCGAAGAGCATGCCCTCGGCAAGGCGTTTGAAGAGGCGCTCCCCTTCACCGCCCTGCTCGCCGTCTTCTTCAGCATAGTGGCCGTGATCATCGATCAGGAGCTGTTCAAGCCGGTGATCCAGTGGGTGCTCTCGGCAGATCCGGATCACCAGCTGGCGCTCTTCTATATGGCCAATGGCCTGCTCTCCATGGTCAGTGACAACGTCTTCGTCGGCACCGTCTACATCAACGAAGTGAAAACGGCCCTGCTCAATGGAGCCATCAGCCGCGAACAGTTCGATCTGCTGGCGGTGGCTATCAACACGGGCACCAACCTGCCATCTGTGGCCACCCCGAACGGTCAGGCTGCTTTCCTGTTCATGCTGACTTCGGCGCTGGCCCCCCTGCTTCGCCTCTCCTATGGCCGCATGGTGTGGATGGCATTGCCCTACACCCTGGTGCTGGGTCTGGTCGGTTTCGCCGCAGTGGAAACCGTGTTGACGCCCCTGACCGAGTGGTTTTACCAGCAGGGCTGGCTGATTGTCCCGCAGGGGGCTGCCGTAGTCGCCCCGGCGCTACACTGATCCTGTCGTACTCCAATGACAAGGGCCCGCCAGGGCCCTTTTCTTTTGTCCCCTGCTCTGCTCTAATTCAGCCACTGTTTCTTCTGTGAGATCAATGAGATGATCGCGTTTCTCCGCCGCTTGGCCAGCAACCGCCTGGCCTGGGGACTGCTGGCGGCCTCCGCCCTGTTCCTCGAACTGTGTGCGCTTTTCTTCCAGCACATACTTGGACTGCATCCCTGCGTGATGTGTGTCTACGAACGGCTTGCGACACTGGGTGTCCTTTGCGCCGGCCTGCTCGGCATGATTGCCCCCGAGAAGTGGTACCTGCGCTGGAGCGCCATGCTGCTATGGGGTTACAGCGCCTTTCGCGGTCTCCAGCTGGCGCTGCAACATGTCGACTATCAGGTCAACCCCTCCCCGTTCAACGTCTGCAGCCCTTATGCCGACTTCCCGAGCTGGGCGCCGCTCGATCAATGGATCCCCTGGCTCTTCTTCCCGGATGGGGATTGCGGCGAGATCACCTGGCAGTTCTTGAGCTTCTCCATGCCCCAGTGGCTGGTGGCCATCTTCGCCGCCTACCTGCTGGTGTTTACCGTAGTGGCCATCGGCAATCTGGTGAAGGGTCGCTGCTGTAGTTGAGGCATCCGGCCTGCGCGCCAGAGCAAGTACCACAGAAATAGGGGAGCCTTTATGGCTCCCCTATTTTGTTTGTCTTGCTGGCCCAGGCACTATGATGAGGCGACTCAGCTCACCTGCACCGGACTCATTTTCGCGCGGATAACCCCGACCACCATGGGCAGCAGGGAGATGCCTATGATGCCAAAAATCAGCAGGGTAAAGTTGTGGCGCACCAGCGGCAGGTTGCCAAAGAGGTGGCCCGCATAGACAAACGACAACACCCACAGCAGTCCGCCCACCAGATTGAATGCCAGGAAGCGCGGATAGGTCATGGCCCCCATGCCTGCCACGAAGGGGGCAAAGGTACGCACAATCGGCAGGAAACGGGTGATGATGATGGTCTTGCCGCCATGTTTGGCATAGAAGCCCCGGGTCTTCTCCAGATAGTCCCGCCTGAAGATTTTCGAATCAGGCTTGCGAAACAGCTGCTCGCCGAAGAAGTGACCAATGGTGTAGTTGACCACATTGCCGAGCACGGCGGCGAGAGTCAGCACACCAGCCAGGGTGTGCACATCCAGCACGCTGTCGACGGTGAGGGCGCCAGCGGCAAACAGCAGGGAATCGCCGGGCAGAAACGGCGTCACTACCAGTCCGGTCTCGCAGAAGATGATCAGGAACAGGATGGCATATACCCAGATGCCATAGTTTTCAAACAGCTCTTTCAGATGAACGTCGACGTGCAGGATAAAGTCGATAGCAAACAGGATCAGATCCATTTTTTGATACTCGTGAAGTGAACGGCGTGGAGTCTACGCCAACCCATGCAGGGTCACAATCACGAGACAGGTCTCATTCTTCCCCTTTCGCAAAAAAGCCAGACAAAACCGTTTTCGGCTCCCAAGCCGCGTTGATGCGGGTTACAAGCCCCTCAGGAGCCCTCCTCCAGACCATCACGTACCGAGGCCGGCAAGCAGCGTTCCCAGCCCCACAACAGGAGCAGCAGCAGGGTCGCATCGTCGAGCCAGCCAACCAGCGGTACCAGATCCGGCACCAGATCAACCGGACTCAAGCCATAGAGCAGGATGAGGATCACCAGCCCCCTGGCCCACCAGGGGGTGGCCGGGTGGCGAAAACCGAGGTAGAGGCGGCGCACGCGCCGCCAGATGAGCCAGCGTCGAGTACTCATGATTCGATCAGCTCGCCGCGCAGTTGCTGGATCTGATCCCGCAGTGCCGCCGCCTGTTCGAACTCCAGATCCCGGGCATGCTGGAACATCTGCTCCTCCATCCGCTTGATCTCCTTGGCGATCTCGCTGGCGGAGCGGGCATGGTACTCCCCTTGCGGTTCGGCCGCCTTGCGACTCCCCTTGCCGCCCTTGCCAGCGCTGCGGCTGCCTCCCATGTCCATCACATCGCCGATGGCCTTGTTGAGCCCCTTGGGGGTGATGCCATGTTCGAGGTTGTAGGCGTGCTGCAGGGCGCGGCGCCGCTCGGTCTCTTCGATGGCCACCTTCATGGAATTGGTGATGGTATCCCCATAGAGAATGACCTTGCCGTTGAGGTTGCGCGCCGCACGCCCTATGGTCTGGATCAGGGAGCGGGTGGAGCGCAGGAAACCCTCCTTGTCCGCGTCCAGGATGGCCACCAGGGACACCTCCGGCATGTCGAGGCCTTCGCGCAGCAGGTTGATCCCCACCAGCACATCGAAAGTGCCGAGACGCAGATCGCGAATGATCTCCACCCGCTCCACGGTGTCGATGTCCGAGTGCAGGTAGCGCACCTTGACGCCGTGCTCCGCCAGATATTCGGTCAGATCTTCGGCCATCCGCTTGGTGAGCGTCGTCACCAGCACCCGCTCCGCCACCGCTACCCGCTGGCGGATCTCGGAGAGCAGGTCGTCCACCTGGGTGGTCACCGGGCGTACTTCCACTTCGGGATCGAGCAGACCGGTGGGACGTACCACCTGCTGCACTACATCACCGCCGGATTTCTCCAGTTCGTAGGGACCGGGGGTTGCCGAGACAAACACCGTCTGCGGCATCAGCGCCTCGAATTCATCGAACTTGAGGGGGCGGTTGTCGAGCGCGGAAGGGAGCCGGAAACCGTACTCCACCAGGGTCTCCTTACGGGATCTGTCCCCTTTGAACATGGCGCCGATCTGCGGCACCGTGACGTGGGATTCGTCGATGATGAGCAGACCATCCCCCGGCAGGTAGTCAAACAGGGTGGGCGGTGGCTCCCCCGGCGCACGACCGGAGAGGTAGCGGCTGTAGTTCTCGATGCCCGAGCAATAGCCCAGCTCCTGCATCATCTCCATGTCGAACTGGGTGCGCTGGCTGATCCGTTGCTCCTCCACCAGCTTGTTGAGCGACAACAGCTGCTCACGACGGCTTTTAAGCTCCTCCTTGATATGTTCAATGGCACCGAGGATGGTTTCGCGCGGAGTGGCGTAGTGGGTCTTGGGGTAGATGGTGTAGCGCACTACCGTCTGCTCGATGGCGCCGGTCAGCGGGTCGAACAGGGAGAGGCGCTCCACCTCCTCGTCAAACAGCTCCACCCGCAGGGCCAGCTTGTCCGATTCGGCGGGGTAGATGTCGATCACCTCCCCCCGCACCCGGAAGGTGCCGCGCTGGAAGGCCATGTCGTTACGGGTGTATTGCAGCTCGGCGAGGCGGCGCAGGATATCCCGCTGGTTGATCACGTCCCCCACTTTGAGGTGCAGCATCATGCTGAGGTAGGCCTGAGGATCCCCCAAACCATAGATGGCCGACACCGAGGCGACAATCACCACATCACGCCGCTCCAGCAGGGCCTTGGTGGCCGACAGCCGCATCTGCTCGATGTGATCGTTGATGGAGGCATCCTTCTCGATGAAGGTGTCCGTGGTCGGCACATAGGCCTCGGGCTGGTAGTAGTCGTAGTAGGAGACGAAGTACTCCACCGCATTGTCGGGGAAGAACTCCTTCATCTCGCCGTAGAGCTGGGCAGCCAAAGTCTTATTGGGAGCCAAGATCATGGTCGGGCGGTTGAGAGTCGCGATCACATTGGCCATGGTGAAGGTCTTGCCCGAACCGGTCACCCCGAGCAGGGTCTGATGGGCAAGGCCGGACACGATACCGTCGAGCAACTGGGCAATGGCCTTGGGTTGATCCCCGGCGGGTTGAAACTGGCTGGCTAATTTGAACAACTTGCTCATGGAGACTCCCGACACGAAACAGCAAGAGAGCAGTGTAACCGAGTGATCCGCACCGGTACACCCGCACCATGATGCCGTCGGTGGCTTGACCGGTGAAGACACCTTCTGTATGATGCTCCTCCTTGCCTGATGTTCCCCCGTAGTTCAGTCGGTAGAACGGCGGACTGTTAATCCGTATGTCACTGGTTCGAGTCCAGTCGGGGGAGCCAATTCCTCACCATCTCGGTGCAAGTTATCCACTTTAGTGCTCTCTTCTGCCAATTTTAATGCACAAGATCCTTCTTGCTGCTGACGATCCCTTTTTTCACCGCGCGCGGCTCTTCAGAGTTTTCTTCTGTTGCATCTAAGTATTTGATTTTAATGTAAACATTTTTCATGCGGTATTTTTTGTACAGCCCTTGCAGCCCAGTATTGGCGCGGCTTTCGGGCCGATGAACAGGATTCATAAACAGGGTTATCCACAGATTCTGTGGGTAACTGCAGCAAACCCTGTCCCGATGCGGGTTCACCCGTTATCACGGCTTTTCGGACCATGCTCCGAGGGGCAACCTGATTTTATGCTGTTTTGTACATGCCCCCCTCCCCCCTGCCCAAACGACACTTTTGTTCCTTTTTGCAGATATCTTTTGTCTACCCCAGCAGTGCTGGGCGAGCAGCCAACATGATGGTCGTTTGCTTCCCATATCACCCTGTTTCGCTACCGGTTGAATCTGCTGAAACCGCTCCTTCCAAAGCGGGCCAACAGCAGAATCTAAAGTTATCCTCCTCACTGTCCAGCTCCCCCTTGCGTCAGCATTTTTCACTCATTGACACGGGTCTGAACAGCAAAAATCGCCACCTTTGCACCGATACGCTCCCGATCCCTCTCTGGCAAGCCGTCACAGCCCCTCGTAACTGTTGATTAATCGGTTCCTTGCGCTTCTTTATTGGTGACAGATCCGGCACAATGTCCGCCCCACTTTTTTCCTCGGTTTTTCCGGGCATGACCATAGATTTCGTGACACTGCTACATCAAAGCGACTCCCTGCTCCTGTTCGTGGTGCTGGCCTTCGGCCTGCTGCTGGGCAAGGTGCGCCTCGGCAACTTCCAGATTGGCAACACCATTGGGGTGCTCTTCACCGCCCTGCTGTTTGGCCAGATGGGCTTCCAGTTCTCCACCTCCACCGAAAACGTCGGCTTCATGCTGTTCATCTTCTGTGTGGGTATCGAGGCCGGACCCCACTTCTTCAGCGTCTTCCTGCGCGACGGCATCCACTACATCACCCTGACCCTGGTGATCTTGCTGAGCGCCCTGCTGCTGACCGTGGGGCTGGCCAAATTCTTCAATCTGGGGCCAGGCATGGCTGCCGGCATCCTGGCGGGCTCGCTCACCTCAACCCCGGCGCTGGTCGGTGCCCAGGATGCCCTGCGCAGCGGCCTGCTCAACCTCCCTCACCAGACCGACATGCAGTCGGTGCTCGACAACATGGGCATCGGTTACGCCCTGACCTATCTAGTGGGGCTGGTGGGCCTGATGCTGGTGGTGCGCTATCTCCCCTCGCTGGCGCGACTCGATCTCAATACCGAGGCGCAGAAGATTGCCCGTGAACGGGGCCTCTCAGACAGCGACAATCGCAAGACCTATCTGCCCATCATCCGCGCCTATCGGGTCGGCCCCGAGCTCGCCGCCTGGATCGGCGGTCGCACCCTGCGGGAAACCGGCATCTATCCCCACACCGGTTGCTATGTGGAGCGGATCCGCCGCAACGGCATCCTAGCCAGTCCCGACGGTGATGCCGTCATTCAGGAAGGGGACGAGATCGCCCTGGTGGGCTACCCCGAGAGCCACGAAAAGCTCGACGTCAACTACCGCAACGGCAAGGAGGTGTTTGACCGCAACCTGCTTGATCTCCAAATCGTCACTGAAGAGATAGTGGTGAAGAACGACGCCGTGGTGGGTCGCCATCTGGTGGAGCTGAATCTCACCGAGAAGGGGTGCTTCCTCAACCGGGTGGTGCGCTCCCAGATCGAGATGCCGTTCGATCGCAACATCATGCTGCAAAAAGGCGACGTGCTGCAGATCAGCGGCGAGAAGCAGCGGGTCAAGCTCCTGGCCAACAAGATCGGCTTTATCAGCATCCACAGCCAGACCACGGATCTGGTGGCCTTTACCACCTTCTTCGTGCTGGGGCTGCTGATAGGCTCCGTCTCCCTGGTATTCGGCCAGATCGAGTTTGGCCTCGGCAACGCCGTCGGCCTGCTGCTGGCCGGGATCCTGATGGGGTATCTGCGAGCCAACCACCCCACGGTCGGCTATGTGCCGCCGGGCGCCCTGCGCCTCGCCAAGGATCTCGGCCTCGCCGTCTTTATGGTGAGCACGGGTCTCAAGGCCGGTGGTGGCATTCTGGACCACCTGAGCGAAGTCGGTGGCGTGGTGCTCTTATCCGGCATGCTGGTGACCACCCTGCCGGTGCTGGTGGGCTATCTGTTCGGGGTCTGGGTGCTGAAGATGAACCCGGCGCTGCTGCTCGGCGCCATCACGGGGGCCCGTACTTGCGCTCCGGCCATGGATGTGGTCAACGAAGCGGCCAACAGCTCCATTCCAGCGCTCGGCTACGCCGGCACCTATGCGGTGGCCAACGTGATGCTGACCCTGGCGGGCTCCTTTATCATCGGCTTCTGGTTCTAGCCGCCCTTATCTTGTCATTACAACCAATTAGCGTATGAAGGGGAGCCAGTGGCTCCCCTTCTTGTCATCGTCCCCCCTACACTGGGGTGATGCCGCCCTGAGCAAGACCACTCACCGCATAACCCCCCCGCCCAGACCGGCATATGACAAGCTCTGCTTGCTCTGCTTGCTCTGCTTGCTCTGCAACAGCCAAACAAATCGCAGCCACAAAAAAAAAAGCGCCCTGAGGCGCTTTTTTTATATCAACCGGATGATCAGGCTTTGAACTTGCTGAACACCAGGGAGGCGTTGGTACCGCCAAAGCCGAAGCTGTTGGACATCACGGTGTCGAGGTCAGCCTCTTCGTACTCGCGCACGATGGGCAGCCCTTCGGCCTTCTCGTCCAGGTTCTCGATGTTGATGCTGGGGGCGATAAAGCCATGTTGCAGCATCAGCAGAGAGTAGACGGCCTCGTGCACACCGGCGGCACCCAGCGCATGGCCGGTCATCGCCTTGGTGGCGGAAAGCTTGGGCGCGTTGCTGCCAAACAGGGTCTGGATGGCTTCCAGCTCCTTGGTGTCACCGACCGGGGTAGAGGTACCGTGGGTGTTGATATAGTCCACCTTGCCGACACTCTGCATCGCCATCTTCATGCAACGCACAGCGCCTTCGCCGCTCGGGGCCACCATGTCGTAACCATCGGAGGTCGCACCGTAACCGGTGATCTCGGCATAGATGTGGGCACCACGGGCCAGGGCGTGTTCCAACTCCTCGACCACCAGGATGCCGCCGCCACCGGAGATAACGAAACCGTCGCGATCCGCATCATAGGTACGGGACGCTTTTTCCGGGGAGTCGTTGTATTTGGTAGACAGCGCGCCCATGGCGTCAAACTGGATGGTGGAGGACCAGTCCAGCTCCTCGCCGCCACCGGCGAAGACGATATCCTGTTTGCCAAGCTGGATCAGTTCCAGAGCGTGGCCGATGCAGTGGGCAGAGGTCGCGCAGGCGGAGCTGATGGTGTAGTTGACACCCTTGATCTTGAACGGCGTAGCCAAGCAAGCGGAGGTGGTGGAGGACATGGTGCGCGGCACCATGTAGGGACCCACGCGCTTGACTCCTTTCTCACGGGCGATGTCGCAAGACTCGGAGGTGTTCTTGCCGGAGGCGCCGCCGGAGCCGGTCACGATGCCGGTGCGCTCGTTGGAGACCTGATCTTCCGGCAGGCCGGCATCTTCGATGGCCTGCTGCATGGAGAGATAGGCGTAGGCCGCAGCGTCACCCATGAAACGCATGACTTTACGGTCGATCAGTTCAGACGGATCGAGTTTGATGTTACCCCAGACACGGCTGCGCAGGTTGTGTTGCTCGAACTGCTCGGAATAGGTGATGCCGGATTTGCCTGCTTTCAGGGAGGCCAGCACTTCTTCCTTGTTGTTGCCGATACTGGAGATGACGCCGATACCGGTGATCACTGCTCTTCTCATTAATTCATCTCGTCTGGAAAAACTGGCGCCAAGTCTACCCGCTTTCGGCTGCCAAACTGGTCTGCTTTCACGTAGAATGCCCGCGATTTTGTGACGCGAGCCGAGGAAAACGTGAGTCAAACATCCTTACATCATGCCCGATTGGACTGGAACGAGGCGGGTACTCCAGTCTCCAGTGACTTCGGGGATGTGTACTTTTCCAATGATAACGGTCTAAGTGAAACCCGCTACGTCTTTTTGCAGCAAAATCAGCTGCCAGCGCGATTTTCGCACCATGATGGTGACACTTTCGTGATCGGTGAAACAGGTTTCGGTACAGGTCTTAACTTTCTGGCGACAATGAAAGCCTTCCTGGAACAGACGTCCCAATCCGGTAACGCCTTGCGTCTTCACTTCATCAGTTTCGAAAAATACCCCCTGACCCGGGACGATCTGCGCAAGGCCCTGGATGCCTGGCCCGAGCTGGCACACTTCAGCCAGGATCTCGTCAAACAGTGGCCCCTGCCGGTATCCGGCTGCCACCGCCTGAACTTTGCCAGCGGCCGCATCCGCCTCGATCTCTGGTTCGGCGATATCAAGGACATGTTGCCGCAGGTGCCCCATCAGGCCGACGGTCTGGTAGATGCCTGGTATCTCGACGGCTTCTCGCCGGCTAAAAACCCGGAAATGTGGACTCAGGATCTGTTCGACGGCCTTGCCCGCCTCGCCCGCCCCAACGCCACCCTCTCGACCTTTACCTGCGCCGGTTTCGTGCGCCGGGGACTCATCGCCGCCGGCTTTGCCATGAAAAAGGTGAAGGGCCACGGCAGCAAGCGGGAGATGCTGGCCGGCGAGCGGATAGACAAGCAGCCACAGCAGACCATAGCTCCCTGGTATGCCCGCCCGGCCGGGCGGGAGGGGGACGTGCTGATGATAGGCGGCGGCATCGCCTCGGCAATGACAGCGCTCTCCCTGGTGGAGCGGGGCCGCAAGGTTCGGCTGCTGTGCGAAGATAGTGAGCTGGCCTGCGGCGCCTCCGGCAACCGGCAAGGGGCCTTGTATCCGCTTCTTAACGGCGAGCACGACGCGTTGTCGCGCTTCTATTCGCTCGCCTTTGGCCATGCCAGAAACCGGCTGCTGGCCCTGGCCGAACGTCACCCCATCGCCTTTGATCTGTGCGGCGTGACCCAGCTCGGTTATGACGACAAATCCGCTGCCAAGCTGGCCAAGATGAGCCAGGGCCCCTTTCCGCCCGAGCTGATGCACCCGCTCTCTGCGGCACAGTGCGAGGCCGTCTGCGGTTTGCCCTCAGGCCATGCCGGGGTCAGCTATCCGCTGGGAGGCTGGCTCTGCCCGGCCGATCTGACCCGCGCCGCCATCGAGGAGGCCCAGGCAAGCGGTCTGCTGCAGGTGGAATACGGCGCTCGGGTGGTTAGCATCGGCGAGCAAAGCGACGGCTGGCAAGTGATGAGTCATGACGGTCGCCACTGGCAGGCCCCCAATCTGGTGGTAGCCGCCGGCCACCAGTTGCCCGCCCTGCTCCCCTTTGCCGAACTGCCGCTCTATCCGGTGCGCGGTCAGGTAAGCCATATTCCGACCAGCCCAGCACTCGGTCAGCTCAAGACCGTGCTCTGCTACGATGGCTATCTCACACCGGCCCACAACGCGCATCACTGTATCGGGGCCAGCTATGGTCGCAACCAGACCAGCCTCGAATTTCGCGCTGATGAGCAGGCCCAGAACCGGAGCAGATTGCAAGCTTGCTTGCCTGGCCAGCCCTGGCCCGATGAGGTAGACGTAAGCGGTAACGAGGCGCGGGTCGGGGTACGCTGCGCCAGCCGGGATCACCTGCCCGTGGTCGGCCCCGTGGCCAGATTGCAGGGGCTGGCGGATCACTACGCCGGGCTGCATGGGGATCGACAAGATGCCTCGCCGCTGCCACTTTACCCGGGTCTCTATGTACTGGGCGCCCTCGGCTCCCGGGGCCTGTGCTCAGCACCGCTATGCGGCGAGTTGCTGGCCAGCGAGATCTGCGGCGATCCCCTCCCCCTGGCAGCCGATCTGCTGGAGGCGCTCCACCCGGCTCGTTACTGGGTGCGCAAGCTGCTCAAGGGCAAGTCGCTGGCCTGAATCCCTCACTACCAGCCATAAACAACAAGGCCGCCCAATGGGCGGCCTTGTTGTCGTCGGTATCAATCCATTAATTGGGCCAGCGCACGCCAAAACGCTCGCCATAACCGGTCTGTTCCTGAAACGCATCGATGCGCTCCCGGATCTTCTCCATCTCTTTGCTGCCCGCCGCCCAGGCGGCATAGCGCAAGGCCTGGCAATCGCCGTGGCTCGGCAGGGCCGCGATGGCACCGCCCACCAGGCTGCTGCCCCGCTGCACCATCTCCTTGAAGCGGGACTCATACTCGAACATGCTGGAGAGTACCCTGGCCCAGTCGTCGCGGGCAGATCCCGTGCTGTTGCGGCTCTGGCTCCAGCGGGGCAGCAGCACGGTCGCCTGGGTCAGGACAGTGACCTGAGTAAGCTGGCAGCGCCCCGGCAGCTGCTCCGTCTCGAGCTGCCAATCCACCTGATAACTTGCCTTGCCCAGTACCACCTTGCCATTCACCCTGGGGGCACTTTGAACGATGGCGCTGGCCAGTTGGTCCGGGCTGGTTGCATTGACGTCATAAAAGCGCACATTGATGCGGGATTCGGGCACCACCTGCGGCCTGACTGTTTGCGCCTGGCTCGCCAGCGGCAGCAACAACAACCCGATCCCTACCACCATGTTATGAAACTTGCTGACCATGCCAGACTACCTTCCTTGATTGCACGGGCGAAACGGCAACCGCGCCGAAACGGGTGCCACATAGATAACGCTATAGCCTATGTGCGACCAGGATGCTGCGCAATACCATGATTGTTCAGAAATCTGAGCCCGCTCACAGGTTCCGTGAGTCACCTGGGCGCCAAGGGTGAAATTGACAATTTTATCGCCTGGATCCGGCTATTCTGCGCCAGCTAAGGTGATAATTTTTCACATTGATGTCATGACCATCTATCTGAATGAAATGATCATTTTCAATGCGGTTGGCAAAAAAGCGGCGATCTGCCCGATCTCTTAACCACAACTCGCAAAGTCCAAGCTTACCTCGCCGGGGATAAAATTGGGGGATGGTCAACAGCACCACCCCATCCACTCGCATGGCCTGCCGGGAAAGACAATCATCACTCGTCATGCCGGTGATCAGGGCCGCGAAACGGGGACCCCCTCCCACGGCGACCATCAGCACGCCGTAGGCGCGGGCTGCCGTCAGGTGTCGCATGGCGATCGCCTGACAAGGACCCGTCTGGTGAAAACCGTCGTTGTTCATTGCCAACACTCGATTTGGCATAAACATCAAACAAGCACAAATTAAACAGAGTTTAATTCTGAAAAATTGCAACTTCAAAATACATAAACCCCAAAAACCACACAATGATAGTCAGATTAGGCAGTCATAACCACCAGGTAAAGTGCTATTATCCTTTTAAAATGCTGTTTCCACTGGGAAATGTTGATGTGGAGCAAACTACTACCGGCTTGTTGTCGCGGGATTACCCCCATAGGAATAGACTTATGCCACTTTCACCTACCCAATAAGGCTATATATGCTGGAACTCGTTATCGGCACCCTGGTCACCCTGGTGGTGGGCCGTGCCATCTTCAAGGGATACTCCGCCACCGGCGTGCTGCTCAGCGGTGGCCTGCTATTGCTGCTGGTCACCGCCCTGATGGGCAAACCCGTCCTGCCAAGCAAGGTCGCCAGCACCGGCTACCTGGCGACCGACATCTTCGAATACGTCCGCTTCCTGCTCAATGACCGTGGGGGTGGACTGGGGATGCTGATCATGGTGCTGTGCGGTTTTGCCGGCTACATGAGCCATATTGGCGCCAACACCATACTGGTCAAGCTGGCCAGCAAGCCCCTCGGCTTCATCAAGTCACCCTATATCCTGCTGGTCGCCGCCTATCTGGTCGCCTGCGCCATGTCCCTGGCGGTCAGCTCGGCCACCGGTCTCGGGGTATTGCTGATGGCGACCCTGTTCCCGCTGATGGTCAACATGGGGATCTCCCGTGGCGCCGCGGCGGCCGTCTGCGCCTCCCCGGCCGCCATCATTCTGGCCCCCACCTCCGGTGACGTGGTAATGGCGGCCCAGGCCGCCAACATGCCGCTGCTGGACTTTGCCTTCAAGCTGACCCTGCCCATCTCGCTGGTGGCCATCGCCTGCATGGCGGTGACCCACTTCTTCTGGCAGCGCTACCTCGATCAGAAATCCGGCGAACACAACGAACCTGTGGCACCGGGTGATCTGATCACCTCGGCTCCCGCCTTCTACGCCATCCTCCCCTTCACTCCCATCATCGGGGTGCTGGTGTTTGACGGCAAATGGGGACCGCAGCTGGATATCGTCACCATCATCGTCATGTGCATGGTGCTGGCCAGCCTGCTGGAGCTGATCCGCGTGCGCAACGGCAAGGAGCTGCTGGACGGCCTGCAGGTGTGCTGGCGCAACATGGCGGATGCCTTCGCCGGCGTGGTCATGCTGCTGGTGGGTGCCGGCGTCTTCGCCCAGGGTCTGATGACCATCGGCTTCATCGACACCCTGCTGACCCATGCCCAGGATCTGGGCTCGGGCGGCCTGATCATGATGCTCTCCCTGGTGGTGATCACCACCCTGGCGGCCTTCACCACCGGCTCGGGCAATGCCCCCTTCTACGCCTTCGTGGAGCTTATTCCCAACCTGGCCAGCAGCCTGGGCATCAACCCGGCGTACCTGGTGATCCCCATGCTGCAGGCATCCAACCTGGGCCGCACCATCTCGCCGGTCTCCGGCGTGGTGGTCGCCTGTGCGGGGATGGGCAAGCTCTCCCCGTTCGAGGTGGTCAAACGCACCAGCATGCCGGTCGCCGTCGGCCTGCTGGTGGTGATCCTCGCCACCCAGATCATGGTCCCCGCCTGATCCCCCACCAGCCCGGCGCCTGCCGGGCTGGTATCTTGCCCCCCTGTTGCAGTAGACTCGGTGCCTCTTTCCCTAAGGAGGACCGAGATGAGTATTACGGTTCAACTTGCCCACTTCAGTGATTGCCACTCCCATTTCGACGGCGCACCGATCAGCTTCTCTCCCGTCGGTCACCCCCAGTGGCGCACCCAGTGCGGCGGTTATGCACGGATCCTGACCCGGCTCACCCAACTGCGTGCCAAGGCCGCCAGCCAAGGCCAGGCCAGCCTCTTCTTGCATGGTGGCGATACCTTTCAGGGCTCACTCTATTTCAACCGCTTCAAAGGTCGCGCCAACGCCGACCTGATCGCCATGTTGCAACCCGATGCCATGGTGATCGGCAACCACGAGTTCGATCTGGGTAATGGCCCCCTGGTGGAGTTTTTGCGCCAACTCGATTTTCCCGTGCTGGCTGCCAACCTGGACAACAGCCAGGAGCCCGACGACACGCCCCTCGGGCTCTGGGATCTGCCCCACCTTTATGATGCGCACCAGCCCTGGCATCGCCGTGAACTGGGCGGCGTGCCGTTTGCCCTGCTCGGCATCACCCTGCCCCAGATGGCTGCCATCGCCAACCCGGATCCCCACACCCGCTTTCGTGCCGTGGCCGACACCCTCACCCGGGTGCTGCGCGAGATAAAGGAAGAGGGGATCCATCATATCGTGCTGCTGAGCCATCTCGGGCTGGAGCAGGACAAACAGCTGGCTGAACGCTTCCCCCAGCTCAGCCTCATCATCGGCGGCCACACCCACAGCCTGCTGGGGGATCTGGCGCCGCTGGGACTGCCAAGCGAAGGGGAGTATCCCCTGATGCAAAACGGGGTCGCCATCCTGCATGCGGGGCACAGCGCCCTCTGTCTCGGGGTGTGCGAGCTGACCTTCGACGAGGCGGGCCGCGTGGTGCAAAGTCAAGGGCAACTGGAGTGGCTGCCCTGGCAGCCCTGGCCGTTTGCGGGTGACGTCCCCGCCGGGTTGGTCTTTTGCGAGCCGGATGCCAGGGTGGAACAGCATCTGGCCAGACGCTACCGGCCGGAGATCGAGACCATGACCCAACGCATCGTCACCCACCTCGACACTCCTTTGCTGCATCAGCGCCTGCCGGATGCCCTGCTGCCAAACGGCAGCCAGGTGGCGCCACTGGTCGCCCGGGCCATGCTGGCAGCGGCGCGCGAGCAGGTCGGTCAGGTGGATTTTGCCCTGCACAATGCAGGGGGCGTGCGCTGCTCGCTGGAGCAGGGCCCCCTTAGCGAGGCCGATATCGCCGGGCGTCTGCTCCCCTTCGCCATCCCCCTCACCCTCTATCGGGTCCATGGTCACGAGCTGGCGGAGGCACTGGAGGGGGCGATTGACAACGCCACCAACAACGGTGTGACCGGCAATGGCAGCGGCAGCTTCCCCTACACTGCCGGGGTGCGCTTCTGTTACCGGGCCGAGCGGCCCAAGGGGGCGCGCATCACCCGGTTGGAGTGGGAGCATTCCCCCGGCAACTGGCTGCCAGTCGAGGCCGATGAGGTCTATCGCGGAGTATCGAGCGCCTATACCGCCTCCGGCAAGGAGGGCTACACGGCGCTGGCCCGTACCCTGACCCAGCACAATCAGGAGCTGGGCATCACCCTGGCGGACGCCTTCATCCGCTGGGCCCGTCACCTGTCGACCCTCGCCATCCAGCCACCGCTGGTCGAATACCATACAGCTACACCCTGACAACCGGGGAGCCATGGCCTGATCCGCCGTTGGATCAGGCCATTTACGAGAATATTTGCCCTGCATGGGCCTGCCCCATTGCATCGGACTCGCGGCCTCGGCAAGATAGGCCCGCTTTCAAGACCAGCTGCAGGAGCAGGCGACTTCATGACTCACTCCATTCGTTTCACTCCCCCTCGCGTCAACCCGGGCGTCAAACCCGTCGTGGTGCTCATGACTGCCCTGCTGGCGCTGCTCTTCAGTTTGCGCAACCCCCTGTTTTACGCCATGGCGCCAGGATTTGACGCCTCGCTGTTTGCCGTCATGGGCAAGATGTGGAGCGAGGGGGGCGTACTCTACCGGGACATGATCGACATCAAGGGGCCGATGATCTTCGCCCTCGATGCGCTGGGCTACCGCCTCGGCGGCTTCGTCGGGATCTGGGCGCTGGAGTGGGTGCTCTGCTGGCTTGGGCTATTGGCAAGCTGGCAGGCCTTTGCCCAGCTGGGGTTGTCGTTTCGGGCGCGCCTCGGCTCCATGCTGGCGGTGTTGGCGCTTTACGGCACCCGTTACTACTACGGCAACATGACCGAGGACTGGACCTTTCATCTGGCCCTCATCGCCCAGTGGGCCTTCATCACCTTGCTGCTGGACAAGCGCTTCGAGTGGTGGCCTGCCCTGGTGGCGGCACTGACCTTCGCCATCGTCGCCTGGATGCGCACCAACAATGGCGCCTTCTGGGGTGGCTGGTATCTGGTACTGTTCTGCCACTGGTGCCTGCACGAGAAGTGGCGTGACGCCCTCTTGCTGCTGCTCTCCAGCCTGCTGGGGCTGGCGCTCATCGGCGGCCCGCTCTACGCCTACTTCCAGCAGCACGATCTGCTGGCAGCATTCAAATACTACGCCTTCGACATCTTCTTCGAGGGGAGCTACGGCAACGGCGTCTCCCCCGCCGTCGGGGCCGTCGGGCTGTTTCGCACCGGCCTCATCATGTTGCTGCCCCCCTTCATCCTGCTGATGCTGGGCCGCCGCCAGGAGTGGTACCTCCCCGTGCTACTGGTCACCCTGTTTGGCGTGCTGTTCACCCTGATCGCCAACTCGGTCTCCGGCCACGTGTTCGATCACTACGATGTGCTCTACCTGCAGCTGGGTCTGCTGCCGCTGGCGGTGCTGCTGGATCGCAGCGAACAGCAGGCAGATGCCATGGGACTGCTGTGCATCTCGCTTGTGGTGCTCACCGCCAGCTGGCTGCTGGCCCAGCAGCTCGGCTATGGCTGGAGCACCAAGGAGTGGTCCCTTGCGCGGGTAAACGAAGTGCTCGGCAACAGCTTGCTGTGGGCGCTGCCTGTGCTGATCCTGGTGCCCCTGTGGCGTGCCTGGGATGTGCGCAGCACCACCCCCTGGCTCGCCACCCTGGCCATGTTGATGCTGATGATCAACAACGCCTGGGAAGGCACCCAGAAGGGGCGCCCCTTCAATCCACCGGCTCAGGTGCGGGTCGATCGGATCAAAGCCGAAACAACCCCGAGCGACAAGATCTGGGTCGACGGTATCCAGCCGCAATATTATCTCTGGACCGATCGCCAACCGGCGTCCGCCTACCTCTTCTTCGCCAACGTCAACCCGCCCTATGACGTGCGCGAGCGGGTGCTGGCCGATATCCAGCGCCAGCAACCCAAGTTCATCATCGCCAAGCCGGAACGGGTGAGCGAGGAGCTGAAAAAGCCCACCTCCCCCTCCCACCTCGCCTTCTATCAGTACCTGACAAGCCGGTATGAAGAGGTGGATCCGGGGCTCTATCGCAGACGCTGACGGCTCTCAGATACAACCAGGGCGGCCATGATGGCCGCCCTTTTCATTGCGTTTCGCGGCCTGCCGGCGGTAGGCAAGCCGGCTCGCGATGACTACAATGGCGCTCTTTTTGGATGTAACGGGTGACACACATGGTGGAACTGACCTATCTGGGGGGCTATCCCGAGCCTCTCAAGGCCCAGGTGCAGCAGCTGATCGCGGCGGGCAAACTCGGGGAAATGTTGGCCAAGCGCTATCCGGACAGTCATCAGATCCAGAGCGACAAGGCGCTGCTGGCCTACACCATGGATCTGAAAAATCGCTACCTCAAGAGCTCGGCGCCGCTGGCCAAGGTGGTGTTCGATGGCAAGATCAACGTCATCAAGGATGCCCTCGGCCTGCACACCTATGTCAGCCGGGTGCAGGGCAGCAAGCTCAAGGCCAAAAACGAGATCCGCATCGCCGCCCTGTTCAAGGAGGCGCACCCCGCCTTCCTGAAGATGATAGTGGTGCACGAGCTGGCTCATCTCAAAGAGAAAGATCACAACAAGGGCTTCTACCAGCTCTGCCAGCACATGGAGCCGGACTATCATCAACTGGAGTTTGATTTGAGGCTCTGGCTCACCTGGCGGGATCTGGAGCGGGCCGGGCGCTGATCGGCCAGGCAGAGGGCTGGGGGAGATCATGGCATTGATGTGCATTGTAAAACGAGTGATGACCCTTCCCCATGGAGGGTGGCGCAGGTTCGCCCTGCTGCTTTCCTTGTCTTGGCCCCACGTGAGTGCCGCCGAGCGCTGGCAAAGCGACAGTTACCTTATCGAGAGCTTCATGACCATCGCCATGGAGCGGGAGTATGGCGAGGCAAAACAGACCCGCTTCGCCCGCTGGCAACAACCGGTGCGCCTCAAGCTTGTCAACGAATCGGGTGACAAACCGCTGCAGGCGGAAGTGGTCAAGGTACAAGCCGCCCATCTGGCCCGCATCACAGGCCACCCCATCACCCTGGTCAGCGACAATCCCAACCTGACCCTGATCATGACCGATTACCAACGGATGAGAAGCTGGGCAAACCGCACCATGGGCGGAGATCCGTCTGTCAACATGGCCCTCAAGGAGGGGCTCTGCCTGGCCAACTTCGCCACCAACAAGCAGCACGAGATCAGCCGTGCCACCATCATCATTCCGGTGGACTACAGCCGGGCCAAGGGCCGCTTTCTCGATTGCGTGGTGGAGGAGTTCACCCAGGTGATGGGGCTGCCCAACGACTCCGACAAGGTATTTCCCTCCATCTTCAACGACCACAGTGTCGACAGCTTCCTGACCGGCCTTGACTATGTGCTGCTCAAGCTTGCCTACCACCCGGCGCTCAAGGCGGGAATGAACCGCGAGGAAGTCAGAGCCGCCCTGCCCGTGGCAATCAAAGCGCTGCGCACCCAGGGGGAGATAAGCGAGGCCAACCGCCGGGTACAGCAGCAAAGCCTGAAAAGCTGGGCCGGACTCTGAGTCACCATCAACCCGTGTCCTGCCCCATCCGCTCAAAACAATAACGCAGCCCATGGCTGCGTTATTTTGTTTCAGGGATGTCGTCTCAGGGGTGCCCTCGGGTGCGAGAAATCCGTATGACAACACCGACCGCCCCGCAGGCGTCTCCGTTCGTTGTGCTTTCCTCTGTTTACGCTTTGATCTCAGCTCCATGCAGCCCCTGCATCAGCCAGGCCGTTTGCCCGCTCAGGAGGCGAGGCTCTCCTCCGGCATCCAGCTGTCGGCGTTCTCCCACACCTCTTGCACCATGGCTTCGGCCAGCTCTTTCTCTTCCTTGCTGGCGCGGCTGACGGTCAGGGACATGGTGCTGCCCGAGGCAACCCGTACATGCAGATCCGGGAACTTCTCCCCCAGCTGCTTGAGCAACTCCTGGCGCAGCGCTTCCATGGTGGAGGTCGGGATCTGATGTTTCTTGTCGATGATGATTTCCAGACGCATAGGATACTTCTCCATGATGATTGACTGTATTTTTATACAGTATCCTTGGAAAGTAAAGAGCCTGCTAGAGAAAGGGGCAAATGCCCCCTAGAAAAGGTCCAGCTGCTGGCCGCAGATCCGCTCGAATGACTCGCCGATAAAGGGCAGGATGGCGTCGGCAATGGGCCTGAGCTGCTTGTCGATGTAGTGCTCGTAGTCGATGGCGCTGCGCCGGTATTCGAGCGGCTCGGGGCCATTAAGGGTCATCAGGTAGGCGATGGTGCCCCTGTGCTGGTAGCGCTGGGGCAGACCGCGGCGCAGGTTTTCTTCATCAGCAAGGCGCGCCGCCCGCACATGGGGTGGCACGTTTTTCTGATACTCCTCGAGTTTTTGCCGCAGCCGCTTGCGATAAACCAGCAGATCGTCATGCCGGCCAGCCCGGGTCTCGTCCACCATGGTTCGCACATAGCTGCCGGGATCCTCATCGTGAAACACCATCTCATAGAGGCGGGTCTGGAACTGCTTGGCGAGCGCCGTCCAGTCGGTGCGCACCGATTCGAGCCCCTTGAACACCAGACGTTCAGCCTCTTGACCTCCTGACGCCGCCACCAGGCCGGCGTAGCGCTTCTTGCTGCCCTTCTCCAGCCCGCGAATGGTGGGCATCAGAAAACGGCGGTAGTGGGTCTCGTACTCGATCTCGAGATGGCTAGGCAAATCGAACTCGCGCCTGATCAGCACCGTCCAGTTGTCGTTGATCATCCGGGCAAGCTGTCGGCCGATCTCGTCCGCCTGCTCGGCGCTGGTCTCGCGCCCCAGATGGACGAAGGTGGAGTCGGTGTCGCCATAGATCACCTCGAACCCCTGCCCCTCTATCCACTCCCGGGTCTGCTGCATGATGCTGTGACCGCGCAAGGTGATTGAAGAGGCAAGGCGCGGATCGTAGAAGCGACAGCCCCCCGAGCCCAGTACCCCGTAGAAGGAGTTCATGATGATCTTGATGGCCTGGGAAAGCGCCTTGTTGCTGGCCGCCTTGGCCCGATCCCGCGCCGCCCACAGGGTGGCGATAAGATCCGGCAGGAAGTGCCGCTCGCGGGAAAACAGGGCGCCGCGAAAACCCGGAATGGCGTGGTCTGGGTGTTGCAACCCCTCCACCAGCCCCATGGGATCGATGCAGAAGGTGCGGATGATGCTGGGATATAGGCTCTTGAAATCGAGCACCAGCACGTGACGATAGAGGCCCGGTTTGGAGTCCATGACATAGCCGCCAGGGCTCGCGAGCCCCCCGTCGGCGGGCAGATTGGGGGCAACGTAGCCGCCGCGATGCAGTCGCGGCAGGTAGAGATTGGTAAACGCCGCCACCGAGCCCCCGACCCTGTCCAGCTCGAGGCCGGTGAGGGAGGCGCGCGCGATGGCGAAGGGGATGAGGTGGCAGAAATCGAAGATCTCCCACACCAGCTTGCAATCTTCCAGGTTGTAGCGGGCGAGCGCCTCCTTGTCGGAGTGAAACAGCTCGGTGATCTTCTCCCCCCGGTTGGCCACATCCTCGATGTCCTTGCCGCGGCCGAGCAGTTCGCTCGCCACCGCATCCAGGCTGTAGCTGGCAAACTGCCAGGTGGCACTTTTCAGGGTATCGATGCCGTCCAGCACCATGCGCCCCGGGATGATGACGTTGCCGGTCTGGGGATCGCTGCGGGAGGAGCGCCAGAAGCAGAGCTCACGCCCGCGCCCAAGCCGCAACCGCCGTTTGTTGAGCTCGGCCCGGCGCAGCAGCAGGCGAAAGTCGAAGTTGACCACGTTCCAGCCGATAACCAGATCCGGATCGTGGCGGCTGAACCACCCCTCCAGGGCGCTGAGCAAAGCATCCTCATCCACCACCCATTCGATCCGGGTCTCCCACTCCTCGGCACCGGCCTCGGGGGCTCCTATCATGATGACCCGTGCATCCTCGGGGCTGTAAAGCCCCACCGAGAAGAGCGCCCCGTCCATGGCGCACTCCACATCCAGCGACACCCAGGAGAGGGCGGGCGTCACCGCTTGAGGGGCGCAGCGCGCCTCCTGCACCTCCCAGTAACCCTGTTTACTCCCTTTTCTCACCGCCTTGCCACCAAAGCGCACCCCGGCGGTGATAAAGCGCTCCATGAGAAAACGCTCAGGCAAGCGGATATCCGCCTCGAAGTGCTCCAGCCCGCGAATAAGCAGCAGTTCGATGGCGCGGTGAAAGGCGCTCAGGGTGGCAAAGTAGCAGCCCACTACGGCGCGACCATCGAAGGTGTGCATCGGCAGGCGGCGAAACCGCCCGCTCACTCCGGCCCCCTTGAAGAGCTCGGCGGCCTCTTCCATATGGCTTTGCGGCAGAAAGAAGACCGGCTCCTGCCCCGGCACCACCAGCCGCACCGGCCCCTGCTCGCTCCAGAGCCACATCACGATTTCGGTGCGCTCCCCTTGCGCGCCGCGCCCACGTACATCCCGCCCGTGACGGGTCAGGATAAAACCTTCCTGGGGGGGCATCGCCGGGGGCGTGGGCTGGAACTCGGTCATGCAAGCTAACGGGGTCTGTCCTGGAATGGGAGTATTGTACGTTCATACAGTATCGGCCCGCAATCGCCAGAGCGGCTGCACGCGAAGGGGCGAGCTGGTAAGCTGGTCTTTCGCCTGCGACGCCGGCACGGTTGCCTGCGTCCCCCTGCCCGGCTTTGGTACTCAGCTATCGGTACCCTCAACACAAGGAGATCATTGTGGCCCTCTATGCCCTGCTGGATCGGCTGGCCATCCCCTACCAGCGTTTCGACCATGCTCCCGTCTTCACCTGCGAGGAAGCAAGCGACCTGCTGCCCGACCTGCCCGCCGCCAAGACCAAGAATCTCTTCCTGCGCGATCCGAAAAGCGAGCGGCTGTTTCTGGTGGTGGCCCCGGAGGCGATCCGGGTCGATCTGAAGGCGCTGGCCGCTCGCCTCGGGGTCAAGCGCCTGAGTTTTGGCTCCCCCGAGCGACTGGAAGCCGCCCTCGGCCTCACCCCGGGATCGGTGACCCTGCTGGCCGTGGTGCGCGACACGGCACAAGCGGTGGAGCTGGTGGTGGACGAGACCATCTGGCAGGCCGAGCAGGTGCAGTGCCATCCGCTGGTCAATACCGCTACCCTGATCCTCAAGCTCGACGATGTGCGCCACCTGCTGGCTCATCTGGGGCGTCAGGCGAATGTCATGGCACTGCCCGAACGGGCTGACTGACACACTTCGCAATGTGATCTTGTCTAGACGTCAATTGCCCGTGACCCGCCCGACAAAAAGAGCGCCTGATGGCGCTCTTTTAGGTGACAAGGCAGGGGTCAGTAACTCCCCTCTTGTTCGGCTCGCATCCGCGCCTGGCGGGCCAGCGCCTCCTCCTCAGCGCTCTCGATTTCGTGCAGCACGGCATCGAGATCGACTGCAGCCGTGCTCTCTTCAAACAGGCCGGTCAGCTCGCTATCCGGAGTCAATTTTCCCTCTTCAAACAGCGCCCACATCTCGGCGGCGTACCGGGTCTTGAGAAGCTCGGGGGCATACATGCCGTAGTAGTTGCGCATGTTGTTGACGTCGCGCTCCAGCATGGCCCTGGCCTGGTTGTTGGCGGCGGCATCCACCACCTGGGGCAGATCGATGATGACGGGGCCCTGCTCGTCCACCAGCACGTTGAATTCGGAGAGGTCCCCGTGAATGAGGCCGGCGCAGAGCATGCGCACCACGTAGCGGATCACCTTGCCGTGATCGATGAGTGCCTGCTCGCGGGAGAGGGCCACATCGTTGAGACGGGGGGCGACATTGCCGTCGGCGTCGGTCACCAGCTCCATCAGCAAGACGCCATCAAGGCAGACATAAGGTCTGGGTACCCGCACACCCGCGGCCGCCAACTTGAACAGGGCGTCAACCTCGGTGTTCTGCCACACCTCCTCGTGCTGTTTGCGACCGTATTTTGAGCCCTTCTCCATGGCCCGGGCATTGCGGCTGTTGCGCACCCGGCGCCCCTCCTGATAGACCACAGCCTGCTTGAAGCTGCGCTTGGACGCCTCTTTATAGACTTTGGCGCAACGGATCTCGTCGCCGCAACGCACCACATAAACATCGGCCTCTTTGCCGCTCATCAGCCGGCTGACGACCTCGTCCACCAGGCCATCATCCACCAGGGGCTGGATTCGATTCGGAATTTTCATGACCGCCCTTTCACCCTATTTGCGCGCCGAAAGAGAGCATCTCGCCTCTTTCCCCGCTCCTTGTTTGTTCGTGGGCCACAGTTATCCCCTGTTTGACCCTTTGCTGTCCACTGCGGCGCACACCTTTGGCCACAAAAATGGCCCGCAACCGGGCCATGGGATCAAGGGTCGGGCGGCAAGCCTTCACGAATGCGCCGGATCCCCGCCTCATAGAGGCCATCGGGCCCCTCCTGGTGTTCCAGGGTTTCGAAGATCTTGAGAAACCACATGTACTGCTCGGGATGGCGCACCACCTGTTGCTCGACCATCCGGTTCATGGTGTTGACGTCAGCCAGCAGATCGTCGCCGGGATAAGGGTCGAACGGTGGCTCAATTTCGAGCAGGTAGCAACCGGCATCCTCGTCATAGCTGGCAAAGATGGGCACGGCCTTGGCGCCGGCCAGTTTCACCAGCTTGGGCAGGGCCGGCAGGGTCGCCTTGGGGTGACCGAAGAAGGGAACGAACACGCTCGCCTCGCGACCATGATCCTGATCCGGCAGGTAGAAGAAGCTGGCCCCGCTGCGGATCGCCTTGATGGCGGGCTTGATGCCGACGCTACGCTCGTACACCTTGCCCCCCTTGGTCCGCTCGCGGTTGATGTACCAGTCAAATACCGCATCCTTGGGGCTCTTCATCATGGTGCACATCTCTATCCCCATCAGGGAAAAGTAGCGGCCAATCATGTCCACCGCCCAGGTATGGGGCACCACCAGGATCATCGGCCGGCCTGCCGCCTGCTCGGCTGCAACATGTTCCCAGCCGCTCACCTTGATGCGGCGGGTCAACCTGGCACGGCTGCGCCATGTCAGCTCGCCAAAGCCCATGAAGGTCTTGAGGCCGACCCGAATAGACTTGAGCAGCAGCGCCTGGCGCCCGGCCACGTCCAGCTCGGGAAAGCAGATCTTGAGGTTGGTATCGGCGATGTAGGCCTGTTTTTTCGAGACCCGCAGCAGGGTCGGCGCGACCAGATCGGCGAAGCGATCCCGCCATCTGGCAGGGATGAAGGCCAGCAGGGAGAGCAGTCCCAGGGCACACCAGCTGCCCCACCATTTGGGGTGCAGCAGGCGGGTTTGGAATGAGGTATCAAATACCGGATCGGATGCGGACATACCTGCCCTCGGTTCATAAAAACAAACGGTTATTGTAGTTATCCTGACATTTTTTTCTACTCCGGGGGCACCCCATCGCCGATGGCAAGGCACTGATCGGACTAGTAATAATTAAAAATGGCCCACATGGGGCCATTTTTGCAACGAAGTAAATCAGGGCTGGGGTGACAACCCCTTGCGGATCCGCTGGATCCCCGCCTCATAGAGGCCGTCCGGCCCCTCCTGGTGTTCGCGGGTATCGAAGATCTTGAGAAACCACATGTACTGGCCGGGATGGCGGGTGAGCTGCTGTTGCACCATGTCGTTCATCCGCCGGGTATCCGCTATCACATCCTCGGTGGGATAGTTGTCAAACGGTGCTTCTATCTCCAGACGGTAACAGTGAGCGGCTTCATCGTAGCCCGCTAGCAGCGGCACGGCCTTGGCACCACTCACCTGCACCAGTCGTGGCAGGGCGGGCAGGGTCGCCTTGGGATAGTTGAAGAAGGGAACGAAGATGCTCTTCTCGCGCCCGTGATCCTGATCCGGCAGGTAGAAGAAGCTATGCCCCCCCTTGATGGTTCTGATCACCGCCTTGATCCCGGCGCTGCGCTCGTAGACCCGGCAGCCATTCTTGGCCCTGGCCCGGTTGAGGTGCCAGTCAAACACCGGATTGCGGGCACGCTTCATCATGGTGCACATGGGCACGCCACGCTGGGTGAAGCAGTAACCGGCCGCATCCACCGGCCAGGTATGGGGTACCACCAGGATCACCGGACGGCCGGCCTGACGCTCGGCCTCGATATGTTCCCAGCCGCTGACCTGGATCCGCTTCATCAGGTAACGGGGGCTGCGCACGGTGAACTCGCCAAATCCCAGCAGACTCTTGAAACCGACCCGGATGGAGGTCATCGCAATGGCATCCCGCTCGGCCGCACTCTTCTCGGGAAAACAGATAGCTAGGTTGGTTCTGGCGATATAGATCTGTTTTTTGGAAAATCGGAACACTAGGGGCGTCAGAGCTTCAGCCAGGCGATCCCGCAGACGAACCGGCACAAAGGCCAGCACCATCAAGATCGCCAGCGCCAGCCAGCTCAACCAGTAACGGGGATGCAACAAACTGGGTTTGAAAGAGGCGTGAAATACGGGGTCTTCTTGGACGGTCATCGATTGGAGTCAAGCGAAAAGTGGTGAGGCATTGTAGTTGGCCTGACAGGTAATACCAGTGAATTCTCAGACAAACGAATAAAAGTGCCGTGAATTCATTAATCTGCGACAAAATAATGAAAAATGCCCCGCTTGGCGGGGCATGTTGACGATTTTTTCATCAGGGGCGGCAGAGCATCAAACGGGGTTAGCGATGCGCCATGCCTCCCTCGACTGCGGGCTCCCGCTGCGGCAGGAAGAACATCAGATAACGCAGAGCCACATAACCGACGATCACGGTCGCAATTCCCAGCTCGACGTGGGCAAGCAATCTGATCTGCTCCACATAGTGTGCTGCCTGCGGCCAGCCACTGACCAGGTTGGCCACCTTGAACAAGGCGGTGGCGCCGATCACCATCGGGAAGGTGAAGGCTGCATAGCCGGGGGAAAACGGCAAGCGCAGCAACTTGATGAAGGCCAGATAGATGATGCCGGTCATCAGGATGGCGATCCCCAGCAGCACGGCCACCAGCAGCAGGGAGGGATCCTGGCTGACGGTCAGGTAACCGGCCAGGGAGAGACTGGCAGGGGCCGCCAGAATGGCGATGGTCGGCTTGGCTGCGTCCGGTACTTCATGACTGAAGATGAGGCGATAGAGCATCAGCGGCAGCATCAGGCCGTAGCAGATGATGCCAAACCAGAGCAACCCGTTCGCCAGCGCGGCAAACTGGCCACCCGGGAAGGCGACATCGGCCACGATAATGCCCACCGGCGGCACGAACCAGCTCGGCACCATGTGGTGAATTTCGAACTCTTTGGCACGGTGCCAGATAAAGGTGGCCAGGAAGATCAGGTGAATGGCCACGGCAAACAGCCAGAGCGCCTCACCCGCTTGCGGCGCCATCATCCCCAGCGCTTTTGACACTACCATGGTCCCCATGGCGTAGGTAGGCACCACGCTACCCACCACGGGGTGAGCCAGGTCTTGCCACAAGAGACGGGGATGAAGCAAAAACTTGAAGGTCAGGATCAGCAGCAGCACGGCGGCCACAGCGGCACCCAGCAGCTGCATGCGCCCATCGAACTGACCGGCATTTTCCCAACACCAACCGAGACTGGCGATGCCAAGCGCCAGACCCGCCATGGGGGTCGGAGCTTTGCCTAAGGATTTACGGGTTCTTGCGATCATGACGACACCTTTCTCTATCAGACGATGGCGATAGGATAATGGCCACATGTCGTTTAGGATATCCAAATGAATTGAATCATATGTTCAGGAAGATCAAACGCCATGAAGCTGACCCTGCAACAACTCAAGGTCTTCGCCACCATCGCCCGTTACGGCAACCTGGGACTCGCCGCCAACGAACTCTGCCTGAGCAAGGGCGCCGTCTCCCAGTCGTTGCAGGAGCTGGAACGCCAGCTGGGTACCCCGCTGTTTGATCGCATCCACCCCGGGTTGCAGCTCAACAACGAGGGACGTCTGCTGCAACCCGCCGCCGAAGAGCTGCTGACCCGGATGCAGGATATCGAAAACCTGTTCAGCCCGGATGCCGAACCGAGCGGCCAGTTGCGCCTTGGTGCCAGCCAGACCATTGGCAACTACCTGCTGCCTACCCTGCTGGCGAACCGCAAGCAGGAGCTGGGGCTGCCGCCCAAGGTGACTATCACCAATACCCACAAACTCTGCCATGCGTTGGCCAACTTCGAGTTGGATCTGGCGCTGATCGAGGGGGAGAACCATCATCCGGATCTCATCGCCGAACCCTGGCTGCAGGACGAGATGCTGGTAGTGGCCCATCCGGATCACCCCCTCGCCAACCAGGGTACCCTCACCCTGCCCCGGCTGGCTGACGAAACCTGGGTGCTGCGGGAGCTGCAATCGGGCAGCCGCGAACAGTTTATCCAGCAGATCCAGCCTGCCCTGCCCCGCTGGCAGGCCGGGCTCGAACTCAACACCCTGGAGGCTGTGATGCTGGCGGTGGAAAAGGGGCTCGGGATCTCCTTCATCTCTCGCCTCGCGGTTTCGGATCGGTTGCAGGCGGGGCGTCTGGTGGTACTGCCCCTCGAGCAGCGTTTCCCGCGCCAGCTCTCCCTCATCTGGCACAAGCAGAAATACCATTCCGCCTCCCTGCGCCACTTTATCCACTTCTGCCGGACTCAGGTGAACGATGCCGAGGTGATCCGCGCGGAGTAACGCTCGACCAGAGCTCTGGTGGCAAACCAACACGCTAATGGCAAAAACGCAAAAAGCAGAGAGGGAGCCGTGGCTCCCTCTCGTTGATTCGCTCTCGCTGATTATCACTTCGCCAGACTGCGCAGCCAGCTGATCTCCTCACCCCAGATGGACTCGTCGATGGTCTCGAGGATCAGCGGAATGCGATCGAAGCGATCGTCATTCATGATGTGATGGAACACCGCCTCGCCGAGATTACCCTCACGCAGGCTGTGATGGCGGTCGACCCGGCTGCCAAAGGTGCACTTGGCGCCATTGATATGCATCCCCTTGAGATACCGAAAGCCGACCGTCCGCTCAAACTCGGCAAAGACCTCGGCGCAAGATTCTGGCGTGCGCAGATCGTAACCGGCGGCGAAGGCGTGACAGGTATCGAAACAGACTCCGACCCGGCTCTTGTCTTCCACCCCCTCGATGATGGTGGCGAGGTGCTCGAACGACCAGCCGAGGTTGGTGCCCTGCCCCGCGGTGTTCTCGATCACCGCCGTCACCCCCTGGCTGCGCTCCAGCGCCCAGTTGATGGATTCGCTCACGAGCCGCAGACTCACGGCCTCGGGGATCTGCTTGAGGTGGCTGCCGGGATGAAAGTTGAGGTAGCAAAGGCCCAACTGCTCGCAACGCTTCATCTCGTCGAGAAACGCATCGCGGGACTTGGCCAGCGCGTCGGGGTCGGGGTGACCCAGATTGATGAGGTAGCTGTCGTGGGGCAGGATCTGCTCGGGGAGAAAACCGCCCTTCTCGCACGCCGCCTTGAAGGCTCGAATGCTCGCCTCGGACAGGGGGGCAGCCTGCCATTGGCGCTGGTTTTTGGTAAACAGGGCGAAGGCGTTGGCGCCGATGGCCTGGGCGCGGGCAATGGTGTTCTCCACCCCGCCGCTGGCGCTGACATGGGCTCCGATATATTTCATGGGATCTCCTCTGGGGTGGCTGTCCATCCTCTCTTGCGCCTGCAAACGGGCATGGGGAGGATGGGGCCTCTCTGATAAGGCGCCATTATGCCGATCCCGTCCGCCCTCGCCAAACCGGGATATCCGATAGCCGACATCGGCAATGCAGGTTGGACTGCGGTGGCGGCGGCCAGATACGGTGAGCGGGCATAAAAAAACGCAGCCTTGTCGCTTGCGCGGCGGTGGCTGCGTTCCTCTCTTCTCGGCCATCTCCCCCTATGCTGTCAAACCAGGCAGTCAAACTTCAGCTTGTCACGACGGGGAGCGGGAATGCGTGGCGAGAAGCGCCTTAAAACGGCATCTTGAAGCCTGGCGGCAATTGCATGCCACCGGTCAGTTCGCCCATCTTGGTCTTGTTCTGCTCTTCTACACGACGCACGGCATCGTTGCAGGCAGCGGCGACCAGATCTTCCAGCAGCTCCTTGTCATCTTCCATCAGGGAGGGATCGATCTCGATGCGACGCACGCTGTGGCTGCCGGTCATGGTGACCTTGACCATGCCTGCACCGGCTTCGCCGATCACTTCCATCTGGGCGAGCTGCTCCTGCATCTTCTGCATGCGCTCTTGCATCTGCTGGGCCTGTTTCATCAGGTTCCCCATTCCACCTTTACCAAACATATGTCGTCTCTCGTCTTGAAATCCGGCATCCAGCGCCGGGCTGTGGGCTTGTCTGTCCTAGATGGGGACAGCCAAGCGGCTTTTCAACCGGGAGCAGGCTCCCGGCCATGGAAGTTAGCGGTTGAGGGGCTCGATGCTCTCTCTGTGAAGCTCGGCCCCAAACCGCTGGATCAGAAACTGGATATTGGGATCCTGCTCGAGATCCCGGGTTACCTGTTCGCGTACCCCCAGATAGAGGCGATGCTCGATCTCAAGAGGCGTCTCCTGCTCAGGCACCACGCCCAGGGTCACCTCCACCTGCACGGGCTGGCCGAGGGCGGGGCCGATGATCTCGGCCAGATCGGCGCGCGCCTTGTCGCTGACCAGGTGGCGCTGCTCGGGCTTCAGGGTCAGTAGCACCCTGTCCCCCTCCCGGGTCATCACTGAGTTGATGGCAAGCTGGCGTAGCCGTCCACCCACTTGCGTGTGGGCAATCAGCTCGGCCCAAGGGTCGCCGCAATTGCTCAGCAGGGAGGAAGGGATAAGGCGGCTCGCCTCCCCCTCTTGCGGAATGTCGTCGCTCTCGAGCTCATCCCAGTCGATGGTCTCCATAACTGGCTGGGCCGGTTCGCTGTCGGCCACCGATGCCGGCGTGGCTATTGCAGACGGCGGCACCTCGGCGGCGGCAGGTGCGGCCTGCACACCCGGCTGATAGCTTGGCTGCCCCTCCAGATCCCAGGGGGGCAGATCGCTCGCCTGGGCTGACTGACTGACCTGAGCGGCAGCGTTTCCACCGGCAGGAGCCGCGGAAGGCGTCGGCATGGGCGAGGCCATAAAGCTCTGGCTCAGATACTCTTCATAGTCCCCGTTATCGCCCCCCTCGTCATAGCCATCGACATAGAGATCCACCGGCGGCAGCTCCCCATACTGACCCATGGCGGGCGTCCTCTGAGCGGCCGACTGACGGCTTTGGGATTGAGGTGAAGGTTGAGGCGCAGGCTGCGACGGCGGGATGGCTGGCGCGGCAGGCATCGCGGCGGCTGAGCGAGCCGGGGCCACGGGCACCGCTCGTGGCGCGGGCGTCGTCACGACCGGATCCTGACCCCGCTGGCGACTGCGCAGCATGTTGCGCTTGCCAAGCAGGCTCTGCATGCTCGAAACCATCGACACCGGGGCCGGTTCGGCCTCAACCTGGGAAGCCATCGAGGCCACAGGTACAACCATGGCTGGCGCCTGTCCGGCAGGGCCGCTTGCCAAAGGATCCATCCCTTCCCCCGGGTTATCCCCGTGAGCCGGAGCCTGAAGTTCGCCCGAAGAAACGGCGTCATCCGCCAGAGTTGCATCCGGCTGATACCCCATTCCGGCCGCTTCGCGCAATAACTCATCCTGCTGGCTGAAGAGCTCGGCGGCCTGAGCCTCTTCCTCAAAGCTCGCGACCTCAGCAGGTTCGACAACCGGTGCCGCAGCCTGCGGGTTGGGTGCAGCAACGCTCGCCGCTTCGCTGGCGGCTGGCAGCGCCCCATGCTCAGCGGCCGGAAGCTTTCCCGGCAGGGTTCCCATCTCAGCCACTGGCGCGGGCGCCATGGAGGGAGGCAAGGCGCTCAGGCTGGCAGGATGCAGCACCTCGCGCCGGGGCGAGAAGGCGAGCATCCGCAGACAAGTCATCTCCAGCGCGGTGCGGCCATCGGGGGCCCAGGGCAAGTCCTTGCGCCCCCCCAGCACGATCTGGTAGCAGAGCTGCACCTCTTCCGGGCTCATGGCCTTGGCCAGTTGCAGCAGGGCATCGGCATCCGCTCCCTGCTCCTGCACGCTGGCAGGCAGCAGCTGGGCCATGGCGATGCGGTGCAGCAGCCCTTCCAGCTCGGCGTGGAGCTGATCAAAATCGGGGCCCAGGGTGGCGATTTCGGTGATCTTGGCCATGGTGGCCGGCGCGTCCTGGCGCAGGATCGCCTCCAGCAACTGGTGCAGATGACGGTGATCCAGGGTCCCCAGCATGGCCAGTACGCTATCCAGACGCACGCTGCCGTTGCCGTGGGCCAGCGCCTGATCGGTCAGGCTCAGGGCATCGCGCATGCTGCCGTCCGCCGCCTTGGCCAGGGCCAGCAGGGCGCGCGGCTCGAAGGGTTGTCCCTCCTGATCCAGCACCCATTCGAGCTGCTTGGCGATCTGGGTCTGATCCAGACTCTTGAGATGAAACTGCAGGCAGCGCGACAAGATGGTGATGGGCAGCTTCTGGGGATCCGTGGTGGCCAGCAGAAACTTCACATAGGGGGGCGGCTCTTCCAAAGTCTTGAGCAGGGCGTTGAAGCTGTGGCGCGACAACATGTGCACTTCGTCGATGAGATAGACCTTGAAGCGGCCACGGGCCGGACGGTACTGCACGTTGTCCAGCAGCTCGCGGGTATCTTCCACCTTGGTACGCGAGGCCGCGTCGATCTCCAGCAGGTCGACGAAGTTGCCCTGATCGATCTCGCGGCAGGTGTCGCACACGCCGCACGGGTGGCTGCTGATCCCCTGCTCGCAGTTGAGGCTCTTGGCCAGGATGCGGGCGATGGTAGTCTTGCCGACCCCGCGGGTACCGCTCAGCAGATAGGCGTGATGCAGTCGTCCCTGATCCAGGGCGTTGGTCAAGGCGGTCAGCACATGTTGCTGGCCTACCACTTGTTCAAACGTATGGGGGCGCCATTTACGCGCCAGAACCTGATAGCTCATAAATCCATCATGCTGGGAAGACAGGGCATTGAGGCCGGATGCTAACACAAATGCGGGGCCTGCTGTATCGGCTATCGGCCGAGGCGGGAGGGATCGCTTGATTTTCAAACCGATGCCACCAAGGCACCGGTTTGCAACCGGGCCCGAACCGGCAGGTTGGGCCCGAAGAGAGGTTACTCGCCGTCGAATTCGACTAGAGAGAGCACCTTGACGCCGGCGGCGGTCAGGCGGGCATCGCCACCCAGCGCAGGCAGGGAGATAACGAAGGCAGCATCGGTCACTTCACCGCCGGCGCGGCGGATCAGCTTGACGGCCGCATCGACGGTACCGCCGGTGGCCAGCAGATCGTCCACCACCAGCACCTTGTCACCGGCCACGATGGCATCGGTGTGCATCTGCAGGGTATCGGTGCCGTATTCGAGCTCGTAGGACTCTTCCATCACCTCGCGAGGCAGCTTGCCCGGCTTGCGGACCGGCACGAAACCGACGCCCAGCGCACAGGCAACCGGCGCGCCGAAGATGAAACCGCGCGCTTCGGTACCGACAACCTTGGTGAAACCTTGATCACGGTAGTGCTCGACCAGCAGATCGATGGTGGCCTTGAACGCCTCGGCGTTTTCTACCAGGCTGGTGATGTCGCGAAACATGATGCCCGGCTTCGGATAGTCGGGGATGGTCTTGATGCTCGCTTCGATAAATTTCAGAGTTTCCGGATTCATTTGTTGACCGCTTATTTTTTTGACCCAGGAGTGGCCGTTTCTCAGTTCCCGTCTGCGGGAAAATAAAAAGGCCCGTCATGCAAAAATGACGGGCCGACTCCAAGCATTATTGCCGCAATAGCTTAGGGACTTCACTTCGCCATTGCAACTGGCTCCAGCACCGGCAGGCGCATTAACCAGGTAAGCAGGACAGCCATGATGGCCAGCAGGAGCCCCTTGACCCACAGCAGAGGCACCACGGCGAGGGAGACCGAGAAGGTGAGCAGGATAAACAGCACGGCCCGCCGCCGGGCGTGCCGGCGAATGGCGCGATACTGCTGCCAGTCGACGATGGGCGGGCCAAACCAGGGGTGGGTCAGCAACCAGTGATGAAAGCGCGGCGATGAGCGGGCAAACAGGGCCGCAGCCAGCAGCATGAAGGGGGTGGTCGGCAGCAACGGCAAGACGATGCCGACGATACCGGTCACAAATGCCAGCCAGCCCAATGCCATCAGACACCAACGTTTCATGCAAACCCCTCATATCTATTGCCTGGTGCAAGCCTAACAGAGTTTGACTCACGGCTGGCACAATTGCCTGCGCCTCGCGATGCAGGTGCGGGTTTTCTCGCCGGCCAACGGCTGACAGCGCCCCCCATTCCCACTACAATCTGCGCTCTTTTTTATTCTTGCCTTCGGAACCGGTTATGCGCGTTATTTTGGCCCCCATGCAGGGGGTGCTGGATCACCTGATGCGGGAGGTGCTCACCTCCGTCAATGATTACGACCTGTGTGTCAGTGAATTTATCCGGGTCGTGGATCAGCTGCTGCCTGCCAAGGTGTTCTACCGCCTCTGTCCGGAGCTGTTGCAGGATGGCAAGACCCGCGCCGGCACCCCGGTGCGGGTGCAGTTGCTGGGACAGCACCCCGAATGGCTGGCCGAAAATGCGCTGCGCGCCATTGAGCTCGGCTCCCCCGGGGTGGATCTCAACTTCGGCTGCCCCGCCCCCACGGTCAACAAGAGCAAGGGGGGCGCCGTGCTGTTGAAAGAACCCGAGACCATCTATCGCATCGTCAAGGCGGTACGAGAGGCGGTGCCCGCTCATCTGCCGGTCAGCGCCAAGATCCGCCTCGGTTACGATGACAAGGAGCTCTATCTGGACAATGCCCGGGCGGTTCATCAGGCTGGCGCCGACGAGCTCGCGGTCCACGCCCGCACCAAGCGCGAAGGTTACAAGGCCCCCGCCCACTGGGAATATGTGGACGACATTCGCCGCGCCCTGCCCATCCCCGTCACTGCCAACGGCGAGATTTGGAACCATGATGATGCCCTGACCTGCGCCCGGGTCTCCGGCTGTGATGCCCTCATGGTGGGCCGCGGCGCCATCTCATTGCCCAACCTCGCCAACGTGATGAAGACGGGATGCGCCCACATGAGCTGGGGCGAAGTGTTGCAGCTGATGGTGAGCTACACCGAGCAGGATCTGGCCAGCGACAAGGCCGACTACTATCCCAGCCGCATCAAGCAGTGGTTCAGCTACCTCAAGCGAGAATACCCGCAGGCCGATCTGCTGTTTCGTGATATCCGGGTGCTGAAAGAGACCGCTCCCATTCGCGATGCCTTGCTGCAAGCGGCCAAAACCCACGGCTAACCACGTTTAACTTGACGCATGTCATCTTGATAGCTTTATCCGTTCCCTATACTGCCTCGCATCTGTGGTATGTCCTGTGGGGGATAATGTGTGTGAAATGACGCAAGCACAGTTGGCTGTCTGGCGTAATCGCCTGCTGTCCGACTGGGCTCAAGAACGTGAAACGCTGATCGCTCAGCTCAAAGCCTCGCGCCGTGACGACTGGGCAGAACGGGTCGATCACTGCGAACAGGATCAGCTGGTCGAACTCACCAGCCGGCTGGATCTGCCCAAGGTGGAACAGAGCGTACTGCGCCTCAAGCGGATCGATGCGGCGCTTTGCCAGATGGATCTCGGCCTCTATGGTCTCTGCTCCGACTGCGAAGAACCTCTGGCCATCGAACAGCTGGAGCAGGATCCGACCCTGCAGCGCTGTCCCCGCTGTGAAGCCCGCTATCGCAAGGGATTCCACGCCCACGAACTGTGAGGGATGCACCCAGGGTGCACCTTCACGACCGCCATCGCGATCCCATCCCCAATCCATTCCGCTCGCCTCGTCCTGCGTAGGAACACCCCTGCTGTCATCTCGCATGGCTGGCCGGGCTCGCTGACACCCGAAAAAAACGGGGAGAGCCTCTGGCCTCCCCGCTTGCTGGTTGTCCGCCCGGGTTACCCCAGCACGATGCGGGAGAGATGGGAGAAATGGTGAATTTCGTGGGTTGCCTCGCACGGATGCGACGCTTTGGCCGGGTTGTACCAGCAGGTCGCCAGCCCCTGCGCCGCCGCTCCTGCAATATCCGTCTTGGGATTGTCGCCCACCATCAAGACCCGCGACGGATCCGGCTGCCCCATCAGGGACAGGGTGTGCTGGAAGATGGCAGGAGCCGGCTTGGTCACCTGAATTTCATCGGAGATCACCAGCGGTTCGAACCACTGATCCCAGCCCAGTTTGTCCAGGCGACCGCGCTGGGGCACGCTGAAACCATTGGTGATGATCCCCATCCGGACCCGATCCTTGAGTTGCAGCAAGGTCTCGACCACCCCATCCAGGGGGGCGCTCAGGGCGATGATCCGGGTCAGGAAGGTGTTGTTCATCGCCATGGGGTCAACCGCCACCTGCCCGGCGAACAGGGAAAAACGGGTCTGCTGCAGGGTCGCCGCATCAATCTCGCCGCTGTTGTACTGCTGCCAGAGGGCATGGTTCAGTTCGTGATAGCGGGCCATATCGGTCGCATCGGGGGCAACGCCATAGTGCTGGAGGGTCTGCTCCAGCGCCTTGGCCACCGGGAAATCGAGCAGGGTTTCATCCAGATCGAACAGCACCCAGTCATAACTTGGTTGTTTCACGGGGATCCTTGTCATCATTCAGGTTGTGTGGCGGCGCGGGCCTGTGCCCTGCCGAGGGGGCTTGCCAGCAGATCCAGGGTCAGGCGCACGCCAAACCCGGTTACTTCGCTGGCGACCACGCCATTGCCCCCCTTGCTGCGAAAACCGCTCAGATCCAGGTGTACCCAGGGAGTCTGCTCGGGCACGAAATGGGCGAGGAAACGGGCCGCATCAATGTGATCCGGCGAGCTGCCGGGGGCACACTGCAGCAGATCCGCCCACTCGCTCTCTATGTTGTCGTCATAGTCCTCATCCAGCGGGAAGGGCCAGACCCGCTCGCCACTGTGCTGCCCCAGGCCGATCAGCGGCGTCAGCCATTCGCTGCGGTTGGTGAAAACGCCGCTGTAACGGCTGCCGAGTGCCCGCTTGCAGGCACCGGTCAGGGTGGCGTAGTCAATGAGCAGATCCGGGGTATCCTGCACCGCCATGGCCAGGGCATCCGCCAGCACCATGCGCCCCTCGGCATCGGTATCCACCACCTCGATGGTGAGGCCGTTGCTGGCCGTCACCACCTCTCCCGGCCGATAGGCATGAGGGCCGATGTGGTTCTCGGCGATGGCCAGCCAGCAGTGCACCTCGTAGGGCAGGCGGGCCCGGCTGATGGCGTAGAGCGCTCCCAGCGCCACCGCGCTGCCCCCCATGTCCAGATGCATGCCATACATGCTGCCGGAGACCTTGAGGTTGTAGCCGCCGGAATCGTGGCAAATTCCCTTGCCCACCAGGGCCAGGCGCCGCACAGGTTGGGGCGGGCAATAGCTGAGTTTGACCAGGGCCCCCTGGTTGTCTTCCGAGCCGCGGGTCACGGCCAGAAATGCCCCCGCCCCCAGCTCGGCCAGCTGGGCCTGATCATAGTGATGGCACTGCCACCCCTCCTCCTGGGCCAGCTGGCTGACGAATTCACGATAACTGGCGGCGGTCAGCTCGGAGGCCGGCAGCACCGCCAGATGGCGCGCCAGCCCGTTGCCCCCGGCCTCGCTGTAAAGACGAGCCAGATCGAGCACCACCGCTGGGGATACCCGGATCTGCTGATAGGCCCAGCTCCCCTCGCTGCGGCTCTTGCTGGTGGGCAGCGGGACATTGGCGGCCAGCAGGGCCGAGAGCATCAGCTCGGCCAGCATGGTGCACTCTGCGGGAGCAAACCCCTCCAGATGCAGGCCGACCCGCTCGACTTTAAGTCCGGACAAGGAGCTCGTCCACTCCCGGATCTGCTTGTACAGGCGATGATCCCGCGCCACATTGCCGGCCACGAAACAGATCTGCAGCAGGCTGCCGCCCTGCATCAGGGTAAAAGGGGCCTTCTTGCCAAGGGCCAGCTGGGTCGCGACACCGGCCAGTTCGGGGCGAGCCAGCAGCGACTCCTTGTGCTCCTCGGCGAGAAGCAGCAGCTGCAGCGGCCGGGGCTGTGCCAGCACTTCGCTCAGGCTGGCATCCAGGGTATCGATAGCGGGAGGAAGATAGGTAAAGGGAGTGATCACGGGAAGGCGCCTCATCCATAAGAGATGCCTGATGATACCGAACAAAGGGCGGCTGCGGCCAGTTTTGTCCTGACCATCGGCCGAAAACGACAATATTCGCCTGCACGACAGCGAGATCGTGGGCGTTGCGTCATCAGAGGGAATTGATAAAAGAAAATAAAGAAGGCGTTGGTTGCGGGGGCCGGATTTGAACCGACGACCTTCGGGTTATGAGCCCGACGAGCTACCGAGCTGCTCCACCCCGCGTCCGAATTGTCACCAGCAGACCGAGCAGATGTCTGTGGCGTTTTGTCTGCATCTCTGCCTAAACAGGCGACACACCGACGAAAAAGTTGGTTGCGGGGGCCGGATTTGAACCGACGACCTTCGGGTTATGAGCCCGACGAGCTACCGAGCTGCTCCACCCCGCGTCCGAGGTGGCCAATAATATGCGCCAACGCACAGATTGCAAGTAAATCTATCAAAAAAAGTTTATTAGGGGATTAATTGGACAAAAGGTGGGGGCTTTCACGGCATCTTGCTGTTTTTTCAGGCAAACGAGTCCGAGCCAGAGGCAAGCACTACACTAAGCAGGGATCGGTTTTGCCACCTTGAGTAGGTATCTTATGCGTATTTCCGCCGGCCATTGCCGTCAATTGGGGGCCACCCCTGATCAGCACGGCGTCAATTTCGCCATCTGGGCCCGGCTGGCCAGCCGGGTTGAACTGCTGCTCTTTGCCAGCCCCGAAGACAACACTCCGGAGGTGATCCCCCTCTCACCCCGACTCAACCGCACCGCCTACTACTGGCACATCCATATAGAGGGCATTGCGATCGGCCAGCGTTACGCCTACCGCATCCAGGGGCCCTGGCGTCCCTACTGCGGCACCCGCTTTGACAGCGAAAAAGTGTTGCTGGATCCTTACGGCCGCAGCATAGAGCTGGGGCCCCATTATGATCGCCGGGCCGCCGCCCGCCCCGGCAGCAATCTGGCCTGCTGCGCCAAGAACCGGGTGGTGGATACCCACGACTACGACTGGGAAGATGACAAGCTGCCGGCCCACTCTCTCTCCCGTTCGGTCATCTACGAGTTGCACCTGGGAGGATTCACCAGATCGCCGCACTCCGGCGTCGACCCTGCCCTGCGCGGCACCTATCTGGGCTTGATTGAGAAGATCCCCTATCTGCAATCTCTCGGCGTCACCGCCGTCGAGCTGCTGCCAGTGTTCCAGTTCGATCCCCAGGATGCCCCCGAGGGACTCTCCAACTACTGGGGCTACAGTCCCATGTCGTTTTTTGCCCCCCACGCCCAATACGCCTGCGGCGATGATCCCCTCACCGAGTTTCGCGACATGGTCAAGGCGCTGCACAGGGCCAATATCGAGGTGATCCTGGATGTGGTCTACAACCACACCGCCGAGGGGGGCGAGGATGGCCCCACCTTCTCGTTTCGCGGCATCGACAACGAGGTCTACTACATCCTCGACAACCAGCACAGGGACACCAACTACTCCGGCTGCGGCAACACCTTCAACGGCGCCCACCCGGTGGTGCTGCGCATGATCATGGACAGCCTCCACTTCTGGCGCCAGGAAATGCACGTCGACGGCTTTCGCTTCGATCTGGCGGCCATTTTGTCGCGTGACGAGTCTGGCCAGCCCCAGGCCAACGCCCCCACCCTGCGCACCATAGACACGGATCCCAACATCGCCGACATCAAACTCATCGCCGAGGCCTGGGATGCGGGGGGCCTCTATCAGGTAGGCTCTCTGGCAGGTGCCCGCTGGCGTGAGTGGAACGGCCAGTTTCGGGACGATGTACGCAGCTTTCTGCGCGGTGACGAGAACAGCGTCACCGCCTTTGTCGAGCGGCTGTGCGGCAGTCCGGACATCTACCACTACCACCATGCGGATCCCGAGAAGAGCATCAACTTCGTCACCTGCCACGACGGCTTCACCCTGTGGGACTGGACCAGCTACAACGGCAAGCACAACGAGGCCAATGGCGAGCAGAACCGCGACGGTTGTGACCATAACTTCAGCTGGAACCACGGCCACGAAGGGGCCACGGACGATCCCCAGATAAATACCCTGCGCGTGCGCCAGGCCAAGAACATGATGGTGGCGACCCTGCTCTCGGTCGGCTCCCCCATGATCCTGATGGGGGACGAGGTGCTGCGCAGCCAGCAGGGCAACAACAACGGCTACTGCCAGGACAACGACACCTGCTGGATGCCCTGGCAACCCACCACCAGTGGTCAGGAGATGTTCCGCTTCATGAAGGAGCTGATCCAGTATCGCAAGCACCTGTTCCAGCGCCCGGAGCAGGAGAGCATGCCGCTCTCTCTCACCGAGATCCTGCGCCACAGCGAGATCTGCTGGCACGGGGTCAACGCCATGCAGCCGGATTTCGGCTCCCACTCCCACGCCATCGCCATGTCGGCCCTCTCAAGCGAAACCCGGCTGGCCCTCTATGTGCTGTTCAACGCCTACTGGGAACCGCTCACCTTCAACCTGCCAAGCCCCCCCAAGGGGGTCGGCGGCGACTGGCGCCGGATCCTGGATACCGCCCTGCCCTCGCCCCAGGACATCTGCACCTTCGGCATGCCGCTGCAGGGACTGACCCGGGAATATCTGGCCCAGCCCCGCAGCAGTTGCCTCTTTATCTGCGGGGCCGATGACTTTTACTAGGTGCCGTAAATATCCAGAAACGAAAAAGCCCCCCGAGCCAGGCTCGGGGGGCTTTTTTGGTCCTTGTCACGCCAGATCAGCGGTCGCGTCAGACCAGTTGATGCAGCACGCTGGTGGCGGCGATCTGGGCGATGATAAGCCCGCACAGTGAGGTCGACACGACGACGGGAGCCGTCTCCTTGCGCTGGTAGATAGGACTGAACCAGAGCAGCAGGGAGGCCACCAGCAACACCGCCTGGGTCACCACCGCCGGGATGAGATCATCCAGGTTGGCGGCACTGCCCTGCCAGCCCACCAGCACCGCCAGCCAGATCAGGCTGATGAGGGCTCCCGCCAGACCCGCCAGCGGCAGCAGGGTGTTGAACGCCTGCAGACGATGGCGGGCCCGCAGCAGCATCAGGTGGGCAAAGGCCGCCCCCAGCATGCACATCTGCATCAGGCCGCTGATCCAGCCCTGGATCTGCAGCAGTCCCATGCCATAGAGCGCCAGCGGCAGCGCCGGCAGCCAAAGCAGGGTGGACGGAACGGAGCGCTTGCCCTCCAGCCGGGACTGGGCCAGCGACAGGCAGATCCCCAGCACCAGGCTCGCGCCGCCGCACCAGATGAGCCAGCTGGCGGAATTGGCCTCGACGGCCAGCATCAGGGAGAGGCCGGTGATCACCCAGATGGAGAAGAGTTGCTGGCTGATCCGGGAGCGCTGGCCCGGGCAGATATCACCGCGCCACAGCACGATGCCAAGGGCGATCAGCGCCCCCAGCGCCATCAGGCCGGTCAGGGGAAAGAGCCAAAAAGGGAGTTGGACGAACATGACGCCTCCAGCAGAGAGTTGCAACGGGCGCCCTCACGGCGCCAGAGAGGGGGCGAGTATACCCAAACCCACCCCTATCCCCAATCTCTGTGCATGTTCCGGATCCGCAGCAACCGACTTGGGAGGTGTACGGCCTTAACCCTGGCCACGAGCCAGCGCCACCACCCGGGAAAACATCTGGCGCAGCACTGGCGGTATGTGATCGGCACCGAGCCGCTCCGCTTCCTCTACCACCGCCAGCGCCATGCCCGGCTTGCTGCGCTTGTGGATCGCCTTGCTGATGATGTGGCTGGCACTCAGCATGGTACGCCCCCCCACCCCGGCTTCGCGGCGAAACACCCCTTCGAAACCGTTGTGATAGAGGTAGTGCTCTATATCCGCCGCCGGCAGCTGGGTCAGGCGATCCCGCTCCCGCTCCCCCTTGAGCAGCGAGCGGGCCGAGGTGGCATACTTGACCCCCGCCTCGTCGCCGTCGGTGAGCAGATGCCACTCGATGCCAAAGTCGCGGGCCACCTTGATGAGTGGTGACTGGCCGCACTGGGCAAACTCGATGATCCGCACTCCTTCCGCCCGCAGGCTGTAGCCGCAGATCTGGGCCAGCTCCGAGAGCAGCCAGATCTCGGTCTCCCCCTCCACCAACAGCCAGCAGCGGGCAAACAGCGACATGGGGCGGTTGATCCGCACGTGGAAGGCAATCTTGCGCAGATCGTCGCTACTGTAGCGCTCGCCGCCAATCTGGTGACAGACGATGTCCTGCTGCCGGCGCACCAGCCGCCGCACCTGGTTGAGCGGCAGGGAGGAGAGCAGATCCCCCGAGTTGGTGGTAAGCAGTTTCTGGCCCGGCAGCTGTTCCAGCAGGCCCCAGGCCAGCGCCAGCATGGTGGGGTGCAGGCGACTCTCGGGGTCTTCCAGGATCATGATGGGGCGCGCGCCCTCCTCCAGCTCGCGGTTGCCACGCGCCTGCAGCAGGGTGGCCGCCATGCCCGCCATGGCGAGCTGCAACGCCCGGTTGTCGGCATGGCGCAGCAGGGTGTGCAAATTGCCCGGGTTGCGCAGGGTCATGGGGCGATTGATGATGTCCCGCTGACTGCGCGGCTTGTTCTTCTTGATGGGGGCCAGGGCGTTGAAGTAGTGATCCATCAGCTGGCGCACCGCCTGCAACGCCTCTTTGAGCTCGGGCTCGCCAATGCGCTGGGGCTCGTCGATCAACTTGTCGGCCAGATGACTCAGGCGGTTATCCGACAGCTCCCCCCACTGCAGCGTCTCCACCCCGTGGCGAGCGCTGCGGGCATCCCGCAGACGAAATACCGGGTTCATGGTGATGAGCAGGCAGATAAGCTCCCGGCTGTTGTCGATGGGCAAGCTCTTGCCGATGCCATCGAGAAAATCGTGGGTGGTCACCACGGCGCCGTCATCCAGCAGCTCGGCGCTGGCGCGATAGTGGATGCGGTTGAACTTGTCCTTGTGCAGCACCCAGGCAGGGCACAACCGTGCCAGGCGGCGCGAATGCAGACACATCTGGGGTCTGTGCTCACTGAAGGTGAGCACCAGTTGTAGATGGCGGGCCGGTTCGAGCTCGGGGTCTTCCGGCTGGTGAAAATCCTCGGCGGTGAATTGGTAGGGCTCGGCATCCTGCCCCAGCAGGCACCAGAGTGCCCGCAGCAGGCTCGATTTGCCCCAGGTGTTTTCGCCGATCAGTACCGTGGTGTGATCCAGCCCGAGCGAGAGCCGGTTTATGCCACGAAACCCTTTGACTTCAATACGTTCCAGAAACATGCAGCCATGTCCACTTCATCCTGATGGGGCAATAGTGGCAAAGTTGCCGCAAAAAACCTATCGGCGAGTCGGGATTTTCAACGGGAACTGTGAGGCACTGCAGGTTCGGGCGGGGTGGGTGCGGCAATACGCCCCTCGGGGGCATTCCAGTGATTGAACCACAGATGACGGGTACGGATCTGGCGTTTGCGATGATTCATGGCGACTCCTGTCAACATGAAGAGGGAACGCCCCTCTCCTGACCCTGAGTCTCATGCATGTCTGTGACAGGGAGATGACAACTGGGCCCGCCACTGGCCGGGGGAGAGGCCAAAGGCCTCCCGAAAGCGGTTGCCAAAGTGGCCCTGGGAGGAGAAACCGCACTGGATGGCGATGCTGGCCAGGGGCTCGTTCCCTGCCAGCAGCTGCTTGGCCCGCTTGAGCCTAAGCTCCAGCAGATAGCGATGGGGAGGACAACCCAGGCTCTGGGCAAACATGCGGGCAAAATGGTATTCGCTGAGCCCCGCCTCTTGCGCCAGCTCAGCCAGGGTCACCGGCTCGGCCAGATGGGCCAGCAGATACTCCTGCACCCGCCGGATCACCGCCGGCGCCAGACCGCCACGCAGGGGCGGCAGGCCCGGCGCCTCCAGGGTATGGTGACGGTAGGCGTGCAGCATCAGCATCCAGGCGCCGTGGGAAAGGGCCATCTTGTCGATGCCATGCTGCCACTCCAGCTTCATCAGCTGGGTCTGGACCAGGGCAGCCGCCAGGGGATCGTCGATGAAGGTCTTGTCCACCAGCTGCAGATGGCGGCCCTCCTTGTCACACACCTCTTCGGCAATGCGGGTGAGGTGGGCCGGGGTGAAGTAGAGGTGGAAGAAACGAAACTCCTCGCGCACCAGCCACTCGGATCTGTGGTGATCCGGCATGATGCACACCTTGCCGGTGCCACCGTGGCCGCCCGGCCCGTCGAGCCGCTCGGTCTGCTCGCCCCCCTGCAGATAGACACTCACCGTGTGGTGCCCCGGTTTGTGGTAGCGGGTCTGATCGTAGCAGTTGCGCCAGCTGGCGACGCCAAGGCCGGGCTCCAGCCAGCAGGCATCCTCCAGCCGGGCGCCAGTGCTCACCAATGCATCGAATACCCCAGCCCTCTTCATCTCTTCCCGTTACCCTCGTTAGCCCACAGCGCCGGTGCGCATGCCATCCATCTTACTGACAGCGCCCCGGGATGACAGCCAGGGGCGATGAAAAACCGCAAGATGATGCAAGCCAGCCCCCTTGAGCGGCCGTCATGCTGATATTCACTTCTTCTGACAGCGGGATCCCCCATGAATCTGATGCTCTACCTTGCCACCGTCCTTATCTGGGGCAGCACCTGGATCGCCATCGCCTGGCAGCTCGGCCCCATCCCCATTGAGGTGTCGGTGCTCTATCGCTTCATGCTGGCGGCGCTGGCCCTGTTTGCCCTGCTCACCGCCAGCGGCCGCTTTCCGCGCCTGCCCTGGCACGGCCAGCGGTACGCCGCCCTGCTCGGCGCTCTGCTGTTCTCCACCAACTTTCTCTGCTTCTACCACGCTACTCTCTACATCCCGAGCGGCCTGTCGGCGGTGATCTTCGCCAGCGCCAGCATCTTCAACGGGATCAATCTCTGGTTGTTCGAGGGCAAGCGGCCGGGCCTGCGCTGGCTGCAGGGGTCGCTGCTGGGTCTGCTTGGCACCTTATTGCTGTTCTGGCCCGTGCTGGCGGATGCGCAACTGGGTGCAAACGGTTGGAAGGGGTTCCTGCTGGCCTCTGGCGGTACCCTCTGCTTCTCGCTGGGCAACCTGGTGTCGGCCCGGGGCCAGCGCCAGGGCTATCACGTGCTGCAGCTGGTGCCCTGGGGCATGGTGTACGGGGTGGTACTGCTGCTGGGCTGGGTCACCCTGCTCGGCCAGTCGCTGGTGATCCCGACCGATGGCCACTATCTGGCCGCCATGGTCTATCTCGCCCTGTTTGGCTCAGTCATCGCCTTCACAGCTTATCTCACCCTGGTGGGCAGAATTGGCGCCAGCAAGGCGGCCTACGCCACCGTGCTGTTTCCTCTGGTGGCCCTCACCCTCTCAACCTTCTACGAGGGCTTCGTCTGGCAGACGATCTCTGTGGTGGGCGTAGTGATCAGCCTGCTAGGCAACCTGGTGATCTTCGCCCCGCCCCTGCGGGAGTGGCGCCTGTGCCCGGCCAGAGCGGTGAAGGATGCTTGATCCCGACCCCGCCAGCCCCTAAGGTAACGCCTTCCAACGGAGATGACGGGAGGCGATATGTTACTGGAAGGGCTGGAGACGCTCTGTCTGCTGGCAAGCGAGGGCACCATGGCCAAGGCGGCCAGCCGGCTCTATATCAGCCAGTCGGCGGTGAGCAAGCGGATCGCCCAGCTCGAGCAACGCCTTGGCAAGAAGCTCATCGAGCCGGACGGGCGCCAGACTCGCCTCACCCCGCAGGCGCTGGAGCTGCTCGCCCGGGTGGCGTCGAGTCTGGCGGAGATCAAGGGGGTGCTGGCGGACAACCAGCCCCTGACGGATCAAACCCCGCTGCCCATCGCCTGCTCCGAGACTCTGCTGGCGGGCTACCTGACCCGCTTCATGCACGACTACCTGCGCCGCGATCCCCATCTCGCCCTCTCCACCCACCACACCCCGGTGATCCTGGCGCGGGTGCGCAGCGGCGACGCCCTGCTCGGCATCTGCGCCGGCCGGCTGCCTCCCGGCCACGGGCTGGGGGCCGAGCTGCTGCTGGAGGAGCCCTTCTATCTGGTGGGTGACGATCAGCAAGCGGCATCAACGCCGGATCAGGGGAAAGGGGAAGCGGGATCCATGCGCAAGATCCTGACCATGGATCTGGAGAATCCCTCCAACAGCTATCTGCGCGAACCGCTGGCTGAACTCGGGCTGGCACCTGTCATGGAGCTCGACTCCTATCTGGCGCTGATCGAACTGGCCAAGGCGGGCATAGGGCCGGTGCTGCTGCCGGCGGGCCTGCTGACCCTGGTAGGCGAACAGGGTCACAAGGCACGTCCCCTGCCGGGGCTGGGACGCCCCCTGCACCTCATCTACCGACCAAACAGCCTGAAGCGGGCACGGATCGCCCAGCTGGTGAGCGCGCTGCGCGCCCACTTTCAACCCATGTCAGGGGTGATTCAATAGACCCAGGCGAACAGCTCGGGATACTGGCTCCAGACCAGTTTGGCGGACATCAGCAGGGAGACGGTGACCAGCAGGGGCTTGATCAGCTTCACCCCTTTTTGCAGCACCATCTTGGAGCCGAAACGGGCGCCGATGAACTGACCAAGGGCCATGGCAAAGCCGACGCTCCACACCACCTTGCCCCCCAGGGCAAAGAACAGCAGAGAGGCGATGTTGGAGGTGAAGTTGAGCAGCTTGGTGTGGGCCGTGGCCCGCGCCATGCCAAAACCGGCCAGCGCCACGAAGCCGATGGCAAAGAATGACCCGGTGCCGGGCCCGAAGAAGCCGTCATAGAAACCGACCCCGCCCCCCACCAGCAGGGCAAACACCATGGGAGTGAGCCTGCGGGTGCTCTCCGCATCGCTCACTCTGGGAGAGAAGAGGAAGTAGCAGGCAAACGCCATCAGCAGGAAAGGCAGCAGCCGCTCCAACACAGCGGCATCTATGGTCTGCACCGCCAATGTGCCCACTGCCGCCCCGATGAAGGTGCAGATCACCGCAGGCCAGATCATGGACCACTCCAGCAACCCCCGACGGGCGTAAAACCAGGTGGCGGAAAAGGAACCGAAACTGCTCTGCAGCTTGTTGGTGCCAAGCACCAGGGCCGGCGGCATGCCGGTGGCCAGCAGAGCGGGCACCGTCAGCAGACCGCCGCCTCCGGCAATGGCATCGATAAAGCCGGCGACAAGGGCCACGCCAAACAGGGCGACCAGGGTTAACAGTTCCAATTCCATCCTTAGACCTCGTGAGATGATGAGCGAGCGCCACGGCGCCGGACCAGGGGCGTTTGGCGTGGCGACCAACCAGAGACTGGGTACAGGACGCTATCCTAGCGAGGGTGAGTCCATGAATCTAACGAAACAGTGTCAGACAACCCATTCCTGATTTTCATCAATATATTCCCCGCCCCATGGCTGGCTGCGGTGGCCTTATGGCTCCTGCATCCTCTCCCTTATGGCCGACAGGGCCTGCAGTAGGGAGGCTTCATCCTCGCCGGGAGCGCGACTCACCCGCCCCGCCATGTAACGACTGCTGAACAGGTTGAACCAGAGCTGCAGCGCCTGACCCACCGCGGGCTGGCCCGCCACCTCCAGCACGCAGGCCGCCACCTCGGCGGTGCAGAGGTGCTCGTCGCAATTGGCCACCCGCATGCCATAGGTGGAGAGCGCATCCGGCCTGATGGCAAGCACGGGGAAGCCGTCCAGATAGGGGCTCTTGTTGAACATCTTGCGCGCCTCGGGCCAGGTGCCGTCGAGCAGGATGAAGAGCGGCTTTTTGCCCGGTGCCAAAACCACCTCTCCGGTCACCCGCGCCGGATCTTTCTCGCAATCGGGGAACACCACATAGGGCTGCCAGGCAGGATCCGCCAGCAGGGCCAGCAGCTCGGGATGAGGCTGGGTGCGGGACCAAAGAAAGGCCCAGGTGGAATCCGGCAGCACATCGGCAATCAAACGCCCCGTGTTGGAGGGCTTCATCGGCTCGCTGTCGTACATCAGTAGACAGAAGCCGGCCTCGGCTTTGAGCTCGGGGCGCCAGGCGCAGGCACACCAGTCATGGCGCAGCTGGCAGGCAGGACAGCGGGGCAAGGTGCCGCCACGGGCGAGAAACGGTCGGGTAGAGATACTCTTGCGCCAGGCCCGCAGGCGATTGACGGCATGATCGGGAACAGAGGTCATCTTGCTTCACTGAATGGAGTCACATACAGAGGGCCGCGCAGGCCCCCCGCAAAGCGCAGGATTGTACCCAGTTGTGCGGTCTCAGAACAGCACTCCCTGCCGTTCTGTCTGCTTTTCAGCCGCGCAACAGCTCCAGCAAGAGGCTGCCGTCGCGCAGCGCCTTGTGCACCTGGACCGAGGTGGGCTTGGTGGGATCTTCATAGAAGTGGGTGGATTCTATCTGCAGGCGCACCAGATAGTCGGTGGGGAGCTGGCTGGCCAGCGACTGGTGCAGCATGGGGAACAGCAGCCGATCGGCGCGGGTGATCTCCCCGCCCAGCAGCAGCTTGCCCGGATTGAGCAGGCAGATGAGGTTGGAGAGCACCCGGGAGAGGCGGCCCGCCGCCTTGTGCAGTATGTCCTGGCAGAGGCTGTTACCCGCCAGCGCCAGCTCGCATAGCTCGCGAATGTTGACACTCTCGGGCAGATCGTACTCCTGCATCCGCTCGCGCAGGTCCCGGTATTGCGCCTCCAGCGCCTGGTTGGTCACCAGGGTGCAGGCACAGCCAAAGCCGCCGCAGTAGCAGCGCTGGCCATAGGGTTCGAGCTGAAGATGGCTGAGATCCCCGAGCAGCGCATTCTCGCTCTCGATAAGCTGGCCGTTGACCACCATGCCGACACCGATGTCGTTGTGGACGAACACCAGCACCGCATCGGAGCAGTTCTTGGCCGCCCCCCACTCCCGCTCGGCCTGGATCCAGGTGCGCACGTCGCCGCTGACCAGCACGGTCACCCCGAACGCCGCCTGCAGGGTGGGCCCCAGCGGCCAGTGGTGCAGATCGTAGTAAGGGAAGTGCTTGACCATGCCGGAGTGGCGTTCCACCTGCCCCGGCAGACAAAGGGCAATGCAGGCCAGGCTCAGGGCCTTTTTGGGCAGAAACGTCTTGATGGCATGCACCAGGCTACCCAGCAGATCGCTGCGCTCATCCTCGCTGAAGAGGTGGCGCTGGCGGGCCAGGGAGCGACCGGTGAAGTCGAACAGCGCCATGTCCACGTAGCCACGCCCAAGACGCATGGAGAGAAACTGGAAGCGACGCTCGTTGATGCGCAGCAGGGTCTGGCGTCGACCCCGCCCCACCGAGCTCTCGCCGCAAGGCACCACCAGGCCGCCGTCAAGCAGCTCGCGGGTGATCTTGGTGATGCTGGCAGGAGAGAGGCCGGTCAGGCGGGAGAGATCGGTGCGCGACAGCTCCTTGTGCTCTTCCAGACTGGCATACACCAGGCCGTAGTTGAGCTGCCGGATCAAGTCGATACTGCCTTTCACGATCTCATTCATAGGATATGGGTCAAGCACGGAATCAAAGGCCCTGATTTTCACACATTATTGGCCAATTCCCAAATAAACTGCGGCCTGCACGGGAGCAGGCCGCCCTGAACTGGCGCCGGTTTGGGGCCAGAGAGAGTCAGTAACGGAACTGGGAGACCAGTTTGCGCAATTTGTCCCCGGTATCGGCCAGCTCGCGAGTCGTGTTGTTCGACTCCTCCGCCCCGTTGGCCAGCTCACCGACGATGTGCTGGATGGCCACCAGGTTCTTGTTGATCTCCTCGGAGACCGCATGCTGCTCCTCGGCCGCCGCGGCGATCTGGATATTCATGTCGTTGATGGTGCTGACCGCCGACACCATGCTGTCCAGAGAACTCGCGATATGGCTCGCCTCCTGCACCGTCTCCTGGCTGCGGTCCTCGCTCGCCTGCATCACCTCCACTGCCTGTTTGACGCCACTTTGCAGCCGCTGCAGCATCTCGTTGATCTCCTTGGTGCTCTGCTGGGTGCGGCCGGCAAGCGATCGCACCTCGTCCGCCACCACCGCAAAGCCGCGCCCCTGCTCTCCCGCCCGGGCCGCCTCGATGGCCGCGTTGAGGGCCAGCAGGTTGGTCTGCTCGGCAATGCCGCGGATCACTTCCACCACTGTGCCAATCTTGGCGGTCTCCTGAGCCAGCTGTTCGATGACATCAGAGGCGGTGTGCACCTCGTCGACCAACCGGTTGATGCTGTTGATGGCCCCCCCCACCACACCACGGGCAGCATCGGATTCACGCGCCGCATCGCTGGTGGCATTGGCGGCATTGGAGGCACTGGACGCCACCTCTTGGGCGGTCGAGCTCATCTCGGTCACGGCGGTAACCACCTGATCCGTCTCCCGGCTGTGGCCCTGCATCTGGTGATCCACCTGCTCGCTCAGATGGTGCAGCTTGTCGACGGCCACGAAGAGATGGTTGCTGGTCTCCCCGACCTGGCTCACCACCGACTGGATCCTGGTCACGAAGCGGTTGAAGGCGGTGGCCAGCTGGCCGATTTCATCCTGACTCTGCACCTTGAGGCGCTGGGTCAGATCCCCCTCCCCGTCGGCGATGTCGTTAAGGGCCGAGACCGCATCCACCAGCGGCCGGGAGACCCGGTTGCCGATCACCACGGTTACCGCCAGGGTCACCCCCAGCACCAACAGGATCAGCAAGACGCTGTTTCGCACCGACTCGTGCATGCTCTCTTCGCGCTGGGTGCGCAGCGCCGCCAGTTCGGTGTCGATGTCGTCGATATAAAAACCGGTGCCGATGATCCACTGGTATTTGTCGAGCACCACATTGTAGGAGAGCTTGGGCGCATCCCGTCCGATGGAGGGCTTGGCGGTCCAGTATTCGGAGAAGCCATCTCCCTCACGGGCCGCCTTGACGATCTCCTGGATCAGCAGCTTGCCCTTGGCATCCTTGTCCTGCCAGCGGTTCTTGCCCTCCATCTCGGGACGGGGGGGCAAGAGTAGCGCCGTGCCCTGAAAGTCGTAGACGAAGAAGTAGCCGTCGCTGTTATAGCGCAGCGGGCGCAGTATGGACTTTACCTTCTCGCGATTCTCCGGGGTATCGGGCTGGGCATAGACATCGGCGATGGCGGTTTTTGCCAGCATGATGTAGCTGTCGAGCAGGGCCTTGCGCTCATTCATCGCCCGTTCTCTGGCAACCACCAGGCTGCTCTCCAGATCGCTTTTTGACAGCAGGTAATTGCTCAGGTTGACCACCAGGGCCATCAACAGAACGGGCACGGCCCCTAACAGCAGTATTTTCTGTTTCAGCGTCATCTTTATCATCCTTGCGACATATTGTTGTAGTGATGTGTTCCCACCTTGAGAGTGTAGACAGGCCCCATTGGAAGTGGTTGGCGGGCGCCGGTTTTGGCAAAATGCCCCCATTGATGTGTTACCGGCCCCGGAGCCCCTTTTTCATGAACAATTGTCCTTGCGGTTCAACCCTCTCTCTCGATGCCTGCTGCGGTGTGCTCCACCATGGCGCCCCCGCCGACACCCCGGAGCAGCTGATGCGCTCGCGCTACAGTGCCTTCGTGCTGGGTCTGGGGGAATATCTGGTCCAGAGCTGGCACCCTGATTATCTGAACGGGCTGACCGCGACCGAGCTCTCCCAAACCGGCACCCGCTGGGATGGCCTCGAGATCCTCGCCAGCCAAGGAGGTCCGGATGATGAAACCGGGATGGTGGAGTTCAAGGCCTGGTTCCTGGAAGGAGATGAGCGCCACTGCCTGCACGAGCGATCCCGCTTCGTGCGCTACCAGGGGCGCTGGGTCTATACCGATGGCGAGCAGGATCCGGCGCAGCCAAGGGTCGGGCGCAACGATCCTTGCCCCTGTGGCAGCGGCAAGAAATTCAAGAAGTGCTGCGGCTGACAACGCAAACAGCATGAGCAAGCAGAACAAGGGGCAACAAGGCCCCTTTTTCATATCTGGCTGGCCGGATGGGATCACCACACGGGATACATTTGCAGCGTGACCATTGTCACATAATGCTCATAAACGGCCATCACCATGAGCGTTTGCGAACATTAACTTGGCCAACATCAAACATTTTCACTCAAAAGTGCGCCACACTGGCCTCATCTGGAAGAGATGAGACGGGCACAATGAAAAGAATAACCACACAAGTCGTCATCATAGGCGGCGGCGCCACCGGCGCCGGCATCATGCGCGATTGTGCGCTGCGCGGCATCGACTGCATCCTGCTTGAACGGGATGATATCGCCGCCGGCACCACCGGTCGCAATCACGGTCTGCTCCACTCCGGCGCCCGCTACGCGGTGACCGATCAGGAGTCCGCCCGCGAGTGCATTCAGGAGAACCGCATCCTCAAGCGGATCGCCAGCCACTGCGTGGAAGACACCGGTGGCCTGTTCCTGACCCTGCCGGAAGATGACATCGGCTTTCAAAAGACCTTCATGGACGCCTGCGCCCTGGCCGGCATCGAGACCCGTCAGCTCGATCCCCGCGAGGCACTGCAGCTCGAACCCAATGCCAACCCGGCCATGATAGGGGCGGTTCAGGTGCCGGACGGCACGGTCGACCCCTTCCGCCTCGCCGCTGCCAACGTGCTCGACGCCAAGGAGCACGGCGCCCGCATCTTCACCCACAGCAAGGTGCTGGGGCTGCTGCGTACCCAAGACAGAGTGCACGGGGTCAAGGCCATCAACACCCGCACTGGCGAGGCATTCGAGGTGGAGTGTCAGGAAGTGATCAACGCCGCCGGCATCTGGGGCCAGCAGATCTGCGAATACGCCGATCTCGGCATCCGCATGTTCCCGGCCAAGGGCTCCCTGCTCATCATGGATTACCGCATCAACCAGCTGGTGCTCAACCGCTGCCGCAAGCCGGCGGACGCCGACATCCTGGTGCCGGGCGATACCATTTCTCTCATCGGCACCACCTCAAGCCGCATCGATTACAACAAGATTGATCAGCTCACCGTGGAGCCCGAAGAGGTGGAAGTGCTGCTGCGCGAGGGGATCAAGCTCGCCCCCATCATGGCGCGCACCCGCTTGCTGCGTGCCTACGCCGGGGTGCGCCCCCTGGTGGCAGTGGATGGTGACGAGTCGGGCCGCAACATCAGCCGCGGTATAGTGCTACTGGATCACGCCGAGCGCGATGGTCTGCAGGGCTTCAACACCATCACCGGCGGCAAGCTGATGACCTATCGTCTGATGGCCGAATGGGCCACCGATCTGCTGGCGAAAAAACTGGGCAACAGCAAACCGTGCCGCACCGCCGAGCTCAACTTGCCCGGCTCGCGGGATCCGGAGAAGGTCTCCGCCCCCGGCCTCTCGGCACCGGCCGAAGGATCTGCCCAGTATCGCCATGGCGAGCGGGTCATCGCCTTCTTCCGTGACAATCCCAAGGCCAACGCCCTCATCTGCGAATGCGAGATGGTGACCGCCGGCGAAATCGAGTACGCCCTGCGCGAGCTCGACGTGGACAACCTGGTGGATCTGCGCCGTCGCACCCGTCTGGGCATGGGCCCCTGTCAGGGTGAGCTGTGCGCCTATCGCGCCGCCGGCCTGATGCAGGAGTACGGCAAGGCCGATGGCCGCCAGGCCTGCGTCATGCTGCGCCAGTTCCTGGAGGAGCGTTACAAGGGTACCCGTCCCGTGCTGTGGGGAGATGCCCTGCGCGAGGCGGAATTTACCTACTGGATCTATGAAGGCTTGTTTGGCCTGAGTGAATGGACGACGCCCCGTCTGGTGAGCGACGCCGCCCCCCAGAGCCATGCCACAGAGACAAACGAGGAGACGCCCCATGAAATTTGACACCATAGTGATTGGCGGCGGCATGGCGGGCCTCTCGGCGGCCCTGCGTCTGGCCGAGGCTGGCCAGAAGGCGCTGCTGATGGCTTCCGGCCAGAGTGCCCTGCATTTTTCCTCCGGCTCGGTCGATCTGCTGGAGAGCGAGGGGGATCCCCGCGCCGCCCTACCCGCCTTCATGGCTGCCAACCCTCATCACCCCTACGGCAAGGTAGGGATGACCCATATCGAAGCGAGCCTCGCCGATCTGCAGCGCCACTGCGCAGAAGAGGGGTTGTCGCTGTTTCGCCAGGAGCACAACCACCAGCGCCTGACCCCCATCGGCACCCTGAAATCCACCTGGCTCTCCCCCGAGACCTGCGCCTGCGTCACCGATGCCCCCGTGCCGGATACCCTGCTGCTGGCCACCCTGGAGGGTTTTCGCGACTTTCACCCGGCGCTGGCGGCGGCAAATCTAGCCACCCACCCCCGCTTTGCCCACTGCCGCATCCTGACCGGTGAAATTCGCATTCCCCAGCTGGCCGAGTTCAGCCGCAATCCCCACGAGTTTCGCTCCGCCGACATCGCCCGCCTGTGCGACAAGCACCATCTGCTGGCGGATCTGGCCCGCGAGATCAGCCGCATGGTGATGGAGTGCGGCGAACCCGGCTGCCGCCATATCGTACTGCCCGCCTGTCTGTCGCTGGGGCTGGTCGGCCCGCGCCTGAGCGATCTGGAAAAGCGCACCGGCTGCACCATCCGGGAGGTTGCCACCATGCCGCCATCGCTTATCGGCATGCGGATGCAGGAGGCCCTCAAACGCCGTTTCATCGCCCTTGGTGGCACCTTTCTCACCAGTGAGCGGGTGCTGGGCGCCCGCTACGAGGGCAACCGTGTCGTCGGCGTGCACACCCAGAACGGCGATGATCAGCTGTTCGAGGCGGACAACTTCGTGCTCGCCTCCGGCAGCTTCTTCAGCCGCGGGCTGGAGTCGCGCCTGCGCGGCATTCGCGAGCCCATCTTTGATGCCGACGTATTGAGCCTCGAAGAACGCGACACCTGGGCCGGTCGCCGGCTGTTCGACCACCATCCCTTCATGGGCTTCGGGGTCAAGACCGACGAAATGTTGCGGGTACTGCGCGGCGGCAAGCCGCTCGCCAACCTCTATGGGGCGGGCAGCGTACTGGCCCACTATGACCCCATAAAAGAGGGGTCAGGTTCAGGTGTCGCGGTTGCCACCGGCTGGCAGGCCGCCGGCCACATTTTGAGTTCAGCCCAATGATGATTTCGCCCCATATCCCGTGCCTTCAATCTCGACGGGAGGAGAACTGACATGCTACTGGATCACGCCAACCAAACTTTCGATCAGTGCATCAAATGCACCGTCTGCACCGCTTACTGTCCGGTGGCCAAGGCCAATCCCGCCTACCCGGGCCCCAAGCAGGCGGGGCCGGACGGGGAGCGGCTGCGGATCAAGAGCCCCGAGCTCTTTGACAGCGCCCTCAAGTACTGCACCAACTGCAAACGCTGCGAGGTGGCCTGCCCGAGCGGCGTGCGCATCGGCGACATCATCGCCAAGGCCAAGCATCAATACAGCGGCTTCAAACCCGGGATCCGCGAGTTCGTGCTCTCCCACACCGATCTGATGGGCAGCATGTCCACCCTGATGGCTCCAGTGGTCAACTTCACTACCGGCCTCAAGCCGATGAAGCTGGTGCTGGACAAGGCGCTCGGGGTCTCCTCCCACCGCGATCTGCCCAAGTACTCCCAGGGCACCTTCCGCGGCTGGTACAAGAAGCAGAAGGAGACCCAGGCCAGCTTTGCGCGCCAGGTCGCCTACTTCCACGGCTGCTACGTGAACTACAACCACCCTCAGCTTGGCAAGGAGCTGGTGCAGGTGCTCAACGCCATGAATATCGGCGTGCAACTGCTCGAGCGAGAGAAGTGCTGCGGCGTACCGCTGATTGCCAACGGCTTCATGGACAAGGCCAAACAGCAGGCGGCCTTCAACATCAAGCAGCTGGAAAACAGCCTGCTTGGCAACGAGATGCCGCTGCTCACCACCTCCTCCACCTGCGGCTTCACCCTGCGGGATGAATACCCCCACCTGCTGGAGCAGGACAACCACAAGGTACGCGATCGCATCTCTCTGGTGACCCGCTTCCTGTGGAACGAGTTCTACAAGGGCAACAAGCCGGCCATGAAGCCGCTCGGGCTGCACATCGCCTACCACACCCCCTGCCACATGGAGAAAATGGGGGGCGTCATCTACACACTCGAATTGCTGCGCGCCATCCCGGGGGTCAAGGTGACCGTGCTGGAGTCCCAGTGCTGCGGCATCGCCGGCACCTACGGCTTCAAGTCGGAGAACTACGAAACCAGCCAGACCATCGGCGAGGGGCTGTTTGATCAGATAAACCGCCTGAGACCGGATCTGGTCATCACCGATTGCGAAACCTGCAAGTGGCAGATCGAGATGAGCACGGCGTTTCGCTGCGAGCATCCCATCCATCTGCTGGCTCAGGCGCTGGCTTAACTCTCTTCCGGGGGCCGGCCCTGATGCCGGCATTAATTAAAAAGTTCGATTGGTAGAACCAGATAAAAAAGAGCCGGCAATTGCCGGCTCTTTTTATGACAGCTCCCCCGCTCAGGGGTGCTGGGTGATCAGGCTATGGTTATCCAGCATGTTCTGCAGGATGTCGTGGGACGTTGTCCCCGTCAGGCCCCAGTTACCGAGATCCACATCCTTCAAGGTGATCTGCTGGGTTACCTGGCCATCCCCGGCCGGCGAGACCGAGAGATTCACATCGCTGAGGCCATTGCTGCCGGCCGTCACCGAGGCCGAGAGGTGACCAAGCAGGCCATCGACGCTGTTGCTGCTGACTCCGCTCAGCATGTCCGCCAGATCGATCCTGTCCCCCTTCTCCGGATGGAAGTCGGTGATGGTGTCGATGGCGGGCAGGCTGGCGCTCCCCTCATCCCCCTTCTGCCAGACGAAGAGATCACTGCCAGCCCCCCCGGTGAGGATGTCATTGCCCTGTCCACCCAGCAGGCGATCATCGCCGGAGGCACCGAACAACCAGTCCCCCTGAGCCGAGCCCAGCAGCTCATGGCCACTCTGGGTATGGATGGTGATAGTGTCGAGCTGAGTACCAATGGTGGTGCCACCCGCACTGGACTCGGCGCTGACTCCCAGCACCTGATCCCCCGCCGTCAGGCCGCTCAGATAGAGCGGCACCGAGTGATCCCCGGGGATCAGCCAATCCCCCTGACCGTCGGCCTGACCGACCGTCTGGCCCTGTTCATCCTGTACCTGGGCGCTGCCCAGGCCGCTGATGCGAATGGCGAGCTCGCCGTCGACCGGGTTTACCACGCTGGCGTTGAGGCCAAGGGGGATCACAGCCCCCTGCAGGGCGATGATCTCGTGGGCTCCCACGGTCAGGGTCGGCATATCCGGCTCGGCCGTCACCGTGATGGGGACCTGATCCGTGTCGCTCATGGCACCGCCAAGCCCGGTGTTGCCCTGATCCGAGGTGGTGATGGTGAGGTTGTCCTGGCCCCAGAAATCCGCCGCCGGCTCATAGTGCAGCTGGCTGTCGAGTAGCTGGTTGATGTCGCTCAAGGACCCCACCAGGAGGATCTCGTTGCTCCCCGCCCCCTGCACCGAGACGGCGCCGGCGCTACCCAGCAGGGTCAGGATGCCATGTTCGACCCGCAGCGCCATGGAGATGGGAGCGCTGCCCGCATCCACATCCTTCACGCTGATGCCGGAGAGGGAGAGAGCGCCATCCTCTTTGACCGACAAGCTGGTCGGCACCTGGTTGACCGGGGCATCGTTGACCGCCTGCACTTCAATGGGCAAGACATCGGTATCGCTCAGGGGCCCGCCACTGCCGGTGTTGCCAAGATCATCGGTGACCATGGTCAGAGCGTCCTGGCCATTGAAGTCCTGCGCCCCCTTATAGGTGACGCCACCGCTGAGCAGGGCGTTAAGATCGGTCAGGGTGCCGGTCAGTACCAGGGAGCCGGTGCCATTGCCGACCACGGTCACGCCGCTGCCTGCCGGCAGGTTAAGGGTGCCGTGTTCGACCGAGAGGCGCACCTCGATGGGGCTGTTGCCCGCATCCACATCCTTCACCTGCAGTCCCCGGATGACAAAGGGGGTATCCTCCTGCGCTACCTGGGGATCCGTCGGCAGCACATTGACCGGCGCATCGTTGACCGGACTGATATCCAGATGGATGTTGCCGCCCACCTCGGGGCCGAGGGCGCCGTTGTCCAGACTCTGGGCCATCACCTTGAGATCCACAGCGCCATTGATGTCGTTGGTCACCAGCTCCACCGCATCAAGCTTGCCGCCATCCGTGGTGATCTGCCAGACGCCGCCCCCGAGATCCACCACAGTGCCGGCAACCCCGTTTGGCAGACGCACCTCTGCTCCGTCGGGGACCCCTTCGATGGTCACGCGTACCTGCTCCGGCCCGTTTTCGTGCACATTGCCGGCACTGCCACCGGTAGCCTGGCTATCCCGGGTCTCCAGCCCCAGGTTCAGGGTGATCACATCCCCTTCCGTGCCGCTCGCCTTATCCTGAATATCGGCAACGATGGGATCCCCCACCGGGTTGACGGTGACGGTGAAGCTGCCGCTGGTTTCAAGGGGCAGAGTGAGCCCCTTGTCCAGGGTAAAGGCGCTCAGGGTGAGATCCACGCTGCCGCTGAAATCCGCCGGCGGGATCAGGGTCAGGGTGGAGAAGTCGGTGCCGACAGGCACCTGCCACACCCCGCCACCATTGTTCACCGCCGGGGCGGACAGGGTGAAGCCATCGGGCACCCCTTTTATCTGCAGCGCCACTATCTGCTCGGAGCCGTCGTTGTCCACCAGGGCGGCATCGAAACCTGCGAGGCTGACGCTGCCATCCTCATCACCTGTCACGTCGTGCACGGTGAGCGCCGCCGGATCATTGACCGGCTTGACCTCGAAGTTCACCTGGCCACTCCAGCTGCCGCGATCCGTGCCCGTGGTGGCAGTGTCGAGAATATCCACCGTCACGTCCAGCGGCACCTGGCCGCTGAAGTGCTCCCTGGGCACGAACACCAGATCCTTGAGGCCGTTGGCATCCACCACCAGCGACTGGACCGGGTTGCCGTTGCCATCGAGGAAGTGGCCGTACCCGGCATCGACGGTCACGGTCACCCGCTCCACCGTCTCGAGACCGCCATCGGTCACCGAAGGGCTGATATCGGCGAGTTTCACCGAAAGATCGAGGTGGATCTCGGTGTCTTCCAGATTGTCTGGCTGGCCGTCGCCGTTCACATCCTTCACATCCAGCTGCAGGCTCGGCATGCCATCACGACCACCGTTGACGTCCACCTCGGGGGTGATGGAGAGCGACACGTCCTTCTCCACCACCTTGGTGTCGCCACTCACCGTATCCGTGTTGACCAACCGCACATTGAAATGCAGGCCATCACCGGCGTAGTCCTCTGGCAGGGTCAGGGTCAGGCTGTCAAGATCGCTCAGGCCATTAGGTAATTTGATCAGATACTCGCCGTTGACAAAGTCAAAGGTGAGCCCCTGCACATTGACGCCGGCTGGCAAGCCGGTGATGACGATGCTGAGCTCGTCATCGCCGTTGTCCGTGTTGCCCAGGGTCGCCAGTTGCCTCAGCTGGGCGCCAAAATCGACGCTGTGGTCTTCGACACCCGTGATGGGTTTGGTGTTGTCAAAATCGATAGTCGCGGCCACCTGACTGCCGTTGCTCGCGACATGGAACTCGGCGCTGGTGTTGATCTCCCGGTACACAGGCACACTGATATCCCCCTCGCCGTTGTCGCCAAGATCTATCACCCTGGCGCTGACCTTGAAGGTGACGGTACCGGTAAAACCGTCCGGCGCGTGCAGCGCATAGCTGCCAAGAGCGCTGTTCGGCACTGTCCAGTTGCCCTTGCCATCGCTGATGCCCCCCACCACCACAAAGCCCGGCGGCAAGTCGCTGATGACCAGATAGTCGATGACCTCACTGCTGCTGGGATCGAGATCCTCGAAGGTGAACACGTCCTTGAGCGGAATATCATGCCCGTCCTGGCTATCCAGCTGGCCGGTTTGTACCAGCTGGCCATCGGGCTCCACCACAGCCCGAATATCCACGTGCAGGGTGCCATCGATCACCTTCTGGGCCGTGGCACTGGAGTCCACATCATGCTGGGTGATGGTGACATGGCTCTGGATGCGGGTGTCCCTGTCGCTGTCTTCGGGGGCTTTGACCAACAGCTGGCCGCCATTGAGCAGGTTCTGCAGGTCGGCGTCGCTCAAGTCCACGGCGCCACCGTTCACGGTTAACTGGGTATCCACTCCCCCGACCCGGATCCAGATTTCATAACCGGGTTCGATGCCGGAAAGGCTGAGGTGAGTGACATGCTCGGCGCTGTCGCTCAGGTCCGGATGCCAGTTCAGCACCACAAACTCATCTTCCAGACCATGGCTGGTCTTGGCATAGTCGCCGGCATCGATCTCGGGCTCCACCTTGATGGTGAGCGGCACATCGAAGCGCTTGTGATCCCCGTCATTCTCGGTCACTACCACATGACCGATAAGGTGTATATCGGCGGTGCTGTTGGGAGGCGGCTGGATCTGCAGATTGCCAAGGGATGACACATTCACCTGATAGAGGGGATTGCCCTGGCCATCGAGCCCGGCAAAGGTCAGGGTCAGCTCCTTGCCGCTGCCGTCAAACACCTTGGCCCCGGCCGGCAAGCCTTCCAGCACCAGGTTGAGGGTCTCCGAGGTGTCCAGCGGCGTGTCGACCTTCTCCCCTGACTCCAGCCGGAAGTCGAGCGGCGCCCGGCCATCTTCCTTGATGGTGATGGTGTAGCCGTCGCCCTCCTGGGTCCAGTCCGTGGTATTGAGATCAAAATGCGGTTTATCCACGACCCCGACCAGATCCACGTGCAGGCTCTGGCTACCGGTCTCCTTCTCGTTCACCACGGTATGGGTCTGGCCGTTGGCATCGGTCAGGGTGGCGGTGTCCTTCACCACCCCCTTGATGGTCAGATCAAAATCGACGTTGCTGTTTTTTGGCGGCAACAGCTTGAGGTCATTGATGCGATCGTAGGGCACCTCGTAGTAACCATTCGCATCCAGGGTCACCACTACCCCGCCCAGCAGCAGGGTGGCACTGGCGGGCAGGCCGCTGATACGCACAAACAGCTGCTCGGAGCCATCGGTTGTGTCCCCCAGATGGCCGAGCACTATCTTGCTACCAAGGTTGAGCTGGGTGTCTTCCTTGCCCTGGATCTCGCGCACGGTCAGCTTGGCGTCATCGGCGAGCGGATTGACGTTGATCACCACCTCCAGCGGATCGCCGAGGGCCGTCTCCTTGCCGGTCACCACCGGGGTCTTCTCCGTGCTCACCGGGGTCACCACCAGCTTGATGTCACCGCTGTAGTCCTTACCGGGCACTACGGTCACCTTGTTGATGTCGCCACCGGCCACCGTATAGAGGCCGTTCGCCCCCGGAGTGAGCACCTTACCGTTCAAGGTCAGAGCCCCCTGGCCGGAGGCCCACTCGATCTGGTAGCTCAGGGTCTCGGAGCCATCGATGTCGGTGAGGTTGGCATGCACGTTGAGGGCAACGCCACTGCCATCCTCATTGATGCTGTAGTGCTTGTCGCTACTGCCATCCCATACCGGCTTGTCGGCAATGCCCTGTACCGTGATGTCCAGATTGCCGTTTAGCACCGAAGGCTTGCTCCCCTCAGTGACACCTACCTGCAACTTGACCGGGAAACTCAACGGACTGCCTCCGTTGTTGTAGCTCGAGTAGTTGTGGTTTGGCACGAAGGTGACACCGGTGAGCTGGAACTTGTCATCAGTGTTGGCCACCGCCACCATGGCCGCGGGCGGCACCTGATACCAAGTCTTGCCACCCTGGGTGATAGTGGTCAGTGCGACGCCGTTGAAATAGAAAGTGCCCTGGGCATTGGCAGGCGCCTGGATAAGCAACTGCTCCACATGTTCGCCCCTATCAAAATCGCCGATATCGAGCGCCATGTTGATGGAGATCCCCTGGCCCGGATCGGTTGCCCCAGCATCCTCCTGGCCGGTGACCGCGCTCACGGTGAGCTTGCCTGCCTCGTCCTTGATGGTCAGGGTCAATACCCCATCATCGGTGTCCCCATCCCCATCCACCAGATGGAACGCTATCTGCTGCACCAGGGTACTGTTGCTGTGATCGATGCCGGATTTCGCAGTGAAGCTGTAGTTACCCTCAGCCTTGATCACCAGGGTACCGATGATTTGCCCCGTACTGTCGGTAACCGCAATGGTGGTGTTACCGCTGGCGGCGATGGGGTGTTCGGTGCCATTGATGGTCACCGATCTCACCACCGCATCGTCCGCCCCCTCACTGGCGGGGGCCAGAAGATCGCCGGTCACTTTTGCCCCTTCATTCAGGGTCTTGCTCGCATCCACGGCCACGGGCACATCGTCCTGCACGCTCACATGGCCAATCACTTCGGCACTGAGGTCCCCGTCACTGTCCCGCGCCTGCAATGGCAGCTGGATATCCAGCAGATCCTTGCCCTGGACACTGTGATCCAGATTGCCGGTGAGCTCGAAGGTGTAGCGGCCGGACACATCCAGGGTCAGCTTGAAGATGAACTTACCTGCGCTGTCCTTGCCAAGGTAGACACCCGGCTGGCTGTCTGCGCCCAGGGTGACCGCCTTGCCCCCCGACGTGAGGGTATTGAGGGCGTTGAAGCGGGCCACATCCAGTTGCAGGGAGGCAACCCTGTCACTCCCGGCGGCGATCGTCACCTGGCCGATGGCAACCTCTCCCGTGCCTGACGGGCTGGTGCCCCCATGCTGCCCACTCCCCCCGTTGAGATCCGACTCCTTGACGGTCACCCCCTCGATGGCGCTAATGACGGGATCGGCGGCATCGGTGATCTCCGCCGTGGTGCTACCTGTGATCACGCTGCCATCGCTGTCGGTGACCTGTACCGGCAGAGTCAGATTGAGAGTGTCGCTCGCCTTGTGATCCAGGTTGGTATGGACCGTCACCTGATAAGCCAGGGTAGCCTCGGTATGGGCTTCGATGCGCCCCGGCACGCTCGGCAGGGTCACGCTCAGCACCAGGGTGCCGTCTGATGTAATCGCCTGGAAGGCGTGGCCGTTGCTGCCCGGCACTTCCTGCCAGGTGAGGGTCTCCCCGTTGTGAGTCATGGCCTTGCCGCTCGCATCCACCACCAGGCCGGAGAGAGTCAGGCGCACATCCGTCACGGGATCGGAATCCGCCTTGATGGTCAGGGTACCGCTGGCATGTTGATCGTCACCGGTCTGGTTGCTGGCGGCACCGTCAAAGCACCCCTCACTCAGGGTTACGCCGGTGAGATTCAGGGTCGGATTGTTCCCCTCCGTAATGCTGACATTGAGGGTGCCCGTGGTGCTGTCGTTGTTGCCAGATCCCTTGTCGCTGTCGATGACATTGACCTTGAATGGCAGCTCGGTGGCGTTGCCAGCGCTCTGATGTACCCCTTCGAACAGGGTCACCTTGTAGTCGAAACCGTTGCTGGCGGCGTTGTCGAGCTTGCCGACAAGTTCCACCTGCAACACCTCGATGCGCTGACCAGCCACCTCCACATAACCCTTAAGGATCTGACTGCCCGGGATGGCAGGATCCCCATCCACCAGTTCGTATTTCACCGGCTGACCCAGGGCGGTCAGCACCGGTTGTTCGGAAGGAGCGGCAAACGACACCTCGCTCACCCGATCCGAACCGGCGCTGATCTGGAACTGGCCCGTGCCGGTGAGAGGATTGTGACCATCGAGGTTGCCCTCATCCAGGCTGACGCCGCTACCCGCGACAAAGGTGGGGGCGCCGCCATCCTTGATGACCAGTGGCAACTGGGTGGAGACCCTGTCGCCATCTTTATCCGCGAGCGTCACCGCCAGTGGCAAGTCAAGGGACTCGCTCCCCTGATGATCCAGCTCGCCGCTCAGGGTGACTTTACTGGTGACGCTCCAGTTGCCATTGCTCTCCACCAGATCGAGCTCGGCCCGCAGCACCTCGCGGCCGTCCGCACTGGTGCCCACCAGCTCCCCGTTGGCATCCAGGGTGAAGGTCACCGGGCTGCCGTGGCTGCTGTACTTGCCATCCAGGCTGCCTTGTATGGCCGCGATATCGAATTTGAGACTGCCTTGATCCAATGCATCCGAGCCATGGCTTACGGTAAAGCTCATGGTGCTCACCACGGCGCCGTCGCCCTGGTTCGCCTCCGTCATCTCGGTGCCCGTCACGGCGCTGATGACCGGATTGGCCCCGTCACCGATGGCGACGCTCAAGCTGGAGGAGACGGTATCACCGTCGCTGTCGAGCAGGGTAAACGCGGCTTTAAGCAGGCTGTCTGCACTGCCCTGATCGAGCGGCTGATGGAGGGTGAAGTTATATTTGCTGTCGTTGCCGAGGGTGAGTGTGAACACCAGCTGGCCATCTGGCGTGCGCCCTTCGATCAGGTGGTCTGCCACCGTAACGGCGACGCTCTGCTTGCCGGAGGTCAACCCATGCAGCCCGGGCTGGCTGGCATCGAAGGTAATGCTGCTGAGCGGATCGCTGCCCGCAGTGATATTGAGATCCCCCGAAAGAGTCTGGGCCGCGCTCCAGTCGCTGTCTTCCGTCAAGGTCAGGGTGACCGGATCGACCTGGGGCAAGACGCCATCCGTGATATGAATATTGAGGGTGCCGAGGTTGCTCTTGTCCCCGTCAAAGTCGCTGCCCTGCACCTGCAATCCCAGGTTGACGCTGTTGGTACCCACCGGCTGATCCAGCACGCCATCGAGCGTGAGATGGTACTTGCCATCGAGATCCAGGGTAACGGTCAATATGCTCTTGCCCCCCGCATCCAGCAGGGTAATAACGTTGCCGCTCACCTGGTAACTGGTCGGCTTGCCGCCGCTGGTGAGGCCGTCGAGCCCGGGTTGGCTTGCCTCGAAGTTGAGGGACACTAGGCGATCGCTGCCCACATTGACCGGCAGCTGACCATCCAGAGTCTGACCTGCCGACCCCTCTTGCAGCGTCACACCACTGTCGATGCCAAGACTCGGGTCGACACCATCGTTGACGGTCACGACCAGATCGGCGCGGGTCTCGTCCCCATCTATCTCTTTGGCCGACACGGTGAGCCCCAATGAGAGCGCATCACTCCCCTGATGATCCAGCGGGCCGGTCAGGGAGACGGTCACAGTGCCATCGACATCGCTGCCAGACTGGCTGGCGCCGAGCTCGGCCTTGAGCACCTCGATCCGCTTGCCATTGCCATCCAGGTAGTAGCCGGTCAGCAGGCGATCCCCGGAAAATTCGAAGGTGAGTGCATGGCCGTCGCTGCTCATGCCGCTGCCATTGAGGCGCGTCAGGGTATCGCCCTGATTGGCGAAGATGACGGAGTCCGCCAGCAGGGGATCGGCCTGGTGACCAACCACAAAGTGGCTCTGCCCCACCACGGCCCCGGCGTCGGTAAAGGCATCCTCGGTCAGGGTGATGGATGGCAGGGTAAAATCGGGGGGCGTGCTGTCCACCAGATTGACGTCGAGGGTGGCACGAACCAGATCCCCGTCGCTGTCGCGATACTCGAGGTTGAAAGGCAGGCTCAGGTTGTCCTGGCCGTGATCCAGGCTCTGGTTCCAGACGATGCGATAGCTGCCGTCATTGGCCAACGTCAGAGTAAAGACGGTGCCCCCGGCGGCACTGGCCGTGAGGGTCTGGCCGCTGGTCTGATAGCTCAGGGGTGAGCCATGGCTGCTGAGGCCCAGTCCCTCAAGAGCGCTCTGATCGACGGCAAACCCGACCTGCAGGTTGCCATCCAGGCCGGCGCCGGTATGCAGGGAGCCGGTGGCGCTGACGGGTCCCTTCGCCAGATCCGCCTCGGAAAGAGTCAGGGTATCGCTCTGCCCGATAAGGGGAGCACCATCTATCACCCGGTTGCCCGCCAGATCGGTCACCTCGGCGCGCACCTCATAGGGTCCGGTAATGCCGGAGAGATCCAGACCCGCGAGTTGCCAGCGCCCATCACTGCCCACCAGGGCGCTGCCGCTCAAAAGCCTCTCCCCATTCTGGCCGATGAGGGTGATGGTGACGCTTTGACCGGCTTCCACTTCCGTGGTCGTCCCGCTCAGGGTGACACCGCCCTGACCCAGAATAAGAGCCGTGTCGAGATCGTTGATATCGATACCGGCCCGGGTGTCGACGGTCACGGTCAGGGTATCGCTGGCCCGGTTACCGGCGATGTCCACCGCATTGACTTCAAAGGCATGATCGCCATCGGCCAGGGTATTGGGGATCTGGTACTGCCAGTTGCCCGCCCCATCCACCGTCAGCACGGTGAGCACATTGCCGCCAAGGGAGAGGGTCACGGTAGCGCCGGGCTCTCCCTTGCCTTGCAACAGTGGCGTATTGTCGCGGGTCAGATCGTCGGTCTGGCTGGCGCCCGTGTCACTCTCGTCCGCCAGATCCAGGGTAATAGTGGTGATGGTATCGAGCAGGGTCTGGCCAAGATCGCTGGCACGGTTGCCCGATACATCCTGGGTGTCCGCCTGTATGGTGAGCGGGCCATCCACCAGCTTGCCGGTCAGATCGCCAAAGTTGGCCTCCCAGACCAACCCGGGCAGTACAACCGTGGTCACCGTCAGCGAGTTACCCGCCTGATCAGTCAGGGTCACGGTCACCGGCTGGCCGACCTCTACGTCGTCCACCGTACCGCGGATAATGACCCCGGTCGCTTCGGCGCCGTTGATGATGTTGTCGTCGGTCTGGGGTTCTGTGATGGTGATGGCCGCGAAGAAATCGCGCGCCTCGGAAAAAAGCAGCTCATCGGTCGCAATACTGGCCCCATGATCCGTATCGAATCCGGCCTCGGCCAGGGTGGCATCATTGGTGCGATCGACGATGACGAAACCACCCTGGCTGGAGCCGGCAACCCCGCCGGCATTGCCAGCCCCTGCGGCGGCATTGCCCGCGGCCGTCTCCTGAAACTGTTGCGTCGGGTCTATCCCCTGACGAATGGCCTCTTGCAACGAAGCGAGATCCGGATCCAGCGGCTGCTCGTTGCCGTTGACTGCGGCGGCGTCGGCACTGGCCTGTGCCTCAGGCTCTGCCGGCACTTCGGGGTCGGCCATCTCGACCTGCGCCCCTTGCGCCGTTTGCAGGCGATCACCGGGAACCAGGGCCATCCCGACCTTGGCTGGTGTGACAGAACCATCTGCACTGATGACAAACGCGGGGCCCTCGACTCGAGCGATCACCGTGGATTTTTCAATTTGCAACTCTGCCATACCACCTCCGGCAAGAATGGAATCAAGCACACGGGTGTTAACAGGGTGCTCATCTGGTGAGCGATCATAAAGCAATCGCCATCACGCTTCTTTTCACTATTTTCGACATAAACCCCTAAAAAATGGCCGTTACTTACTATGTTGTGCATATGAGGGACCTTGAACTACCATGCGGGTCTCAAATGACACATTTAGCGCGCCATTACTGACTGAACTATTCATTGCCATGCGATCATATTTGTCGTCAGATTGGCCAGATTCCAGGCGTCCAATGCTTGAAGATAGTGCTGTTTCAACCCGTCTCCACCATGGCCAACTCGGGTCTCATCTACCTAAAAATGAATAAATAAACCACGAGCGGAGATTGGCGCTCCAACCAGGCATGAGTGTCAAAGACACATTGGAGCCTTGTGACTCAGAAAACGAGTGCCCCTGATCGGCCCTTGGGCCTTTACCACCAGAGCGGGTAAACGCCTGACATGCCATGGAGTTTCCAGCAAAAATTTAACCGAGATCTCATTTCGACCGATTGCCTCCCGCGACGATTGATCTAGCGCAAACCCACTCCCGATAAATCATCATTGCCTATACCTATTTGGTAATGTATTCGGCGAGCAATCGCATAAAAAATCGGTTTATTCACCGTCAACAAGAGATTGGTCTGCCCACTCCCGCGCCCTGCGGGTGTTGATGTCCACGCAACAAGATGGAACGGGTCAGACCGCACCAAGACATTTATCTGGGAGTGATGATCGTGGGTTCACATAACAAACAAACCAGGCTGGGGCTCGCCGCCCTGCTACTGACCGGTCTGCTTGGTAGCAGCTGGGCTCAGGCCGAAGAGAGCACCAAGGGCAAGATAGAGGCACGCAACGAACTGTTTGCCAAGGATCACGCCGATCAGTTCAGCAGCTGGAAAGCCACCAGCGACAGCAAGGAGCGCAGCGACGCCCTGGCCGAGGATCCCAACATGGTGGTGCTCTGGGCCGGCTACGCCTTTGCCAAGGATTACAACAAGCCCCGCGGTCACTTCTATGCCCTGACCGACGTGCGCGAGACCCTGCGCACCGGCGCACCGAAAACCGCCGAAGATGGCCCCCTGCCCATGGCTTGCTGGAGCTGCAAGAGCCCGGACGTGGCCCGGGTGATCGACGAGCAAGGCGAGGATGGTTACTTCAAGGGGATGTGGGCCAAGGGCGGCCCGGAGATCGTCAACACCATCGGCTGCGCCGACTGCCATGACACCGCCTCGAAAGAGTTCAAGGAGGGCAAGCCTGCCCTGCACCTCTCCCGCCCCTATGCCGATCGGGCCATGACCGCCATCGGCAAGCCGTTCAAGGAGCAGGGCCGCTTCGATCAGCAGTCCCAGGTGTGCGGTCAGTGCCACGTGGAGTACTACTTCACCGGCCCCACCAAGGCGGTGAAATTCCCCTGGGATGATGGCACCTCGGTCGAGCAGATGGAGGCCTACTACGACGAACTGGGCTTCTCCGACTGGACCCACGCCGTCTCCAGGACCCCCATGCTCAAAGCCCAGCACCCCGAGTATGAAACTTGGCGCGCCGGCATTCACGGCCAGAACAATGTGGCCTGCGTCGACTGCCACATGCCCAAGGTGCAGAACGAGCAGGGCAAGGTCTACACGGATCACAAGATTGGCAACCCGTTTGATCGCTTCGAGCAGACCTGCCGCAACTGCCACACCCAGAGCAAGGAGATGCTGCAAGGCATTGTCAAGCAGCGCAAAGACGCCGTTGTCGAGACCAAGCTGAAAGTCGAGAAGCAGCTGGTACGCGCCCACTTTGAAGCCAAGGCCGCCTGGGATGCCGGCGCGACCGACGCCGAGATGAAAGATATCCTGCAAGACATCCGTCACGCCCAGTGGCGCTGGGACTATGCCATCGCCTCCCACGGGGTGCAGATGCATGCCCCGGAAGTTGCCCTCAAGGTCCTGGGCAGTGCCCTCGACAAGGCCGCCGACGCCCGCACCAAGCTGGCACGTCTGCTGGCCGCCAAGGGGATCAGCCAGGAGATCGCCATTCCTGACATCTCCACCAAGGAGAAGGCCCAGGCCGCCCTTGGCATGGACATGAAGCAGTTCAACAGCGACAAGGCCCAGTTCCTCAAGACCACTGTTCCCGCCTGGGATGCCGAGGCCAAAGCGGCCGGCCGGCTGGCACAGTAACCGATGCCTGCGGGCCCGCCGGTCGGGCCCGCAGCAGGATGGAGGCTTCATATGGGTGATTTGACGATGGATTTCTTACGACTGATGCTGATGGCGGCCATGCTGCTGACCAGCGTACAGGGCCAGGCCGCCGAGCAGGCAACCGCTCCCGCCGCCGTGCCCCCCACCCACGAGGTGGAATTCTTGCGCAGCGCCGACAAGGCCTGTACCGACTGCCACAAGGATCAGGACGACGTCATGCACGGCAAGCATGGCAAGGCGACCAATCCCAACAACCTCAAACCGGTGACCTGCACCAACTGTCACGGCCAGCCCTCTCCCAAGCACAGGGAAGGGGTCAAGGATGTGATGCGCTTTAGCAACAGCTTTAGCGACAAGAAGAGCACAGAGGCGTACCCCATCGTGGAGCAGAACAGCGTCTGCATGAGCTGCCACGAACCCAAACCCCTGCGCGAGGCACTCTGGGCCCACGACGTGCACGCCACCAAGCTCACCTGCACCAGCTGCCACGCCCTGCACCCGGCCAAGGAGCCCATGGTGGGGATCCCGGAAAAATCCCGCATCAAGCTCTGCGTCGACTGCCACAGCAAACAGCATGAGGCGGCCAAGGCCAAGGTCGAGGCAAACCAGGTCAAAGTGGCCCCGGGCAAGGAGGCATCATGAGCTGCTCTCGCCGTCAATTCATGGCGGGGATGAGCGCCGGGGCCCTCATCATGATGACGGGGCCGACCCGCTCGCTCGCCAGCTCCCTCGCCCACACCCAGACCATCGACGGGGTGCGCTACGGCATGCTGCATGACGAGCAGGCCTGCATCGGCTGCACCGCCTGCATGGACGCCTGCCGGGAAGTGAACCAGGTGCCGGAGGGGGTCTCGCGCCTCGAGATCATCCGCTCCGGCCCCGTTGGAGAGTATCCCGACGCCGAGTACCACTTCTTTCGCAAGTCCTGCCAGCACTGCGACAACGCTCCTTGCGTCCACGTCTGCCCGACTGGCGCCTCCCATATCCGTATGGAGGATGGCATCGTCGATGTGAACCCGGATCTGTGCGTCGGCTGCATGTATTGCCTGGCCGCCTGCCCCTATCAGGTGCGCTTCATCAACCCGGTCACCCGGGTCGCCGATAAGTGCGACTTTTGCCGCAAGACCAACCTGGCCCAGGGCAAGGAGCCGGCCTGCGTGGAATCCTGCCCCACCAGGGCGCTGGTGTTTGGCAACCTGGATGATCCCAACAGTCCGCTCTCCCAACGGCTGGTGAAGGAGACCACCTATCGCTACAAGCAGGCGCTCGGCACCTCGCCCAAGATGTACCGCGTGCCCAAAGGGGAGATAAAGTCATGACGATGCAAGAGGCATTTCACTTCCCTTCTCTCGTTTGGAACTGGCCGATCGCCATCTACCTGTTCCTGCTCGGCATCTCCGCCGGGGCCGCCACCCTGGCTGTGCTGCTGCGCCGCAAGGGGGCTGGCAGCGAGAGCGGTATCATCAAGGCGACTGCCATCCTGGCACCCGCGAGCGTGATCCTGGGCTTGTTGATCCTCATCTTCCACCTGGCCCGTCCCTGGACCTTCTGGAAGCTGATGTTCCACTACCAGTTCGACTCCGTGATGTCGATGGGGGTCATGCTGTTCCAGCTCTATATGGCAGTGCTGTTCGCCTGGCTGGCGGTGGTGTTCAGAAGCGAGATCGAGGGGCTGCGCGTCCGGTGGTTTCAGGATAAGTTCGCCTTTGTGGATAATCTCATCGCCTGGCTCGCCCGCATCGAGCGGCTGCTGGCCCCCGTTCTGCTGCTGCTGGCGGTGCTGCTCGGGGCCTATACCGGCTTCCTGCTCTCGGCGCTCAAGACCTATCCGCTCCTGAACAACCCGGTATTGCCGGTGCTGTTTCTGGTCTCGGGCATCAGCTCGGGAATCGCCTCCACCATCTTGCTGGCGGTGACCCTGTTCAAGGAAAACCACCACAGCCAGGGGGTCAGCTTCGTGCACCGCTTCGAGCGTCCCATGCTGGCGGTAGAGATCCTGCTGCTGGTCTGCTTCTTTACCGGCCTCTACTTCGGTGGCGGCCAGAAAGAGGTGGCCATGTGGGCCGCCATCGGCAGCGGTTTCTGGGCCCAGGTGTTCTGGGTAGGGGTGGTGGGTATCGGCATGGTGTTGCCCCAGCTGATCGCCTTCCTGACCCCGGCTCCCCTGCGAGAGAAGAGCGGCCATCTGGTGCTGGTGTGCAGCCTGACCCTGGTGGGGATCCTGCTGCTGCGCTACTTCGTGCTTTATGCCGGCCAGATGACAGTTGTTTAAAGGTATGATCACCAGCGCCAGCCGCCCTCGGGCGACTGGCGCTGGTTTGTTGTTGGCCCAATGGATTTCTGGTGATGCCACACCCGCTGCCTGCCGAGCCCCCGCCAAACGGGAGACGACGCGGCGTGTGTGCCATGACATGAATGACATCGAAGAGTGAACCTGGAGGTTGTGTGCTGGCGGAGTTCGGCTATCTCTCACTGTTGCTGGCAACCCTGCTCTCCCTGATGCAGGGGTTACTGCCCTGGCTCGGGCTGCGGCTCGCCTCCCCCCCCTTGCTCGGCTGTGCCAGGCCATTGGCACTGCTCAATGCCGCCCTGCTCGGTGCCGCCCTGGTGCTGCTCGGGATCTGCTTTGCCCAGAATGACTTCACCCTGACCTATGTGGCCCAGCACGCCAACAGCGCCCTGCCCCTGGGCTACAAGATAGCGGCCGTGTGGGGCGGCCACGAGGGCTCCATGCTCTTCTTCGTCTTCGCGCTGGCCCTGTGGGGGGCGCTGGTGGCGCTGTGCTCCAGGCGGGTCGACCCGCTGATCCTGGTGCGGGTACTGGCCATTATGGGACTGATTGTGGGGGGCTTTGCCCTCTACACTCTGGTCTTCTCCAGCCCCTTCGATCGGATTTTCCCGGGACCGCAGGAGGGGCGCGACCTCAACCCCATGCTGCAGGATATCGGCCTGATCCTGCACCCGCCCCTGCTCTATCTGGGTTATGTGGGTTTTGCGGTCAACTTCGCTTTTGCCATGGCGGCGCTGCACTCGGGCAGGCTCGACGGCGCCGTGGCCCACTGGAGCCGTCCCTGGGCGCTCGGCTCCTGGGTGTTTCTCACCGCCGGTATCGTGCTCGGCTCCTGGTGGGCCTACTACGAGCTTGGCTGGGGCGGCTGGTGGTTCTGGGATCCGGTGGAAAACGCCTCCCTGCTGCCCTGGCTGCTCGGCACCGCCCTGCTGCACGCTCTTGTAGTATGCGAGAAGCGCGGCGCCTACGGCCACGCCGTGCTGCTGCTCTCCATTTTCACCTTCTCCCTGAGTCTGCTCGGCACCTTCGTGGTGCGCTCCGGCGTGCTCACCTCGGTGCACGCCTTTGCGGTGGATCCGGATCGCGGCCTCACCCTGTTGCTGCTGCTCGGCCTGCTGCTCACAACAGCGTTGACCCTGTTTGCCCTGCGGGCCGACACCCGCGCCCCCTACGCCCGCTTCGGCTTACTGTCCAAGGAGGGGCTACTCGGCGCCGCCATCCTGCTGCTCTGCGTGGCCTGCGCCAGCGTGCTGCTCGGCACCTTCTACCCCATGGTGTTCAAGTCCCTCCATCTGGGATCCCTCTCGGTGGGCGCCCCCTACTTCAACACCATCTTCGTGCCGCTGGCCCTGCTGCTGATGGCCTTGATGACCCAGCTGCCGCGCCTGCGCTGGCAGGGCTTAAGTAATGACACCCGCCTTACCCGCTGGCTGCCGCCGCTCTTTGGCCTGCTGGGCGGGGGGCTCTTGACCCTCGCCTATCGGGAGTTCGGCCCCTTGAGCTGGATGGGACTGGTCGCCAACGTGCTGAGCCTCTGGCTGATTGCAAGCCTGCTGATGAACTTCTCGTTCAGACAAGGGAATGGAAGGGCCAGTCGGCTGGGTAGTCTGCTCGCCCACCTCGGGGTGGCGGTGTGCGCCCTCGGCATCGCTCAGGTAAGCCACTACAGCCAGGAGGGTGGCACTGTGCTCGAGGCAGGCAAGCCCTACCGGCTCGGTGCCTATGAGTTTCGTTATGAGGGAAGCGAGCCGCTGCTCGGCCCCAACTACACCGCCGAGCGCATCACCCTGAGCGTGCACAGGGGGGGGCAGGAGGTGGCCCGCCTGATGCCGGAGCGGCGCCACTACAGCGTGCGCACCATGAACATGAACGAGCCCGGCATCGCGTGGGGGCTGTTTGGCGATCTCTACGTGGTGCTTGGCGAGAAGATGGGGCCACACGCCTACGCCATGCGCCTGCACTACAAGCCGCTGGTGCGCTGGATCTGGCTGGGGGGCATGTTGATGATGGCGGGTGGCGCCCTGCGCCTGCTCGCTCGCCGGCCCCTGCTGGCCTCCCACCCGGCTGCGGCCACCTCGCCTCACCCCCGCCTCGAACAGGAGTCCCTATGAGATCCCGCCTGCGCCTCTTTCTGCCCCTGATCCTGACTCTGGGCCTCGGCGCCCTGCTCCTGCTCGGTCTTGGCAACAACCCCTACAGCCAGGATGAGGCGACGCTAGGGCGTACTCTGCCTGCGTGGCAAAGCGACAATCTGCTGGATGGGAGCCCGATCCAGACCGCCAGCCTGAAAGGGGAGCCCTTTGTGCTCAATGTCTGGGCCAGCTGGTGCCCCAACTGCCGCGCCGAGCATCCGTTGCTGGGTGAGCTGGCACGCGTGGTGCCCCTCTATGGCCTCAACTATCGGGACAAGGGGGACGCGGCCCGCGCCTGGCTGATGGAGGCGGGCGACCCCTATCGCGCCGTGCTGGCCGACCCGGACGGCAAACTTGCCCTGGAGCTCGGCGTCTATGGCACGCCGGAGACCTATCTGTTCGATGCAGACGGCACCCTGCTCACCCGCCACACGGGTCTGCTTACCCTGGAGATCTGGCAGCGCCAGTTTGTGCCCCTGCTCGACAAGGCCCGCGCCAACGCGCAAATAAAGGCTGCCACTACAGTGCCATCGACTTGGGAGACACAATCATGACGTGCCGTCCTCTTGCCGCTGCCCTGCTGCTCCTCGGCATGTGCCTGAGTGCGAGCTCGTTTGCCAGCGGAGTCGATACCTATGAGTTTCGCCACCCCGAACTGCAAGCCCGCGCCCAGGAACTCGCCCGCGCCCTGCGCTGCCCCCAGTGCCAAAACCAGAACCTGGTGGAGTCCAACTCCCCCATCGCGCGGGATCTGCGCCTCGAGGTCTACCGCTGGGTCGACGAGGGGCAGAGCGATGAAGAAGTGATCGCCCGCATGACCAGTCGATTTGGCGACTTCGTGCGCTACGATCCCCCCTTCAAGGCCAGCACCCTGCTGCTGTGGGGCGGTCCTGCCCTGCTGCTGGGGCTGGCGCTGCTGACGCTCGGCCGCCGCCTGAGGATCAAGGGGGCTCAAGCCATTGCCATTGAGGGCGACACAGGCCGCGCCAGTGTCGATCATCGCGGCGCGCTGAACCGCCGGATCATGGCCGAGCAGCAAGCCGGGCTCTCCCCCGATCTTCCCCTCTATCGGGAACTGACCGCAGCCAATCTGGCCAATGCCACCCCGGTCCCCGAGCAGGCGCTCAGGGCCCGGCTGGCCCTGGCCCCCAGAGCCCACCATGCCCGCTACGTCTGGCTGCTTGGCGCTCTGCTGCTGGCAGGGCTCGCAAGCTTTTACGCCAGCACAGGCCGCTATCAAGCGTGGCAGGCGCATCAGTCACGCCCCGATCCCCTGGCGGGCCTGAGCCCCCGGGATCTGCAGGACAAGGAGCTGGGGGCCCTGCACCAGAAGCTGCAGACCAATCCCGCCGATCTCGACAGCTGGGCGGCGCTCGGCCAGCTCTATCTCTATCGGGATGAATACGACAATGCCTGGCTTGCCTACCAGCGACTGGCGCTGCTCGAAGGGGGGGCCAGTGCCGCCACCCTGGCCGCCCAGGCGACTGTGCGCTACTACCAGGCGGGCCAGCAGCTCACGCCCGAGGCCCGTCGCCTGCTCGATGCCGCGCTCGAGCTCGACAAGGGGGAAGTGAGTGCCCTGATGCTGCTCGCCTCCGATCACTTCCTGCACGCCCGCTACCGTGAAGCCATCGCCCTGTGGCAACAACTGCTGGATGAGGAGCGCCCCCGCATCAACCGCGCCGCCCTTATTCAGGCGATCCAGACCGCGAGGATGATGGGGGGATAGCTGCCAGGTTGGGGGAGCGACAGGAGATAAACCGCCATCCTCTGCGGCCACCTCGCCGTATCCCTCCCCTGTACGCTGGACACACACACGCCCCCATACGGGGGCGTGTTGCTTTTCAATGCCAAGGTTTTTTTGCCAAGGCCCGCTTATGGCCGCTCGCCGGCCGCCAGACGGCGGTTGATATCGGCGATGACCGGAGCGATGTCGGCCAGGGTATCGATCACGTAATGAGCCCCCGCCGCCCGCAACTTGACCTCGGCCGGTGCGCGCCGGGCGGCAATCTGCGCCTCGCTCATGGCAGCAAACTCCTCCCAGGTGACACCGAACTCATTGCCGGAGACCGACAGGCCCACCGTCCACATGCCGGCGTTCAGCCCTTCGCTGATGCCGGGCACGGCGTCATCCACCTTGATGCAGCGGTGCACCGCACTGATTCCCAGTTCAATCACATTGGCCAGCGCCATCCAGGGACCGGGACGGCCACCCGCCTTGAGAGCGTCGGTAGCGACCCAGTGATCCGGCCGATAGCCGTGATCCAACGCCGCTGGTACCAGCGCCTCCATCACCGGACGGGGGTAACCGGAGCAGGATCCGATTTTCATCCCCTGTCCCCGCAGAGCTTCCAGCACAGGCAGCACACCCGGGATGGGGGCGGCGAAGCGGGTCACCGCAGCAATCTGCAGCGGCATAAAGGTGTGATAGAGGTGGTCCACCTCGGCGTGGCTCATGGGGTGGCCAAAGCGGGCCTGCCAGCGGGCATCCACCGAGGGCAGCCGGCCGAGCGCCGCGATATGGTCCCACTTGCCCAGCCCCATGGGCTGGCGCGCCTCATCCAGGGTCACAGCAAAGTCATAGGCGCGGGCGAAGGCCTCGACGAAGATGGAGGTGGGGGCAAAGGAGCCGAAATCGACGACCGTGCCGGCCCAGTCGAGGATCAGCGCCTCCACGTCTGTGGTCGGGTCTATGGCAATCTGCAAGTCAGTCATGGTGATGTTCCTGTTTCGGTGAAAGTGCGATCTCGCCCAAGGCGCGATCGAGAATGGCGATGGCGCGCACCAGATCGGCGCGAGCAATATTGAGCGGCGGCGAGAGCTGGATGACATTGCCCTGGGAGACCTTGAAGCTGAGCCCAAGCTCCAGACAGCGGTAGAGCAGCCGCTCGGCGGCCTGACAATTGCGCTTTCGACTCTGGTGATCGACCACCAGATCAAGTGCCCACAAGAGACCTATGCCGCGCACCTGGCCGATCAGCGGGTAACGCTCGGCAAGCGCCGCGAGCTCGCACGCCATAAAACGGCCATCCTCCTGAGCCTTGGCAAGCAACCCCTCTTCACGGATGGTAGCGATGGTAGCAAGGGCCGCCGCGCAGCCAATGGGGCTCTTCTCGTGGGTGTAGTGACCGAGCGAGATGGCCGCCGCCTGATTGAAACGGTCGCGGGTGATGAGCGCCGCAAACGGCACCACTCCGCCCCCCAACCCCTTGCCCAGACAGATGATGTCGGGCTCGATGCCAAACTCCTCGAAGCTGAACCAGTGGCCGATACGACCCAAGGCATTCGGGATCTCGTCGACAATCAGCAGCACCTTGTGGCGATCGCAGATCTCCCGCACCCGCTGCCAGTAGGCCCTTGAGGGCACCTGCACGTCGGTGTTGCGGATAGGCTCGGCGATAAAGGCGCCGATTCCGCCCTCCTTCTCGATGACGTACTCCAGATAATCGGCGTAGTGCAGGTCATCCCCCTCCCCGCGATACCAGACGCCGCGATAACGGGTGGGGGGCGGGATGCGCTCCACCCCGGCCATCAGCGGGCCCATACCGGTGCGAAAACAGGCCTCGCCGCCGACCGAGATGGCATCGAGGGAGGCGCCGTGAAAGGCATCCCACAGGGACACCACCTTGCTGTTGCCGGTAATGAAGCGGGCAAGCTTCAAGGCAATCCCCACCACCTCGCTGCCACCGGGGGCGAACAGCACCCGGTTGAGATCGCCGGGGGCCAGCTCGGCCAAGGTGTGGGCGCAGTCGATGGCGACCTTATGGGTGTAGCGGCGGGGGGCGAATGGCAAGTCGGCGAGCTGCTGCTGCACCGCGGCCACCACCCTGGGGTGACCGTGGCCCAGTTGATGAACGCTGTTGCCGTGAAAATCGAGGTAACGCTTGCCCGATTCGCTGGTCAGCCAGCTCCCTTGGGCGCGCTCAAGCAGATCGAGACAGGGGGTAGATAGCGCCTGATGGAGAAAGTAGCGGCTATCCTCCGCCAATCCGGTCTGTACATCTTCACTCTGACCCGCCCACCAGCGCGCCCGCCCCTCGCCAAGGTTGATATCCCCTTCGCTGTCGGCGCGGCCGCTGCCGTGCAGCTTATCACCACGCAGATCGCGACCGTGAAGCGCTTGGCTCGTCATCGCGCGTCCCCCTGCCAGTAGCAGGCGCTGGCCATGGCGGCGAGCAAGGAGCGCACCCGCGCCGGGGTCACGTCGCCGATATTGCCGATACGGAAGCAGTCGGCCTGGGAGACCTTGCCCGGGTAGATGACAAAGCCCTGCCCCTTGAGCCGCTGGTAGAAGTCGGCGAAGCGGTAGTCCGGGTGGGCCGGGGAGTAAAAGGCGGTGATGATGGGGGATTGCCACTCCTCTGGCAGCAGCGGCGCAAAACCAAGCGCCGCCATGCCCGCTACCAATGTGCTCTGGTTTTCGCGGTAGCGCTGATGGCGGGCGGCGATACCCCCCTCCTCTTCCAGCTCGCGCAGGGCCTGAGCAAAGGCGAGCACGGTATGGGTGGGCGAGGTAAAGCGCCACTTGCCCCCCTGCTGCTCCATGGTCTGCCACTGGGCGTGCAGGTCGAGGGAGACCGAGCGGGCGCGACCGGCGCAGGCCGTGAGCGCCACGCGGCGAGCGATGACGAAACCAAAGCCCGGCACCCCCTGAATGCACTTGTTGGCGGAGCTGATGAGAAACTCGATGCCAAGGCGTCCCATGTCGATGGGGATGCCGCCAAAGCTGCTCATGGCATCGACGATCAGGCGAATACCGCGGCGCTGACAGAGCGCAGCCACCTCCTCAAGCGGGTTGAGCATGCCGGTGGTGGTCTCGCAGTGCACCATGGCCAGATGGGTGATCTCGGGGTGGCGCGCCAGCATGGCCTCGATGGCGGCGGGTTCGGGGCAGTTTGTCTCGCCGCAGTTAAGCTCGTGGTGGCGCAGGCCAAGGCAGCGGGCCATCTCCCCCATGCGGGCACCGTAGGCGCCGTTGTTGATGATCAGCAGGCACTCGTCGCTGCCGATCGCCGAGCCCAGCACGCTCTCCACCACATAGCTGCCACTCCCCTGCAGCAATACTGCGCTGTAGTCGCTTTCATATTCCGGGGTGGTAGCCAGGCGTACCAGCTCGCGGCGGATGGGCTCCACCACGCCCTGGTTGTAGTCCGCATCCCAGGTGCAGCTGTCTTGCAGCATGGCGGCACGCACAGTGGCAGTGGTCGAGAGGGGGCCCGGGGTCAGCAGCAGGTAATCGACGGCGGCGGGGGCCGCAGGGATCTGGGTCATGACTTCGCTCCTTTTGGTATATACCAGAATGAGCGCATTGTGAGTAACTGCCCCGCCAAGGTCAAAGGGGTGGCGCCATGTGCAACAAAAAATTCATTTTCAGCGCCGGGATCGCGATAATCTAGGAAGCCTGAACCACAGGGGCAACACTGGTCTCTACCAATGCAGTTGAACGCCGCAGTTTAACGACCGGGCAGATGACTGAACCCGTGCCCAAACCATTGCCCAACTCATTACACAACCAGGGATTTTCATGAGCAAACCGCAATATCTGCAGATCAAGGATGCCCTCGCCAACCAGATCCTTGCGGGGGGCCTGGCCCCCAACGACAAGCTCCCCTCCGAGCGGCTGCTGGGGGAGCTCTACGCCACCACCCGGGTCACCATCCGCGAGGCACTGGTGCAGCTGGAGGCGAGCGGTCTTATCTATCGGGAGGATCGCCGGGGCTGGTTCGTCACCCCGCCCCGTTTCAGTCTCAACCCCAGGCGCACCTCCAACTTTCACCAGATAGTGCGGGAGCAAGGGGGTGAGCCGCGCACCGAGCTCCTGGAGAAGATCCGCCAGGCGGTGCCGCCGGCGCTGATGGCGCGGCTGCAGCTCAAGCCGTTCGACAGCCTGTTTCTGCTCAAGCGGCTGCGCTATGCCAACGGGCGCGCCATCTGCTATTGCGAGAATCACTGCCTGCCAGAGCGGGTGCCCGGCCTGCTGGAGCTAGATCTCAACGGCAGCCTGACCGAGGTCTATCAGGCCCATTACGATCTTCACTACGCCCGCATGCAGGTGCGCTTCTTCCCCACCGCCCTGCCGGACGAGGTGGCCAAGGCGCTGGGGGCCACCGCCGGTCTGCCCGCCCTGCGCCTCGAGCGACTCAACTTCGATCAGCACGGCCGGGTGCTCGACTTCGATCTGGAGTACTGGCGCCACGACAGTCTGGAGATCGAGGTGGATACCCAGGATTGATTGCCGCAACTTGTGCGCGGCAAAACGTCATGGGGCTGTCACGGTCACGTCATAAAAATCCCCTAGCCTCTCTCTCGATCAATCTGGTTTATACCAAACCAATTTATATGGAGAAGAGGATGAAACAGGGAACCCATTTGCTGGCCGCCGCCGTGCTGGCTGCCATGACAGCCCCGGCACTGGCCGCCACCGATCTCACCGTCTACACCGCCTTCGAACCGGAACAGCTCGGCGAGCTGAAGATCACGTTCGAGCGCCAGCATCCGGATATCAACATCAAATGGGTGCGCGACTCCACCGGCGTGATCACCGCCCGCTTGCTGGCAGAAAAAAACCAGCCCAAGGCGGATGTGGTGTGGGGGCTGGCGGCCACCAGCCTGATGCAACTCGACCAGCAGCAGATGCTGAGTGCCTATGCGCCGAAAGGGCTGGAGAAGCTCGACAGCCGCTTTCGCGACAGCAAGGCCGAGCCGCACTGGATAGGGCTGGACGCCTTCTTCAGCGCCATCTGCTTCAACAAGGTAGAGGCGGAGAAACAGGGGATCCCGGCCCCCACCAGCTGGGCTGACCTCACCAAGCCCATCTACAAGGGCAAGGTGATCATGCCCAACCCCAGCTCCTCCGGCACCGGTTACCTGAGCGTCGCCGGCTGGCTGCAGACCATGGGCGAGCAGCAGGGCTGGCAATTTATGAACGGCCTGCACCAGAACATCGACCGTTACACCCACTCGGGCTCCGCCCCCTGCAAGCTGGCCGCCAGCGGCGAGACGGTGATCGGCATCTCCTTCGACTTCCCGGCTACCAGCCTCAAGGCCAAGGGTGCCCCCATCGAGGTGGTGTTCCCGAAAGAGGGTTCGGGCTGGGATATGGAAGCTGCCGCCATCATCAAGGGCACCCCCAAGCTGGAAGCCGCCAAACAGCTGCTCGACTTTGCCGCCACCGAACAGGCCAACGCCCTCTACAACAAGTCGTTCGCAGTGGTTGCCATCCCGAAGGTAGCCAAGCCCAGAGCCGGCTATCCCGCCAACATCAAGGGCCAGATGATCGACAACGACTTTGGCTGGGCGGCCCGCGAGCGCAACACCATCCTGGCCCAGTGGAGCGCCAGCTTCGACGGCAAGACCGAAGCCAAGCAGTAATCCCGCTGGGGGCAGGTTTGTGCGATGGCTGCAAATCGCCGCCGACAGATCCATTGCCGAAGGCCAACCCAGGTTGGCCTTCGTTTTTTGGTTTTAACTTCCCGAGTTTGTATTGCCTTCAATTAGCGACGCTTCACCCATCCGTACGGGGCCGGCCACCTGCAGGCGACCCGTCGTCATCTGACCGTCATCAAGCTGTCATCCCCCGATCACCTGACCGTCACACTTCACCCGCAAACTGGTATATACCAAATCAGTAGCGAGTCGCACCATGACCCAGCCCTATCTGGACATTCAACACCTCAACAAGCAGTTCGGCGCTTTTCAGGCCCTCAAGGGGATCTCTCTGACCATTGAGCCGGGGGAGTTTATCTGCTTTCTCGGCCCCTCCGGCTGCGGCAAGACCACCCTGCTCAGAGCCATCGCCGGGCTGGATCTGCCGGACAGCGGCGAGATCTGGCAAGGGGGGCGGGATGTCTCCCTGCTGCCGCCCCAACAGCGCGACTTTGGCATCGTGTTTCAGTCCTACGCCCTCTTCCCCAACCTGACGGTGGCCCAGAACATCGCCTTCGGCCTCGAGAATCAGGGGCTGGCGCGGGATCTTATCAAGGAGCGGGTCGATCACTGGCTGGGGCTGGTGGCTCTCACTGCCCAGTCCCACAAGTACCCGAGCCAGATCTCCGGCGGCCAGCAGCAGCGGGTGGCGCTGGCCCGGGCGCTCGCCCTCTCCCCCGGCCTGCTGCTGCTGGACGAACCCCTCAGCGCCCTGGATGCCCTGGTGCGCACCCACCTTCGCAGCGAGATCCGCGCCCTGCAGCAGCGCCTTGGCATCACCACCATCATGGTGACCCACGATCAGGAAGAGGCGCTGACCATGGCCGATCGCATCGTGGTGATGGAGGGTGGCCGCATCGTGCAGGTAGGCACCCCGCAGGAGATCTACCACCAGCCAGCGAGCCGCTTCGTGGCAAGCTTTGTCGGCACCATGAACTTCCTCGACACCCTGGTGCTCGGCCCCACCCAGGTGCGCCTTAACGAGCAGCCGCTAACACTCGCCAACCGGGCCAACCCTGGCAGCAAATTGCAGGTGGCGATCCGCCCCGAGGCGATCACCCTGAGTGCGCCGAGCGAGCCCTATCTTGGCCAATACGGCATTGAAGCAACCATCGATCAGGTGGAGTTTCTCGGCGCCGCCCAGCGCCTCATCTGCACCGCCGACACCTATCTGGGCCCGCAGCAAATTCTGGTGGAGCGCCCGACCCACGAGCTGCCCCGCCACGAACAAGGTGGCTGGCGCAGTGGCATGCGCTGCTCGCTGCACTGGCCCGCCGGAGCGATGCAACTGTTTGAAGGAGAGCGCCCATGACAGCCCCCTTCGCGACCTCCTCTCTGCTGCCGCCAGCGACAGCCCGCCAAGACTCTCGCTGGCAACGGCTCTGTCGCGGCTGGAGCCGGGATCAGCTGCTGCAACTGTTCCTGCTGGTGCTCGGCATCGCCCTGCTCACCGGCGGTCTGCTGCTGCCACTGCTCACTATGCTGCAAAAGAGCCTGCAGGATGAGAACGGCCTCTGGGTGGGCCTTGCCAACTTCAGTGCCTATTTCGACTCCCCTCATCTGGGGCGCACCATAGGCAACACCCTCTGGCTCGGGGTGTTGATCACCGCGCTGGTGGTGACCATCGCCTTTGGCTACGCCTATGCCCTCACCCGCACCTGCATGCCGGGCAAGCCCCTGTTTCGCCTCATAGGTTTGATCCCGCTGTTGATGCCCTCCCTGCTGCCCGCCATCAGTCTGGTCTACTGGTTTGGCAATCAGGGGATCGCCAAGGGGCTACTGGGCGGCGAGAGCATCTACGGCCCCATCGGCATCGTCATTGGTCTGGGCTTCTGGTGTTTTCCCCACGCCCTGATGATCCTTATCACGGCGCTCGGTCAGAGCGACGCCCGCCTCTATGAAGCCTCCCGGGTACTGGGCAGCAGCGGCTGGCGCACCTTTGTCACCGTCACCCTGCCCACTGCCCGTTATGGCCTGCTCAGCGCAGCCATCGCCGTCTTCACCCTCACCATCTGCGACTTCGGGGTGGCCAAGGTGATTGGCGGCCAGTACAGCGTGCTGGCCACCGATATCTACCGACAGGTGATCGGGATGCAGAACTTCTCCCTCGGTGCGGTTGCCAGCGTCACCCTGCTGCTGCCGGCGCTCTTGAGCTTTGCCCTGGAGCACAGGGTGCGCAGCAAGATGCAGGAGCAGAGCAGCACCAAGGCGGTGCCCTATCAGCCCAAACCCCATCGGCTGCGGGATCTGCTGGCGCTCGGCTGGTGCACGCTCTGGGCCCTGCTGTTTCTGGCGCTGGTGGGGATGGCCGTTTACGGCTCCCTGGTGCAGTTCTGGCCCTACAACCTCGGGTTGACGCTGGATCACTACGCCTTTGACAGCAACAGCGTCTATGGCTGGCAGCCCTTTACCAATACCTTGCAACTGGGCCTCTACACCGCCCTTGTGGGCACAGTGCTGGTGATGGTACTGGCTTGGGCCCAGGAGAAGGGGCGCCACTTCCCATGGCTTCGCCAGTTGCTGCACCTGCTCGCCATGCTGTCGCTGGCGGTGCCCGGCATGGTGCTGGGGCTGGGTTACATCTTCTTTTTCAACGGCAATCCGCTGTTTGGCGGCCTCTACGGCACTCTCTATGGCACTCTGCCGCTGATGGTGCTCTCCTGCGTCATTCACTACTACACCGTGGGCCATATGACGGCGGTGACCAGCCTCAAGCAGCTGCCCAAAGAGCTGGAGCTGGTGGCCATCTCATTGCGCATTCCGCTCTGGAAGGCGTTCTGGCGCGTCACCCTGCCCGCCTCCCTGCCGGCGCTGCTGGAGATCTTCATCTATCTGTTCGTCAACGCCATGACCACCACCTCGGCGGTGATCTTCCTCTATTCGAGCGACAGCGTGCTCGCCTCCATCGCCGTGCTGAATATGGAAGATTCCGGCGACACCGCCGCGGCCGCCGCCATGGCCACCCTGATCCTGCTGGCCGCCGCCACCGTCAAGCTGCTCCAGCTTTTGTTAAGCCGCACTCTGCTGGCCCGCACCCAGCGCTGGCGCCACTCATAACCTTGTCGAGGAGCCATGATGTCCACTCTCCCCTTCTGGCTGGCCGAAGCGCTGGCCGCCGAACAACCCGCGCCGCCCACGCCCCTCGTCGGCAACCACGAGGCCGATGTCTGCATCGTCGGCGGCGGCTTTACCGGGCTGTGGAGCGCCATCGCCCTTAAACAGGCAGAGCCTGGCTTACGCATCCTGGTGCTGGAGAAAGAGCGCTGCGGCAGCGGCGCCTCGGGGCGCAACGGTGGCTGCCTGCTCACCTGGTCGGCCAAGTACCTGACCTTAAAGCGCCTGTTTGGCGAGCAGCAGGCCGCCTGGCTGGTGCAAAGATCTGAGCAGGCGGTACACGAGATCGCCCGCTTCTGTGAAAAGCACAACATAACGGCAGAGCTAAGGGTCGAGGGCACTTGTTACACCGCCACCAGCGAGGCCCAGCGCGGCCTGATGGAACCGGTATTGCAGGCGCTGAAGCAGGCCGGCCTTAACCAGTGGCAGGCGATTGCGGAGGGTGAACTGGCGAGCCAGAGTGGCTCCCACGTTCATCTGGAGGGGCTCTACAGCCCTCACGCCGGTTCGGTGCAACCGGCTCTGTTGGTGCGTGGCCTGCTGCGGGTGGCGCGGGAACTGGGGGTCGAGGTCTATGAAGGCTCCCCCATGCAGCGCCTTGAGGCGGGTCAGCCGGCGCGAGTGCAAACACCGCAAGGTAAGGTGCGTGCCCGCAGGGTGGTGCTGGCCCTCAACAGCGCCATGGTGCAACACTTTCGCGAATTTCGCCGCAGCATAGTGCTGGTCTCCTCCGATATGGTGATCACCGACCCCGCGCCGGATGCACTGGCCGCCCAGCAGCTTGCGCACGGCCGCTCCGTGGTGGATGGCCGCACCTTTGTCCACTACTACCGATCCACTGTGCAAGGGCGGCTGATGCTGGGCAAGGGGGGCAACACCTTCGCCTTTGCCAACCGCCATCTGGCCGAGTTCGACGAACCGAGCCGCTATCTCGCCCCCCTCACCCGCACCCTACGCCGCTTCTTTCCGGCGCTCAAGGAGGTGCCCATCGCCGCCAGCTGGTGCGGCGCCTCCGACCGCTCGGTGGATGGCCTCCCCTTCTTCGGTCACTGGCGAGGGCAGCCCAACGTTGTCTACGGCCTCGGCTATTCGGGCAACGGGGTGGCGCAGAGCTGGATGGGTGGCCAGATCCTGGCGGCGTTGGTGAGAGATGAGGTGTGGGAGGAGGACAAGCCGTGGCGCGACTGCGCGCTGGTGAGCGGCCCGCGCGGCTACTTTCCGCCCGAGCCGTTTCGCTGGCTGGGGGCCATGATGGTGCGCAATGCCATCCGGCGCAAGGAGCGGGCGGAAGATGAAAACCGCCCGGTGGCCTGGTATGACAAACAACTGGCCAAACTCGCCGATGCGGCGGGCAAGGCGGATAAATAGGCCCCTCCATTTCCATTGCGCCATTGCCCATTGGTCACGCAGCCAATACGGCCCCAGGTGCAAATGGCAAAGCCCGTTCGAATGCGCCCCGGTTAGAAGAATTGTCAACCCCCCACCATGCCGGTCCCAGGGTCGGCATATTGCGTTGAGGCCAACAGGCTGGCAATGCGAGCCCACCACCAACGCCTCCTGAAACTGTCGTAGCCAGCACTGGATGACCGCCATCTCTCCTCGCCCCTGACAACCCTCCCTTGACATTGGATATAGCTCCAACGTTTAGCTTCTCTCACGCGCCCTAAGCCATACAGGGCCATATCCCACCCTATTCGAGATCTGGAGGAGCAATGAAGAATGTGTGGAAAATAACCTTGGTCACGCTATGGAGTGGGCTCATTTGGGGGATTTACTGGCTGCTACAAGTTCTGCCTCAATGGGTGTCTGCCGCGCTGGACAAGGTGGCAAGTCTCGAGTCAGGGGAGTTGGCGAGTACTACGGCGACGTTTTGGCCCGAGGGAGGGTTACCTATCCCTACTCAGTGGGTCAGCTGGGCGATGGAGATTTACCCGATGCTACTGCCATTTGCTTCTGCCCTGCTGTGGGTGGTTTGGGGGATAGGCGTGTTGTGCTTATGGGGAGTGTTGCCACGCCTCGTATCCTGGAGGAAGGGGCCATGAGATCCATGAAGAAATACGTGAGTCACGCGCGCTCATCGCTGTCCTTTATGAAGCAGTTCGTTCGCTCCCCCCGGGACGTAGGGGCTGTCTGGCCATCCTCCCAGTGGCTCTGCGACGGCATGATGGCAGGCATTGATCTGCAGCGGGCCAGGTATGTGGCGGAGCTGGGTGCGGGGACCGGGGTGCTCACCCGTACGCTGTTACAGGCACTGCCTGACAATGCCAGGCTCGATGCCTACGAGATCCACCCAAGCTTTATCTCTGTGCTGGAAACCATCCCGGATCCCAGGCTGGAGGTCTGCATGCAACCCGCCCAACAGCTGAACAAATTCTATGAGGTGATCTTCTCCGGCTTGCCCCTGCTGGCATTTACGCCCGCCCAGCGGCAGGCTGTGCTGGCCCGGGTCAAGGCATCCCTGCATCCAGGGGGGTACTTTATCCAGTTCCAATACACCTCGCAGATAGAGCGCGAACTGTCCCATCACTTTGACTGGCAACGCCGCCGTGTCTGGCTCAATATGCCGCCAGCCTGGGTCTATCAATGCAGCTTCGGCTCCCCTGAAGGAAAATAGCCGGCTTGCAATCACACCTTGGACTTGATGCTGGTTCTGCCGCTGCGAACGGCTCAGGTTGCTCATGCCAGTAGGCGACTGTGGCAACACCGGCATCAAGTCCAACCTGCGACATAAAGGGTTGCGGCTGCCAATATGCCACGACCCTCCCGATAGAGACCAAGCCTGACTAATATCCGCACTGATGTTTGATGGTCAGACGCTATCTCAGCTTCGATGTGGCCAAAGTCAAAGGTGGAATATTTCCGTATTTCATTACTTCTGTATCCGAAAATATCACCGACTGCTTTTCAGCATCCTCTATAGTCAGAAGCTTCAATATTGGCCGGATGGGTTAAGTCGTGGGTGAAATTCGTAAGTACCATCAATGCCACCAGACATTGTCGCACAGAGCGTTGCATGACCGTCGTCAATTTCCGGGCGGGCCCCATTCGTTCTGTACCGTATTTTGCCCGCCTGTTTGCTTTTATTTTGGCCTCCCAGCCATACAGGGTCATGTTCTTTCTCTTAGCGATCTTAAGTGGCGATGCAGGATGGATTGGAGACATGGTTGATTAAACCAGGATATGGGTTCATAAGGGGGTTGGCCCCTCAAAAATATGGGGCTGCCTGATCATTCTCTTGGTCGTTGTATATCGATAGTGGCTGGCCAGAGTGGCCGTTTTTAGTTTTTATGGGTGAATAGAGGTATACGAGCCACATCTATGGGGAAATAAGGCATACGAGTTACATCATATATCTCTGGTGCACTGCTTTAATTCCATGTTTTCTTTCCAACCAATAAAACATACAAGGATGCGCAATGAAACTTTCGTTACTCACGTCTGCCTTGCTGGCAACCTCCTTATTTTCTGCAGCAACACTGGCTTCCGAGCCACCCATTCGCCTGGTGATCCACGGCGGCGCCGGCACGATTGCCAAAGCGACCATTACGCCGCAACAGGAGGCTGAATACAAAGCCAAATTGGATGAAGCATTGCAGGCGGGTTACAAAGTGCTGGAAAGCGGCGGTGCCAGTCTGGAGGCGGTGCAGCGGGCCATCAACGTGATGGAAGACTCGCCGCTGTTTAATGCAGGTAAAGGCGCTGTCTTTACCCATGATGGTCGCAACGAGCTGGATGCATCCATCATGGATGGTAAAACCTTGGCGGCAGGCGCGGTGGCTGGCGTGACCACCATTAAAAATCCGATCAATGCCGCTTATACCGTCATGACGCGCAGCCCCCATGTGTTGATGGTGTCCAAAGGCGCAGAGGTATTCCTGAAGCAAGAAGGGTTGGAGACGGTTGATCCCGCCTATTTCCGCACTGACTATCGCTGGCAGCAATTGCAAGAGGCCATTAAAAAAGAGCAGGTGGTGCTGGATCACGATGGCAAATCGGCTTACACCTACGATCCATTGATGTATGACTACAAATTTGGAACCGTGGGGGCCGTCGCTCTGGATAAAGAGGGCAATCTGGCGGCGGGTACATCGACCGGCGGCATGACCAACAAACGTTATGGCCGGGTTGGCGATTCTCCGCTAATTGGAGCAGGCACCTACGCGGACAACAATACGGTGGCCGTATCAGCCACAGGGAGTGGCGAGAAGTTTATCCGCACCGCAACGGCGTACAATATCGCCTCACAGGTGAAATACAACAAAGCCCCTCTGGCAACAGCGGCAGCCAATGCGCTCAATGAAGTGAAAGCCATTGATGGCAGTGGCGGAGTCATTGTGCTGGATGCCAAAGGCAACTACACCATGCTCTTTAATACGGTCGGCATGTATCGTGGTGCGATTGGCAACGACGGCAAAAAAGAGATTGCGCTGTTTGGGGAGTGATTTGGTTATCACACCTTGAGAGTGACTTGCGGACACAGTGCTACCTCAAGCCAGGTGCCGCAGGTCATTCACCGTCAAAAGGTGGGGACATCACGGTATTCGATGCATGCTGACGATACAGGCGGATCCAAGAACCCCTGCCCCGCTATGCCGATAAACAGGCGTTTATAACAACCATAAAGCGTGCCGACCTGATGGTCGGCATTTGTCGCTCTGGTCTCATTATCAGGGATAATAATACGTCAATGAACTCGTTTCGCACCACGTCACTATTGGTCGCCATCGACTATTTAATTATCTGCCGTCTCTTCGTGCCCGGAAAATAGCGATGCCGGTTTCCGATCATTGTCACAGCTAACCACAGACTATCACAACTTGTCACAATATTGAGATTGACCTTGGAGTATAGCCAAAGGTTTAGCCTTCTCTCTGCATTTTAAAAATTCCTATAGAGGGCAGGCATTATATGAAGAAAACGTTATTTATTTCTGTCTGTTTGATCTGGGGCACCACCTGGCTTGCGATGGCCATTGCGGGACAATCTATCCCCTCGTTAACGGCTACCGCACTGCGTTTTATGGTGATGTCTCCCTTGTTGATACTTATCGCGCGCAAGGATAATGTGCCACTGCTGTTTCCAAGGGGGAAACGGAATTATATGCCGATCGTAGCCCTCTTCTATTTTGCCATTCCGTTCTGGTTTATGCTGGAGGGTGAAAAATATATTTCATCGGGTCTTGCCGCCATTATTTTCAGCTATATGCCGATCGCCATCATGCTGCTCTCGTACTTCATCACAAAGCAGCATTTCAGCCTGCGCCAGATCCTGGCCCTGCTGGTAACCTTGTTGAGCCTCGCCAGTATTATCTCGATAGAGTCGGATATCTCGGGTAGCAACTATCTCGTTGGCATTGTGCTGCTCACCGGCGCCGTGCTGCTGCATGCAATCATCTATATTTTGAAGCAACACCGACTTGGCCATATTCATGTGCTCACCTTTAGCGCCATCCCCAGCGGGATTGCCTCCCTCTTGTTGCTGATGGCCGGTTTGGTGACAGAACCCTTGGTATTCGCCGATATGCAGCTCTCCTCCCTGCTCGCCGTCCTTTATCTTGGCAGTATCGCAGGGGTCGGGGGGATAGTCGCATATTTCAGGCTCAATGCCCTGGTCTCCCCGTTCAAGGCCTCGCTCTGCTTTCTTATCTTTCCGGTGATTGCCGTGGCGCTGGAGGCGGTGATCACCGGGCGCAGCCTCTCCCCCTATTCCCTGCTTTTTATCCTGCCGCTGGCTGGCGGCATCTACCAGTTGATCAAACCCAAACGTGAAAGCCCCAAGACCATTAGCGTAAAGCAAGGGGCACACTGACTATCAGGCGGAGCATGATATTACTCACCTCGAACGTCCGAATACGCTTCGCTATTCGAACCGACGCGCCTATTCGACCCACGAGTTGTCACTCAGGGCGATAGCGTAACTTGTAGGTTGGCGCAGAGCGTAGCGAAGCCCAACAGACGAGCATTATTGCGCCAACCAGAGTGGGATAAACAAGGATGTGGCTAAGCCGTAAAACAGATTTACAGGTATATTTCACGGTAAACGTTGGGCTTCACTTCGTGAAGCACCAACCTACCATTTTTAGCCCAACATACGAGATAATTACACCTATAGAATATCATATTTTTGCATGTGCTCGGGGCATCTAACTTTTAGGCCTCGCTCATTAATCATTTCAAATATATCATCTTCATAACCATCAAGATCTACATACTCAATGGCATACTTACTCCAAAAATGCCCTAGTATTGGGTCTATAACATTATAGATAAAATACGTTGTTTCTGTTCGGAGATTTCTATCCGGCGTTGCAAAATGCTGAATACAGTTTCTTAATTTACCAAATCTATTAAATAAATCTATGGCCTCAATTTTGTAACCTGTTGCAGCCCATAATCTTTCTGGCAAGTCAACATATTGTATTGTCTTCCCACTTTCAAATAGATCATTTAATGAAAGAAACCCATCTTCTTCTTTAGTTGATTTAGGCAAGTTAGAAAAAATAAGCAAAGGATGCTGCTCTGCAATAGCTGCTTTAATTATCAATTCAGCTGCATGCGCAGCTTGAAGCACCCCATACACTCCCTCATCCAATCGAGAGTCATAACCATAACTTGTATAAAAAACATTCCTTTGTGCTTGTGATAAGACTCCAATTCCCATAGACAATATATGTTCTGATATGTTTTTCAATTCAGGGTTCATAAAAACCTCTCATTATATTACATCTTAAAATCAACACTGGATCTATTTCACCCAAAAACAATTTTGCGACATGTACGTTAAAAAACTAAGAAATGGGAAACTTTTTCAAACTATCACCATAAAAAAAGCCGCCCCAAGGCGGCATTTTTATTAGAGATAACAGGCTAGGAACAATTACCAGCCGGTTACTTCACGCAGGGCTTTGCCGATATCGGCCAGGGAGCGGACGGTTTTGACACCGGCATCTTCCAGAGCGGCAAACTTCTCGGCGGCGGTACCCTTGCCACCTGAGATAATGGCGCCGGCGTGGCCCATGCGCTTGCCGGGAGGCGCGGTGACACCCGCGATATAGGAGACCACCGGCTTGGTGACGTGGGCCTTGATATAGGCGGCCGCGTCTTCCTCGGCGTTACCGCCGATCTCGCCGATCATCACGATGGCTTCGGTCTGCGGGTCGTTCTGGAACATCTCCAGAATGTCGATAAAGTTGGAACCCGGGATGGGGTCGCCACCGATACCGACGCAGGTGGACTGGCCGAAGCCCTCGTCCGTGGTCTGCTTGACCGCTTCATAGGTCAGGGTGCCGGAGCGGGAGACGATGCCCACCTTGCCCGGCTTGTGGATGTGGCCTGGCATGATGCCGATCTTGCACTCACCCGGGGTGATGACGCCCGGGCAGTTCGGGCCGATCATGCGCACGCCGGTCTCCTGCAGTTTCACCTTGACGTCCAGCATGTCCAGGGTCGGGATGCCTTCGGTGATGGTGACGATCAGCTTGATGCCGGCATCGATGGCTTCCAGGATGGCGTCCTTGCAGAACGGAGCCGGCACATAGATGACGGAAGCGGTGGCGCCAGTGGCTTCCACGGCGTCACGGACGGTGTTGAACACCGGCAGGCCCAGGTGGGTGGTGCCACCCTTGCCCGGGGAGACGCCGCCAACCATCTGGGTACCGTAAGCGATGGCCTGTTCGGAGTGGAAGGTACCCTGACCGCCGGTAAAGCCCTGGCAGATCACCTTGGTATCTTTGTTGATCAGAACGCTCATCAGTTGGCCTCCGCTGCTTTGACGACTTGCTGCGCGGCATCGGTCAGACTCTTGGCCGCAATGATGTTGAGGCCGCTCTCGGCCAGCTTGATACCACCCAGCTCGGCGTTGTTACCCTCCAGGCGCACTACCACGGGAACCTTGACTCCCACTTCCTTCACGGCGCCGATGATGCCTTCGGCGATCATGTCACAGCGCACGATGCCACCGAAGATGTTGACCAGTACGGCTTTGACGTTGCTGTCGGAGAGGATGATCTTGAACGCTTCGGTCACCCGCTCCTTGGTGGCGCCACCGCCCACGTCCAGGAAGTTGGCGGGAGAGCCGCCGTGCAGGTTGACGATGTCCATGGTACCCATGGCCAGACCCGCGCCGTTGACCATGCAGCCGATGTTGCCATCGAGGGCCACATAGTTCAGCTCCCACTGGGCGGCGTGCGCTTCGCGGGGGTCATCCTGGGACGGATCGTGCATCTCGCGCAGCTTGGGCTGGCGATAGAGGGCGTTGGCGTCGATGTTGATCTTGCCGTCCAGGCAATGCAGGTTGCCCTTGTCGGTGATGACCAGGGGGTTGATTTCCAGCAATGCGAAGTCGCAATCCAGGAACATCTGGCCCAAGCCCATGAAGATCTTGGTGAACTGCTTGATCTGATCGCCGACCAGACCCAGTTTGAAGGCCAGTTCGCGAGCCTGGTAGGGCTGTGGACCCACCAGGGGATCCAGGGTGGCCTTGTGAATGAGCTCCGGGGTTTCGTGGGCGACTTTTTCAATCTCCACGCCACCTTCGGTAGAGGCCATGAAGACCACGCGGCGGCTGCCACGATCGACCACGGCGCCGAGATACAGCTCCTTGGCGATGTCGGTGCAGGACTCCACCAGGATCTTGGTGACCGGCTGGCCGTTGGCATCGGTCTGGTAGGTCACCAGGTTCTTGCCAAGCCACTGCTGGGCGAAGGCACGGATCTCGTCCTTGCTCTTGGCGAGCTTGACGCCGCCCGCTTTGCCACGGCCACCGGCGTGGACCTGGCACTTGACGACCCAGGTGTTGCCGCCAATCTTGTCGGCCGCTTCGGCCGCTTCCTGCGGGGTAGCACAGGCATAACCTTCGGAGACCGGCAGGCCATACTCGGCAAACAGCTGTTTTGCCTGATATTCATGCAGATTCATAGATGCTCTATCCGTGTTGTAGGTATTTCCGTCCGGGGCAGAGGTTTCTCAATCCCCTGTATGGGGGGCCTCAAGGGCCCCTTGTTATCTTTCTTACGCTCGGGTTGACTCAGACGTCCAGCAGCAGACGGGTCGGGTCTTCCAGCAGCTCCTTGACGGAGACCAGGAAGCCGACTGACTCGCGGCCGTCGATGAGACGGTGATCGTAGGAGAGCGCCAGGTACATCATCGGCAGGATCTCGACCTTGCCGTCGACGGCCATGGGGCGGTCCTGGATCTTGTGCATGCCCAGAATGGCGCTCTGGGGCGGGTTGATGATCGGGGTGGACATCAGGGAGCCAAACACACCACCGTTGGTGATGGTGAAGTTGCCACCAGTCAGCTCGTCGACGGTCAGCTTGCCGTCGCGGCCCTTGCCAGCCAGATCCTTGATGGCCTTCTCGATGTCGGCAAGGCTCATGCTGTCGCAGTCGCGCAGCACCGGGGTCACCAGACCACGGGGGGTGGAGACGGCGATGCTCACATCGAAATAGTTGTGGTAGACGATGTCGTCACCATCCAGCCCGGCGTTCACTTCCGGATAACGCTTGAGGGACTCCACGACCGCCTTGACGTAGAAGGACATGAAGCCGAGCTTGATGCCGTGCTTCTTCTCGAAGATCTCGCCGTACTGCTTGCGCAGCTTCATGATGGGCGCCATGTTGATCTCGTTGAAGGTAGTCAGCATGGCGGTGGTGTTCTTGGCCTCCAGCAGACGCTCGGCGATGCGCTTGCGCAGACGGGTCATGGGCACGCGCTTCTCGCTGCGACCGGCCAGCGGGGCCACAGGTGCAGCCGGCGCCGCAGCGGCGACCGGGGCAGCGGCAGCCGCCTTGCTCAGCCCCTTGATGTAGGCTTCCACGTCTTCCTTGGTGATGCGACCACCCTTGCCGGTGCCGGACAGCTTGGCGACATCAATGTCGTGCTCGCCGATCAGGCGGCGCACGGAGGGGCTCAAGCCCTCTACGGCGTCATCGGCCACTACTTCCACCGGCTTCTCGGCAGTCTCTTCACCGGCCACGGGAGCCGGCTTGAGCATGGCGATCAGCTGGCGGGAGAGTACGGTCGCCCCTTCCGCTTCCAGAATATCCCCCAGCACACCGGCTTGCGGTGCCGGCACTTCCAGCACCACCTTGTCGGTTTCGATGTCAACCAGCACTTCATCACGGGCAACCAGATCACCGGGCTTCTTGTGCCAGGTGGCGATGGTGGCATCTGCCACTGATTCCGGCAGGTCCGGTACCTTGATCTCGATAGTCATCTAATCAGTTCCTTTTTACTTCTATGCCAGAGGCTTATTACAGGGTAAGGGCATCTTCCACCAAGGCTTTCTGCTGCTTGGCGTGGACGGACATGTAACCGACGGCGGGTGAGGCCGAGGCCGGACGACCGGCATAACGCAGACGGGCATGGCTTGGCAGCACGCTGTCGTAGTGATGACGGGTGCAGTACCAGGCGCCCTGGTTCTGCGGCTCTTCCTGACACCAGACAAAATCGGTGACATGGCTGTAGTCGGCCAGGATGGCGCGCACTTCCTCTTCCGGGAAGGGGTAGAGCTGCTCAATGCGCACCAGGGCCACGTCCTGCTGCTCCGCCTTGCGACGGGCATCGAGCAGGTCGTAGTAAACCTTGCCGGAGCAGAACACCACGCGCTTGACCCCTTTCGGATCCAGCGCATCGATCTCGCCGATGGCGTTCTGGAAGGTGCCTTCGGCCAGCTCTTCGAGCTTGCTCACCGCCAGCGGGTGGCGCAGCAGGGATTTGGGCGTCATCACGATGAGCGGACGGCGCATCGGGCGCACCACCTGGCGGCGCAGCATGTGGAACACCTGAGCCGGGGTAGACGGCACGCACACCTGCATGTTGTGCTGGGCACACATCTGCAGATAGCGCTCGAGACGGGCGGAGGAGTGCTCCGGGCCCTGGCCCTCGTAACCGTGGGGCAGCAGCATGGTCAGACCGCACATCCGGCCCCACTTCTGCTCGCCGGAGGAGAGGAACTGGTCGACCACGACCTGGGCGCAGTTGGCGAAGTCGCCGAACTGGGCTTCCCAGATGGTGAGACCGGCCGGCTCGGCGCTGGCGTAGCCATATTCAAACGCCAGTACCGCGTTTTCGGTCAGTACGGAGTCGTAAATCTCGAACGGCCCCTGCTCGTCGTGCAGATTGCACAGCGGAGTGTAGGTGCTGGCATCGGTCTGGTTGTGCAGCACGGCGTGGCGGTGGAAGAAGGTGCCACGGCCGGAGTCTTCCCCGGTGAAGCGGATGCGGGAGCCCTTGTCCACCAGGGTGGCGTAGGCCAGGGTCTCGGCAAAGCCCCAGTCAAGCAGCTTCTCGCCGGCGGCCATCAGGCGACGGTCTTCGTAAATTTTCTCGACCTGGCGCTGCAGCACATGGGTCGCCGGATACTGGCTCACCCGCTCGCCGAGGGCCTTCAAGTGATCCATCGGCACTGTGCTGTCATAGGGCATATTCCAGTCGTGACCGAGGTAGGGCGTCCAGTCGACGGAGTGCAGCTCCATCGGGCGCCACTCCTTGCTCACCCGCTCGCCCCGATCCAGGGTGTCGCGGTAGTCGTTGACCAGGGTAGTGGCCAGCTCCTGGGTGATGCTCCCTTCCGCCACCAGCTGATCGGCGTAGATCTTGCGCGGGGTCGGATGCTGCTTGATCTTCTGGTACATCAAGGGCTGGGTCGCGCTCGGCTCGTCGGCCTCGTTGTGGCCGTGACGACGGTAGCAGACCAGCTCGATCACCACGTCGCGCTTGAAGGTGTTGCGATAATCCAGGGCAATCTGGGTCACCAGCACCACGGCTTCCGGATCGTCCCCGTTGACGTGCAGTACGGGGGCCTGAACGGCCTTGGCGATGTCGGTGCAATATTCGGTGGAGCGCAGATCGCGGTGATAGGAGGTGGTGAAGCCTACCTGGTTGTTGATAACGATGCGCACTGTCCCGCCCACGCCATAGGCACGGGTCTGGGACATGTTGAAGGTCTCGGCCACCACGCCCTGACCGGCCATGGCGGAGTCACCGTGGATGGTGATGGGCAGCACGGTCGAGCCGTCTTTGTCACCACGGCGATCCATACGAGCACGCACGGAGCCGATGACCACGGGGTTGACGATCTCGAGGTGAGACGGGTTGAAGGCGAGCGCCAGGTGGACGTTGCCGCCCGGGGTAGCGAAGTCGGACGAGAAGCCCATGTGGTACTTCACGTCCCCGGTGCCCCAGGATTCACCGTGCTTGCCGGCAAACTCGTCGAACAGTTCCTGGGCACGTTTGCCCAGCACGTTGATGAGTACGTTCAGGCGACCACGGTGGGCCATACCGATGACGGCCTCTTTGCAGCCCTGCTCACCGGCGCGGCGGATCAATTCTTTGAGCATGGGCACCATGGCATCGCCCCCTTCCAGGGAGAAACGCTTGGCACCGGGGAACTTGGCCCCCAGGTATTTTTCCAGCCCTTCGGCGGCGGTCAGACTCTCGAGGAAGCGGGTCTTCTCTTCGAGGGTGTAGCTCCCCGTCCCTTCGATGGATTCGAGACGCTGTTGCAGCCAGCGTTTCTCTTCGGTCGAGGTGAGGTGCATGTAGTCGGCACCTATGCTGCCGCAGTAAGTCTTCTTCAGCGAGGCGTAGAGATCGGAGAGCACCATGGTCTCGGGACCGATGGCGTAGGAGCCCACGTTGAAGGTGGCCTCCATGTCTGCGCCCTGCAGGTTGTGGAAGGCCGGATCCAGTTCGGCAACGGGCTCGCGCTGCCACAGACCCAGGGGGTCGAGGTTGGCGTTCTGGTGGCCGCGGAAACGGAAGGCGTTGATCAGTTGCAGCACCCGCACCTGCTTCGCATCCACTTGGGGATCGGAGACGGGGGCACTGAAACGGGAAGCGTCCTTGGCCAGACGACGGAAATAATCGCGGACCTGGGAGTGGGGTTGTTCAACCGCATGGCCATTGACTTGCGGCAGGTCCTGGAACAGGCTGCGCCACTCATCGGATACGGATTCGGGGTTTTCCAGGAAGGATTCGTACAAATCCTCAATATAGCTTGCATTCGCACCAGCCAGGTGAGATGACTCCAACCAGGCCTTCATCACGCCGTTATGCATTTCTATCCCTTGTACTTCTTGTTACTGCGCAGCAGCTTGTAGGGTTTAAATAGCCATCCCTTACACGGTCAGGATGGCTATCCAGAAGTCGGGCCAGTGCTTGGCTGGCCCGGATACTAAACAGCCCGATTGAGCAACATCGACTTGATCTGACCGATGGCCTTGGTCGGATTCAAGCCTTTGGGACAGACGTTCACGCAGTTCATGATGCCGTGGCAGCGGAACACGCTGAAGGCGTCGTCCAGATTACCCAGTCGCTCGGTGGTCGCGGTGTCGCGGCTGTCTGCCAGCCAGCGGTAGGCTGCAAGCAACCCGGCCGGACCGATGAACTTGTCGGGATTCCACCAGAAGGAGGGGCAAGAGGTGGAGCAGCAGGCACAGAGTATGCACTCGTACAGGCCGTCCAGCTTGGCGCGCTCTTCGGGGGATTGCAGGTGCTCACGCACGGGCGGCAACTTGTCATCGTTGATGAGGAAGGGTTTGACCTTCTCCCACTGGGTGTAGAACTGGGTCATGTCGATCACCAGATCACGGATCACCGGCAGGCCGGGCAAGGGGCGGATGACCACCGTATTGCCCTTCTTCAGCAGATCGGAGAGCGGGGTGATGCAGGCAAGACCGTTCTTGCCATTCATGTTGATGCCATCAGATCCACAGACCCCTTCGCGGCAGGAGCGGCGGAAGGCGAGCGTGGGATCCAGCTCCTTGAGCTGGATCAGTGCATCGAGCACCATCATGTCGGAACCTTCAGGAATATCAAGACGATATTCCTTCATATGGGGGACGTTATCAACATCCGGATTGTATCTGTAGACAGAGAAAGTGACGTTCATCTTGTTTGGCTCCGCAATCAGTAAGTCCGCACCTTGGGTGGGAATGCCTCACGGGTTTTCGGAGACATGTTGACAGCGCGACGGGTCATGGACTCGGTGTCCGGATGATAGAGGCTGTGGCACAGCCAGTTCTCATCGTCGCGATCCGGGAAGTCGAAGCGGCAGTGGGCGCCACGGCTCTCGGTACGGAAGTTGGCCGCCACCGCGGTGGCAAACGCCGTCTCCATCAGGTTGTCCAGCTCCAGGCACTCGATGCGCTGGGTGTTGAACTCCTTGGAGGTGTCGTCCAGACGGGCTGACTTGAGGCGCTCGCGGATCACTTTCAGCTCGGCAAGGCCTTCGGCCATCGCCTCCCCTTCGCGGAACACGGAGAAGTTGTTCTGCATGCAGCGCTGCAGGTCTTTGCGGATCTGTACCGGATCTTCGCCGCTGCGGGTATTTTCCCAGCGGTTGAAGCGAGCCAGGGCGGCGTCGAGATCAGACTCGGACGCCTCGCGACCGTGCTCCATCTCGCCCAGGGTGTTGACCAGGTGCATGCCGGCGGCGCGACCAAACACCACCAGATCCAGCAATGAGTTGCCGCCCAGACGGTTGGCACCGTGTACGGAGACGCAGGCGATTTCGCCCACCGCAAACAGACCGACCACTGGCACATCGTTGCCGTTCTTGTCCTGGGTCAGGCACTGGCCATTCACGTTGGTCGGCACGCCGCCCATCATGTAGTGACAGGTCGGGATGATGGGGATCGGCTCCTTGACCGGATCCACGTGGGCGAAGGTGCGGGAGAGCTCGCAGATGCCCGGCAGACGGGATTCGAGCACGTCCTTGCCCAGGTGATCCAGCTTGAGCTTGATGTGCGGGCCCCAGGGACCGTCACAGCCACGGCCTTCGCGGATCTCGATCATGATGGAACGGGCCACCACGTCGCGACCGGCCAGATCCTTGGCGTTCGGTGCATAACGCTCCATGAAGCGCTCGCCGTCCTTGTTCAGCAGATAGCCGCCTTCACCACGGCACCCTTCGGTCACCAGTACCCCTGCCCCGGCGATGCCGGTGGGGTGGAACTGCCACATCTCCATGTCCTGCACGCCGACTCCGGCACGCAGGGCCATGCCGACGCCGTCACCGGTATTGATATGGGCGTTGGTGGTGGACTGGTAGATGCGACCGGCGCCGCCGGTGGCCAGCACGGTGGCCTTGGCCTTGAAGTAGACGACCTCGCCGCTCTCCATGTCGATGGCGGTACAACCCACCACGTGGCCGTCCTGGTTCTTCACCAGATCCAGCGCATACCACTCGGAGAAGACGGTGGTCTTGTTCTTGACGTTTTGCTGGTACAGGGTGTGCAGCAGGGCGTGGCCGGTACGGTCGGCAGCCGCCGCGGTACGGGCGGCCTGCTCGCCCCCGAAATTCTTGGACTGACCACCAAACGGACGCTGGTAGACGCGGCCGTTGTCGAAGCGGGAGAAGGGCAGACCCATGTTCTCCAGCTCATAGATGGCTTCCGGGCCGGTCTTGCACATGTATTCGATCGCTTCCTGGTCACCGATATAGTCGGAGCCCTTGACGGTGTCATACATGTGCCACTGCCAGTTGTCGTCATGGGCATTGCCCAGAGCGACCGTGATCCCGCCCTGGGCGGAAACGGTGTGGGAACGGGTCGGGAAAACCTTGGATAACAGAGCGCAGCTCTTGCCGGATTGGGCAATCTGCAGCGCGGCGCGCATGCCGGCACCACCGGCACCAATCACGACCGCATCAAATTCACGAGTTGGAATAGTCACCTTACACACCCCACAGCACGACGAAACCCGTCATCAGATAGACAAACAGCACCACCACCAGCACGAATTGCAGCGCACCGCGCAGCCCCACTGGCTTGATATAGTCAGTCAGCACCTGCCACAGACCGATCCAGGCATGGATCAGCACACACAGCAGGGTCAACAGGGTGAAAACCTTGGTGAAGGTGTTGGCGAAAAAGCCGGTCCACACCTCGTAGGTAATGTCATTGAAGGCGACAAAGCCCACCAGGTAGAGGACATAACAGGTCATGATGAGGGCGGTGGCGCGGATCAGGATGTAATCGTGAACGCCGCTGCGCCCGAAGGTTGCAGAATTGGTTACCATACCAGTACTCCCGCCAATAGTGCCAAAACCGCGGTGATCACGAAGGCCACACGGGCGCTCTGATTGCCGGATTCCAGCTCTTCCCAATAGCCCATATCCATGACCAGGTGACGCAGGCCGCCCACTATGTGGTATGCCAGCGCAGTCAGGATCCCCCACAGCACGAGCTTGACCAGGAAGTTGTCCGTGATGGCAACCACTGTTTCAAACCCTTCGGGAGAGGCGAGTGAAGTACCAAGCATCCACAGCAAGATGCCCAGTGCAACAAAGGTGATAACCCCTGATACACGGTGCAGGATGGATGCAATGGCAGTGACAGGAAAGCTGATCGTCTGTAGGTCGAGGTTGACCGGTCTCTGTTTATTTTTCACGCTTGCCCACTCAGCTCCATTGAGCACGTTAGTTATTGTTTTAACTCACTCCTGAGGGCACGGGATGGTGATTGTTGGTTATTTGTTACCAAAACACTCTGAAAAAGCCAAAAATCGTGTTTTCGGTTTCACATCAGGCTTTGCCAAAGCGTTTCAAACACCAGCAGCCATGACCCACGTGGCGCAGTATATCGATGGGCTTAACCGAAGACAATCAAATAGCTACAAAGAAAACCAAAAGCGCAAACCGGATCGCATATTTAATTTAACAATTCCGTAATGGCCATTCAGCTAAATTGACATTGATAGGGAACTCTGTTTCAAATAAGGCGCTCCAGCCGGCCTTGGTACGGGTGACAACCTTTGCCAGCGTCATGAAAGTCGTAATAGAGTAGGACTGGAACCAAATTATAAAGAGCAAAGGAGACGTGCTATGGCTGATAAGATAGCCACCCTACACCTGCCCGGAAAAGATCCGGTCGAATTGCCGATCCTCTCCGGCACAGTCGGTCCGGATGTGATTGATGTCAGAAAATTGGGTGCTCAAGGGTATTTCACCTTTGACCCCGGCTTTATGGCTACCGGTTCTTGCAAATCTGCCATTACCTACATTGACGGGGATCAGGGTGTCTTGCTGCACCGTGGTTTCCCCATTGCCCAGTTGGCCAAAGAGTCCAACTACCTCGAAGTCTGCTACATACTGCTGTACGGCGAAGCGCCCACCAAGGCCCAGTTCGCCGACTTCCAGCGTACCGTGACCCGCCATACCATGGTGCACGAGCAGATCGCCTTCTTCTTCCGCGGCTTCCGTCGTGACTCCCACCCCATGGCCATCATGTGCGGTGTGGTCGGCGCCCTGTCCTCCTTCTATCACGATGCCCTCGACATCAACAACGAGCAGCACCGCGAGATCTGCGCCTTCCGTCTGCTCTCCAAGATGCCGACTCTGGCCGCCATGTGCTACAAGTACTCCATCGGCCAGCCGTTCATGCAGCCGCGCAATGCCCTCTCCTACGCCGGCAACTTCCTGCACATGATGTTTGGTGTGCCAACCGAGGAGTACAAGGTCAACCCCGTGGTCGAGCGCGCCATGGATCGCATCTTCACCCTGCACGCTGATCACGAGCAGAACGCCTCTACCTCTACCGTTCGTCTGGCTGGTTCCTCCGGTGCCAACCCGTTTGCTTGTATCGCGGCCGGTATCGCCTCCCTGTGGGGTCCGGCGCACGGTGGCGCCAACGAGGCCTGCCTGCGCATGCTGGAAGAGATCGGAACTGTGGATCGCATCCCCGAGTTCATTGGCCGCGCCAAAGACAAGAACGATCCGTTCCGTCTGATGGGCTTCGGTCACCGGGTCTACAAGAACCACGACCCCCGTGCCACCGTGATGCGCGAGACCTGCCACGAAGTACTGACCGAGCTGCAGATCAAGGATCCGCTGCTGGACGTGGCCATGGAGCTGGAACGCATCGCGCTGTCCGACCCCTACTTCATCGAGAAGAAGCTCTACCCGAACGTGGACTTCTACTCCGGCATCATCATGAAGGCGATCGGCATCCCGATGAGCATGTTCACCGTGATCTTCGCCATCTCCCGTACCATCGGCTGGATTGCCCACTGGAACGAGATGCACTCGGATGATGATCAGAAGATCGGTCGCCCGCGTCAGCTCTATACCGGTCATCCGCAGCGGGAATTCGTCCCCATCGACCAGCGTTAAGGCGCCCGTCGACACGGCTTGTTACAAAGGCGGTCATTGACCGCCTTTTTGTTTGCCGTTCTAATGCCCCTTTCGATTTGAAGGAGTCCGTCATGAAACCCCTGTTCCTCGGTGCCACTGCCGCCCTGTTGCTCTCTGCCTGCCAGAGCGCCCCAGCTCCCTCCCGGGGCGAGACACTCTACGTCAACAGCCAGCTGGTGCACTGTGTCGGGGTCGGCCCGATGAAGTGCATGCAGGTGCGCAGCGACGAGCAACAACCCTGGACCCTCTCCTATCAGCAAATTGAAGGATTCCAGTTCGAGCCGGGCTATCGCTACCAGCTCACCGTCAGCAAGGAGCGGCTCACCAATGTGCCGGCCGATGCCCCTTCCCTGCGCTATCAGCTGATCGAGGTGGTCAGCAAGGTAGCCAGCAAATAAGGATTGCCGGCAACGCTGGCGACCATCCGTGTAAAAAACGGGGAGGGTATCAAACCCCTCCCCGTTTTTGTCTCCAAAACCTGTCAGCAAGCCTTACCCGGGCAATGCGCCTTGTTTCTCCACATCCGCCTGTTTGATGACAAATCCCCGCTCGATCCCGGCCTTGAAGCCGAGCTTCTCGTAGAGCCGGTGAGCGCCTTCTCGCCCCTCCCCCGACAGCAGCATCACCTTGTAGCAATCCTGCTCCCAGGCGATGGCCAGCGCCTGTTCAAGTACCCGCTGGCTCAGGCCATGGCGGCGAAAGCGGGCCGCCGTGATCACATGCTCTATGATGCCAAACGGCCTGGCCCCATTGGTCAGCGTCGGAACCATCCCCAGCTGGCAAGTGGCGGCCAGCTCCCCGTCCACCTCGGCCACGATGAGCCGTACCCGGGGATCTGCCAACAGCGCCTCAAGAGCCGTGCGTGCCCCTTCGCCACTCAGGGGAGGATCGTGGGGACGCAGCTCCCGATAGAGATCCAGCAAGCCTGCCAGATCGTCCGTGGTACAGCCTCTGATGTTCACCATGCTCCAGCTCCTTTCCGATAAGCGACAGGCCATGTCAGACAGCGCCCGTCATGCCCGCGCAAGCGTAACAGGGGAGAGCACCAACAAGGTGTCGCCCGGATCAGCGGCTCCTGACTGCCTGCAGCAATACCGACATGTCGGGGGCAAACTGGCGGGTGCGGATCGCGTCACGAATATCGCCCTCGCCGTAACGGCTGCCCGGATAGACCAGTACGCAGGCGGTGTCGCCGGGCTGAAGGAAGTGGGTCTCGCCAAACGGCGTATAGCGGGTGGCTCCTATGCTGATGAGCGCATGGGACGGGCGGCCCGCCTGAGCCAGTAGCCCCTGGATATGCTCGGCCGGCCCCTCATCCTGCTGATGATTGAACTTGTCGATGGCCCACTCCAGCAACCGGCCGTGGAAATAGCTGTAATCCACCGCCGCGCTGTCGACGCCATAAGCGTGCAGCTCGCCGTCCCGCTCCAGATAGCAGGCGATGCGGTAGTCATCGAGCTCGCAGCCGGCAGCAAAGCCGGAAAGGGGCAGCAGCCTGGCCGCCAGCCCCTTGCTCTCTGCTCCCCAGTTCTTCTTCTCGCTGATCTTTTTGGCGTTGGGGCGACGAATGGAGCAGTCGTTGTAGGCCCCAAAGGCACGGGGATGGATCGCCACCACCTGATCTCCGGCGTACTCCAGCTCGCACCAGAGCGCCACTTCGGGCTCGATCTGCACCTTCTCGTCACCGGTGATCGCCGCCTGTGGCAGGAAGATGGCATCGCCGCTCAAGGGGAAGACCCCCAGCTGACCCGGATGGCCCGGCACATAGAAGGGGAACAGCGCCTTGGGTGCGCTGGTGTCGCGCACCACCACGGCCACGAAATCCGAGGCCTCACCAGCCTGCTCCAGGTGACCGGCGAAGTTGCCCGCCACCCCCAATCCGATAAAGTTGTTCTGTGCTGTTATCTGCATTCTTTCACCTGCATATGTCAACGCCGCACCACCGCCACACTCGGGTCGGCTACCGCCAAAGTGGCAGGGATTAAACCACAGGGCTCCGCCTGCGCCCAGCCTGCCGGCCCCATCCTGTGCGCCAGCGCGACTTTTTACGCCCGCATCCACTCCTTTGCCAAGAGATGCGCCTGCAGTGGCTCTCCAGCGCGCCATCCCCTTTCATTGACAAAACTCCGGATACTCTCATCGAAACAGGCTCCGTCACCGGAAACAGAGTGTTTCTGTATTCCATTCGCCAACCCCTTGGGCCGGTCGGCCAACTTTGCTAGGCTGCCTGTCATTCATGTTCAAATCGGCAGGAACCCCTTGATGTCACAGGCACATTTTCAGGGCCGCTTTGAAGTCGAGTTCAAGTACCGACTGGCAGATAGCGACGCCTTTCGCGCGGCGCTGGCGGCCCTCACCCCGCAGGTGATGGTGGAAGATAACCGGGAGCGGGACAGCTATTTCGATACGCCAGAGCACACCCTGGCCGCACAGGGCAAGTGCCTGGTGATCCGTACCATGCAGCCCTCCGGCATCCGCCTCTGGATAGTGAAAGGGCCCGAGCCGGATCGCTGCGAGGCGGTCAACATCACCGACACCGACAAGGCCGTCAGCATGTTGCATACCCTGGGCTACCGGCAGGTGTTGAACATTGAAAAACGGCGCAGCATCTATTTTGTCGGCCCCTTCCACGTCACCCAGGATCATCTGGAAGGACTCGGCGACTTCGCCGAGCTGGCCATCATGACCGATGACGAGACCGCACTGCCCGAATATCGCCAGCAGCTGCAGGCGCTGGCGACACAACTCGGCCTCTCCCCTGCCCAGCTGGAACACAGCTCCTATCGCACATTGTGCGAACAAGTCACCACTCAACCGGAGAACACATTGCCATGATCGACAAACTCGCCTGGTTGACCTTTAAGGAGGGTCAGCTGCTTTGCGCCCGTTCCCACGGCAAATCCATCTACTACATCCCGGGCGGCAAGCGCGAACCGGGAGAGAGCGATGAAGCGGCGCTTGTTCGCGAAATTGAAGAGGAGCTGGCCGTCACCCTGCAACCGGACACATTGCGCTTTGCCAGCGAGTTCAGTGCCCAGGCCGACGACAAGCCGGTCGGGGTGGAAGTCAGGCTGCGCTGCTACACGGGAGAGGCCAAGGGCACCCCCACGGCATCGGCCGAAATCGCCGAGCTGCGCTGGCTCGACAGCCGCCACCTCGATGAGGTCTCCCCCGTCTCCCGCCTGCTGTTTTCCTGGCTGGCCGAGCAACATTTGATCCGCTGACAGCGTTTTACCGCGCACCAACACCCGAGAATGGGCGACGCGACACAGACCCGGAAAATAGCACTTGGGCATGGCACCGATGGCTGATACCAAACGGCGCCTGTCATGGATATGACCCGACGCGAGCCTGCAGGCTTGCCCCTTTTGACAAGGACGTGACATGATTATCGTTGAACTGGACAGCACGACAGGATCTGCCCCAGCCCTCATCACTTTGCTGCAAAATTGCGTGGCCAGCGGCGCCTCGGTGGGATTCCTGCCTCCCCTGAGCGAGGCGCAGGGAGACGCCTATTGGCAAGGGGTCGAGGAGGAGCTGGCGGCAGGCAAGCGCAAGTTGTGGGTTGCCCTTGAGGAAGGCCAGCCGGTCGGCGCCATCCAGCTGGCGCTTTGCAGCAAGGAGAACGGCCGGCACAGGGCCGAGGTGGAAAAGCTGATGGTGCACACCCATGCCCGTGGCAAGGGCATCGGCCGCGCCCTGATGCACACCATGGAACAAGGCGCCCGCGAGGCCAAGCGCAGTCTGCTGGTGCTCGATACCCGGGTCGGGGATGTGGCATCCCGCCTCTATCGCCAACTGGGCTACCAGGAGGTGGGCCAGATCCCGGACTTTGCCCTCAGTGCCGACGGCAGCCTGGCGGCTACCCTCTTTTTCTACAAGTCTCTCTGATCTTCCCTGCCGATATGGCAAATGTCCCTACCGGTGAAGGGCATTTGCCATTGGATATCCCCCACTTTATCGGCCTGATGGCGCCAATGGCGCTGTATCTCAATAGGGAACAAAAAGATGGCTTTCCCTGCAAATATTCAGAAAAGCCTGGGGATGTGCAGATCGCCGCTCCGCAATTTGCCCGTCTGCCGTTGTTTACCATTGAAAATTTTTCGCTTTAAATGGCGCTCAAGTAAACCTTTCTGATGAGGGGGGAACGTTGGCCAAACATAGCGATGACGTGAAGCCGAAAAAAACCACATTGCATGATGTGGCCAAGGTGGCTGGCGTATCGATCGCAACCATCAGTCGGGCACTGAACAACAAACCCGGGATCAGCGCAGAAAACCGCCAGAAGGTACTGGCGGTATGCCGGGAGCTGGGATTGCACCCGCCGAGAAAAAAGGCGCCAACCAATATCCCCTTGATGAGCATTGCACTCTCGCTTGGTCCCCATGAGGCCAAGTCCTCTCGCTATCTGGGAATGCTCTGGCCGGCACTTGCCACTGCCATCGATCACCTCAAATACCGTCTGGTACCAATCAGCTTTGAGGGGGAAGACCTTCCCGAAGTGGATGTGGTGGTCTTACTCGGTATCACCCCTTGTGACCCTCGCATCTCGGCTTGCCGCCGACATCACCAGCCTTACGTCTGCATCGGCATGTCAGAAGGCTCATTTTGGGTGGCCCCCGATGACTTTCATGGCAGTCGCGCCGCCACTTCGCACCTCATAGGCAAAGGTCTCACGCACATTGGCTTTGTCACACCGACAACCTGTGGTGGCGGCTATCAACTCCGATATCAGGGCTACCTCTCCGTGATGGCCGGCCATGAATTGCCGATCCGCGAGTTGTGTACTGGCGCACTCCCTGTCGTGGACATCGCGGCCTATCGCCACTTCATGCAACTGCCAACCGCACAATTGGAAACATATCAGGGGTTTGTCTGTGTCTGCGATGAGACTGCGATCGGCGTGCTCACCGCCTTGCAAGATCGCGGGTATGAGGTGCCAAAGCAGTTTGCCGTGGTTGGTTATGATGGTTTACCTGGACTGGCTGACGAACTGACGACCATTGAGCAGGATATGACCAAACTGGCTGAGCGGACGGCGGCACTCATCGATTTGGCCATTGCAGGAGAACCGCCGGTTGGCGCCCTGGTATCCGTCACCTTCAAACAGGGACAAACCAGCTAGTCACCAGGCTGAGCCCAGCGCGTCCCCCGGCTCTGATCTCTACTGCATCTGAAGCAAGCTGGCTTCACGCCATTCACCTTGCTCATCCAATCCGTTGCAGATACGGATCACTGGAGCCATCCCGTCCTCTTCCTACCGACTTATTACCGGCTTGCCGCCATATTTCTCTGGATGGCCGAGTGAACTCTCACTCACCAGCAAGACTGCCATGCATAACCTCATCGGCAGGGATGAAAACGGCATGAATCGCATTTTAGAGTGATTGGCGTCGCATATTTTTGCGTAAAAAAACGAAAATAAATTTTATGGGATCCTGACAAGGTAAAAGCCATCTCCCTACTGGCATCGTTGACGTAATAAAAGGAGATTTTTACGTCATGACCTGTTTCTCGACTATGTTTCTCCATTTCTCAACTCAGGGAGGCGGTGAGAATGAACAAGTCAACGTTGGGGTTGCTGTTACTATCATGCTGGACCGCCTTGCCAATAGCGGCAAATACCACGGAGGTGACCATTGCCGGATGGGGTGGTAACGATGTCGTGGTTGTCAACAAATTAGTCAGTGAAGTCATGGTCGATGAACTCAAACGCGCAGGTATCACGGTCAAATATCTGCCTATTGAAGGCGACTTCTCTCAGTATATTATCAACTCACTATCGGCCAATACGGCACCGGATGCATTTTATATTGATACGGTATTTGCCACGCCACTGATCAATTCTGGCAAGGTCGCTGCAATCGGCCCCTCACTCAAAATACTGTCCGAGTCTATTATTCCAAACTTGAACCAGGCCTTCAGCGCAGGGAAACTGTACGGTATCGCCAAAGACTTCAACACCCTTGCCTTGCTATACAACAAAGATGTCTTTGATGATGCCAAAGTAGCCTATCCCACGGATGACGATAATTGGGATCAGTTACGTGAAAAATTACTTGCCGTCCAGGCCGCACTAGGAACAGAAGTATCAGGCATCTGTATTATTCCTGATTACAACCGCTTCGCCCCTTTTGCCCTGGCAACAGGTTGGAAACCTTTCAATGAAAACGGCAAAACCATTCTGGATGCCAATTTCGAACGGGCCTTTACGTTTTATACTGGTTTGGTAACCGAAGATAAGGTTGGCATTTTATCAACCGACCTGGGGCAAATCTGGAGCGGTGGCTGTTTCGCTACTGAAAAAACGGCCATTACCTTTGAAGGCAACTGGATCAGTGGTTATCTCCGTGACAATGCGAACAACCTCCTCTATGGCACCACCCTGATGCCAAAAGACCCGGTCTCAGGTCAGCGTGGCAATCTGCTCTTTAGCGTCGCCTGGGGGCTCAATGCCAACAGCAAAAACATGGCGGCAACTGAAAAAGCGGTGCAAATCCTGACCAGTAAAAAGGCCCAGGAGTGGGTCCTGGATTCAGGTCTGGCCCTACCAAGCCGTCAAGATTTGGCCAACTCGCCTTATTTCTCCAAAACCGACCCATCCAATCAACTCGCCAAAAAAATCTTTGATGGTGCCAGTCGCGGTTATATAGAGCCTTACGCCTTCGATGAGTATGGTTTGGCGTGGTCAACACCCATCAATGAAGCGCTGACGGCCGTGCTGTTGGGTCCGATGGAGCCAGCGCAGGCGATTAAAATCGCCCAACAAAAATACGATACGATGGCCGAAAAAAGGAGCATGAAGTGAATTCGCTCAAACGGAATCAACAGATCTATGGATGGCTTCTGATAGGACCTTTCTTGCTGACACTGGTCATTTTCTTTTTATACGCGCTCATTCGCACTCTCTATTTCAGTTTCACCGAATATGACTTATTCAATGAAGCGGTCTTGGTTGGACTTGCCAACTTCAAAAATCTATTGAGTGATAATCTGTTTTTAACCGCGCTATCAAATACAATCTGGTTTTCATTATTTGTTACTGTTGTACAAACAGTGCTTGCATTGTCTCTTGCCATTTTGGTGAACAACAAGGTTCATGGACAAAGATTTTTCAAGGTCGCCTTCTATTTACCCTGCGTATTATCAAGCGCGGCTGTCACCATTATCTTCATCTGGATATATCAAAAGAAAGGTTTTCTCAACGGACTTATCAGTGACATCTTCAGCTATGCCCCATACATAGTGACCTTCCTCCTTTGTGCGATCATTATTCAGTTGATGCTGGTAATGCGTGATCGCAGATGTGGCTTACCCGCCGGTATATGTGAACCTGCGTGGGCTTTTTTAGCCTGCCTCATTGCGGCTATGGTTACATTAACTCTCGCTGGCTTTGGCCTCATTAGTGAAACAAAACAGATTATTGAAATAAATTGGCTGAACACTCATGAAAAAATCGGACCAATGCCGCTGACCTTGTGGGCGATTGTCATCCAAAATATCTACACGACTATCCCCACTTTCATGTTGCTATTTCTTGCCGGGCTGCAAGGCATTCCTGACGAATTATATGAAGCAGCCTATATCGATGGTGCCAATAGATTTCAACAGCACTGGTACATCACGATTCCACAAATAGCACCTGTGACTTTCGTGGTCATCACCTTCAGTATCATCGGTACCTTGCAGATGTTTGATCAAGTAGCACTGATGGGTACCTCTGCCCCCATTGCCCCCCTCGAATCGCGGATCACCATGGCCTATTACGTCTATCACAATACCTTTCCGCCAGGGGAGACACCGCAAATCGGCATGGCCAGCGCTGCTGCCACGGTATTGGCGCTGCTGACACTGGTCGTGGTCTATTTGCAAAAGACCTTCGGTGTAAAGGAGAAGGTAAATGCCTGATTGGGATATGGCACAAAACAACGACAGAATCGATGCCGCCAACAGGGCGCAGATTGCCCAATTTCATGCCCGACGTCGTTGGGCCAAGGTCGCTTGGGTCTATGGGATCCTGTTGATGGTCGCGACCTTGATGTTGGGAACCTTCGTGGTGGCCTTCCTCGCCAGCCTCAAAGATGATTCGCTGGAGCAGCCATTTCACTTCAACTTTGCCCAAGTCCAGCCCGCTAACTGGATGGCCGCTTATCAATTGGGAAGAGATGGGGCCCAGGCACCCTTCTTTGGTGGCTTTGCTCCTGGCGCCGACATCAAGTTCACCGTGACCTATGCCGCCAAAATCGGGACACCGTTAACGGAACCTCAAATCGAAGTACCACGCCGCCGCCCTGGCGCCGGCATGGCTGCCGTGACCGCCAAAGATTTTGCCGCCGACTATGCCATCGTCAGTTCGCCACAACTGATAGACACCCAACGCCGAGTCAAATTTATCCAGCGCCGAGGCCAAATAGAGACCAGTACAGAGGGCAATAGCAAGACTTGGGCGTTTACTATCAAATATCGGGGTCATGGTCCCGAGATAGCTACCCTCCCCCTGAATATCAGAGCCCCAGTTTCTCAGGTGTTGATCGACAGCACCCTGGCTCCGAGCCGCATGGAACGTCGCGGGCGGATCGCGGTCTGGGATAATGTGGCTCCCGGCGTGATTGGCTATGTATTTCGCTCTTATGTGCGGGTCATCACTGAATCTGTGAGCCTTGATACCGGCAAGAGCCTGTTTATGAGCTGGACCCTCAACTCATTCCTGATTGCGTTCGGGAAAGTGCTGTTGACCCTGTTTTTTGCCTGCACTGCGGGTTATGCCCTGGCACGTCTCAAATTCACCGGGGCGCGTGCCATATTCGCCTTCATGCTATTGAGCACCATGCTCCCTGGGCAGGTTACTTTCATTTCCAACTACTTGATTTACAACAATATAGGCTTGCTCAACACCCCATGGGCTGTCATCACGGCAGTGGTGGCATCTGTGCAGGTGCTGATAATGAAACAGTTTTTTGAAAGTATTCCAAAAGAGCTTGAAGAGGCCGCAATTATTGATGGTGCGAGTCCCTTTATTATCTTGTGGAAAATTTTTATCCCGCTCGCAAAACCAGCCATATTGGCCGTCACCATTTTAGGATTCCAAGGGGCATGGAATGATTTCTTCTGGCCCCTGGTCGTGATTAACAGTCCGCCAGAAGCCTTTACCCTTCCCGTTGGCTTGCTCAGCCTGCGCAACTCCTATGGTGCAGTGGGTGATTGGGAATCCATTCTTGCGGGAGCATTCCTCTCAACTATTCCCATATTGGTCGTATTTATCATTTTTCAGCGTCACTTCGTCGGCAACGCAATGTCTTCCGCAGTAAAAGGCTAGGATGAGGATTCTCCATCATGTTCATGCGCTACGATGCCGGGCAAGCAGAACTGAAAAATTGGGTTATTGAAGAGACACAGTTCAAGCCCGCTTATCAGGGGAAATGCGAAGTGGTCATGAGCCAGGGTAATGGCTATATGAGCGCACGCAGTGCCACAGAAGAAAAGTATGTCGGCCAGACGCGCAATTTCTTTGTTGCAGGCACCTTCAACAAGTTTGACCAAGCAGAAGTTACCGAACTGCCAAATGCCGCCGATATGAGTGCCATCGAAATATTTATCGATGGTGAGCGCTTTCATCTTGAACAAGGCAAGGTTGCTAATTACTCCCGACGCCTCAATGTAAAAAACGGTGAACTCATTCGTGACTTTACCTGGACCAGCCCGGGCAATAAGCGCTTTCACCTGTGCTTTCGTCGCTTTATCTCCATGGCGGATCTGCATCTGATGGCATTCTCCGTGCACATTGGGGCCATCGATAGCGACGCCGAGGTGGAAATCCATTCAGGGATTGATGCCCAGCTCACCAACTCGGGGGCACAACACTTCCACGAAGGCGAAAAGCGCTTCCATGACAAACGCTATGTCGAACTGCTGCAACGCACCACCGAAAGCGGCATCGACTTTGTATTTGTCACTACCCATCGCTATGAACTCAACGGTCGCGAGCTTGAGCTGACTCCAACACTCGTCATGGCACGCCGCAAGGTGTGGACCGGCATCAGATGCGAGTTAAAGGCGGGTGACACCTTTGGCCTCGACAAGCTGGGGGTCGTGCATACATCCCGTGACAAGGAGTTCGATACGCCAGGTTATAAGCTGCAAGCCCTGCGCGATCACACCTTGGCCCATCTCAAAACGTGCGCGAAACAGCGCTTCGATGTCCTGCTCGAGACCAGTGCGAACGAATGGGCAAAACGCTGGAACAACATGGATATCACCATTGTCGGACCTGATGTTGACCAACTGGCGATACGTTTTGCCCTGTATCAGCTAAACATCTTCTGCCCGATGCATGACACCCGTTTCAGCATAGGGGCCAAGGGACTCTCTGGTGAGGGATACAAGGGGCACACTTTCTGGGATACAGAAGTGTTTATGCTGCCATTTTTCACCTACACCATGCCCGACGTTGCCCGTGGTCTACTGACGTATCGCTACCGAACGCTGCCTGAGGGGCGTAAAAAAGCCCGCGCCAATGGCTATCTGGGCGTGCAGTTCCCGTGGGAATCAGCCCTGACGGGTGAGGAGGTCACCCCTATATGGGGGGCGGTAGACATAATAACGGGTCAATCCACCAAAATATGGTCGGAATTTATTGAACAACATATCACCTGTGATATCGCCAATGCCGTGTGGCAATATTACCAGCTCTCCGGCGATCAGCTATTCATGGATGAGATGGGTTATGAAATTATATTCGATACAGCTACTTTCTGGTGCAGCCGCCTCGACTGGCTAGAAGATCGCAATATGTGGGGCATCTGTAACGTCATCGGGCCGGATGAGTACAAAGAGCATGTTGATAATAATGCTTTTACCAATTATATGGCGGCAGAGAATATCCGATTGGCAATCCGCTGCTACGATACACTGTCAATGGATAACCCGGTGCTGCTGGCCAAGCTCAATGCCAATCTGACTTTCGACCCTACTCTTTGGCGAAAACGAGTCGATAATATCTATCTTCCCCAACCACGAATGGAAGACAAGGTCATTGCGCAAGATGATACCTACCTGCAAAAAGCGATCATCGATCTGACCAAATACAAGCAACAGCCATTTGTCGGAGGCCTTTTTCAGGACTATAACCTGGATCAAGTGAACCAGATCCAAGTTTCCAAGCAGGCCGACATCATGATGCTGTTTTTCCTGCAGGGATCCATGTTTGACCTGGAAACCAAATTGGCCAACTGGAATTATTATGAACCAAAGACCCTGCATGACTCTTCCCTGAGTCTCTCAACCCATTGCGTACTGGCTGCCGACATGGGTCACACAGAATACGCCTACCAACTGTTTCGCCAGGCGGCCACCATTGATCTTGGCCAAAACATGAAAAGTTCCGATCACGGTATTCATGCTGCTTCCATGGGGGGAACCTGGCAATGCGTAGTACTCGGCTTTGGCGGAGTCCGTTTTCTGGATGACAAGTTGTGCATCAAACCAAATTTACCCAGAGAGTGGCAAAAAATTAACTTCCCGCTGTTTTATAAAGGTCAACGTTTGGAAATAAGCGTGGATCATAAAACTGTCTCTATTCACCGCCAACCCGGCAATTCCCTCTCCATTGAAATAGCCGGTCAAGACCGCACTATTGACAGCACTGAGGTAATATTCCATGTGTAAGGCATTTATTTTTGATCTGGATGGCGTTATCACCGATACGGCTGAATTGCACTTTCAAGCTTGGTTGCGTATGGCAAATGAAGAGGGTTATTACTTCGATCGCAAGATCAATGAGCAACTGCGGGGCGTTTCTCGCCGGACATCGCTATCCATTATTCTGGCTGGTACCAAACTCTCTGAAATACAGACGACCGTGTTGATGGCTCGCAAGAATAAATATTACCTGGAGCAATTGGAAAGTCTTTCTGAAAAAGACATTTTACCAGGTATTCGTTCGTTATTGCTGGAACTAAACGCACGAGGAATTAAAGTCGCAGTGGCTTCCGCGAGCAAGAATGCGCGCTACGTTCTATATCAGTTGGACCTCATTCCGCTATTCGATGCTATTTGTGACGGTTGGTCTGTAGTTCGCAGCAAACCAGAGCCAGACATTTTTATTTATGCGGCTGGACAATTGAGAGTCAATACCTGTGATTGCATTGTTATGGAAGATGCCGAGGCTGGTATTCATGCAGCCAGAGCTGCCGGTATGCAGGTTGTGGGGATAGGTCCGAGAGCGCGAGTTGGCCAGGCCGACTGGCATTTTAATGACACGGCAACATTTGACCTTACCACTGTGCTCGAAAACGCGGAGCCAAATATGATGCCGGGATAATTCAACCGTTCATGCAGTCGATAACCATAAGGATAAAGATATGGCCAAGCTGGAACTAAGCAATATCAATAAGATTTATCCTGACGGCACCCATGTCATCAAGGATGCAAATCTGACTATCGAAGAGGGTCAATTCACGGTATTTGTTGGTCCTTCCGGCTGTGGCAAATCAACCATGCTACGCATGATTGCCGGGCTGGAGGAGATAAGTTCCGGACATATGAGCCTTGATGGAGCAACAATCAATGATCTGTCACCCACTGCTCGTGGCATTGGCATGGTATTCCAATCCTATGCGCTCTACCCTCACATGACAGTTTATGAAAATATTGCCTTTGGTCTAAGAATGGCAAAGAGCAGCCGTGAGCAGATTCAAACCCGAGTCAAGCGTGTTGCCGATATGCTGGAGCTCAGCAGTTTGCTCAAACAGCGGCCCAGCCAATTATCGGGTGGACAACGTCAGCGAGTTGCCATTGGTCGGGCAATTGCCCGGGACCCCAGACTCTTTTTATTAGATGAGCCTTTGTCCAATCTTGATGCATCACTGCGAGTACGGATGCGGCGACAGTTGTCCGAATATCATAAAAAACTGAACTCAACCATTATTTATGTTACCCACGACCAAGTCGAGGCGATGACACTGGCAGATAGAATAGTGGTACTGAATGAAGGAGTGATTGAGCAAGTCGGCTCACCATTGGATATCTACTATTTCCCACAGACGTTATTTGTGGCTGGGTTTATCGGCTCACCAAAAATGAATTTATTGCCCGCAACTCTCAAAGCGACCCGACCCGGTAAAGCTAGCGTTGTGGTAGGTAATCATTCATTCGACGTTGATGTAGACCTTGGATTATCCACTGCTACTACAGGGGCCATGATGACATTGGGAATTCGCCCGGAGGATATTCATATTGATGATCACGGAGTGACTACCATAATTGAAGGTATAGAGCGACTGGGAACAGAGTCACTGATTTATACCCGCTTGGAAAGGAGTGGTCATAAACTGCTGATCCGTGTGCCTGGTACCGTTCAACATTCAGTCAATCAGAACCTGAAAATTCAAATCTCTGCAGAAAAATGTCATTTATTCAATAATAAAGGTATCGCATTTAAAAGATGCCTGAGCATGACACAGCCGATCACGCCGGGGGCGAGTATGAGTTGATTCTTGGTTATTCAGTTATCCTCCAGATTAAATAACATGGCATAACCTATTATTACAGGCCACGTTGTTGTTACCACAACTTGCATATTGACACACCAATAAAATTAATACTTAAAAAACGTCGTTCAGGCTAGTTTGATACTCAGGAGCAAATCGATGAATTATTTCGCTTATGCTATTTTTGGCATTACTGGCTTACTATTTTATAACCAAGCGATAGCGGGTGCTGATAAAACTATACGAGATAACAAATTAAAAGCTCAAATAGAAGCGCTCAAACGTGAATACTCCATTGCCGAGTTAATGTCTGCCTTGGGAGAAAAACCAGAATCCGATTCCAGCTTCCACGGTTCGCTTGGCTCCAACGTTGAGGTGGAACATATAGAGCGAGAGGATGGCGTTACCGAAGGAAAAGTCAAAATAACGTTAGCCCAAGGTAATTTCCGTCATGATGATCTGCCTGGTTGGGATGTAGGATTTTATTCTGGCCGAGAAGAGTTATATAGTGATCCCCTAACACATGCAGATTATAACCGTGGTGTTAATTCTATTAATGAAATTTACGCTAATCGTGCTTATAACACTGATGATGGATATTATGGCTGGGGAGTGAAATTAGCACAAGAGAGTCTGGATAAACGAACAATGCCAGAGGTTAAAATTTTCGGTGGTTATAACATTAGTGACAATCTTACTTTTAATGGTTATGGACTTTATCAAATTCAGTATAAGCGAAATACTGGTGACTTTTCTTACTGGGAAATTGAACCAGGCCTTGCCTATAAACTATCAGAGCGCAGTGGCATATGGCTTAATTTTCGCTATCAAGAGGGATTATGGTCACCAAAGGCTGGTGACCAGGAACAGGAAAATGAAACAGAGTGGTTTATTAAACCAGGTGTATTTTATAACTGGGGGGAATTGAGCGCTTCATTATGGGGAGAGTTTGGTGAATTTAAAAAGGACAATAATACAAACGGTAATAAAATATGGCGTGAAAAATATGCCAAGTATAGTTTATCAACTAATCTAAAGTTAAATAGAAATTGGAGCTTATTTGGTGAATTTAGCTACAAGAATATCTCTTTTGATAATTATGGTGACAACCGACGTTTCGGTGGTTATATCCCGTTGTTGATCATGGGGGTCAATTACAACTTCTAAATTCAAGCTGGCAGCCGCACAAATTGACTGATTGATCCAAATGACGAGTTTCCCCAGCTTCTCGCCTGATGAGTATCGCTATCTATTACGCGCCAAAAAGCTGCTTGCCCCATCAGGGGGATGCACTGTCTTGAGAAGGCGACATGCCTGTCCAGTTAATTGACTTGATTATCCGAGCCCAGGTCACTGCGCTCACACAGGCCTCACCGCCATCCCAACACTCTTCCTTACGCCAGTCGTTCGGCACGGGCCTGGATAACCGGTTCGGCAAAGGCGCTTTGCGCCGCAATGAGTTGCAACTCATAGGCATCGGCCCGCCAGGTCTCCTGCAGCACTCGATCCACCGCCGCATTGGTACGTTCAAAGGCACTCACCGCATCAAACCCTGCCTGCAGATTGGCCAGCATCAGGGCACTGATAAGATCCCCGACCCCCACCGGCTGGCGGGCAAACTCATAGAGCGGACGGGCGATGAGGTAATCCCCCTCGGAAGTGGCCAGCAGCATCTCGAAGCGGCCGGGGTCTTGGGCTGCCCGTCCAAGATGCTTGACCAGCACCATGTTCACGCCCCGGGCCAGCAACCGATGGGCGGCGGCACGGGTCTGGGCCAGATCCGTCAGATGGGTGTCGCACAAGGTCTCCAGCTCCAGCAGATTGGGGGCCATGATGTCGGCGACCGGCAATGCCTGTTCGGTGAGAAAACGGGTAACACCGGGGGCGACAATACATCCCTTCTCCGGATGGCCCATCACGGGATCGCAGAAATAGATGGCATTTGGATTGGCGGCTTTGACGGCCCGAACCACAGTCAGGATCTCATCCCCCTGCTCGGCCGATCCCAGATAGCCGCTCAGCACGGCGTCGCAGCGGCTTAGCACCTCGATATTGCCAAGCCCCTCGATCAGGGCGCTGATATGGCCGGCAGGCATCGCCATCCCCTGCCACCCCTGGGCATATTGGGTGTGGTTGGAAAATTGCACCGTGTTGATGGGCCACACCTCCATGCCGAGACGACGCATGGGAAACACGGCGGCGCTGTTGCCGGCACAGCCAAACACCACATGGGACTGGATTGAGAGAATGCGTTTCATCGGCACCACCACACAGAAGAGTCAGGAGAAAAAGCAATATATCGGATGAAGAGAGTGACGCACCACCACTCTCTGGCACGAACAACAAGAAAAATCGTCAACTGCAGACGAATTGACCAATTTAGCGCTTGCCAAGCGACATTCTGTAACGCTGCCTCGTGTTAACAGGCATTGAGTTGGGGAATGTCATCTCTTGTTTGATGGCATATACGAGCAAAATATCGCCACTGAATTTCAACGATCCGGTCAACGTTGTCTACCAGCATGATGCCAGCTGGTGCGCACTTGCCCGCCCCGCCAAAACGGGGCGGATCAGAGCCTGCCCGCTATCAGGCGCAGGACGCGTTGAAGTGATAGACCCAGCCTTCGTCGCGGGCCATCCCGGCGGGTGGCATCACCAGAGGTGGCAATTGGCTCACCCTGCCAGCAGCGGCATATTGCAGCGCCATCAGGGCGCACAGGGCGGCGTCGTAACGATCTGTGCCTGCTACCACCCCCTCTGGCAGCAAGGCGGCCAGTTCGGGGCGCGCTGCCGAGGCCTTTCCTCCCTGTTTTGCCAGAGCCGGATAGACTTCCAGCACGGCGCGCTCGGCCCGCTCCTGCACCTTGGGAACCAGTTGCAGATCCGCGAGGTGGGGAAGCATGGAGAGGGCCAGGGTCGCGTTGTTGCCCAGGCGGTCGAAGGTGGCCGAGAGGGGCTTCTTGCCATACTGCTGGTGCAGCCAGCGCTCGCAGTCGCGATAGGCGTAGGGGTTGTCTATTTCCCGCTCCGGCACGGCGCAGGAGAGCGGCTTGCCGGCAAGCAGATCTCCCAGCGTACGCGGGAAGGCGAGCGGCGCATCGATGCCAAGGGCTAAGTGCGAACAGGCCTCCACCTGCATCAGGGTCAGCTCGTTTTGCAGGGCCGGACGCAGCAAGGAAGCAAGATCCGGCGCCACCCGCGAGCTCAGGCGAAACAGCGGCGAGACCCCCAGCCAGTGCAGGGTGTCGCTTTGCGACTGCCATCCCACCACGGCGACCGCCTGGGCGCTGCCCTGCCAACCGCGCACATCCCAGCCAATTCCGATTGCGTTCATCTGCCCTGCCGTCATCTGTTACCTTTTCACCTGTCGCGGGTTCAAGGGGCACAGGGTAATCAGCACCGGCCCTTAATGCAAAACGGATTGTGCCGTCAGAAGGATTTCTGGAAATTCACCAGCGGCAGAATGGGGAATACGCCGTTCTCGGCATAGTTGGCCAACCCGATCTGCAACCCGTCCAGATGCTTGGTCGCATTGACAAAGCCAATTTGGAAGGTGGTACGTTCGGCATAGTTGATGAAGCCGACGTTGGCCAGCGCATTGCCCCGGGCTATGTTGACGCCCCCCCAGTTTAGCCCTTTCACATTGTTGGTCAGGTTGACGAACCCCAGGTTGACGCCGGTATCTTGCCCGTCATGCCAGTTGACCGCGTTGATGGCCACCCCGCCAAACTGGTGGCGTACCCGCCCGGCCCCGAGAAAGACCCCAAGCTGCAAACCGGTAAACTGATCCACGTCGGAGAGGGCGAAGATCGGCAGGTCGATCCCCTTCACCTGCCCGGTTCGGCCATAGAGAAGAGAGGCTCTCCCCCCTTCCACCTGATGGGATGCAGGCAGATTGACGCCGGGCAGGGAAAATTGCACCGGCGTACTGGCCTGGGCCACGCCACACAGGGTCAGTGCACCACAGGCGAGCAACACGCGGGAAGAAAAAGTCATGGGACGTTCCTTGAGTCATTTGAATAGTGTGAGGATCCTAACAACAAGCACAAATCAGCGCATACCGGGTCTGACGGGTTGCGTCACCATGCGTCCGATCAGGCGCGCTTCCATGAGCAGGACCACATATTTGAGGCCACTTTTTCCATCGTGAGACCGCCCTTCCCTTTCCTTGCCTGCCTGAACTGCCTAAAATGGCCGCCCTGCTGTTTCGGCATTCATCCATTTAGAGGATTTCCCATGGAAACGTTTCTGCTCGAAGGTCACCCCTTCGTTGCCTTGTGTGATCTGATCAAGCATCAGGGCTGGGCTGATTGTGGCGGCGCCGCCAAGGCGCTGATCGCCGAAGGTCTGGTGGAAGTGGACGGTCAGGTTGAAACCCGCAAGCGCTGCAAGATAGTGGCCGAGCAGGTGGTCAACTTCAACGGCATGAAAGTCGTGGTGAAAGAAGGCGTCAGCCCCGAGATCCTCTGATCCCTGCTTGAATAAGGGTGCCGAAGCGCCCTTTTGCATTCAGCTGGCCTTGATCGAGAGCGTCAGCACGAAGCGCGCCATCGCCTCATCCCCGTTTAGCGACGGGCAGGTGGCCACCACCCGGATGGGGCGGTTGATGCGCTGACCACTCGCCAGCGACTCGTCAATCATGGCGTCGATCTCCTCCCCCGCTGCGCAGTCAAACTGCACATCCCCCTCGGGCCGCTTCAAAAATTCCCCTTGTACATCCTTGAAGGCGAAATGCACCTTCTTGCGCCGCTGCCGCCCTTTCTCCATCACCAGCAGGCCACCCACCAGATCGGCACCGGTCGCCAGCGCCCCGAAATACATGCTGCCGAGGTGATTGCGGGTACGCCAACCCAGCGGAATGCGGATGCGCAGCGCCCGCGCGTCCATCTGTTCGATGACGGGGGCACAAAATCCGATGACGGGAATATAGCGCCAGGCAAACAGCCGCAGCGACAGGTTGGCTTTCAAACGTTGCAAGTCCATATGCAAACTGATCCGATGAGTTGATGTAAACAACATGTTGCCAGCATGGCTCGCCGGATTCAAGGCTGCAGCGGCCACCTGCTATTCGCGGGGCGCTCTCACCGCCACCTGCCGCGGCTTCTGCTCGGGCAGCAGGCTCGCCATTTCCGCCAGAATGTAGTCGATGAAGAGGCGCGCCGCGTAGGAGAGCCCCTTCTTGCCGGGATAGACCAGCCAGATGTTGTCGAGGGTGGTTTCATATTCCGGCAGCAGATCGATGAGCTCGCCGCTCTCGACGAACGACTTGACGATGATCTCCGGCAAGATGCCGATGCCATCCCCCTGAAAGACCGCATGACGGATGTAATAAGAGCTGTTCGAGATCACCCTGCTGTGGATCACCACCTCGCCCCGATTGAAGATCAGCCGGTTGTCCAGCTGGCCATCCGGCAGACGCAGGGTCAACACATTGTGCTGGTGCAGATCCTCGAGGGACTTAGGTCTGCCGTGCCGCTCTATATAGTGGGGGGTTGCATAGAGCTTGCGGGTGAAGGGCATGATGGGCCTGGCGACGAAGCTGCCATCGTTCACCACACCGATATGGATGCTGGCATCCAGGCCGTAATTGAAGATATCCCGGTAGCCAACACTGCTCAGGTGCAGCTCTATGTTGATCTTGGGGTATTTCTCCAAAAAGCGCTTGAGCAGATCGTGGATGAAGATGTCGGATTCATTGAGCAGGCCAATCTTGATGTTGCCGGTGGGCTCGTGACTCTGGGTCCGGATCTGCTCATGAGTGTGATCCAGCATGGGAATGATGTTTTGCAGGCTGTTGTAATACTCCAGCCCCACCGAGGTCATGGTCAGCCGGCGGGTTGTTCGGGTCAGCAGCTTCACATTCAGCTCGTCCTCGAGATCCTTTATCCGCCGGCTCACGTTGGAGCGCGGAATATTCAGCGCATCGGCGGCACTGGTAAAGCCCCCCAATTCCACCACTGACAAAAACAGTTTGAGATCGTCGATCTTCATCTCGGTCCCCGCCTCTTCATCCAACCCCGCAACACGTCGGCTACGTCCCTTATCTCATCATTGTCACGAAAATTGAGACAGTGATGACAATTTCGCCCTGATTATCTCACCAATTGGATTCGATAACATATATCCATCACACCTGAATAACTGGATTTTCCCCATGCAATACCCCCTGTTTTCCCCTTCTTGCCTCTCGGTACTCATACTGGGAGGCCTGCTCGCCGGCTGCGGCACCGACACGGCCACCGAAGTGGTCAAGGCGCCGCGGCCGGTAAATGCCATGCAGCTCTCCGACAGCAAGAGCCTCTACAGCCTGAAGTTCAGCGGCGAGATCAAGTCGCACCAGAGTGCCAGCCTCGCGTTTCGTGTACCGGGCACCCTGGAGCAGATCCTGGTCAAGGAGGGGGACAGGGTCAGCGAAGGACAGGTAATAGCACGCCTCGACCCCCATGATTTCCGGGTTCAGCGAGATGCCATCAAGGCCCAGCTTGGCGAGGCAAAAGCCGCCTATAAGCTGGCGGTCGTCGAACTGAGCCGCACCCGCCAGGCCGTGCAGGACAGGGCCATGGCCAGCATCAACCTGGAGCGCGCCACCAGCGCCCAGAACCAGGCCAATGCCCGGGTCCAGATGCTGCAGCAATCCCTCAAGCAAGCCGAAGACGCTCTCGCCTACAGCGAGTTGAAAGCGCCGTTTGACGGGATCATCGGCCAGCGCTTTATCGAGGAGCACGAACAAACCTCGCCGGGCCAGCCTGTCTTCTCCCTGCACCAGCCGACCGCGCTCGATGCCGTGGTCGACGTGCCGGAGCAGCAGATTGGCCAGATGAGAAGCGGGATGCAGGCCAATGTAACCTGGTATCGCCAGGAGGCCAGCGTCAAGGCAGTCAGCACCGAAATCGCCAGCCTGCCGGATCCCCTCAAGCGCACCTACAAGGTGACTTTCAAACTGCTGGATAACTCGCCCGAGCTGGTGCCCGGCAAATCCATCAACGTCGAGCTGGCCCTGCCCGCCAGCGAACGTATCTACTGCCTGCCTGCCACGGCCATCAAGAGCCTGGGTGGGCAACCCCAGGTGGTGGCCATCAAGGCCGCGGCGGCGAGCCACGTGCCCGTCACTATCGTCAGCCAGCGCCACGACACCCTTTGTGTGGAGGGTGAACTCAACGCAGGCGATCAGATCGTCACCGCCGGCAGCGCCCTGCTCAAAGAGGGTCAGGCCATCGCCGTCATCAACCAGGTGGATGGCCAGTCATGAATCTCTCATTGTTCGCCATCCGGCAAAAGACCTTCGTCATCTTCTTTGCCACCCTCTGCGCCATCGCAGGGGTCTACTCCTATTTCGATCTGGGCAAGCTGGAAGATCCCTCCTTCACGGTAAAGAGCGCCGTCGTCGTCACCCTCTATCCGGGCGCCACCGCCCAGGAGGTCGAACAGCTGGTCACCGACAAGATAGAGACCAAGATCCAGGAGATGGGGTCGCTGTGGAAACTCAGATCCCTCTCCCGTCCCGGCAGCTCGATGATCTTCGTCGATCTGCAGGAGAAATACGGCACCGACCAGCTGCCCCAGCAGTGGGACTTGCTGCGCCGCAAGATCCAGGACGTCAAGCTGGAGCTGCCCGTCCAGGCCCAGGTCAGCATAGTGCAGGACGAGTTCTCCGAGGTGTATGGCATGCTGTTCGCCGTCTATGGCGATGACATTCCCATGCACCAGCTGAAAGATCAGGCCCGTGAACTGCAGCGCAGGATCAAGGCGGTGCCCGGGGTCAAGAAGGTGCAACTGCACGGGGTCAACGAGCAGGTGGTCAACATCGACGTCTCCGATGAGCGCCTGGCCGAGAGCCACATCTCCCTCGCTGAGCTGGTCACCCAGCTCAACAGTCAGAACGTCCCGGTGCAGACCGGCGACTATCACCTCGGCATCGAGAACCTGCGCGTCGCCCAGAGCGGCCAGTACCGTAACGTGGAGGATATCCGCAACCTGATGCTCACCACGGGGCAGCCCGGGGCTGGCACAGGCACCTTACGCCTGGGGGACGTGGCCGATGTCTATCTCTCCTACCAGAGCCCGGCCCTGACCGAGAGTCGCTACAACGGCCAGCAGGCCATCACCCTCGCCGTCAGCCCCCAGGACGGGATCAACGTAGTCAGCATCGGCGACGAACTGACCAGGGTATTGCAGCAATTCGAGGCCGAGCAGCCGCTGGGCACCGGGGTTGGCGTCATCGCCTACCAACCCACCGAGGTGATGAAGTCCATCAACAACTTCGTGCTCAACCTGATCGAGAGCATCGTCATCGTGGTGGTGGTGCTGCTGGTCTTCATGGGCTGGCGCAGCGCCACCATCGTCGGGGCCAGCCTGTTGCTGACCATATTGTTCACCCTGGTCTATATGAACCTCACCGGGGTCGATCTGCAGCGCGTCTCTCTCGGCTCCTTTATCCTGGCGCTCGGGATGCTGGTCGACAATGCCATCGTCATCGTGGATCTGTTTGCCGCCAAGCTACGCAAAGGGATAGAACGCACCACCGCCGTCAAGGAGTCGGTACAGGAGATGGCGTTGCCGCTCCTGGGGGCGACTGTGATCGCCTCCCTCGGTACCGCTCCCGTGCTGCTCTCCCAGACCGACTCGGCGGAATTCTCCCTCTCCATCGTCCAGGTGTTGTGCAGCTCCCTGCTCCTCTCCTGGGTGGTCGCCATGGTGGTCACCCCCTTGATGTGCTGGGCCTTCATCAAGGCATCTGACCAGGATGAGAGCTGCGCGCCCAAGAGCAAGGCGGCCCGCCTGTATCACCAGGCTGTCAACTGGACGGTGGAGAACCCCAAGAGCGCCCTTGCCCTGGTGTTGCCCCTGTTGCTGCTCACCGTGCTAAGCGCCCCCCTGCTCAAGGTCAACTTCATGCCGAGCTCGGATCGCAGCATCGTCTTTCTCGACTACTGGCTGCCGAGCGGCGGTCGCATCGACAACGTCTCCCAGGACATGAAGGTGATCGAACAGTGGCTGTTGCAGCAACCCGAGGTGGCGAGCATCTCCAGCTACATGGGCGAAAGCGCCCCCCGTTTCTCGGTGACCATAGAGCCGGAGCCGCTGGATCAGAGCTATGGCCAGATCCTGATCAACACCCGACAGTTTGACGACATAGCACCGCTGGTCGCCCGGGGCGATGCCTGGCTCGCAAGCCGCTTCCCCTATGCCGAACCCAGATTCCGCCCGCTCAAGCTGGCCACCAAGGACAAGTTCAGCATCGAGACCCGCTTCGAAGGGCCGGATCCCAAGGTGCTCAAACAACTCTCGGCACAGGCGCAAGCCATCATGCAGGCCCATCCCGACACCAAGTACATCCGTGATGACTGGCGTCAGGAGAGCAAGGTGATGACTCCCATCATCAACCAGGCAGCCGCTCGCCAAGCGGGCGTCACCCGAACCGACATCGCCCTGGCCATCAGCCGCGCCACCGAAGGAGTACAGATAGGCACCCTGCGCCATCAGGATGACATGATCCCCATCAAGCTGCGAAGCGCCAACGGTTCCCTGGAAAACCTGGAGAGCCTGCCGGTGCGATCCGTCCTCGGCCAGCACAGCGTGCCGCTTGGCCAGGTCATCGACGGCATCGAGATCACCGGGGAAGAGAGCATGATCTGGCGCCGCAACCGGCTCCCGGCCATCACGGTGCAGGCCGACGTGAAGGGGGGGACTACTGCTTCCGAGGTGCGCAAGGAGCTGGCCCCCCAGCTGGAGGCCATCAAACTGCCTGCCGGTTATGAGATGCACTGGGGCGGCGAGTACTACGACGAGAAGCGCTCCATCGACGATCTGATGGAGCAGAACCCCAAGGCGGCGGTGATGATGCTCATCATACTGGTGGCCCTGTTCAACGCCTATCGTCAGCCCATCATCATCTTTACCACGCTGCCGCTGGCATCAATTGGCATCATTTGGGCCTTGTTGCTCACTGACAAGCCATTCGGCTTCATGGCCATCGTCGGCATGATCTGCCTCTCGGGCATGATCATCAAAAACGGCATAGTGCTGCTCGATCAGATTGAGCTGGAACGGCGTAGTGGCCGCACCATCGCCGAAGCGGTCAAGGAGGCAACCCTCAACCGCACCATGGCGATCTCCATGGCGGCACTGACCACGGTGCTCGGCATGGTGCCGCTGTTGACCGACAGCCTGTTCGATCAGATGGCGGCCACCATCATCGGCGGTCTGGTCGCGGCCTCCGCGCTCTCGCTGTTCATCATGCCTGCGCTCTACATGCTCTTCTTCCGGGCGGAGCAACAAGCTGAAGCCACAGCTCATAAACAGATTACCGAAGAGGAAAACCGCCATGAATAAGCGCAGCATGGGCGCGATTGCGACCCTGATCATGCTGGGGGGCTGCGCCATGGCCCCCGATTACCAGCCCCCCGAGAGCCGCCTCAACAGCGTCTATCTCAATCAGGGAGCCCAGGGCACCACAACCGAGGGTGAACCCGGCCACACCTGGTGGGCCCAGTTCCACGACCCCCAGCTCAACGAGCTGGTGGCGAGGGCACAGCGCCAGAACATCACCCTGAAGATCGCAAGCCAGCGCATTCAGGCGGCCCAGGCCTACCAGAGCGCCGTGGCGTCGTTCAAGGTACCAACCCTGACCCTGGGAGCCGGCTATGCCGACATCCGCCTGAGCGAAAACGAAGCGCTGATGGGACAGGCAGTGAGTGGCATCGCCCTGCCTCCGGCGCTCGGGGGAGGCACGGCCAAGCTGATGGACCGCGATCCCACCGAGACCTTTGTCGGGATAAATGCCGCCTGGGAGCTGGACCTGTTCGGTCGCATCGACAGCCTGAGCCAGGCCGCCGCCATTCGCGCCGAGCAGGCCGAGATCATGCGCCAGGGGCTCAACACCGCCATGACGGCCGATGTGATCAGCAACTACCTGCAATATCGCGGCGCCGAGGAGCGCATCGCCATCGCCACCAAGAACATGCGCGAGCAAGAGGAGACGCTGGCCATGGTCGAGTCATTGCAGCGCACCGGTTACGGCTCGGAACTTGATGTGGCCAATGCCCGCGCCGGCCTTGCCGCCGCCAGGGCCAGCATCCCCATGCTGGAGACTGCCAAGAGCGTGCACCTGAGCCGGCTCGCCGTGTTGCTGGGGGAGCCCGTCAGCCAGACCCGGGCCCGTTTCTCGCCTGCCCCCCTGCCGAGCATGAAGGCGCTGGTGCCGACCGGTTTGCCCGCGTCGCTCTTGACCCGTCGACCCGACATCGCCATCGCCGAGCGGGCCATCGCCGCCAAGAATCAGGAAGTGGGCGCGGCCATCGCCGACCGCTATCCCAAGGTGTTCCTGACCGGAGCCCCCGGTCTGGTCTCCGGCGAGACAGGCAATCTCTTTGAGTCTGGCTCGACCACCTGGGCCCTTGGTGCCGGTGTGTCGTGGAACCTGTTCGACGGCGGCCGCGGCGATGCCATGGTCAAGATCCAGGAGGCGGGGCTGAAAGAGGCGGCGCTGGCCTACCAGAACCAGGTCAATAGCGCCTTCAACGAGGTGGAAACCACCCTGGTCGCCTACGGCAACAGCCTGCAATACAGCAAACATCTTGGCGAAGCGAACCAACAGGCGCAAACCGCCCTCACCAAGGCCAAGGCCCTCTACCGGGCCGGTCTGGTCAACCACCTCTCGGTGCTGGACGCTGAGCGCCAGCAAAACAGCGTGCAGGATGCCGAAATCGTGGCGCGGCTTAACAGCGCCACCAGCGTGGTCCTGCTGCACAAGGCCCTGGGGGGAGACTGGGAAGTTCCCCAACCTGCCCCGAGCCAGGGGTAAGAGCACACCCCAGAAACGACATCACCGGCCCATGGCCGGTGATGTCGTTTTCACTCCTTGCAATTGACCCGTGCTCAGGCCCGCTTCTCCTCGAGCCAGGCCCCCTGACTCTGCATCTCGAACAGCTGGGCATAGTGCCCCCCGAGCGCCATCAACTCGCCATGGGTGCCCCGTTCGCTCACCTGACCGCGAGAGAGCAGCAGGATCTCGTCCGCATCGACGATGGTGGAGAGGCGGTGGGCGATGGCGATGGTGGTGCGGCCACGGCGCGCCGCCGAGAGCGCCTGGGAAAGCGCCAGCTCGGTCTGGGAGTCCACGCTGGCAGTCGCCTCGTCCAGGATGAGGATGCGCGGATCCCCCACCAGGGCACGGGCAAACGAAAGCAGCTGGCGCTGACCGGCGGAGAGGTTCTTGCCCCCCTCCTCCATCAGGGTCTCAAGCCCTGCTGGCAGACGCTTGACAAAATCGGCGAGCTGCACGTCCCGTAGCGCCTGCCAGAGCCGCCCATCCTCGATACCGTCACGCCCCAGACGCAGGTTTTCTGCCAGAGTCCCAACGAAGATAAAGGGATCCTGCTGCACCAGCCCTATACTGCGACGCACCGCCGAGAGCGACAGGCTCTCCATGGGGTGATCATCGAAGCGAATGGTGCCCTGATCCAGCGGGTAGAAGCCCATCAGCAGGCTGATGATGGTGGACTTGCCGCTACCGGTGTGGCCCACCAGCGCCAGCATCTGGCCGGGACGGGCGGCAAAGTTCACCTCGTGCAGAACCTGCTGCTCACCGTCGTAGGAGAAGCTCACTCGTTCGAAACTGACCCGTCCCTGCAAGGCCGCAGGATCACCAGCCGTGCTCTCGCGCTCTTCATCGAGCAGGGCAAAAACCCGCTCCCCGGCCACCATAGCCTGTTGCAATTGGTTGAGCTGGTTAGTCATCTCGATGAGGGGCTCGATCATCCGCCCCAGATAGCTGATAAAGGCGTAGAGCACCCCCACCTGGATGGCGCCCCCCGCGCTCAACCCTTCATGAGCAAACAGCGCCAACAGGCCGATCAGCACCATCATGTAGAAGAGATCGATGAGCGGGCGCAACAGGATGCCGTTGATCTTCAGGCTCTTGAGCCTGGCGGCCCAGTGTTCTTGGTTGACCCCGGCAAAGACATTGGCGAAGTGCTGCTCCTGCACCATAGCCTGAATGACCGGCATCCCTTGCAAGGATTCGTTGAGGCGGCTGTTGATATCGGAGAGCAGGCTGCGAGTCGCCCGCACCACGGGCACGCTCAAGCGTTGATAGAGCCACATCACCCCGGCCACCGCCGGCAGCAACATGGCGCACACCAGCATCAGGCGCAGATCCAGCAGCGCCATGGAGATGAGGATGCCGCACAGGAGCACTACCTTCTGCACCAGGAGACCAATCACCTGTACATAGAGGTTCATGATCGCCTCGGTGTCGTTGGTGATGCGGGAGATAAGCGAGCCGGAGCGATGCTTGTCAAAGTAGCTGGCAGGCAGGCGGATGGCGGTGGCGAATACCTGCTCACGAAGAGTCTGTACCACCGCCTGGGCGATGCGGTTGAAGCGCAGGGATTGCAGATAAAAACCAGCAGCCGACACCACCTGCAGGCCGAGATAGCCTGCCGCAATGGCGGCAATCATGCCCCACTCCAGCCGGCGCGGCGCCAGATAGTCGTCGATAAAGAGCTTGATAAGCAGAGGGCCAGCCACCTCGGCACCGGTGGCCAGCAGCAGGCAAATACCGGCCTGGGTCAGCCAGGCGGGATAACGGGCGCAATAAGCCAGCAGGCGTTTAATCGTTGGATTCACAGACTCTCCCCACTGCGTGTTTCAGGGGCGCAAGACGGGCGCAACAAGTCATTCAGTAACCGTCCAATAGCCGGGTTCACAGGCTCTCCTCCACGTCTTGTTCGAGGCGCTGGTAACGGACCATATCCGCATACCAGCCATTGTGGGCCATCAGGGCACCGTGGCGGCCCCGCTCGCTAACACGTCCCTGCTCCAGCACCAGGATTTCGTCGGCCTGCTCCACCGCCGTCATGCGATGGCTGACCAGGATCAGGGTGCGGCGATGAGCCTTGAGGGCGTGCAGGATCTGCTGTTCGGTATGGGCATCCACCGCAGACAAGGCATCATCCAGCACCAGAATGGGCGCCTCCAGCAAGAGGGCCCGGGCAATGGCGAGCCGCTGCTTCTGTCCGCCGGAGAGGGTTACCCCCTTCTCCCCCACCTCGGTTTCGTACCCCTTGGGGAAGCGGACGATGTCATCGTGAACACAGGCGATACGGGCCACCCGCTCTATCTCCTCCTGGCTGGCATCGGGCCTGCCGAGGGCAATGTTGGCGGCGATGGTGGTGGAAAACAGGAATGGCTCCTGCGGCACATAGGCAAACTGGCGGCGCAGCTCGCCAAGGGCCAGCTGCTCGATAGGCACGCTCCCCATAGTGAGCTGCCCGGCGCTCGGGTTGGCTAGGCGCATCAAGAGTTTGAGTAGCGAGCTCTTGCCCGCGCCGGTGCGCCCCACCACGCCGAGCATGCCGCCCCGCTGCAAGGTAAAATCGATATCTTGCAACAGGTCGCGCTGCTCCAACCGGTAGCCTACCCCGCTTGCACTGAGCGGAAACGCACTGGTGAGCGCCTGCGGTTGCTCGGGATCCTCAATGTCACTGCGCTCGGCAAGCAGACTCTCGATACGCGAATAGGCGGCGCTGCCCCGCTCTATGATGTTGAACAGCCAGGCGATGGCAAACATGGGCCAAATCAGCTGGCCAAGATACATGGTGAAGCTGGTGAGCTCCCCCAGGGTCAGTTCACCCTGCAGCACCAGGGCGCTGCCCCCCGCCACCGCGAGGAAGTAGGAGCAGCCGATACACAGATAGATGACGGGATCGAATTTGGCGTCGATGCGTGCCACCGCCATGTTGCGCTCCCCCGCCTGGCGGGTCAGCTCGGCAAAACCTTGATCCTCCAGGGATTCCACCGCATAGGATTTGAGCACCCGAACACCCGAGAGGGCCTCCTGGGTCTTGTTGTTGAGTCGGGAGAAGGCCCCCTGCGCCGCCTTGAACTCCTTGTAGATCTGCTTGCCAAAACGGTTCATGAAAAACGCCATCACAGGCAATGGAAGCAGGGAGAGCAGGGTCAGTTGCCAGGAGTACTGGCTGCACATGATGGAGAGCACCAGGATACCGACGATCATGGAGTCCACCAGGGTCAGCACCCCCTCCCCGGCGGTCATCTCCACCGCCTGGATGTCGTTGGTGGCGTGGGCCATCAGATCACCGGTACGGTGACGCTGGTAAAAATCGGGGCTCATGCGGGTGAAATGGCCAAACAGGCGATTGCGCAGCACATAGGCCAGCCGGTAGGAGGCACCAAACAACATCACCCGCCACACGTAACGGAGCAGATAGATGAGCAACCCAAGGCCAAACAGTCCGGCCAGGTAACGCAACAGGGTGTCATTATCCAGCCCCCCCTTGGCGATACCATCCACGACCCAGCCCACCACCTTGGGGGGGATCACCGTCAGTATGGCGACCATCATCAGCAGGGTGATGGCGATCAGATACCGCCGCCACTGCTCCTTGAAAAACCAGCCCAATCGTAGAAATACGCTCACACCACCGACCTTTGGCGTCCACCAGCCCGCCCGTCTGGGCAGCGATGGGGATGCCTCGAAATAGGAAGAAAGGAAACAGTCGCCTACGGCTGGAGGCGACTCGAATGAAGGCTAATCATATCCCGAACCGAAATGGTTGAGAATTATTACTATTTGATCCCCTGAGACATGCGATCATCTGCCAGGGTATAGGCACCATACGAATTTTCATGCTGTTCGCCCGTGAGCAGAAAGTGGGATACCTCTTCCCGCGTCTGGCTAAAGACAGCTTGCAATTGCTCCAGATCCACATCCTCCAGCACTTCGTTTTGCCGCAGCCGCCACTCCAGCTCTCCTGCCACCATCTGCAAGCGAGAGGCCGAAATATTGGCAGAGACTCCCTTGAGTGTGTGCAGCAACTTGCTGGCGATCTCGGGCTGCTGGCGACGCAGGGCGGAGCGGATCTCCCACAGGTCGTCCTTGTGTTCCGACATGAACAGCTTGAACAGGATCTGCAACGCCTCCTTGTCCTGATCCAGTCGCTTGAGGGCGTCCTGCAGATCGAGGATCCCCATCATGTCCGGCGGCTTGACCTCGAGCAGGCCACTCTGCTCGCTCCCCTGGCGTTTCCCCCATTGCAGCAGGTTGTTGTAAAGATCCAGCTTGCTGACCGGCTTGGTCACATAACCATTCATCCCGACCCCGAGACAACGCTCCTTGTCACCGGGCATGGCACTGGCGGTCAGGGCTATGATGGGGACGTCATGCTTGTCGACCATTTTGCGGATCTGGCGGGTCGCATCCAATCCGTCGAGCACCGGCATCTGCAAGTCCATCAGGATGACGTCAAAAGGTTGCTCGGAGACCCGTTCCACCGCTTCCCGCCCATTGTTGACCACGGTCACCACGGCCTCGACCCGGCGCAGATATTCGATGATGAGTTGCTGGTTGACCCTGTTGTCCTCGGCCAGCAAGACACGGGTCCCCTGCAGCAGGGATTTGAAGTACTGCTGTTCCCCCTGCGCCTCGGCCTGACGGATATGGTGGTCGTAGGCACTGCCGTTGAGCAGCTCATCCACCTTGGCCAGCAAGGCATTTTCGGTCATCGGCTTGGCCAGGAAGTGGGTCAGCCCCAGCCCCTCCATTCGGGCATGCAGTCCCTCCCTGGCCCAGGCACTGATCATCAGGATGGGAATCTGACGCCACTGGGGATGCTGGGACATCTCAAGCGCCAGATCCAGACCATCCTCCTGCCCCATGCGCCAGTCGAGGATGGCGAGTCGCAGACTCGGTCCCTCTTCGCGCAATACCTGGCGGGCACGGGAAAGGGTGTTGACCGCCAGCACACGCATGCCGGCGCGGCTCAGAATATCCCTGGCCAGCTCCAGCACCAGCTCGTTGTCATCCATCACCATCACCAGCGGCTGGTTCTCGAAGAAGACTCTGTGGCCGGCAACGCCGTACATGGCCTGGGCCATGGGGATCTCGAACTGGAACAGGGAACCCACGCCCGGTTTGCTCTGCACCGTGATCCGCCCCCCCATCAGCTCGACCAGTCGCTGGGAGATATTCAGACCCAGTCCCGAGCCACCATATTTGCGGGTATTGCCCGCCTCCAGCTGGGTAAAGGCCTGGAACAACTGGCCCTGTTTCTCTTCGGCGATGCCGATCCCAGTATCCCGCACGCTAAAACGGATCCGCATCGGATGCAAGTTGGCCAGTTCGATGGAGACTTCGACCTCGCCACGTTCGGTAAACTTGATGGCGTTGTTGACCAGATTGACCAGCACCTGGCCCAGACGCAGGGGATCGCCACGCAAGAAGAGCGGTACCTCGGGGGATTTGCGAATGATCACCTCGATATGCTTGCGTTCGGCCAGATCGGCAAACATGCCCGCCAGCGAGTCGAGCTGCTCGCTCAGGTCGAAATCGATCTCCTCCAGCGTCAGCTTGCCGGACTCCACCTTGGTCAGATCGAGGATGTCGTTGATAAGGAGCAGCAGGGTATCGGAGGAGGATTTTATCTTGCCAAGGTAATCCCGCTGCTGCTGATCCAGCTCGGTCTGCAATGCCAGCGAACTGAAACCGATGATGGCGTTCATGGGGGTGCGGATCTCATGGCTCATGTTGGCCAGAAAATCGCTCTTGGCCTGTGCCAGTAACCCGGTCTGGCGTGATAGCTCGCTCAGCTTCTGGTTGCGGCGCCACAAGGTTGCAGCCACCAGTCCGAAGCAGATGAGCGCCCCCAACAGCACCATCAAATAAAAGTGGCTCATCAGCGCAGAGGCCCGCTCCAGCTTGCCCTGTTTCCAGCGCACCAGGCTGTCGCTCACATGCATGTCGATCAACTGGTAACGCAGCGAGTGATAGCCCACCACCTGACGGGCCATCTCTTCACTGAGTTCGAGCAGATTCATGACCTCGGGGCGGTTGTGATAGCGGGAGGCGAGCTGCTGCTGCAAAGCGAGCAGTTGTTGCTGCTCGTTCTGATCCCAGCTGTGTTGCAGATAACCGTTCAATTGCGCAAGCTCATGCACATCCCGCTGCAATAGGCTGTCGGTCGCACCGAGCTCACGCACTTTTTGCAACTGGCGTTCAAACGGCTGCGCCATGTACCTGATGGACATCTCCATGGCATGCAATCGGGCCAGTTGCATCAGATAGGAGTCCATATCCTGCAACAGTGCCTTGGCGAGGTGGGCGTGGGTCTTGTCTGGATCGCTGCGCACCTTGCGCGCAAACCCATCGAGGGTGAAAGAGAGCTGGCCAAGCCGCTGTTGGACACTTTCATCGTTGGCCTTTTCCCGCCCCAGCAGATAGACGGTATCCGAATTGATGCGGTTGAGTACCACCTCGGCCGCCGTATTCAGCTCCTGTGCCTGCTGCTGCCAGCTGAGCAACTGCCAACAGTAGCCGGAAAAGGCGAGCAACAAGGCAACAATCAGCCCCAGCACAACACGGTTCTTCCGTGATCCTTTATTCATCCCGTCTCTCATTTCAAGGTCGCAGATACGGCCGTTGTCACTTTTATCCCGAAGTGAATGATCCACACCGGCCAGTCACCATGTTACCGTTATATGTCCCTGAACTGGTGACAATATTTCGCGCAGCATCGAGCACACCGGAGCTTATTATGTCATTTATCACTACTTATTGTAGTCACTGCTTTAAACGAAACCGCCTGCCCCAAGACCGGCTCAGCCTGTCTGCCAACTGTGGTCACTGCAAGTCTCCCCTGTTCAGCCAGACCCCCTGCATCGGACAAGAGGCGCAGTTTGATACCCTGATCCAGTCCGATATCCCGGTGGTTGTCGATTTTTGGGCCAGCTGGTGCGGCCCCTGCCAACAATTTGCCCCCGTCTTCCACGATGTGGCGCACGAATTTGAACCGGGCTTGCGGTTCGTCAAGGTGGATACCGAACAACAGGCTACCCTGGCCGCACGCTACGCCATTCGCAGCATTCCCACCCTGATGGTATTCAGGCAAGGAAAGGTTCTGGCCCAGATCAATGGCTCATTGCCAAAAAGCATGTTCAAACAGTGGCTGGAACAGTTTCAAGATGTTTAATTTGTGTTTCGATATGGTTTTTTATTTGTTTTAAACTTTGTTTTCATGTCCATAATTTGTGAATAGAGGCAGATTTCCAGCACACCCCACTGTTTCAAACAGGTGAATGAATGTAATCTCGGCAACACAACAACAACCATAAATTAACCGAGAGAATGCTATGCACACATCTGCTGTACCCTCAGTACCATCACGCTGGCTGGACATCAAATCAGGGATCGTGATCCTGGATGTCCTGCTGCTTTGTGCCATGCTGGCCTGGCTCCCGTTTGACCCCATGGTCAACAAGGGCCTCGCCATCCTGATCTTCATCGCCATCCTCTGGCTTACCGAAGCGGTGAATATCACCATCACGGCCTTGTCCATTCCTGTACTCGCCACCCTGCTCGGGGTGTTTGACATGAGCAAGTCCCTGACGGACTTCGCCAACCCCGTCCTGTTCCTCTTCTTCGGGGGTTTTGCCCTGGCAGCCGCCCTCTCCAAACAGGGGCTGGACACCCAGATCGCCGCCAAGGTGATGCAGCTCGCCAAGGGGCATCTGGGCTGGGCCTCCATGGTACTCTTCACCATCACGGCGGCCCTCTCCATGTGGATCAGCAACACCGCCACCGCCGCCATGATGATGCCGCTGGCCCTCGGTATGCTAAAAGGCCTCGACATTCACAAGGATCGCCGCACCCTGGTCTTCGTCCTGCTGGGCGTCGCCTACAGCGCCAGTATCGGCGGGATCGGCACCCTGGTCGGCAGCCCCCCCAATGCCATCGCTGCAGCCCAGATGGGTCTTGGCTTTACCGACTGGATGAGATTCGGCATCCCGGTGGTCATCATCTTCATGCCGGTGGGCATCGGCCTGCTCTATCTGGTGACGCGCCCCAATCTCTCCCACCAAGTCAGCACCGAACGGGTGACCATCCAGTGGACCGGCCAGCGCAAGGTGACCCTGTGCATCTTCCTGACCACAGTCCTGCTGTGGATTGGCTCACAACCCATCGCCAAGGCGTTGGGAGGCATTCCCCAGTTCGACACCCTGATCGCCATGGGCGCCATCCTGGCTATTGCCATCAGCCGGGTGGCCAGCTGGGATGACATCAACCAGAACACCGACTGGGGTGTGCTGATGCTGTTCGGTGGTGGCCTGACCCTGAGCGCCATCCTGAAGCAGACCGGCGCCAACGCCTTCCTGGCGGAGCACCTCTCCAACGGTCTCGCCGCCATGCCAATCTTCGTCATCCTGCTGTGCCTGACCGCCTTCGTGGTGTTCCTGACCGAGCTGGTGTCCAACACTGCCACCGCCGCCCTGCTGGTGCCCCTGTTTGCCGGCGTTGCGGAAGCCTTGGGGGTGTCGCCCATCGTCGTCTCCGTGCTGATCGCCGTCGGTGCCTCTTGTGCCTTCATGTTGCCTGTCGCCACGCCGCCCAACGCCATTGTGTTTGCCAGCGGCCACATTCAGCAGCGTGAAATGATGCGAGCAGGCCTGGTGCTGAACCTGGTCTTCACTGTCATTCTGACCATGCTTGCCTACTTCATGGGCGACATACTCCATTGAGTTAACCCATGTATGCCAAGGCCCCTGACGGGGCCTTTTTCATATTTGTCATTCTCCCCGCGAAAATGTCAGACCTCTACCTCCCCCTCCTTGTATCTCTGCTCATGCGAACCAGAAAACCGCACCACTTTGAATAAAACAGTCCCCGCATGGCGTAATGCCAGTCAGTTAAGCATTTTTGTGACTAAGTATTCGATATATTGAATATCCAAGCGACTCCATGATTAAAGAGTCAATTTGGCTCCAACCCTTGCCCTGATTGGCATGCAAGAAAAAGAGGGAGGCATCATGCCTCCCTCACTCTTTAGCCCTTATACCCCGCGGGTTGGGACTCAAATTCTCTTAACTGACTTGCATTACCCGCATGGTGGGGCTTGGTCTCGGGTCGTTGTTAACCGATATTGCAGGGCTTCAATTTCCAGATCCGATCCACATAGTCCTGGATGGAGCGGTCGGAGTTGAACTTGCCCATGGTAGCCGAGTTGATGATCGCCTTCTTCGCCCACAGTGCCGGCTCCCGATACCAGGTATCGATCAGCTTGTGCGCTTCCGAATAGGAGGCGAAATCTGCCAGGGTCAGGTAGGGGTCGCCTCCTTCCAGCAGGGAACGCTTGATGGAGGAGAGCTCCCCCGGGCGACCCGGCGTGAAGTAATCGGTATCGAACCAGTCCAGCACGGCTTTGAGTTCGGAGTTGGCATAGTAGAAGTCATAGGGGTTGTAACCACGCCCCTTCAGGGACTTCACCTCGTCCACATTCAAACCGAAGATGGCGCAGTTTTCGGCACCGGCCTCTTCGGCGATCTCGATGTTGGCGCCGTCCAGGGTACCTATGGTAATGGCGCCGTTCAGTGCCATCTTCATGTTGCCGGTACCGGATGCCTCGTAACCTGCGGTGGAGATCTGCTCGGAGACGTCCGCCGCCGGGATCAGCTTCTCGGCCAGGCTCACGCGGTAGTTCGGCATGAACACCACTTTCAGCTTGCCCTGGATACGGGCATCGTTATTGACCCGCTCCGCCAGCTTGTTGATGGCGTAGATGATGTCCTTGGCCAGCTTGTAACCGGGCGCCGCCTTGGAGCCGAAGATGAACACCCGCGGGTGCATGTCGTAGTCCGGGTTGGCCAGCAGACGACGGTAGAGTGCCATGATGTGGATAAGGTTCAGCTGCTGGCGCTTGTATTCGTGCAGACGTTTGATCTGGACGTCGAAGATCGCCTCGGCACTGACGTCGATACCGGTTTCGGCCTTGATGACCTTGACCAGCTTCTCCTTGTTGTGACGCTTGATGGTCATGAACTGCTTCTGGAAGGCCTTGTCGTCGGCAAACTTGGTGACGCTGCGCAGCTTGTCCAGTTGCAGCGGCCACTCTTTGCCAACCACCTCGTTGTAGAGCTCGGCCAGTTCCGGGTTGCAGGCCAGCAGCCAGCGACGCGGAGTCACGCCGTTGGTGACGTTGCACATTTTCTCTGGCCACAGCTCGGCATACTCGGGGAAGAGATCTTCCTTCACCAGCTTGGAGTGGATCTCGGCCACGCCGTTCACCTTGGAGGAGCCGATGACACACAGGTTGCCCATGCGCACCTTGCGCACAGCCCCCTCTTCAATGATGGAAAGCTTGGCTTTGATGGCATCGTTGCCCGGCCACTTTGGCTCAACCAGATCATTCAGGAAGCGGGCGTTGATTTCATAGATGATCTCCAGATGGCGCGGCAGCACCTTCTCAAACAGGCTGACAGACCACTTCTCCAGCGCCTCCGGCAGCAAAGTGTGGTTGGTGTAGGAGAACACCTGGTAGCTGATGGCCCAGGCCGCTTCCCAGGTCAGCCCCTCTTCATCCACCAGCACCCGCATCAGCTCGGGGATCGCCACGGTCGGGTGGGTATCGTTGAGCTGGATGGCGATCTGTGCCGCAAAGTTGCTGAAATCGGCACCGTGTACCCGCTTGTAGCGGCGCATGATGTCCTTGATGGAACAGGCGCAGAAGAAGTACTGCTGGATCAGACGCAGCTCCTTGCCTGCATCCGTATCATCGTTTGGATAGAGCACCTTGGAGATGGTCTCGGCCTGGGCTTTCTCGGCCTGAGAGTCGATGTAACCACCGGCGTTGAACACGTCCCAATCGAAGAACTCGGAAGCACGGGACTCCCACAAACGCAGGATGTTGACGGTGTGGCCGCCGAAGCCAACCACCGGGATATCCCAGGGCACCCCTTTGATCTTGCGACCGGCGTGCCACACCTTCTTCAGGCCGCCCTTGTCACCAAACACGGTTTCCACGTAGCCGTAGAGCGGGATCTCCTGCACCGATTCCGGGCGGCAGATCTCCCAGGGGTTGCCATATTCACGCCAGGAGTCCGGACGCTCAATCTGGCGACCATCCTGAATTTCCTGACGGAACAGGCCGTGCTCGTAGTGAATGCCGTAGCCAACGGCCGGATAGTTGAGGGTCGCCAGCGAATCGATGAAGCAGGCCGCCAGTCGACCCAGGCCGCCGTTGCCAAGGGCCATATCCGGCTCTTGCTCGCAGAGATCGGTCAGTTCCAGACCCAGCTCGCCAAGCGCTTCTTCGCAGATCTTGTACAGGGAGAGGTTATGCAGGTTGTTGGAGGTCAAACGCCCCATCAGAAATTCAGCAGAGAGATAGTGAATCGCACGAGTGTCTTTCTTGAAGTGAGTCTGCTGAGTGCGGGTCAGGCGCTCGTACACCTGTTCGTTGACGGCCGCAGCGGTGGCTTTCCACCACGCTTCGGGAGAGGCTTTCTGTTCGCTTGTACCCAAGGTAGAACGCAGGTGACGCACGATACTCGCCTTGAGCTGATCTTTATCCAGTTGGAGATCCTGGTCTGTCTTCTTCTTGGTAGCCATAAACCATATTCCTTCGTTACAAATAAAATTGTTATCCCGGTTAACGGGTCCGGCGCTGTTGTTATCTCAAATATTTACCGGCGTGAGAATACTAACGAAAGCAGCTGAATTAAAAGTTAACGCAAGTCACACTTTACCCCACGGGAAACGCAAGAAAAGTATGAAAACCCTTTCCTTAAAATTCTTTTAAAAACCAATCAAAACCATAAAAATCAATAAGTTAATGCAATCGTAAAAATAATGAAATATGAATAGGTTTTCAGAGGTTGCCAAGTCTTGAAAATCCTTGAAAATAAGCCATGAAATGGCGCATTGAAAGCGATTTCAATGCGCCAAAATGTAATATGAAGCCAACACGATATCCCCCGTTGTTCAGGGATGAGCCTTGAACTGGTTGGTCAAGGGATCATAGTGATACCCAATCTGGCCCAGCCTGTTCGCCAGCTGCTCCTCACTCATGTCGTAATAAGCCAGCAGCTCTTCCAGCCCGTCACACTCCAGTCTCAGCTTTTCATTGATGATGCCCAACAAGATGTTGGCATCCAGACGCTGCAAAGTACTGATATCCATGACGTCACCTCCCCTGCATTAACCTTGTATAACCATGGGCGGTTCCATTCCATTTGTCCATCGAATAAAAAACGACCACTGTTTTTAAAAAATATTTTCCTGATAAATCAGTATCTTTTTCTCCCCTCCTGCCAAGGGCATCACATTTTTTGGCAAAAATGCCTTGTCAGCGTCACAGGACAGAACTACTGTATAGACATACAGCTTGAGTTTTTATACAGGATACGTAGATGAACCAGCCCCAGCACTCACCTCTCTATGGAATAACCCGTACCATGAGCAATCCCTGGCCAACCAGAACGGCTTGCAAAGCGGGACCGACTCACGCTCGCGCGTCTTTCTTGTCTGATGAACCGCTGCACAAAGAACTGGGTACGCAGTCAATTCCTACCAAGGGATGGATCCTGCTGATCGCCCCCCCAGGCCGCCCTGCTGCTCTCCATCTGCAGGAACAGGGACTTGATCCAGCCAGGGTCTTGATTGTGCACAGCACCAAGATCAAGAACTGGCAGCAGACACTGGAGCGCAGCCTCGGCCTGGGCCATTGTGCTGCCGTGTTCACCTGGTTACCCGAAACGATCGAACTTGATCACGCCAAATTGCAACGGCTGGAACAGCAATCTGGCGTATTCATCCGTTATTTGGGCGACGTGACGCCAAGAGCAGCCAAGCCACAGGTCGCCTATGCAGAACAGGATATCTACCTCAATCACTGACAAAAACCGGCTATGGCGAGACTCGGCCAAAGAGATAGGTCATCGCCATAAATGATGGAAGCTGTAAGGATGGAGATGGGGCCCGATGATAACAACTTGCGGATCAGAGCAAGGTTATTTTGAGCCAGCCATTGCCCTTGGAAAACACATGCCACTGGCAATGGGCCGTCATCCTTGAAATGTGAGGTAACAAGAGGTATAACCACGCGTTTTATCAGGTGTATTAAGTGAGCAGTATGATGCAAGCCCCTTTTTGGCAGACCAAGAGTCTGCAACAGATGACCGAGTCAGAATGGGAATCCCTCTGTGACGGCTGTGGCAAGTGCTGCCTCAACAAGCTTATCGATGAAGACACCGAAGAGCTGGTATTCACCAATGTCGCTTGCAACCTGCTCAACACCAAGACCTGCCAGTGTTCTGACTACCTGAATCGCTTCAAAAAAGAGCCTGACTGCCTGCAGATCACTCATGACAAAATCGCCGAGTATGACTGGCTGCCATCGACCTGCGCCTATCGTCTACTGGCAGAAGGCAATCCCCTGCCGGCCTGGCATCCCCTTATCACCGGCAACCGCTCTGCCATGCACCAGGCCGGACAATCGGTACGGGGCAAAGTCATCCATGAGGTCGATGCCGGCGAGTGGGCCGACCATATCATCACCTGGGCAAGCTGAGCCCAAGGCATAGCGCCATACATCAAGCTAGACCAAGGGCTGCCCACGCAGCCCTTTTTGATCTCTCCCGTTTTTCGTCAACCATACCCTCTGAATCGCCCCTTCTTTCCTGCCACTCTCACCCATCCCTTTGTCAGCGCCTGAGATAGCGGTAACGGTAAGAGGCAGAGGCAGAGGCAGAGGCAGAGGCAGAGGCAGAGGCAGAGGCAGAGGCAGAAAATCACCCCGTCCTCTGAATGACAAGCATAAAAAAACCGGCGCCTTGGCGCCGGTTTTTAATCACGAGTTCTCGATTACAGAGAAGCGGTGAAGGTACGGGTGATGACGTCTTGCTGTTGCTCTTTAGTCAAAGAGTTGAAGCGAACGGCATAACCGGAAACACGGATGGTCAACTGCGGATATTTCTCCGGGTTTTCCATGGCGTCCAGCAGCATTTCACGGTTCATCACGTTCACGTTCAGGTGCTGACCACCTTCTACGTTGGCTTCGTGGTGGAAGTAACCGTCCATCAGACCAGCCAGGTTGGCCTTCTGGGCTTCCATGTCTTTACCCAGTGCGTTCGGCACGATGGAGAAGGTATAGGAGATACCATCTTTGGCGTAAGCGAACGGCAGCTTGGCAACGGAAGTCAGAGAGGCAACCGCACCCTTCTGGTCACGACCGTGCATCGGGTTGGCACCCGGGCCGAACGGCGCACCGGCGCGACGACCATCCGGGGTGTTACCGGTCTTCTTGCCGTACACCACGTTAGAGGTGATGGTCAGCACGGACTGGGTAGCCACGGCGCCACGGTAGGTGTTCAGCTTCTGAATCTTCTTCATGAAGCGCTCAACCAGGTCGCAGGCGATGTCATCGACGCGAGCGTCGTTGTTACCGAACTGCGGGTACTCGCCTTCGATTTCGAAGTCGATGGCCACGCCGTCTTCATCACGCACCGGCTTGACCTTGGCGTACTTGATGGCAGACAGGGAGTCGGCAGCAACGGACAGACCGGCGATACCGCAAGCCATGGTGCGATACACGTCACGATCGTGCAGCGCCATCAGAGAGGCTTCGTAGCTGTACTTGTCGTGCATGTAGTGGATGATGTTCAGGGCCGCTACGTACTGCTTGGCCAGCCAGTCCATGAAGTGATCCAGACGATCCATCACTTCGTCGTAGTTCAGGTACTCGGAGGTGATCATCTCGGTCTTCGGACCGACCTGCAGCTTCATCTTCTCGTCCATACCGCCATTGATGGCGTACAGCATAGTCTTGGCCAGGTTGGCACGAGCACCGAAGAACTGCATTTGCTTGCCCACGATCATCGGGGACACACAGCAAGCGATGGCGTAGTCATCGTTGTTGAAGTCCGGACGCATCAGATCGTCGTTCTCGTACTGAACGGAAGAGGTCTCGATAGATACCTTGGCACAGTACTTCTTGAAACCGACCGGCAGCTTCTCGGACCACAGGATGGTCAGGTTCGGCTCAGGGGACGGGCCCATGGTGTACAGGGTGTTCAGCATACGGAAGCTGTTCTTGGTGACCAGGGTACGGCCATCAACGCCCATACCGGCCAGAGTCTCGGTGGCCCACATCGGGTCGCCGGAGAACAGTGAATCGTATTCCGGAGTACGCAGGAAGCGAACCATACGCAGCTTCATGACCATGTGGTCCATCAGCTCCTGGGCTTCCTGTTCGGTGATCAGACCCTTCTGCAGGTCACGTTCGATATAGATGTCCAGGAAGCTGGAGGTACGACCGAAGGACATGGCTGCACCGTTCTGGGACTTGACTGCCGCCAGGTAGGCGAAGTAGGTCCACTGTACGGCTTCTTTGGCGTTCTTTGCCGGTACGGAGATGTCGCAACCATACTTGGCAGCCATGACTTTCATCTGGGCCAGAGCACGGTGCTGCTCGGAGATCTCTTCGCGCAGACGGATGGTGGCTTCCAGGTTGACGCCGTTTTCCAGATCTTCCTGCAGGGACTTGAACTGGGCCAGTTTGTCGGCCATCAGGAAGTCGATACCGTACAGGGCAACACGACGGTAGTCACCGATGATACGGCCACGGCCGTAGGCATCCGGCAGACCGGTGATAACGCCGGACTTGCGGCAGTTCAGGATGTCTTTGGTGTAAACGTCAAACACGCCCTGGTTGTGAGTCTTGCGGTACTCGGTGAAGATCTTCTCGACCATGGGGTCCAGCTGACGACCGTACACTTCGCAAGAAGTCTTGACCATCTTGATACCGCCGTTGGCGATGATGGCGCGCTTCAGCGGCTTGTCAGTCTGCAGGCCAACGATCTGCTCCAGGCTCTGATCGATGTAACCGGCATCGTGTGCGGTAATGGTGGAGGGCAGGTCGGTATCAAAATCAACCGGCGCGTGAGTGCGGTTCTCGATCTTGATGCCTTCCATGACCTTGTCCCACAGCTTGGTGGTCGCTTCGGTCGCGCCAGCCAGGAAGGACTCGTCACCTTCATACGGGGTGTAGTTCTTCTGGATGAAGTCACGGGTGTTGACAGAAGTCTGCCATTCACCGGCCGCGAAGCCTTCCCATGCTTTTTGGAACTGTTCGTTAAGTTCTGCCATTTTTCATTACCTCACACGGTATTGATGTAGTATCCCGCAATCATCCTTAATGATGACGACGGAAGATAAACCAGTAAGTCAAACCAACCATGACGCCACCACCGATGATATTGCCAATGGTGACAGGGATGAGGTTGTGTAGGACAAAGTTGGATACGGTCAGATCGGCGAAGCTTGCCGGATCCTGTCCGATAGCCTGCCAGAATTCCGGGCTGGCCACGCTGTGAATCGCGATACCAACCGGAATCATAAACATGTTTGCGATGCTGTGCTCGAAGCCGGAGGCAACGAACATGGCAACCGGCAGCAACATCACCACGACCTTGTCAGTGGCACTGCGGGCACCAAATGCCATCCAGGCGGCAAGGCAGACCATCAGGTTGCACAGGATGCCAAGGGCAACCGCTTCAAAGAAAGTATGGTGGATCTTGTGCTGAGCCACTTTCAGGGCATTGAGGCCCCACTGGCCATCTGCCGCAGTGTATTCCGCCGACATGATGATAAGCCCCACCATGAGCAGGCCACCAATCAGGTTGCCAAAGTAGACCAGGCCCCAGTTTTTGAACAGCTGTGCCCAACTGATGCGGTTGGCTGCCTTGGCCACCAGGGTCAGGGTGGTGGAGGTGAACAGCTCGGCACCGAGCAGCACACAAAGAATAAGACCAAGGGAGAAGCAGAGACCGCCGACCAACTTCGCCATGCCCCATGACATGGAAGAGGAGCCTGTGGTCACCGTAATGTAGAAGATAAACGCGATGGCGATGAAAGCGCCTGCGGTAATGGCCAGTGGAATGACCTTGTATGCCGGCTTGGTGGCCTTGGCATAAGTGATGTCTTCAGCCAGTGCTGCGATGGCTTCGGGTTTGAGACAATCGAATGGAGATTCAGTTTTCAATTATTTTGTACCTGAACGTTTTGCCTGCCGAAATCATAACAAAGGGGCAAATGGCCAAAATTGACATTGATCAAATTTATCAGTGTGCGAATGTAATTTTACTACAAAGATTTTAAGGCTGCGGAGCCATAAGTTTACACCAGGTTTCAGCTGAAACAGAAGCGCATTTTTTTTAATGCAATGATTTAAAAGAATTTATTGATATCCACCTCAAAGTATTATCGGCAAGATATCTTTGCGGGACAACCCTGTTCTCCCCTCCCCTTCGTCAACCCCCTTAGGGGTATTTTTTGTTTTTTATTTCATCTTTGAATAACGCATCACACTCTGTCTTTTGCATAAAAAAGGGGCCGAACGCCCCCTTTTTAACACGTTATGGCCTTACGCCCACTGGTGGGTGCGTTTGGCTTTCTGCAACTTTTCGTAAGCCGCCAGCAGTTTCTGGTGCAGCGGGAACTGCTCAAGCGACAGATCGGCCGCCTCCAGACCGTGGAAGCGCGCCTCGCCGCTGGCGTGGGCCCAGGCTTCAGCCAAGGTATCTTCGCCGAACATGCGGGCAAACACGGTGCGGTACTGCTCGGGATCGCGATCCTCGTCCAGGAAGAGCTCGACACAGGCGCGCAGGGCGCGGTAGTAGTTGGCCCGTTCGGCCGGGAACACCGATTGGTTGAATTCCATGGTCCAGTCGATGAGATCGAGCGCCGTCTCCAGCTCGCCTGCGGCCAGTGCCAGCATGGCCTTGAGCTCACCGACTCTCAGGGTATGCAGAGCGGTGCCCTTGGCGGCGGCGATGCCAAGCAGCTCTCGCACCCGGGTGCGCTCGTCGTGCCCCTCTTCATCCAGCTGGTCAAACAGCGCCATGTATTGCTCTGCATCCCACTCCAGCGCCGGCAGCGCCAGAATAGTTTCCCGCAGGTGAGCCCCCATGGTGTTGTTGGCCAGCAACAGATCCTCGGCCGGATAGATGTCGGACATGCCGGGCACCAGGATGCGGCAGGCATAGACGCCCAGGTGCTCGTAGTCGGCGATATAGACCGGCTGCTCCAGCTCGTGGAAGATGCCGATCAGGTGATCGAACTCCTCTTGCGACGTGCCGCGAAAATCCCAGTCGGCATACTCGAAGTCCGCATCCTGCTTGAACAGATCCCAGCTGATGAGACCGGAGGAGTCGATGAAGTGGGTCTCCAGGTTGTGGTGATCCGCTACCTGCTCGTTGTCGAACGAGGGCGGAACGAACACGTCCAGATCCTTGAGGCCACGCCCCTGCAGCAGCTCGGTGACGGTGCGCTCGAACGCCACTTCAAAGCGCGGGTGGGCACCGAAGGAGGCAAAGCAGGTGCCGTTGCTCGGGTTGAGCAACACCACGCAGATGACCGGATAGCGGCCACCCAGGGACGCATCGAAGCTGTAGATGGGGAAACCTTCGGCCTCAAGGGCGGCGATGGAGGCCTGGATCCCTGGGTAACGGGCGATCACCTCAGCAGGGATCTCCGGCAGGCTGATGGCCTCGGCGATGATCTTGTTCTTCACGTGACGCTCGAACACCTCGGAGAGCGCCTGGGTGCGGGCCTCGGTCTTGGTGTTGCCGGCACTCATGCCGTTGGAGACATAGAGGTTGCCGATGATGTTCATCGGGATGTAGACGGTCTGATGGTCGGACTGGCGCTCGAACGGCAGGGCGACGATGCCGCGCTCCTCGTTGCCAGACTGCAGATCCACCAGCATGTCGGCGGTCACTTCCCCATCCGGGTTGTAGAACTTGCGGGTGAAGGAGTCGAGCAGACCGGCAGGCAGTTGATCCCCCTCGATGGGGAACCACTTCTCGTTCGGGTAGTGGACGAAATCACCGTTCGCTACCTGCTCGCCCAGATAAAAGTCGGCGAAGAAGTAGTTGGTGGAGAGACGCTCGAAGTACTCACCGAGGGCCGAGGCCAGTGCGGCCTTTTTGCTGGCGCCCTTGCCATTGGTAAAGCAGAGGGAGCACTCCTTGTCACGGATGTGCACGGACCAGACGTTGGGCACGGGGTTGAGCCAGGAGGCCTCTTCGATATCAAACCCCAGGGCTTGCAGCTTGGTCTGGAAGCGTTCGATGGAGTCTTCCAGCGCCGCGTCCTTGCCGGGAATAAAAGTGTGGTCGGTCATCACAATGTCCTGATTTTATTGGCTCATGTTTGGCCGCAGATAATAGCAGGGGTCAACGGCTTTGGCAGGACAAAAATCAGCGCCGGACGCAAACAGAAGGGAGAAAGAGGAGAGAGGCGATGGGGTCGCCGCATTGATCGGCAAACGGGACCGGGCTGCCGCCCGATCCCGCGCAAGAGGGATCACCGCGATGGTGAGTTAGAGCTGCTTGCCCTGGCTCGCGATGACCGACTGATACCAGAAGAAGCTGTCCTTCTTGAGGCGGCGCAGGGAGCCTCCCTGCTCGTCTCGCTCAACATAGACGAAGCCGTAGCGCTTCTGGTAGCCGTTGAGCCAGCTCAGGATGTCGGTGAACGACCAGGCGCAATAGCCCAGCAGCTCCACCCCGTCCTGCAGCGCCTCCTGGCACGCCTTGACGTGGCTGCGCAGATAGTCGATGCGGTAGTCGTCGTGCACCCGATCTCCCTCTGCCAGCTTGTCGAACTCGCCGAGGCCGTTCTCGGTGATCATCAGCGGCAGACCGTAGCGGGAGGAGAGCCGGCGCAGGGCGATGCGCATCCCGGTCGGGTCGATGGCCCAGTCCCAGTTGCTGGTCTCCAGGTGCGGGTTGGGGGCCGTCTTGTAGAGGCCGGGAATGCCGCTCGGCGGCGTAGTGCCCTTCTTGCCCGTGGTGTTGATGCGCTGCATCGTCTGGCCGCCGAGGGGGTTGTCGGTATAGGTCAGGGTGTAGTAGTAGTTGACGCCGATGTAGTCGGGTGTCCCCTCGCGCAACAGCTCGAGATCGCCCGGCAGGATCTCCGGCGCCTCGCCGTTCTCCCGCAGGTAGGCGAGCGCTGCCTGGGGGTAGCGGCCGAAGCAGTAGGCATCCAGCCACCAGAGGTTGGTGAACTCCTCGGCATTCTCGTAAGCCAGCATGTCTTTGGGGTCGCACGAGGCCGGATAGGCGGGAGAATAGGCAAAGCTTGGGCCTATCAGTCCCCCCGGCACGTGCTGGCGGAACGCCTTGATGACCCGGGCGTTGGCCAGAAACGCGATGTGGTTGGCAGCAAAGAAGCGCTTGCGGTCTTGCACTGCGGGCGGATGGGTGCCGAGCTGATAGGCGTTGGTCAGGTTGTAGTTCTGTTCATTGAGCGACACCCAGTACTTCACCTTGCCGGCAAAACGCTGGTAGAGGGTCACGCAGTAGCGCTCGAAATCGGCGATGATCCGTCTGTCTTCCCAGCCGCCGTATTCATCCTGCAGCGCCTGGGGCAAATCCCAGTGATAGAGGGTGAGCACCGGCTCAATCTGGTGGGCCAAGAGGGTATCGATGAGTTTTTCATAGAAGGCGAGCCCCGCCTCGTTCACCTCGCCACGGCCGGTCGGGTAGATGCGCGGCCAGCTCACCGAGAAGCGGTAGGCCTTGAGCCCCATCTCGGCCATCAGCGCCACGTCCTCCTCCATGCGGTGGTAATGATCCACCGCCACGTCGCCGTTGCTCCCCTCAAAGGTCTTGCCCGGCAGCTTGGTGAAGAGATCCCACACCGAGGGCCCCTTGCCATCGGCGTCCCAGCCCCCTTCCACCTGATAGGCGGCGGAGGCGGCGCCCCACAGAAAATCTTGCGGGAAGTCGTTGAACTTGTGGTGATGCATCTGGGGTTGCTCCTTCTGCGGCGGTGGGCTGGCCACCTTGATCGCACCGACTGGCGGTGCCCAATGGAATTGGCATTAGCATCGAACAGTTCTAAAATTCCGTCCAATGACAAATTTAACCATTCAACATTCCAAACAGGAATCATAGGAGCCGACATGGAGTTGCGGGATCTGAAGGCCTTCGTCACCCTGGGGGAGGTACTGCACTTCGGTCAGGCGGCGGTGCGCCAGCACGTCACCCAGTCGGCGCTGAGCAAACAGATAAAACGGCTGGAAGAGGAATTGGGCGGCGAGCTGTTCGAGCGCAATGCAAGCACCACCCGTCTCACCGTGCTGGGGCGCGCCCTTTATGAGGATGCCCGCGCCCTGGTGGCGGCCAGCGAGCAACTCGGCCGCAGCGCCCGCGACGTGCTGGCCGGCAACAGCGGCACCCTGCGCATCGGCTTTGGCGTTGCCACCAAGCTGCTGGTGCCCGCCGCCATTGCGCAATTTCGGGCCGAACGCCCCCAGGTGACCATAGAGCTCAACGATCTCTCCACCCACCATCAGTTGCTGGCCCTGAGCGAAGGCAAGCTGGATCTCGGCTTCTGCCGCCTGCCCGCCCCCAAGGGGTGGCCGTGCCTGCCGGTGGTGCGGGCCCATTTTGTCGCCGTGCTGCCCGCCAGCTACGCCGGCGTGAGCAAGCTGGCTGATCTGGTGGACAAGCCGCTGGCCATCCTGCGCCGGGACAAGGCCCCCTCGTTTTACGATCACCTGATGCACTACCTGGCCCAGAGCGGGCTGCGTTTTCGCGATATCCAGTACGTCAACGACTTCGCCGCCGGCGTCGCCACCGCCGCCGCCGATATCGCCTGGACCCTGGTGCCCTCCTCCACCACCATAGAGCACCCGGATGTGCTGACCCTGCCGCTGACCGAAGGGGAAGCCTGCTGGACCATAGGCCTTATTCGCCCGCCCCACAGCAAGGGCCCCCTCATCGAGGCCTTCTGGCAGACAGTCTGTACCCTCACCACAGGAATCGGCGCTGCACAGTCCGCGCTGCCGGGGTCAGATCAGGGCTTGTCACAAGCCTGACTGCCCACAACAACCAAATAGCGGAAAAAACTGAGGGAAGGCCGCGGCCTTCCCTCTCTCTTGCGTCGCTATCAGTGCTGCCGATTCAGACCGACGGCCTGCGTGTGTTGTTTGGCCGACAGGGTACTGTGGCTCAGGCCAGCTCGGCCCGCAGCGCCCGGGTCGCCTCCACCATCACGCTGAGGGCGGCGGTGGTCTCTTCCCAGCCGCGGGTCTTGAGGCCGCAGTCCGGGTTGACCCAGAGCCGCTCGGCCGGGATCTGCTTGGCGGCCTTGCGGATCAGATCCTCAATCCAGCCCTGGCTCGGCACGTTGGGCGAGTGGATGTCATAGACCCCCGGGCCAATTTCGTTGGGGTAGTTGAAGCGCTCGAACGCCCCCAACAGCTGCATCTGGCTGCGGCTGGTCTCGATGGTGATGACGTCCGCGTCGAGCGCGGCCACCGCCTCGATAATGAGGTTGAAGTCGCTGTAGCACATGTGGGTGTGGATCTGGGTGCTGTCCACCACCGGGCTCGCGCTCAGGCGGAAGGCGCGCACCGCCCAGTCGAGGTAGGCCTGATGATCCTGCTTGCGCAGGGGCAGCCCCTCGCGGATCGCCGGCTCGTCGATCTGGATGATCTTGATGCCGGCGGCCTCCAGATCCGCCACCTCGTCACGAATGGCCAGACCGATCTGCAGGGCGGACTGCTCGCGGCTCACGTCTTCCCGCGGGAAGGACCAGCAGAGGATGGTCACGGGACCGGTCAACATCCCCTTCACCGGTTTCTCGGTCAGGCTCTGGGCAAACTGGGTCCACTCCAGGGTCATGGGGGTCGGACGGTCGATGTCACGGGTGATCACCGGCGGCTTGACGCAGCGGGAGCCATAGCTCTGTACCCAGCCGAAGCGGGTGATGGCAAAGCCGTCCAGCAGCTCGCCGAAGTATTCCACCATGTCGTTGCGCTCGGCCTCGCCGTGCACCAGCACGTCCAGCCCGATGGCCTCCTGGCGCAAGATGGCATCCTTGATCTGGGCCTGAATGCCCGCCTCGTAGGCGCCATCGTCGATGCGACCGGCCCGCCAATCCTGACGCAGCACGCGGATCTCCGGGGTCTGCGGGAAGGAGCCGATGGTGGTGGTGGGCAGCAGCGGCAGCTTGAGCTCGGCGCGCTGAACCTCTGCCCGCACCGGATAGGGGTTGTGGCGATCAAAATCGCTGTTGGTGAGGCTGGCCAGGCGCGACTGCACCGCCTTCTTGTGCACCCGGCTGTCGGACTCCCGAGCGATGATGGGCTGGCTGTAGGCCGTGATCTTGTCCAGCTCCCCGCCATCCGGCTCTTTGTTATCCAAATAAGCAGCCAGCAGGCCCAGCTCGTAGCACTTTTGCAGGGCGAAGGCGAACCAGCTGCGGGTCTGGGGGTCCAGCTCCTGCTCCAGAGTGAGATCCACCGGGCTGTGCAACAGGGAGCAGGAGGAGCCGACCCAGAGGCGCTCGCCAAGCTTCTCTTTCAGTGCCTTGAGGGTCGGGGCCAGCTTGGCCAGGTTGGCGCGCCAGACGTTGCGGCCGTTAATGACGCCAGCCGAGAGCACCCACTGGGCCGGCAGATGAGGAACGAGCGTCTCGAGCTGCTCGGGGGCCGCCACCAGATCCAGGTGCAGGCCGTCCACCTTCAGGCTGGTGATGATGTCGCGCTGATGGGCCACAGACCCGAAGTAGGTGGTGAGCAGCAGCTTGCAGGGGCCGGCGAGGCGCTCATACGCCTTGAGGTAGGCCAGGCGCCACTCGTCCGGCAGGTCCAGCGCCAGGGCCGGCTCGTCGATCTGTACCCACTCCACGCCCTGGGACGCCAGCTTGGCCAGAATTTCCTGGTAGACGATGAGCAGGCGATCCAGCAGCTCGAGGCGGGAGAAACCGCTCTCCTTCTCCTTGCCAAGCCACAGGTAAGAGACGGGGCCCAACAGCACCGCCTTGACCGGCAGCCCCAGGGCCTTGGCCTCTTCCACTTCGTCAAACAGCTGGCTCCAGCCCAGCTTGAAGCGCTGGTCGCGGTAAAATTCCGGCACCAGGTAGTGGTAGTTGGTGTTGAACCACTTGGTCATCTCGGCGGCGGCGGCGGCGGCGGCGGGGCCGGTCGGCGCGCGGCCGCGGGCGACCCGAAACAGAGTGTCAAGATCGGTGTCGCCGTGGCGGTGACGGGCGGGCACCGCATCCACCAGCAGGCTGGTGCCGAGCACTTGGTCGTACCAGGCGAAATCGCCCACCGGCAGCAGGTTGACCCCGGCGCTGCGCTGGGCCTGCCAGTGACGCTCACGCAGGCTCTTGCCCACGGCGATAAGCTCGGCCTGGCTGGTTTCGCCACGCCAGTAGGATTCGAGGGCAAATTTCAGCTCGCGCTTGGCGCCGATACGGGGGAAGCCCAGGGTGTGTGCTCGGGTCATAGTTCCAATTCCTTATGCTCGTTCATCTGATGGGAAACTGGATGATTTGGCCATCCAGATGTTTACACATCCAAAATGACAAGATAAGGTGGCGTTGGCTATTGAATCCTTTTCAACTGCTTCTCAAGAAATCCTCAACTGACACGCAAGCGCATCTTCAGCCGATGCCACAAGGAGCCATGTCATGGCGGTGCCAAGCAATTCAAGCATCGAGATCAAACACTTGAAGACGGTGACGGCACTGGCCGAGCAAGGGTCGCTGGCCGGGGCGGCGCTCACCCTCAACCTCACCCAGTCGGCCCTCTCCCACCAACTCAAAGAGCTGGAGACCCGCCTCAATCTGGAGCTGTTTTTGCGAAAGAGCCGACCCCTGGTGCTGACGGCGGCGGGCAACCAGCTGCTGGCGCTGGCCCGTCAGGTGCTGCCTGCCCTGGCCCAGACCGAGAAGCAGCTACAGGCCCTGCACAGCGGCGACGCCGGTCGCCTGCACCTGGCGCTCGATTGCCACAGCTGCATCCAGTGGCTGCTGCCGCTGTTGCCTGATTTTCGCCGCCAGTGGCCAGGGGTGGATCTGGAGGTGGAGTCGGTGCCGGGCTTTGATGCCCTGGCTGCCCTGCTCGGCGGCCAACTCGATCTGCTGCTCACCTCGGACGTGCAGGCCCGCGGCGATCTTCATTTCGAACCGCTGTTTGCCTTCGATCTCACCCTGGTGATGGCACCGGATCACCCGCTCTGTCGGCAAGCGCGCATCGCACCAGAAGATCTTCGCCAGGAGGTATTGCTGGTCTACCCGGTGGAGCGCACCCGGATGGATGTGTTCAGCCGCTTCCTGCAACCGGCCGGAGTGGAGCCCGCTCGCTGCAAGCCGGTGGACAACACCTCGGTCATGTTGCAGATGGCTGCCGCCGGGCTGGGTGTCGCCGCCCTGCCGCGCTGGGCCAGCGACGAGTTTGTCCGCCAGGGGCTGCTCGAAACACGGCCACTCGGGGATGGCGTACGCCGCCATATGTATGGCGCGGTGCGCGCCGCCGATCGGGATCAGGCCTGTCTGCAGAGCCTGTTTGCCCGCATTCGCAGCAAGATGGGCGATCAGAAATAGACATAACAAGGCCGCCATAATGGCGGCCTATATCGGAAACAGGTGTTTGCCAGAGGCAAGGCGAGCCGAACGGCGACGGCTATGGCTCAGTCTGCTCCGTCTGATCCCCTGCATGTGCACAGACACTCTTGTCCTGCTGGCGCCGCGGGCAGTTGCCGCAGAGCGCGCCATCGCGGCGCTTGTAATGTAGGCAACAGCGCTGACGCACATAGCCGGGGGACGCATCATCCTGCGGTAACGAGGCCGGACGCCACCCCGCCAGATGGCTATCCGGCAGGGCGCAGGCGGCGAGCCAGAGCGGTGCGTGGGCCGTCACCGTCTCGCGGCTCACCTCGGTAAAAAAGTCCGGCACCCGCACCAGTGCCGCCAGCAGATCATCGGCCAGGAGCGGGCGCACGAAACCGGGCCGCAACCGTTGTACTCCGCCCAGCAGCGCAAGCAGTGCCTGCCAGTGCACCTGCAACCGTTCGCCCGCAGCCTCGATCAGGGTCTCTGTCTCCCCCTTGATCATGGGCGCCACCGGCAGGGTCATGCCACTGACCAGTCCCTCCCGATAGTCCAGTTCCAGCTTATCCAGCGCAGGCACGGCCCCCTGGCGATAGACGGCCACCATGGCCAGATAGATGGACTGCCAGCTGAGCATGCTCCAGCTGCGGGTCAGCCAGTAAGCTGGCCCCGCCTCCGGATGTACCTGTTGCCAGTAGGCGTGAAGCTCGGCCGCCACCCGGGCAGGCGCCATCGGCGAGGATGACGTCAGCAGAGCGCTCCCCTCCGCCTCCCGAATGCGTCCCGTCAGCGACGGGATAAGCTTGGCGGCGGCCGCAAACAGGGCCCGATGCTCCGCCGCTATCTCATCCCGAGGCGCTCCCCGCAGTGCTTCCAGAGTAGGCATGGCGAGCACAGTGCGCCCCCCATCAGCCCCGATCGGATAACGCGGGGCTGATGGAGCATAAGAGGGTGCGCTGGCAAGCCCCGGACGATCTCCGGGGCGCAGGGTCAGAATGCGTATTTGAGTCGAGCCTCCAGGTTGCGCTCGGCCCCGAACCAGCAGTTGTTCCGGTCGTAGCAGGAGTAGTAGGTCTTGTCGAACAGATTGCTGGCGACGAGGGAGGCTTCCACCCCCTTGAAACGCTGGCTGAGGTGCGCCAGATCGTAAGAAGCACTCATATCCATCAGCAGGTAATCGGGCACTGTGCCGCTGTTATCGGCATCGAGCTGGGCCTTGCCCACATAACGCAAGCCGGTCCCCAGCCGCAGACCCCGCTCGAAGCGATAGTTGCTCCACAAGGAGGCGGTCTGCTCGGGCACCCAGACCGGCGTCTTGCCCTGTAGTTCCGTAGTATCGCGGGTAATCTCCATATCGAGGCGAGTGTAATTGAGCGCCAGATCAAACTGGCTGGTGAGATCGACCCTCCCCTCCAGCTCGACGCCGCGGGAGACCATCTCCCCGGTCTGCAGCATGGGGCCGTAGAGGTTGTCCGGATCCGTCACCAGCGCGTGCTGCTTGGTGATGTGGAACACCGAGACGGTCGCCGTCTTGCTCATGTCATCGGAGAGGTACTTGACGCCCCCCTCCCATTGCTGGCCGGTGGCCGGCTCAAACGCCTTGCCATGCTTGTCCGCCCCCGATACCGGCTCGAAACTCTCGGCATAGCTCGCATAGGGGGAGAAACCGCCGTCCAGCTCGTACAGGGCGCCTAGACGGAAAGAGAGATTGTTCTGATCCACGGTGGCCAGGGTATGGCTCGCCGCCCCCTGATAGAGGGAGTGGCTGTCGGTGTCCATCCGGTAGCTGTCGTAGCGCGCACCACCAATCACCACCAGTCGATCGAGGCGCAACTGATCCTGCAGATAGAGACCGCTCTGGTGCTGGCGGATCACCTTCTTGTCCTGATAGTTGAACGTTGGCTGCACCGAAACCAGCTGGTTGTGGTTCGGGGCGAAGATGTCGATGGCGGGCGCCGAATAGTCCAGGGTATCCCGGTAAAGCACATGGGCATCCAGATACTGGTAGTCGACCCCGAGCAGCAGGTTGTGCTGGGCGGCGCCGGTTTGTACCCTGCCCGCCAGCTGGTTGTCGATGACAAAGCCGCGGGAGTCTTCATCCGTCAGATAGGCGTTGCGGGTCAGGGTGCGGTGATCCGCCTCCAGCGCCCCGTTGTAGGTGTTGCGCTGATCGGCCGAGGCATCCATATAGCGGGCATTTTGCAGCAGCTGCCAGCGGTCGTTGAAGTCGTGGCCCAGCTTGTAGCCCAGCAGGGTCACCTCCCGACTGTAGTGGTTCCACTGCTCGTCCCCCAGGAAGGTGTCACTGCCAAGCTGGCCCAGGGGATTGGCCTCCACCGAGCCGCTGGCCGGTACCGTCGTGTAGATGCCCGCCGCCGGGTCCCGCTGGTAATAGAGATTCAGGTTGAGCAGGGTGCGCTCGCCCAGCTGCCAGTCCAGCGATGGCGCAAAGACGTAGCGCTCTTCCTGTGAGGTCACCGCCTGCCCCTCTTTCTGGCGGGCCAGCCCTACCATACGGTAGGCGAGGGTCTCGCTGATGGCCCCCGTGCTATCGAGGCTCATCTCCTTGAGATTGCCCGTGCCTGTGGCGACGTTCACGCTGTGTCTTGCCTCGCGCTGGGGGCGCTTGGCGATAAGGTTGACCATGCCGCCGGGGGGCATACTGCCATAAAGCACCGAGGTTGGCCCCTTGAACACCTCCAGCTGCTCAATGGCCACCGGATCTATCTGGGGTTGCAGGTTCCACTCGTTGTACTGCAGCAGCAGGCCATCGTAGAAATTCTGGTAGTTGTCAAAGCCGCGGATGTTGAACAGATCCAGCCGGTTGACGGCGCCGCCGCGCAGCTCGGTGTTGACGCCGGGCACATAGCGCAGCGCCTCGCTCACCGAACTGGCCCCCCGCTGTTCCAGCGTCTCGCCGTCCACCACCGAGATGGCCTGGGGCGTCTCGATAGGGTCGAGCCGAGTCTTGGTCGCTGTGTTGCGATAAGTCTGACCGAGCACGGTCAGGGTCTCATCGGCCTGCGCTTCCTGCGAACGCTGGGCAGGGGCGGCCAGCACGGAACCGGTCAACAGGGTGGAAATGGTCGCGGCGACCACGGTCAATGTAGGGCGAACAAATTGCATCTGATCCTCGACTGCCTAATGCGCATTAATAGTAACAAATCTCATTTGCATTTTATTGCGCTAATTGGTCCCGAAATTAACAATTTGGGGCATGTTGGCAGGCAAGGCGGTGAAAAACAGACAAAAAAGCCTCAACCGAAAACCCTTCGTGTCGAGTGAAAATGGCTTTGAATTCAAATGACTATCTAGTCAGGTAAGAGGCAATGGATAGATGATCAGTGCCCACCAGGACGGCGGCTCGCTCCCAGACAGCCCCCTCGAGCACTTTGTGATCAGCGCGGTGAGATGGGCAACCAGTACTCCATAATGGCATCCGGCTGCTGGCCGTCGAACCCGACGCCATAGCGCTCCAGCTCGAACCCGTCCAGCCCGCGATAACTGGAAGATGGCAGCCAGTGCAAAATGAACCAGTTGAGACTCTCTCCCAGCTGGCTGATGGGGCCCACGTGGGTGAGTACCGCATAGGTCTGGGCTGGGATGGTCAAGGACGCGAGTCCCGGTGGGGCCTCGTCACCTTCCTCTGCCACACAGGCCCAGTAGGGCAAAATGGCGCCCGTCGCCGAGACATCCACGACACCGATCAGCTCCCTTGCCCTCTCCAGCGCACCGGTATCACGCAAGGCACGCCAGATGGCGGGCACCGTTTGCTGAAAATCGGGCGCCTCGGCAAACAGGCCACTGATCAGCCCCCTGACCCCATGCAGGGTGAAACCAGGCTTGCTCTCTATTCGCACCTGCACCAGCTTGGGGGGGCTTGCAACCGCCATCGCTGCCCTCACCAGCGGGGTACGCAACCCCAGTCTCAGTCCCCGCTTGCGATAGGCCAGCGGTGAGCAGCCAAACTGCTGCTTGAAGGCGCGGCTAAAACTCACCTCTGAGCCAAAACCGTAGCAGAGCGCCAGATCCAGCACTCGCGGCCGCCCCGACAGCAGCGCCTCCGCCGCCAGGCTCAACTTGAGCTCGCGCACATAGCTGGCCACCGTCAGCCCGGTTTCGTGCAAAAACATCCGCTGCAGTTGCCAGCGCGACCAGCAGCTCTGTTCCGCCAGCTGTTCCAGCGACAAAGGTTCATCCAGATGGGAGTGGATGTAGTCGAGCACCCGTTCAATTCGGGTGAAGTGGTACGGGACGGGGTGTGACGAGGACATGATGCTAGAAACTCACTCCGTGATGGCAGCATGAGGGTCATTTACGGGGGACTCCCGGCAGGGCGCCAGTGTGGCACAAGGTATGCCACAAGGCACCCACCCCATCGGGATAGATGGTATTCGCTTGCCAGCCGTAAAAAGCGCAGCGCTCTGCCCGGCTGGCAATCTTGCTCACGATTCCACGGGGTAAGGCTAATTACGCCCGGGAGAAATAATCGGCGGGAACGAGCACCACGGCGCCGGTGGCCACCTCTTCGGCGATCACTTCGGCCAGGGAGCGCAGGTGGAATTTGATCTGCCCCGACGGCAGCATCAGACCTATGTCCGGGTTGCGCTCATCCATCATATTGCCGGTCTTGAACGGCAGGGTCGGATACTGCGCCACCAAAGCCGCCAGCGAAGGCACCACCAGCTCGATATGTTCAAGCCCCGCCTGGTGGCTGCGCCCCGGTTTGGGGGCTGCCAGCTCGATGCAGGGCACTTCGACGTCCCCTACCCTGACAGGCTGGTGCAAGCGATAGGTCGCGATGGGACGTCCGCCAATCATCCCCTCCACCAGCAGCTCCCCCGCTCCTGCCAGTACCTCGCACAGAGACAGATACTCGGGCAGGGTGGCGGCACGGTAGCAGAGGTGATCGATATGGGGATCTGTCATGTTGACGCCAAGGGCGGCCAGTTCGGTCAATAGCTGAGAAACAAATGGGGCCATTGGCCCCAGTGTGGAATCGAGTGGGTGAGACATGGTTACCATTTCTTCTTGGGCTGGAACAGGACATCGAGCTCGTCGGTCTCCCTGTCCTTGATGTTTTGCAGATCCTGGGCGCTGTTTTGCTGCTGCAACTCATCCAGAGCCATGAGCCCCTGACGCATATCCTCTTCCCGCGCCAGCAGATAAGGATCCTTGTCGCTCACCCCCGCCATCACGGACAGTCCCTTGGTATAGAGCTGGCGACAGGTACCGTACTGGCCCTGGATCTGGGCATCCATCGCCCGCTTGACCAGGTTGGAGATATTGATCTTGAGCTGCATCAGCTCAAGGCGGCGATCTTCCTGGGCAAATCCTTGCGGATCTATCTTGCCCTTGTTGTGTTCGACCCGCAGCAGGGCGCGCATCTTCTTGACCAGTTGCAGCATCTGGATCGCCTGGCGATCCGACTCCGGTGTCTTGAAGTGCCCTTCATCCTGACTGCTGTAATTCTCCTGCACGTTCTTGATCTGGGTCTGCACATCGGCAATCCGCTGCTTGACCTGGGTATTGGGCATCAACAGGGCAATGGCGCGGTAGGCGTCGAGAATGCGGTGTTGCAGCAGCAGCACCATGTTTTTGGAGAAAGGCACCAGATTGACGTTGAGCAGCACCTCTTCGGTCTCGTCGGCCACCGTCTTGTGTCTGGCAACAGCGTGGCGCTTGTCGGCCTCCGCCTTCTGCTTATATTGCTGCACCACGTTATAGGCGATGACCAAAAACAGGAGCGCGCCAATAGACAGCAATACCAAAGTGATAATCATAGGATGTCCAAACCCCTGTCCCAATCCAATTGCGTGATCCTACAACAGCTTACCTACTTAAGGTAGCCTGCAGAGCCCCCGTGTCCACGATTTGTCATCAAGCTGTGTCCCCGGTCTCAGGGCAGGATCTGGGGGCTGGCCGCAATGGCCACCCCCTTAGTATCGCCCAGCGGGATGATTACTTGAGGTTAAAGCCCCGGGATTGCAGGAACCCCAGCATGAAGGGGCGGGACTCCTTGCCCAGAATGGCGCGGATCTGGCTGCTCCAGGTCTGCTGCTTGTTATTGCTGCTGCGCGCCTGGTAGTAGGCCAGGATCTGCTCGTCGTATTGTGCCAGCAAATCGCGATCCAGCGTCTGTTGGTAGCGATCCTGATGCACCACCAGCGCCTTTGGCAAACGGGGCTTCTGCTCCGGCTGCTGGGCAGGATGGCCCAGACAGAGACCAAACAACGGGATCACCTGATGAGGCAACCCCAGGAGTTCGCTCACCTCGACCGGATGGTTGCGAATACCACCGATATAGACACCGCCCAAGCCCAGGGACTGGGCAGCCAGCAGGGCATTTTGCGCCATCAGGGCACCGTCAATGGCACCGATAAGCAACTGCTCCGCGTAGCCGGTTCTGGCATCGGGCACGATCTGGGTATGGCGGTAATAGTCGGCGCAGAACACCAGAAACTCGGCGGCCTGGGCCACATAAGGCTGGTTGCCGGCAAGCTCAACCAACCGGGCACGCGCCTGCGGCTCTGTCACCCGGATGATGCTGGTCACCTGCAGAAAACTCGAGCTGGCGGCTGATTGCGCGGCGGCGAGGATGGCATCCAGCTGCTCGGGCGCTATCGGCTCGGCGCTGAATTGGCGAATGGAACGATGGGACAGGATGAGATCGATGGTCGGATTCATGGCACCTCCAAAATGAGGTAACACCATAACCAAAAAAACGAGGGAGCCCAAGGCTCCCTCGCACTCACCCCATCAAGGGGCCGGATAGACATAGGGGGCCTGCAACCCGAGAGGGAAGCCCAGCGCCCAGTAGACCAGCAGGAAGATGGTCCAGCTCACCAGGAAGGCCAGCGAGTATGGCAGCATCATGGAGACCAGGGTCCCGATACCTGTGCTCTTCACATAGCGCTGGCAATAGACCACCACCAGCGGGAAGAAGACCATCAGGGGTGTGATGATGTTGGAGGCTGAATCCCCTACCCGGTACGCCGCCTGAGTCAGCTCGGGGGAGATCCCGACAGCCATCAGCATGGGCACCAGGATCGGGCTGATCAGCGCCCATTTGGCGGAAGCCGAGCCCACCACCAGGTTGACGGTGGCAGTAAGCAGGATCATCCCGACGATGGTCACTTCACCCGGCAGCGCCAGAGCGTGCAGCACTTCGGCACCGGAGAGGGCCAGCAGGGTGCCCAGGTTGGAATCACCAAACGCCTTGATGAAGAGCGCACAGAAGAAGGCCATCACCATGTAGGAGCCCATCTTGTTCATGGTGGCCGACATGGCATCGATTACGTCCTTGCCGCTCTTGAAGGTACCGGCCACGAAGCCGTAGACGATACCGGGCAGGATGAACAACAGGAAGATGAGCGGCACGATGGACTTCATCACGGGGGCGGCGAAGGTGGTCAGCGAGCCGTCTGCGGCACGCAGGGGGGAATCCGCCGGCGAGAGCGCCAGGGCCAGCAGCGCGATGGCCGCCAGCATGGCAAATCCGGCCCAGTTGAAGGCGCGGCTCTCTTGCGCACTGTAGCGTCCCATCTCGTCGGCACTCTCCAGATCGTCGTTGAGGGGCACATGCTTGAGGCGCGGCTCCACGATCTTCTCGGTGACAAACCAGCCGACACAGATGATCAGCAGGGAGGAGGCACCGGTAAAGATGATGTTGCACAGGGTGTTGACCATGTACTCGGGGTCAAGCAGCTGGGCGGCTGACTGGGTGAATCCCTGCAGCAGGGCGTCACCACCGGAGGGCAGGAAGTTGGCGGCAAAGCCACCGGACACGCCGGCAAACGCCGCCGCAATCCCCGCCAGCGGATGACGACCGGCAGCGTGGAAAATGATGCCGCCGATGGGGATCACCAGCACATAACCCGCATCAGCAGCGGTATGGCTGACGATGGCCACCAGGATCAGCATGGGGGTCAGGAAACGGGCCGGCGTCACTTTCAGCAGTTTTTTCAGGCCGGTATTGATGAAACCGGATTGCTCGGCAACCCCGACCCCCAGCATGGCGACCAGCACGATGCCAAGGGGGGCAAACCCGGTGAAGGTGGTGACCATGCTGGAGAGGAACTCGGCAAGGCCGGCACCGGTCAGCAGGTTGTTGACGACCACGGCTTCGCCGGTGCGGGGATTGACCAGATCAAACTGGAATTGCGACAACACCCAGGAGCCGACCCAGACGATCAGCAGGGCATACAGAAACAGCATGGCGGGGTCGGGTAATTTGTTCCCGGCTTTCTCGACACCATTCAGGAAGCGGTTCAACCAGCCGTTGGATTGGTTGCCCGGACTGGCATGGACTTCGGCTTGACTCATTATTGCGGTACTCCTTTCCCATGAAATGAGGCCGCATGCTAGCAATCTCTGCTAAAAAGTCCTATGACGCACAGCAAAAAAGTGCACTAAATTGCGAAAAACTTAACATTATAAACTGCAAAAACACGATTCACAGCACATTAATCAATCAACGAGGCAATTCCCACCAGTGGGTAGCTTCCCATTTGACACTCAACCGTGAAGTCGCTCGCTTCCACTTCGGCCACCGTCTGGGGCTTGCTGAACAGATAGCCCTGGAAGGCATGACATCCCTGTGCCTTCAAGGCTGCCAGTTCGTGCGGCTCTTCCACCCCTTCGGCCATGATCCCCAGTCCCAGGCTGGTAGCCATGGCGGTGGTGGCCCGGATCACCGGCAAATTGAGGCCCACCACAAAGGAGCGATCCAGCTTGATGGTGTCGATGGGAAGCCGGTTCAGGTAGGCAAGGGACGAGTAGCCTGTGCCAAAGTCATCGATGGCGATCTTGATCCCCTGCTCGCTCAAGGCATCCAGGATGTCGAGGCACCCTTTCATGTCGAGCATCAGTACCGTCTCCGTCAGCTCCAGCGTCAATAGCGAAGGCTCGACCCCGTGCAGTGCGAGCTGTTGGGCCACCTGTTCCGGCAAGGCGGCGGAGAGCTGGAAACCCGAAAGATTGACCGAGACAGGCACCCGCTTGTGGAACTGTCGTTGCCAAGATGCCATCTGGGCCAGCGCCGTGGTGAGCACCCAGCTGCCAATCTCGCGGATCAGCCCCATCTCCTCGGCCAGAGGGATGAACTCAATGGGAGAGACATGGCCCAGTACCGGGCTGTGCCAGCGCAGCAGCGCCTCATAACCGGTCAGACGACCTTTCGCCACATCGACCTGGGGCTGGTAACTGAGGCTCAGCTCCTGGCGGCCGATGGCCTTGGCCAGAAACTGCTTGAGATTGAGCTTGCGTTGCAGGGTCTGCTGCATGCTGGGAGTAAAGCGCTGCCAGCGCAGCCGCCCCATCTGCTTGGCCTGATACATGGCCATGTCGGCCCGGGTGATGAGATTGTCGCCATCGTCGGCATCATCCGGATAGATGGCGATGCCGATGCTCCCCCCGATGGTCACCTCGGGCAAACCGTTGAGCTGCAGGGGCCTTGTCATCTGGGAGAGCATCAGATCGGCTACCTCCTGGGCCCGATCGGCATGACCGCCCAGAGGCACCAGCGCGGTAAACTCGTCCCCGCCGAGACGGGCCAGTTCCACATCCCGCGGGCAGATCTGCCTGAGCCTGCCCGCCACCCGTTCCAGCAAGCGATCGCCGGCCTTGTGGCCATAGTTGTCGTTGACCAGCTTGAAGTTGTCCAGATCCATGAACACCAGCGCGAAACGCTCCCCCAGCCCGCAGTAGGCCTCCAGGGACTTCATCAGCCCATAGCGATTGAGCAGACCGGTCAGGGAGTCATGCCAGGCCAGGTGGCGATGTTCCAGCTCCTCGAGCTTGCGGTCGGTAATATCCCGCATGGTGAGCAGGATCCGCGCTCCCTGCTGGATATAGCGGAATTGAAACTGGAACCAGCGCATCCCCTTGAGGGTGCGGCACTCCCCTTCCGTGACCACTTCATCGAGGCGGGAGAGCTTCTGGTAAAAGCTGTCATCGTTGCCGGGAAAGATCTGGGCAAGCTGTTCGATGCTGCGGCCAAAACACATCTCGAAGTGATAGTTGCCGCTCTCGAAGCTGCCCTGGCTGTCAAACAGGCAGGCCAGCGTATCCCCGGTCGCGAGGGAAGATTCCTGATAGAGGGAGTCGGAGTCCAGTACCGCCTCGGTCATCATCATCAGACGACCCGCCAGCCGGATACCGGAAAGACGCAGATAGATCTGCTTTTTGACCCCCTTGGGAGAGAGGGTCCACCACTCGTTGTAGCTGCGCCCCTGTTTGAAATCCCCCAGGTAGCGCTGCAACAGGAGGTCGATGGCGGTAGCCATGTCGGCAGAAAAATCGCGAGCGCGAAGCTCATCCAGGGAAGTTGCTTCCCAGACCGGCAGCGCGGCGTTGTTGGCCCAGAAAATATGGTGATGCTCGATGTCATAGACCCAGATGGGGGTATGCAGAACATCCATCGTTTTCAGTAACCGTTCGTCAAGGGTATTCATCTGGTCAAGGTCATTCATACTGGATGATCACTGGTTAACCGAACAACAGACAACGCACACTGCCATCTGTCGAATGCCGGCTGCACATAATTTGTGCCCACATTTGATCAAGATGGCCTCGAGCAGAAAATACCATTTCAGATATCGGCAACGGATGGCGATATGCTGAAACGACAATAGGACTCAGCCAAGAACCTGGTTATTGCAGGTTAATTGCAATATCGATTTTTATCTTTTTTTATCAGCAAAAACAACCACTAAGAGTGAGCCAGCTGACACTGTTTGAAACAATTTGGTACTTTTTTCAGGATATTTTCAATTGACAAACTGTTGAATTCAAAAATTTCCTGTCAATTTATGCCGCCAACTTTCCATTAATTAACCAATTGGCTGGACAAAGCGGCAAAAAAAACGGCAATACGGTTAATATCCGTTCCTTAAGCAGTTTCTGATATACCACTCTGCTACTTTGCGACCAGTTACCAGCCAAACTTGAAATATATGATCACCATCACATATAGGGCGTTCATAAATCCATCACCTTAGAACAAATGCTCACGGTGTTGAGTGCCATCAAGATCCCGTGCAGGTGCGAATACCAGCGACGTTGAAACCAGACACCTCCTCGCTGTTCCGGTTAAACAAGTGGCCAAAAAGTGTCTCGAACAAGTCTGCGTGCAGGTGCAGCACTGTTATAAAAGAGGTTTCAGTAGAAATAGAACCCAGATCAATTAAACGCTGAATTGCGCTTGCCAAGGGCAAAGGCTCTTTCTATGGTGACCCCCTTGTTACACCCAGAACAGCGTTTATGAAACACATCGAAGAGTTCTACCTGTTCGTCAAGGTGGTGCAAGAAGGGGGATTCTCCCACGCGGCAGCCGCACTGGACATGCCAACAGGCACCATCAGTCGACGCATCTCCCAACTGGAAGAGCACCTTGGTTACCCCCTGCTCCATCGCTCAACCCGCAAGCTTCGCCTCACTGACGAAGGGCTCAGGTACTATGAGCGTCTGTGCACTCCCCTCGCCCAGATCGAGCAGGCCACCAGCGAGATCCAGGGCAAGGAGGAGGAGATCACCGGCCAGATCCGGGTAGCGGCCCCCGTGGCCATCTCCAATACCATACTGGTCGACATGCTGGCCGAATTCGGGCTGCGTTACCCCGAGGTGCAGTTCGAGATCACCCAGACCAATGATCACCAGCACCTGTTCGACAACGATCGGGATCTGGTGTTCTTCAACGGCGAACTGCCCCAATCCTTGCCCAACGCCCTCTGCCTCGGTCATATCGAGTACGGCCTGTTTGCCTCCCCCCTCTATCTGGCCAAGAAGGGCACCCCCGCCCATCCCAACCAGCTGGAAGAGCACGATCTCATCTACTGCTGGCCCCATCAGCACTGGCAGCTGACCGACAAGGATGGCCAGCACGTTTGCATCAAGCGTCCGGCCAGGTTGACGGTCAACCAGACCCAGGCAGCCGTCAGGGCGGCCAGACGGCATCTTGGGATCGTCAATGCCCCGCTACACTACGTGGCCAGTTTTCTCCACGATGAGCAGCTGGTGCCGGTACTGCCCGACTGGCAAACCGGCAACCGGCCCCTCTACATGCTGCACTGCCAACATCAGTTCGCCCCGCTGCGTGTTAACATGTTTGCAGAATTTGTTGAAAAATACTCGGCACGCTATCGCAACCGGCAGTGGGACAATCAATTTTCACAGGCAAATGCCCTCCCCCATTGCATCTGAGCGTTAGCGGGCAACACTAATAGCAATACTTGCCAACAGAGCCTGCCACGCACCATGAATGTATTGATATGTGATGACTCGGGGTTTGCCCGCAAACAGCTGGCGCGGGCACTCCCCGTCGACTGGAACGTCAACCTGCACTACGCCGCCAACGGTCTTGAAGGGATAGAGCAGGTATTGATGGGACATGGAGATCTCATCTTCCTCGATCTCACCATGCCGGAGATGGATGGCTATGGCGTGCTGGAGACCCTTCAACGGGAGGGGCTTCGCAGCAAGGTGATCGTGGTCTCCGGCGATATCCAGCCCGAAGCCCACCAGAAGGTCATGGGGCTGGGTGCCCTCGATTTCATCAAAAAACCCGCATCGCCGGAAACCCTGTGCGCCCTGCTCAAGCAACACGGCTTCTGGCATAGCGCCCCCAGCGGTCAGCCCGTCGCAGCAACACAGCCCGAGAGCGAGCTGGCCGATGCCGGCGTCAAGATCACCCCGGAGATCCGCGACGTCTATCAGGAGCTCGCCAACGTATCCATGGGCCAGGCCGCCGATCTGCTGGCCCGGCTGCTCAACGCCTTCGTGGTGCTCCCCATTCCCAACGTCAACGTGCTGGAGGTCTCCGAGCTGCACATGGCCCTCTCGGCCGCAGCCGATTCGGATACTCTCTCCGCCGTCTGCCAGGGCTTTATCGGGGCCGGGATCGCAGGTGAAGCCCTGCTCCTGTTCCACGACTCCAGCTTCAAGGATCTGGCGCGCCTGATGAATCACCAGGGGGTGCTGGATCGCACCGCCGAGCTGGAGCTGCTGATGGATACCGCCAACGTGCTGATCGGCGCCTTTTTGCGCGGTTACGCCAGCCAGCTCGATACCCCCTTCAGCCAGGGCCACCCCGTGGTACTCGGCCAACACAGGCCCATCAACGAGCTCATCAACACCAACAAGAGCCGCTGGCGCCGAACCCTGGCCATCGAGATCAACTACCGGATCCAGGACTACGCGGTGCAGTGTGATCTGCTGCTGCTGTTTACCGAAGATTCCATCGCCACCATGAACAACAAAATCATGCACATGCTCTAGGAGTGACTATGGAGATCCGTGAATTTCATTGGCTGATGAACATAGTCCAGAACCTGGACGTCGGCCTGGTAGTGCTCGACAAGGAGTACAAGGTACAGGTGTGGAACGGCTTCATGGAGAGCCACAGCGGCCGGTTGGCGGGTGAGGTGCGCGATGGCGTGTTGTTCGACCTCTTCCCCGATGTGGACAGAGCCTGGTTCGAGCGCAAGGCCAACATGGTGTTCAAGCTCAACAACCGGGCCTTCAGCACCTGGGAGCAGAAGCCCTATCTGCTGCGCTTCTCCAACTACCGCCCCATCACGGGCTCGGCCCCCCATATGTTCCAGAACCTGACCCTGGTGCCGCTGGCGGATTTTGGCGGCCAGGTGACCCATATCGCCGTGATGATCTACGACGCCACCGACGAAGCCATGTTGATGACAGGGCAGCGCCAGGGCTGATGCCACCTCAATCGACATACAAAACAATCAGGGCGCCGCGGCGCCCTGATTGTTTATCCATGTTTTTCATGCCCCCAGATACTCGGTAAAGGCGTCGATCACCTCTTCGATATCGTCATCATTGATCTGCAGATGGGTCACCAACCGCAGCTCGCCGTAGCCTGAGAAGAGGATCCCACGCTCCTTCATAAAGGCAAGGAGCGCCTGGGACTCCCCGTTTTTGAGGCGCAGGAACACCATGTTGCTCTGTACCTGGGCAAGATCCAGCTCGATACCGGGCAAGATGGTCAGCCCTTCGGCCAGACGACGGGCACGGCGGTGATCATCAGCCAGCCGGTGCACATGCTGCTCCAGGGCGAACAGGCCGGCCTGAGCCAGGATCCCCGCCTGGCGCATGCCGCCCCCCAGCATCTTGCGCAGCCGTCTGGCGCGGGCGATAAACTCCTGCTCTCCGACCAGCAAGGAGCCCACCGGCGCCCCCAGCCCCTTGGAGAGGCAGATCGAGATGCTGTCAAACGGCGCGGCCAGCGTGTCAACCTGGATCTCGCTGGCGATGGCGGCATTGAACAGGCGGGCTCCGTCCAGATGGAGCTTCAATCCCCGCTCGGCGACGAAGGCGCCCATCTGCTGCAGATAGGAAAGCGGCAAGACCTTGCCATTGTGGGTATTTTCGAGGCAGATGAGCCGGGTCTGGACAAAATGGGCATCGTCGGGTGCCAGCGCCCCCTCGATATCCGCCAGCGCCAGGGTGCCATCCGGCTGCATAGGCAGAGGTTGCAACGCGACCGACCCCAGCACGGCGCTCCCTTGAGCCTCGTAACGATAGATATGGGCTGCGCTCCCCAAGATGGCCCCTTCGCCGCGCTGGCAATGGCTCATCACCGCCAGCAGGTTGGACATGGTGCCGGAGGGCACAAACAGCGCCGCCTGCTTGCCCAGCAAACGGGCACCATAGGCCTCCAGTGCATTGACGCTCGGATCCTCACCATAGACATCATCGCCAACGTCGGCATGAAGCATGACCTGGCGCATGGCGTCGGTGGGCTGGGTAACCGTATCACTTCGTAAATCGATATAGCGCATGAGATCCCTCCTAGGCAGAGGGATGACGGTAGCCATGCCACCCCTCCTTGGCAAGGGTGACATGATCATATTGTGAAGCGCATGGAGGTCTGCCGCCCCGCTACCAGGGTAGCGGCTGTCCATCGAGATCGATCAGCTGGCCGGACTGGCTCAACGCAAGTTTATCGATAAGATCCAGCAACTTGCCCGCCACCTCGGCAGGGGCTTGCAACGATGTGTCTGGCAGCTCGTCCAGGAAGGGGTTGTTCATCGGTGAGTCCATCAGGCCGGGGGCCACGGCGATCACCCCGGCCTGCGGGAAGCGTCTTGCCCACTCCAGTGCCAGGTTCTTCACCCCCATGTCGAGGGCCGCCTTGCTCATCCGGTAGCTATAGCGCTCCCCCTGTTCGTTGGCACCGATGGAACCTGCGATATCGGAGATGGCGCAGAGCCACAATGGATGTTGCGGGTTCATGATACGGCTGAAATGGGCCGCCACGGCCAGGGTCGGCCAGGCATTGGCCAGCAGGCTGTCACACAGCCATTTGGGATGAACCTGCTCCACCCGCTGCTCCGGCATGAAATCGAGACCATGCAGCAGGCCAATGGTGTTGATGACCACCCGGGGGAGCGGCTCGGTGTCGTAGAGGGTAAAGAGGGCGTTGAACGAAAGCTCGTCCACTTCCAGCATGGGGAAGCAGGCCCCGGGGTCGATCCCGGCCGGGCAGCTGCGACCCGCCAGCAAAAAGGATTCCCCCCTGTTCATCAGCTCTCTTGCCAGCGCAGAGCCCAGCGCACCACTCCCGAGGATCAAGTAACTCATTGCCCGTTCCCTGGACCGTTCACTTGCTTAGAGCGTATCAGAATAATCAGACCGTGGTGACCCGACTAAATGGTAATACGCGCGCCGTCAGGCCTCCCCCAGATGGCGGCCAAACTCCCGCGCCAGCGCCAGATCGAGAAAACCGTCCGCCTTTTTATGGGTACGTAAAAACTGGTAGTAGGCGAGCAGGGTCACCAGCGCCTCCTCGTCGGGCAAAGTCAGCCCGCTGCGCTGCTCCTCGAGCAGCAGCTGCGCCGCCCCCAAGGCTTCCCTGTCCACCACCTCCGCCTGACGGTAGAGGTATCCGCACCCGGTGGCCAGCCACTCCAGCGAACAGTTGGCCCCCATCGCTATCTGGTTGGCCCGCGCCAGCCCGGGTTCGGCCCCTTTCAGGTATTTGCGGATCAGCGCCTCGCTCAACCCTACCTTGCGGGCAAAGGCGCTCACGCTCATCTCCCCAATCAGACTCTGCAACCGTTCGGCAAACCCTTCCACCTGAGCTATCCCCCTGTCAGAACCAAAGTTCGAATCTTGCCTGGCGCCATTATTGCTTTGTCCCTCTCATCAGGCCAAGATGCCGGCAGCCCCTTTTTTACTTCCTGTTTTGCCAAGGAGTCATGCATGTCTGTATCCCGCGTTGCCCTGCATCCGCAAGGCCCCACTTTCTCACGCCTCATTATGGGTTACTGGCGCCTGATGGAGTGGCAGCTCTCCCCCACCGCCCTGCTCAATCTGATGAAATACCATCTGGATCTGGGGGTGAGCACCATCGACCACGCCGACATCTACGGCGGCTATCAGTGCGAGGCGGCCTTCGGCGAGGCCCTGCGCCTTGAGCCTTCCTTGCGCGATCGGATGGAAATCGTCAGCAAGTGCGGCATCGCCCTCACTGCCAACCCTGAGCACGCACTCAATCATTACAACACCAACAAGGGGCACATCATCGCCAGCGCCGAGGCCTCGCTGCAAAAGCTCGGCACCGACCATCTGGATCTGCTGCTGATCCACCGCCCTGATCCCCTGATGAACGCAGACGAAGTGGCGGATGCCTTTATCACCCTCAAGCAGGCGGGCAAGATCAAGCATGCCGGGGTCTCCAACTTCACCGCCCGCCAGTTCGAGCTGCTGCAATCCCGTCTGCCCTTCCCGCTGGTCACCAACCAGCTGGAGATCTCGCCGCTCCATCAGGAGGGAACGCTGGATGGTTCGCTGGATCAGTGCCAGCAGCTCGGGATCAAGCCGATGGCCTGGTCCTGCCTCGGTGGCGGCCGACTGTTCAGCGATCCGGCCTGCGAGCGTCTGCGCGGCGAGCTCGAGCAGATCCGCCAGGAGGTGGGCGCCCAGACCATCGAGCAGGTGGTCTACGCCTGGGTGATGATGCTGCCAAGCCAGCCGTTGCCGCTGATAGGCTCCGGCAAGCGGGAGCGGATTGCCGCCGCCGTGGCCTCGGAGTCCATCACCCTCAACCGCCAGCAGTGGTTCCGCATTCGCAAGGCGGCGCTGGGCTACGACGTGCCCTGAGTGGGCAGACCGCCGCCAACTAGCGCAGAAACAAAAACGGCATGGGAGATCCCATGCCGTTTTGCGTTATTGAAACACCTTAGCGATGGCGTTGCTGCGGCCGACGGGGGGCATCTGTCTTCGGCTTGGCCTGGTTGACTGTGATGGTACGGCCAGCGACTTCAGTGCCGTGCAGGTCGGCGATGGCCTTCTCGGCCTCTCCGTTGACCGGCATTTCAATAAAGCCAAACCCCTTTGACTGGCCGGTATCGCGGTCGATGATGATATCAACCTTGTCGACCTGCCCAAACTGGCTGAACAGGGTCTTCAGTTCGTCGGCCGTCATCCGGTACGACAGATTACCTACGTAAATCTTCATGCCATCCACTCTCGATTCAAGGTGCCTTCTCTATGCAATTCCCGGCATAACGGTAAGGGCACAACCCCTATGCCGGACCTGCCAGGGCTTCATGCCATGGCCTTCCCCGCACAGTAGCCCAAGTGATTGATCTCTTGGGCGAACATGCAGACAAGATCAATTCGAGTCACTGGCAGTATCCGAGCTTTGTCCGGGATTGTCGAGAAAATAGTCGATTCAGTCCGGCTGCAGCGTCGCCAGTTGTCGGGCCAGGGCGCGCCGGCCGTGCCATGCGCGTTTGAACCCGAAACGGTAGACACCAGAGCTCACCAGATGGAGCGACTCCTGCCCGAGATCCAGCAGCGCCATGGCCTCGGCCAGCTCCTGCTCGCTCAACTGCAGATCCAGACTAAAATCGAGCCACTGGCCATCATGGCCGACCCGCCGCTCCCGCTCGAAGGCCACCAGCCGATCGCGAGGCAGCGCCAGCGCCTTGTCCTTCGGGCCGTTGAGCAGATAGAGATGAGCGTCGTCCCAGCCCAGTTCCGCCATGCGCCAGGGCTGCCAGCTGCGGGGCAGCGACACCATGAGGCCCGTGATGCCGCCAAAGATCAGTCCCACCCAGTGGATCAGGGCCATGGCCTCCCGGCCATACCACACAGAGGCTGCCACCACGCCCCAGCTCACCAGCCACAGCAACAGGATAACGAGGCGATAACGGGCCACCGGCGGCATCAAGAGGTGTAGACCCGGCGAGGCCAGCAAGGATGTAATACGCATGAGAGACTCCTGCCATCGAAAAATGGCGCCATTGTGAACAGCCATCAGGGCGCTGACAAGGGGGTTTTCTTTGTCATGTCCCCACAAAATCAATACCATGGCATCAACGACTCTCAATGGAACCGATTCATTGACCAGCACGCCCCCTTGCGTCCGTTTTTATGGCGTCAACAAACGCTATGGTGATTTTCAAGCCCTCCACCAGATCGATCTCACCATAGAGCGGGGTGAGAAGTGGGTGATCTGCGGCCCGTCTGGCTCCGGCAAATCCACCCTGATCCGCACCATCAACGGCCTGGAGAAGATCGACGGCGGCCAGCTGTTCCTGTTTGGCGAGCCCGTGACCCCCGCCTATCTGCGCCGGTTGCAAGGACGGGTCGGCATGGTGTTCCAGCAGTTCAACCTCTTTCCCCACATGACAGTGCTGGAAAACCTGATGGTGGCGCCGGTGCACACCCTGGGGCTGCGCCCGGCCGAGGCCAAGGTGCGGGCCCTGACGCTGCTGGAGCGGGTGCGCATCCAGGCCCAGGCCGACAAGTATCCCCACCAGCTCTCGGGCGGCCAGCAGCAGAGGGTAGCCATTGCACGTTCCCTCTGCATGCAGCCCGAGCTGATGCTGTTTGACGAACCCACTTCGGCCCTCGACCCCGAGATGATCCGCGAGGTGCTGGACGTGATCCGCGAGCTGGCGGACGAGGGGATGACGCTGGTTTGCGTCACCCACGAGATGGGCTTTGCCCGCCAGGTAGCGGATCGGGTGCTCTTCATGGACGAGGGCCGGATCATCGAGTCTGCCCCGCCGGCGCAGCTCTTTGGTGCTCCCTCCCACCCGCGCACCCGGGCCTTTCTCGAACAGGTGCTCAGCTACCATGGCTAGCGCGCGCCGCCTCTCCCCGCTCGGCTGGCTGCTCGGCACCCTGGCCCTGCTCCTGCTGCTTGGCTGGGCCCTCTACAGCGGTGCCCGCCAGATGGGGTATGAGTGGCAATGGCCGCGGGTGTTGCCGTTTCTCGGGGAGTGGGATGAGGGAGAATTCTATGCCGGCCCGCTGCTAAATGGTCTGCTGGTCACCCTGCAGGTAGCCCTACTCAGCCTGGTGGGTACCTTGGTCGTCGGTCTCTGCGTGGCGAGCCTGCGCCTGCTCCCCTCCCGTCTGGGCCCCTGGCTCGCCCTCGCCTATCTCGCGCTGGTGCGCACCACGCCGCAATTGGTGCAACTCTATATTCTCTACTTCCTGCTGGGCCCCATGCTGGGGCTGGCGCCACTGGCCTGCGCCGTGCTGAGTCTCTCTCTCTATCAGGGCGCCTTTACCGCCGAAGTGTTGCGAGCAGGCGTGCTGGCCATACCCAGGGGACAATGGGAGGCCGCGCACGCCCTCGGCCTGCCCAGAGCCGTGACCCTGCGCAAAGTGATCCTGCCACAGCTCATGACCATCATATTGCCGCCGCTGACCAACGAGCTGGTGTCGCTCATCAAGCACTCGGCCCTGGTGAGCGTCATCGCCATCTTCGACCTTACCAACGAGGGACGCACCCTGGTGGCTGACACCTTTCTCACCTTCGAGGTGTGGTTTACCGTGGCCGCCCTCTACCTGCTGTTGACGCTGACCCTGTCAGCCTGTTCGCGGGCCCTGGCCCGTCATCTTGCTCCGGACCAACAAGGACGTTAACCATGACATCATTCATCAAAACCGCCCTGTCGGGCGCAGCCCTGCTGCTGACCACCACTCTGTTTGCCCCCGCCCAGGCCGACACCCAGCCCTCCGCCACCCAGGCCCAGATCGAGCAAAGCGGCAGCCTGAGGGTCGGCATGTCCACCTTCGCCCCCTGGGCGATGCGGGACAAACAGGGAGCCCTGATCGGTTTCGAGATTGACGTGGCCCGTCGCCTCGCCACCGACAACGGCTGGCAGGTGGAGTTCGTCCCCACCGCCTGGGATGGCATCATCCCCTCCCTGCTGGCGAAAAAATATGACGTCATCATCGGCGGCCTCACCATCACCCCCGAGCGGGAGAAGAGCGTACGTTTCACCCACCCTTACTCCCACTCCGGCGTTCAGCTGGCCGCCTCAACATCCATGGCAAGCGAGAAGAAAACCCTGGCCGACTTCAACCAGCGCGGGGTGATCCTGGCGGTGCGCCGTGGTGCCTCGCCGGTACAGGTGGCCAAGGTCAACTTTCCCAAGGCAACCCTGCGTCAGTTCGATGACGAGTCCCAGGTGTTTCAGGAGGTGCTGAACGGCCGCGCCCACGGCGCTCTCTCCTCCTCCCCCAAACCGGAGCAGGAGGCACTGCGCCACCCCGATGCCCTCTTCATGCCCTTCGCCACCCCGCTGGCGCAGGGGAACGAAGGCTTTGCCCTGCGTAAAGAGGACGGGGCCCTGGCCGAGCAGTTCAACGAGTGGATCGACGCCCGCCAGGCCGATGGCTGGCTCAAAGCGCGTCATGACTACTGGTTCAAGTCGCTGGCATGGGAAGCGCAGGTCGCCAACCCCTGATGATGACGAAGATAAGAGGGGCCATTCGCCACGTCGGCTGGCTGGATGGGGCGATTGTCGTGCTCTTGCTGCTGACGGCGGCCTGGCTCGCCAGCCGCGTCCATATCGGGGTAGCCTATCAGTGGCACTGGCATCAGGCCTTCGAGCTGCTGTTCACCCGCGGCCCGCACGGTGAGCTGCCCTATTTTTTCAGCGGCCTGCTCACCACCTTGCGCATCGCCCTGTTTGGCATGCTGCTGGCGCTGCTGCTCGGCACCACTCTCGGGCTGGCCACCTTCAGCCGCCGCCCCTGGCTGGTGCTGCCGGCCACCCTGTTTGTCCAGCTTGTCCGCAACCTGCCGCCGCTGGTGTTTATCTTCATCTTTTACTTTTTCATCGCCAACCAGCTATTGCCGGCAAGCGGCCTCTCACGCTGGCTCGGCAGCGCGGCCATCTCGCCCTGGCAGGAGGCGCTGTTCGGCCCGCCGGCACGCTGGGAGAACCTCATCTCCGGCACCCTGTGCGTCGGGATGATCAGCGCCGCCTTCGTCGCCGAGATAGTACGGGCCGGCCTCGCTGCCGTGCCAGCGGGGCAATGGGAGGCGGCGCAGAGCCTTGGTCTCTCCCCCTGGGTGCGGCTACGCCGGGTGATCCTGCCCCAGGCTCTGCTGCTGATGCTGCCGCCCCTCACCGGCCAGCTCATCGCCCTGGTGAAGGATACCGCCATCGTCTCCCTCATCTCGGTGCAGGAGCTCACCTTTGTCGGCACCGAGATGGCCAACTCGAGCGGACTGGTTTACGAGATCTGGCTGCTGGTAGCAGCGGCCTATTTATTGATATGTTTGAGTCTGTTCGCACTCCTCAGCCGACTCGAAACAAGACAAGGAGCACACAGATGCTGACGTCCCTGTTACTGGCTACCGCCCTGCACGCCGAGGCAATCGGCGGTTATGCCGCCGGCTGCCTGAAAAACGGCATGGCCCTGCCACTGGAGGGGCCTGGTTATCAGGTGATCCGTACCAAGCGGCTGCGCTACTACGGCCACCCCGACCTTATTCATTACCTGCAGACGCTGGCCAACCAGAGCCGCATGGCCGGCCTGCCGGATCTCTATATCGCCGATCTGGCAATGGCCCACGGCGGCCCCTTTACCTCAGGCCATCGCAGCCACCAGACCGGCCTCGATGCCGATATCTGGTTTCGCATGGCCAACCGCCCCATCAGCAAGTGGGAGCAGGATGCCCCCAAGGAGTGGGCGCTCATCGACGAACCCAGCTACAAGATGCTGCCAGGTCGCTTTGGCCCGCAGCAGCTCACCCTGCTGCGCCTGGCTGCCAGCAAACCCGAGGTGGCACGCATCTTCGTCAACCCGGTGATCAAGTCAGCCGTCTGCCAGCAGGCGGGTCACGAGCCCTGGGTGGCCAAGCTGCGCCCCTGGGTGGGCCATTTCAGCCACTTCCATGTGCGCCTGCGCTGCCCCGCCGCCAGTCCGGATTGCCAGCCCCAGCCCCCTATTCCACCAGGCAATGGCTGCGGGGAGGAGCTCGCCTCCTGGCTCAAGGACAAGCCACAACTGCCCAGGGTATCCGGCATCAACAAGATGCCGGTCTTGCCCGCCCGCTGCAGTCGCGGATAGTCACCCCAGCCTGTCGTCGCGGATTGTCGCCGCCGACCCCAAGCTGTTATGGTGAACCGATATTTGCCAGCCATTTCAATGGAGAACAACAAGATGAACCTATCTCTCTGGCGCAGGGCCACCCGATCCCTGCTGACCCTGACCCTGCTGCTGGGTCTGACTGGTTGCGGCATGAATACCATTCCGACTCTGGATGAGCAGGTCAAGGCGAGCTGGGGACAGGTGGAGAACCAGTACCAGCGCCGCGCCGATCTGGTCCCCAACCTGGTGGCCACCGTCAAGGGGTATGCCACCCATGAGCAGGAGACCCTCAAGGCGGTCACCGACGCCCGTGCCCGGGTTGGCAGCCTGCAGGTGAGCGATCCGGCCCAGCTCAAGGAGTTCGAGGCGGCGCAAAACCAGCTCTCCAGCGCCCTCTCCCGCCTGATGGTGGTGGTCGAGCGTTATCCTGATCTCAAGGCGGATCAGCAGTTCCTCACCCTGCAGGCCCAACTGGAAGGCACCGAAAACCGCATCTCGGTGGCCAGGCGCGACTACATAGAGGCGGTACGCCAGTTCAACACCGAGATCCGCACCTTCCCCGGGGTGATCTGGCACAAGCTGCTCTACTCGGATCTGGCAGCCAAACCCAGCTTCAGCGCCAAGCCAGGTGCCGATGAGGCACCCAAGGTGAGCTTCCAATGACCATGATGCTGCGCATCCTGCTGCCCTGCCTGCTGCTCTGGACCACAGCGCTGCAGGCGGCTCCCGACTTTCCGCCCCTGAGCGGGCGGGTGGTGGACGAGGCGAGCCTGATGTCCCGCAAGCAGGCCCACCAGCTGACCCAGCAGCTGGCCGCGTTTGAAAAACGCAGCGGCGTACAGCTGGTGGTGGTTTCCATCGACAGTTTGCAGGGAGAAACTATCGAGGAGTACGGCTACCAGCTGGGACGTCACTGGGGCATCGGCCAGAAAGGAAAAGACAACGGAGTCCTGCTGCTGATCGCCCAGGATGAGCGCAAGGTGCGGATCGAAGTGGGTTACGGCCTGGAAGGGGCCCTGCCCGATGCCATCGCCGCCAACATCATCCAGACCCGGATCCTGCCCGCCTTCAAGCGGGGCGACATGGTGGCCGGCATTATGGCGGGCAGTCAGGGCATCATGCTGGCGCTGGCCGGTGACTATCAGCCAACAGAGACCCAACAGCAAGATAGCGGCAAGGGGCCCGGGCTGTTCATTCTGATGGTGATTGCGATGATCGTGATCCATAACCTGCGCGGAGGTGGCGGCGGAGGTGGCTCGGGCCGCCGTCGCCGCTCGGCCTACCTGGCCGGGGGACTGGGGGCCGGCTCCTTTGGCGGTCGCTCCGGCGGAGGCTTTAGCGGCGGAGGCGGTGGCTTTAGCGGTGGCGGTGGCAGTTTTGGTGGCGGTGGCGCCTCCGGTGGTTGGTAACAGGGATTAAGAGACGACAAGATGATTTCCAAACAGTTTTATCACACGCTTCAGGCCAGGGTCAGACAGGCAGAACAGGACACGGACGCCGAACTGGTGACCGTGCTGGCCCCGGCCAGCGATGGATATCGCTACATTCCCACCCTCTGGGCGGCCCTGCTGGCCATGCTCACCCCGCTGCTGGTGTTCCAGCTCGGCTTCTGGCTCGGCTGGTACGAGATCCTGTTGGTACAGTGGTCGGTCTGGCTGCTGCTGAGCCTCCTGTTTCACTGGACCCCCATCAAGATGCGGCTGATCCCCAAACGGGTGCGCCTGCACCGGGCCGCCCTGATGGCACGACTGCAGTTTGTCGAACAGGGACTGCATCGCACCCGCGACCGGCTTGGCGTGCTGATCTTCGTCTCGGCCGCCGAGCACTACGTGGAGATCCTGGTGGATGACGGCATCGCCCAGCACATCGACAACGCCCAGTGGCAGGAGATCATCGATGACTTCGTCACACGGGTGCGCAACAAGGAGATCGAGCAGGGCTTTCTGGAGTGCATCGAGCGCACCAGCGCCATCCTGAGCGATGCCTTCCCCGCCACCCGGGATCAGAACGAGCTGCCTGACAGCCTGATCATCCTGGACAAGCCCTGAGCCGGTGTAAAAAAACGGCATTCTGCTCAAGGGTTAAGCGCTCGATAAAGATTATGAAAAATAAGGGGAAAAGTGGTTGACCGAAGCAGCCCTTTCCCCTACATTACGCCCCGTTCCAGCGCAACAGCGCGACGAGCACAGTGTTGGCTGAACACGTTAAACAACAGACCAAAATTTGGTGAGGTGTCCGAGTGGCTGAAGGAGCACGCCTGGAAAGTGTGTATACGGCAACGTATCGAGGGTTCGAATCCCTCCCTCACCGCCAAATAAAGCAAAAGGCCCCGTCGCAAGACGGGGCCTTTTGCTTTATTCGATGATGGGCGGCTTGGTTCGACCTCTGTTCGACAGGCGGGCAGGATAGCCCGCCTTGGATGACCAGAGGCCGCCCGCAGGGCGTGCGCCAGGGATGGCGTGAATCAATCCCGACCCAGAGCCAAATTTGAAAGGGCCCACCTATGGTGAGCCACGCAGTGGCGAATCATCACTCCCTCACCCCAACAGCCATACTCCAGCCACAGCCTTGCCGTCCAAGGCTCCGGTGTCACACAACCCCGATGCTCGCAAAACCCACCGATATATAAGTGTTATTGGCTCAAAAGAGGTTGATGATAATTAAACTGGGCGCAGAAATGTTGCAAACCATAAAATGTCCACAACAAGGCTATAAAAACAGGTTTTATTCAGGGTGTCGACTCGAATTTAAATAAAATAAACCGTCTTACTCCATAGTCTGACAACATTCTTAAGCTTTATTAGGTCTTCAGGAAATGCTTGGGTTTTATTGCCACCTAGAAAATAATTATCACCCTCTTCCCCATTTGATTGTATCTACACCCCACGCAGCAGTTGATCAGCCAGTCTGGTAAAGCATGCCTATGCCGGTGATCCAGCGCGGCTGACTCCTCCAGCCAGCAACTATGAGCATTTCAGGTGTTTGATTATGTGCCCCGACATGATGACGCCTAGCACCTTTCCGGGCGACCTCCCCTGATGACAGGAACAGATGATGACTAATTTATCATTTGCCTGTGGTGGCTGAATTTCACGCATGGACGCCCAAGCATAATCATGCAATGCTGTTTGCGTGAGATGGTTCGCTTCATGTCACATGGGATAAATCAGCATTCTTGATGGCTGAGTTTTTACAACACGGAGAGCATCATGATTAGAAAAACCGTTTTGGCTGTTTCGTTGTGTGCGATGACTGCATTGCCGGCCTACGCAAAAATAAGTGACGAGATGGCGAAGGATGCCTTTATTTATGCCTACTCAATGGACGAGGCATACAAGTTTTTTTATGAAACCGCAGTAAAAACCGATACGCCCCTCAATCGATTCCAGAATATTCGTCACATCGCAGACGACACCTATACCTCTCACCCGACCATCAACAACGACACCCTGCATCTGCAAGGGTGGCTGGATGTCAGTGCCGAGCCGGTGATCGTCAGCGTGCCCGACATGGACAAGGGCCGTTACTGGATCCTGCACACCATGGACATGGGCCACTACACCACTTCCATGATCGGCTCCCGTCTGCGCGGTGAGAAAGGAGGTCGCTTCATGTTTGCCTCCAACACTTGGCAGGGGGAAGTGCCCGCCAGCGTGACCGAGGTCATTCGCGTCAACTCCAACCTGATCAAGCTGATGGGTCGCATCATGGCGACCGGCAAGGAAGACGAGAAGGTGGCGCTCGGCTACATGGATCAGTGGAACATCCGGACCCTCTCCCAATACCTGGGTGTGCCGGGCCCCAAACCCAAGGTGCATCAATGGCCTGATCCGGCCAAGACCGACTGGCTGCAGCGGGTCAACTTCGTCTTGTGCGAAGGGGACATGGGCACGGCCGACAAGCAGTGGCTGGATCAATACAAGGCCATAGGACTGGCTCCTTGCAAACAGGATTTCACCAAGGAGCAGACGGCGGCGGCCAAGACGGGTGAGAAACTCGGCATGGCTTACCTGGCAGAGCTGGCGCCCAAGATGACCAACGCCGGCGAGCTGCTGGGCACCCGCGCCGAGTTGCAAAATGGCAAGCGTGACCTGTTTGCCGAAGGCACCTATCTCGGCCAGTGGGGGCTGCCGCCGGAAGAGTCCGTCTACCTGCAATCGGTAAAAGGGTCGGACGGCCAGAACATCAACGGCGCCAACGGCAAGAAATACCGCATGCGCTTCAAGGCGCCGGACGTGAGCCAGTTCTGGTCCTTCACCGTCTATGCCACCGACAACAAGCTGATGGCGCACAATGCCATCAACCGTCACAGCCGTGGCGACCGGACCCTCAAACCCGATGCCGATGGCATGTACACCATAGAGCTGAGCGCCAAGGGGGATGCCAACAATCCCAACTGGCTGCCCATCCCGGAGAAAGACGCCTACATCATCATGAGGATGTACGGCCCGAGCAAGGACGTGCGTGAAGGGAAATACACCTTCCCTGCACTGGAAGTGGTCAAGTAACCGGTGATCAGGATGGCCGCACAAGGGGCGCTCGCGCCTTGTGCGGCTTCTTTGTTTTTCCCCTTTTTATCTCCTTGGCGTTGCGCCCCTTGTGTCACATCCGGGCTCGTTTTTTCCTCCCTTCATTGCCCCCGCCACCATCGCTCATTTATTTGTTCACCGATTGGATATCATTTTGAAAAACTGATACTTAAGTAGCTACACTAGCCACTATCACCATTCATGGACGGGTAACAGATGAGTTTGATCGGCCTGGTACTGGCACTGATCGCCATCCTTGGCGGCAACATGATCGAAGGAGGTCACCCCAGTGCGCTGCTCGACCTGCCAGCGTTTCTCATCGTCATCGGCGGTACCATAGGCGCCGCATTGACGCAATTCCCCTTCTCGGTCGTTGGCAGCACGATGAAACGCTTCAAATGGCTGCTCTCTCCTCTCAAGCTCGATCTGTATGAGCAGGCCCAGTTGCTGGAGAACCTGGCCGGCAATGCCAGACGCAGCGGCATGCTGGCCCTTGAGGGGATGATCGAGGAGATCAAGGATCCCTTTTTGAGAAAAGGGGTACAGATGATGGTGGACGGTTACGAGAAGACCAAGATCCACGAGGTGCTGGAAAACGAGATCGAGTTCGAACAAGAAGATCTCGAACAGACCGTCAAATTCTACGAAGCCATGGGCGGCTACTGCCCGACCATGGGGATCGTCGGCGCCGTGTTTGGTCTTATTCACGCCATGGGCCTGCTGGACGCGCCGGACAAACTGGGGGGCGCCATCGCGGTGGCCTTTATCGCCACCATCTACGGGGTCTCCGCCGCCAACCTGATTTTCCTGCCCTTCGGCAACCGCTACAAGGCGTTCGCCCATCAGATCCGCCACTACAAGGAGATGACCCTGACCGGCATCCTCTGCATCGTGGACGGCGAATCGCAAGCGCGTCTGCAAGTAACCCTCGAACCCTATCTGGGAGCACATGGTGGCGAAAAAGAAAAAGGCTGAAGCACCGGAGAACCACGAACGCTGGCTGGTCTCCTATGCCGACTTCATGACCCTGCTGTTTGCCCTGTTCGTGGTGCTCTACTCCTTTGCCATGGCCAAGCAGTCGGAAACCCGGGTGCTGATCCAGGGCTTTATCGAGTCACTGGGCAAGATAGGTCTTATATCGCCCCCTGCCGGCTCTCCCGTGATGCAGGGGGGAACCGGGATCCTGGAACCCGACTCGAAGACGGCCCCCGGCGAGCCACAAAAAGAGACGATCCTGGACAAAGTGGAGCATGCTGCGGCCGCCGATCCCATCAACGAAACCATAGGCCCCTCGGAACAACCGAGCCCTACCAACGACTGGCCCCACAAAGCCAGGGAGCAGGAGTGGGTGCAGGCAACCAAGCAGAAGCTTGAGCAGCAGCTCAAGTCACAGATCGAATCCAAGGAGCTGGAAATTGAGCAACTCGGCAGCCAGCTGGTGATCCGTATCGGCGAGAAGGCGCTGTTTCCCTCAGATTCTGCCTTCCTGCAGCCCCAGTTTATTCCTTTGGTCAACAAGATTGGCACCATCCTTACCGGCATCCCGGGGCGGGTGGTAGTAACGGGGCACACCGACAACTCCCAGGCGCCGGTGGAGCTCTATCGCAACAACTGGGAACTGTCGGTGCTGCGGGCAGCCGCCATCGTCCAGACCCTGATCGGCAACCCCAAACTGGACGCCAGACGCATCGTCGCCCAAGGAGTGGCCGACACCCAGCCACGCTATCCCAATGACACCCCTGCCCACCGTCAGGCGAACCGCAGGGTCGAGATCACCCTCTCCCAAGGCAAGGCTGCAGAAGAATCCCTTCCTCTGCTAAAACCCTGAGCGAACCGGCCAATCATCTCTCCATTAAAAAGAAATAACTCATTTATATCAATACCATAAGCCATAGATGATAATGATTTTCATTTATTGCCAACTGGTCAGGCCTTTGCAATAATGCCGCCCCTCAGGCATAAACAAGAATAATTATCATTATGAAAAAACTGCTTCAGGCATGGCCGGCGCTGCTCTGCGCTTCGGCTGGCGCAGCCGTTCTGCCTCCCGAGGGACAAGGCAAGGCGCGCATCGACGACACCATCATCGTTACCGGACAGAGGGTGCAACAGAAACTCTCCGATGTCTCCGGCTCTATCTCCGTCATCACCCAGGAGGAGCTCGACCGCCAGGTGGCCAGCGAGCTGACCCATGTGTTTCGCAAGATCCCCGGCGTCTCTGTCACCGGCTCTGCCGGGCGCCCGCAGAACATCAGCGTGCGCGGCATCGGCGGCAACCGCATCCTGCTGATCAAGGATGGCGTGCGGGTCAGCGATGGTTTCGGGGCCGACAACATCAACGACAAGGTCGGCCGTTTCAATTTCGATCTCGATGACATCAAGCAGATTGAGGTCGCCAAGGGGGCGGGTTCCTCCCTGCACGGCTCGGACGCCATCGGCGGCACCGTAGTGATGAACACCAAGCAGCCGGAAGATTATCTGCAGCAACAGGATGGCTATCTGGCGGCCAAGACCCTCTATGGCGGCGACAGCAACAAGAAGAAGCTGAGCATGACGGGGGCCATGCGGGTGCTGGAGAGCGAACACCTGCTGCGCCTCTCCGGCTGGCGCGGCAACGAGACGGTCAACTATGAAGAGAACCGCATTCCCGCCGATCTCGACGGCATGAGCGCCTCCACCAGCAGCCGTTTTCCACTCAATGCCCACCATGCCGTGCGCCTGGAGCTGGATTATTACGAGGATCATGCCAAACGGCAGATGGGCCCGAGAGCCGTGCCCCAGCCGGATGGTCGCTGGGATGTGATCCGGTTTCGCGAAAACGGGGATCAACTCACCCGGGGGGGCAAGCTTGGCTGGGAGGCCCGCGATCTGGGCTTCATAGACAGCCTCAATCTGAGCCTTTATGGCAGCCAGTCGCGCAACGAGGCCAACCAGCGCCAGCTGCTGCGCAACGAGGAGCTGAGCGGCTATCCCAGGTATCGCAGCCAGCGCACCTTCTCCACCTTCGAGGAGCAGCGCCTTGGCAGCGAGCTGGCCCTGCAGAGCACGCTGGTCACCGGGCCACTGGCACACACCTTCAGTTATGGCCTCGAGTTCGAGCAGGCCAACCACGAAAGACCGGTCAGCAGCCTGTCGCTGGAAGATGGCATCACCACCCAGGGCCAGAAAGCCCCCTTCAGCAAGGCCGACACCCGGCGGGAAGGGATCTGGCTGAGCGACGTGATCACCCTGGGCAACTGGCAATTCACCCCGACCCTGCGCTTCGATCGCCAGCACCTGAGCGCGCCTGGCAGTGCTCTGGCAGACAACAGCAACGATCACCTCTCACCGAGCCTCTCCGCCAGCTACCGCTTCAACGACACCTGGCGCAGCTGGCTCAGCTACGCCAATGGCTTCCGGGCCCCTGGCTACGATCAGGTCTATGGCAATATCCCTCACTACTTTGCCATCCCACCGTTCGAGATCATTCCCAACCCCAAACTCAAGGAGGAGACCAGCCACAGCCTGGAGTGGGGCATCAACGGCCAGAGCGACAGCTGGAGCCTTAAACCCGCCCTCTTCTACAACCGCTACTACAACTTCATCGACTGGCGAGAGACAGGTTTTCGCATCGATGATGGGGTCTTCCTGCGCCAGTATCGCAACGTCGCCCGGGCCGAAACCTGGGGCGCCGAGCTGGCCGCCAGCCTGTGGCTCAACGATGAGTGGGAGCTGTCGACCAATCTGGCCTGGATGGATGGCAAGGATTATCGCGGCGAGCCGCTGCGTACCCAGACCCCGCTTGAGGGCAACACCACACTGCGCTGGCAGCAAGTCGACTGGGGGGTGGAGTTGAGCAGCAACTATGCCGCCGCCATGACCAAGGTGCCCAAATGCGCCAGCGCCCAGATCGGCTACAACGGCGCTTGCCAGAGCAGTGCCGGCTGGTTCAGCCTGGATCTCACCGGAGACTGGCAAATCACCGACGCCCTCAAGGTCAATGCCACCATCGGCAACCTGCTCGATACCCGCTACGTGCGCTATCAGGATGTAGCCGGGCAGCCCGCTGGCAGCGATACCTCCCTCTACAGCCAGAGTGGCCGCTACATCTCGGCCAGCCTCAGCTACCGCTTCGTGGGGATGTGATGAGACTCGATATCCTGGTGGCCACCCTGTTGGTCACCCCTTGGTCGTGGGCGCAATCTCCCCTCTCGCCGCCTCCCATTGCCAGTCAGCCGCACCTGATTGCCGGTGCCCCCGCTCGCCATGACCCCTATTTCTGGCTAAGGGACGAGAGTCGCAGCGATCCTGCCATCCTCGCCCTGCTGCAGGAGCAAAATCGCTGGAGCGAGCAGCAGCTGGCCAGCCAGCAGCCGCTGGAGGCTCGCCTGCGCGCCGAATTTGCCCGTCACCAGAAAGGAGATCCGGCGCCGGACAACTGGCTCATCCGGGGTGAGCTGGCGTGGCAGGTGCGCGCCGATGGCGCCCTCTGGCAGCGCCAGCAGGGGGAGTCCCGGCAACTGCTCCCGCCACGGGCCGGCGAAGGTTATTACGCCGTCGGCGGCTGGGCCCTGAGCCCGGACAACCGCCTGCTGGCCATCGCCGAGGATCGCCGCGGCGATCTCGACTACCGCATCACCCTGATCACGCTGCACGGAGGTGACACCCTCACCACCCTGCCCCATCGCAGCGCCGATCTCGCCTGGTCGCAAGATGGCCAGACCCTTTACACCATCGCCAACGAGCACGGCACCCTGCGTCCCTGGCAGCTGCGCAGCTGGCGTGCTGGGCGCGAACAAACCCTCTATGAGGAGGCGGATCCCGCCTGGCTGCTGAGCCTCTATCGCACCACCGATGGCCAGCATCTGCTGCTGCAGGGCAACAACCACGACAGCTCGGAGCAATACCTGCTCGACTCAGGCCAACCGGTGCTTATCCTGCCCCGCCGGCGCGGGGTGGAGTACTACCTCGACAGCCAGTCCGGCTGGGTGATCAAGAGCAACCGGGATGGCGCCTTCGCCCTCTATGACGCCGCTGCGCTCAAGGGCGAGTGGCAGCGACTCTGGCCTGTACCGGGGGAAGATCTCGGCGATCCCGAGAAGTGGCGACTGTTTGATCGCCATCTGGTGGTGCAATTTCGCCGGCAAGGGGAGGAGTGGCTCGCCCTGCTCGATCGCAGCGGCCGAGAACGGCAGCGGCTACCACTCGCCATGGGGGCCGGGACCGGTTGGTTGCAGGGGGAACACGATCCAGCCAGTGACCGCATCCTGGTGCGCACCCAGGGGCTGAGCCAGCCCCCGGGCCAACGCTGGCTCGACCTGACCAGTGGCCGCTGGCAGGACCATGATGATCCATCCCGGGCAAACAGCCTGCCCTATCACAGCGAACGTCGCTGGGTACGCTCCGCCGACGGCACCCGGGTGCCGGTCTCGCTGGTGTGGCGAGCGGATGTAGCGTCCCGCGCCGCGCTGCTCTATGGCTACGGAGCCTATGGCACACCGATGCGCCCCTACTACCAGAAAGAGCTCCTCAGTCTGCTGGATCGGGGCTTTGTCTATGCCATCGCCCATGTCCGCGGCGGCGGCATGCTGGGGGAGCAATGGACCCGTGATGGTCGGGGGATCAACAAGCCAAACGGCATCAGCGACTTTATCGCGGTGGGGCAAGCCCTGCGCCACTGGTCAAGCGACGCCTCCCCCCTGCCCCTGTTTGCCATGGGAGGCAGTGCCGGCGGCACCCTGGTGGCGGCAGCTCTCAATCAGCAGCCCACCCTGTTCAGCGGCGCCGTGCTGCAGGTCCCCTTCGTCGATCTGCTCGGCACCATGAGCGATCCCGCGCTGCCCCTGACCCGCCAGGAGTACCGGGAGTGGGGCAATCCGGCCAGGGCGGCGGAATATCAGGCGATGCGCCGCGTGAGCCCTTACGACAACCTGCACCGGGCCCCCTATCCCCCCCTGCTGATCACCACCGCCCTGCACGACAGCCAGGTGCCCTACTGGGAGCCGGTCAAATGGCTGGCCCGCCTGCGCGAACACAGCACGGGATCAGGCCCCTACCTGCTGCTGACCGAGTTTGAGGGTGGCCATGACGCCGGTGGTGGCGATCGCGCCCGTGAATTTGCCTTCTTGTTGCACCTGGCGGGGATCACACGATGACCCTGCCCCTGATTGGGAGTACTACTATGAAACCCCTGTTGCCCGCCCTCCTGCTGGGGCTGGCCGGCTTTGCGACCCAGGCGGCCGAACTGCGTTTTGTCGAGCAGGACGCCCCCGCCGCTCCCCGCCTCTGGCTCGAGCAGCAGCTCGGCGTCACCCTGAGCCAGGATCCGGCCTATGAGCGCCAGGGCCAGCTTGGCCGGTATCTTCATTTTCGGCAGCAGGCAAACGGCGCGCCGATCGCCGGCCTGGTGGCAGCCGTCAGCCTGGACGATCAGGGCCGCCCCTGGCGTCTCTATCACAACACCCGCCCCGTCAAGGCCCAGGCAGCACCCTGTGATGACGCCTCTCGCGGCGGTGTGGATGCCTACATTGCCACCCTCGACAGCGCCGTCTGGACGACGGCCGCCAGCAGCGACGCCGAACCCTGGTTCTGGCTGGATGGTGACAAGCTGATCCCGGCCTGGCGCCTGCTCGCGAGCGAAAAGCTGCCGGGCAACAGCAAGTCCAGCCACTGGCAGCTGTTTGTCAGCTGTGATGGCGGCGCCCTGCAGGGCCGCTCCTTGCAGCAGGCCAGCACGACCGCCGATGCTACCCCATTGCCGGGCGATGCCACGACAGTAGCGGCCAGGGTCTTTGCCCTGGATCCCCGCACCCAGCTGCAAGATGGCAACCTGCTCTGGCGCCATGATCTGGTACTGGGGGTGCAGGCTTATCGCACCGTCACCCTGCCGGTGCAAAAAGTGGGCGACACCCATTACCTGAGCGGGCCCCGTGCCCGGGTCGTGGGCAGCACGGAACCCGACAACGAGCCCTTCAGCAGCGACGATGCCGCAGGCTTCCAGCTGGATCACCAGCAGCCGGGCTTTCTCGACATCAACGCCTACTACCATCTGGATCTGGCCCGACGCCATCTCGATGCCCTCGGTTACGACGCTCTGATAGCGGGCGCCATCACCATCGACACGGATGCGGGCAATCAGGACAACTCCCTCTATGATCCCTTCCTGCGCCAGCTGGAGATTGGCCGGATCGGGGTGCCGGATGCCGAAGATCCCATGGTGATCTGGCACGAGTTCGGCCATGCGGTGCAGCACCACATCCTGCCCGACCTGGGGGATGAGGGGGACTGGGGCGCCATTGGCGAGGGCTTTAGCGACTACCTGGCCGCCAGCTGGCGCCAGAGAAGCGAACAGGCCCGCCAGTTCGAGCCCTTCATGGTGTTCAACTGGGATGCCAGGATCAGTGGCCGAACCCCGCGCCAACTCGACGATCTGCGCGCCCGCTATCACCCGAGCTTCCTCTATCCTGCCCACCTCACCATCAACGGCAGCAACGGCGATCAGCTGTGGGGCACCCCGCTCTTCACCGCCCTGCGCCAGGCCGTCGAGAGTCATGGCGAGGTCGCTCGGGACGAGTTCGATCGCCTGCTCATCGAATCCCACTTCGGCCTGGGCCCCGAGCTGCGGATGCCCCAACTGGCCCGCGTCACCGTGGATACCGCCCGGCGCCTCTATCCGGAACGCCGCTATGCCGAGTTGCTGGAGCAGGCATTTCGCCATCACGCCCTGTTGCCGACCCCGGTGCAGGCGCGCCTTGCCGATGGCAGCTACCTGCTGCCGGGAGAGAAGAAGAACCTTGCCATTGAGCTTGCCAACCTGAGCGGCCGGACGCTCGCCATCACCGACGCCAGTCTGCTGCCGGTCAAGGGGATCCTGGGGGATAGTCACTGGCAAGGACGCCTGGCCGCCAATGAGAGCGGACGCTGGTCCCTGCCGCTGGAGGCAGCGAGCAATCTGGCGTGTGGCGAGATGCTCACCCTGCCGCTGCAATTCCAGCTCGATCTGCCCAGCCCCACCGAGCGTCAGACCCGCCTCGACCTGCAACTGCCCATCGGCGAGCCCGTCTGGCAACGGGCCAGCGACCATGGCGGCCAGATCAAGGATGCCACCAGCCAGGAGCAGCACGGCCTGTCGCGCTTCACCCTCACCCTGCCCACCGGCAAGGCGCGCATCGACGAGGGTTTTGTGGTGGCACTGGATCTGACCCACGACAAGCTGGAGCAGCTGGAGATCTGGCTCACCTCCCCATATGGCACCCGGGTCAGCCTGTGGAACAAGGGCTATGCCAGCCATACCCGGCTCAAGGGGGAATATCCCCATGAGCTGGTACCGTTCGAATCGCTGGAAAAACTCAAGGGGGAACCCCTCGGCGGACTCTGGACCCTGGAGATCAACGACACCCAGGCTGGCGAAAGCGGCCAGCTCAGGGAATGGCGCGTCGCCCAGCAGGTCGGTGCCCGCTGCACCAGGGAGGAGAACCTCCCCACCACCGGCGTCATCCCCCTCGACAAGGATGAAGGGGGCGGTGGCAGCCTCTCCCCCCTGCTGTTGTTGCTGGCGCTTCCCCGCCTCTGGTGCCGCCGTCGCACAGCGCGCTGAATCATGATCACGGGCGCTCGCCGCCCGTCCTTTGCGTCCATATGAAGGAATTCGATGTGAAACACCCTCTCCTGCTTGTCACGGCCCTCTCGGCCCTGCTCTCCGCCTGTGGTGGCGGGGAAGAGAGCGCCCCGCTGGCCACCCCCGGGTACCGGGTCGACGTGACCCTGCCCGCCGCCGGCACCCTGTGCGCCGATCTGGATCAGAACTGGCGATGTGATCCGGGCGAGCCCGCCGTCAGTGGCGAAGGTCGCCTGACTCTGACCGGCCAATCGACCCATATCGTCAACTCGCCGCTACTGTTCATCCCTCGCGCAGGCGGTCTTCCCCTGGCTCACCCCGCCGCCCGTGGCGATCAGCTGCACCTGCAATCGACCCTGCTGAGCTCCCTGTGGCAGAGCCGCATTGCCGAGGGGATCGCCGTCGACAGCGCGCTGACCCAGCTGCTGGCGGCACTCGACCCCCTGAAACCGGGCACGGGGCGCGAGGCGCTCAGCGCCCTTCCCCAGTTTGCTCAGGCGCTGCAGCAACTGGCGATCAGCCTGTTGCAGGCGGCGCAGATCCCGCTGTCTGGCGGCAAGGGCCATCTGCAGCTCGCCACCGGCTATCGCACCCTCAATCTGATGCTGGCCGAGCTGGCCCTGGCGTGGCAGCAAGATGGCCGCTTCGCCGACGATACCCTGCCCAGACTGCTGGCATTGCTGGCGCAGCAGCAACCGCGCGATCTTCTGACCGTGACTGGCGTGACCACCTTCTCCGATGGCCGGGATCCCCTGCTCGCGCACGAACCCGCCGACTTCCCGGGCCAAGATGCACGCTGGAATCGCACCCGCCCCCAGCTCGCCTATCGCAAGCTCGATGACAAGGGGCAGGAGCTGGCGGACGACGCCTCCAGCTGGCAATGCGTCAAGGATCTCAACACCGGGCTGGTGTGGGAGGTCAAATCTGACGATCCCCTGAGTCCGGCCTGGAAAGGCAAGCCGTTTGCCTACGAAGATGAGCAGTTCACCGCCACGACGGGGGAACAGGCCGCGGCCAGGCTGCATATTCTTCCCCTGATCGAACGCTTCACGGCCGACGGGGATCAGGTGTCCCTGGCACGGGCGCAGCGCCTGACCACCCTGGTCACCAGCCGCGCCTATCAGCAGTGGCTTAATGGCGAGCAACGCTGCGGCATTACCCGCTGGCGCCTGCCGACCATGGCCGAGCTGATGTCGCTGATGCACTACGGCAGCCTGGCCACGGACACCATGGGCCAGAACATCACCCTGGATCAGCGCTACTTCCCCGATGTGGCGCCCTCGGCCGAAGAGGCCTACCCGGGCTACTACTGGAGCGCCACCAGCACCACGGCCCAACGCCTCTCCGGCGGCCCCGTCAGCAAACGCACCGCCGTGTTCCTGCAACAGGATGCCGATGCGGGCACCACCTACCCCGCCATGATCCAGCAAGAGGATTACCCCGAGCTGATGCAGTTGCGCCTGGTCGCCACCCCCAACTGATTTGAGGAATACCATGAGACTTCATCGCGTTACGTTTGCCATGCTGGCGCTGCTTTCGCCCCTGGCACAGGGTGCCGCCATCTGTGATGACACCATGGATCGCACCGCTCCTTCCGCCCGTTACATCGACAATGGCAACGGCACCGTCACCGACCAACACACCGATCTGGTCTGGATGCGCTGCAGGCTGGGCCAGACATGGAACGGCATCACCTGCCTGGGGGAACCCACTCCCTACTACTGGCAACAGGGGTTGCAGATGGCCGAGCGGATCCGCAGCGACAGCAGCCACGCCCTGTATCACTTTGGCGGCATCAACCGGTGGCGCCTGCCCGATATCAAGGAGCTGACCACCCTGGTGGAACATGCCTGCATGAAACCATCCCTCAACGACACCATCTTCCCGCGCGCCATGGCGGGGGAAGGCAAGGAGGTCAGGGATGGCTACGTCTATCTGATGAGCGCTACCGTCGCCCCCTTCAACGGGCAGATGGTCTATCTCGATGTCACGACCGGTGATATCGGCTATCGCCAGTTTGCCGCCTACCAGGATCAGGTGTTGCTGGTCGCGAGCAAACCCTGACTCTCTGACGGAGTCATCACCACGCAGGAGAGGCCCTCTGGCCTCTCTTTTTTCTTGTTTTCCCCATCTGGCCCGCTCGCGGTCTGACCAGTTTCCCTCTTTTCCCCCCGATCCCGGCCCCTTTCCCCGAGGAAGAGCAGGAAAAAAGTGCGCGTCTTAACAAAATTTAACATCCAACCAGTCGATTAATAATTAAGCGGCAAAAATGACATGTAAATCAGTACGGAAATGTCATACTACGTAACATCAATGTTAAGTAGCATGAATAGTTTGGTTAGGGAAAACCTCTATGTTTGCCGATATTGCTGTCCAACACTGGGCTTTTGCCATTTATGTCGTTGCTGCCATCTGCCTCTGCCTGGGAATGATCGGCCTTGCCGCCGTACTGGGGGGGCGTGCCTACGGCCGCACCAAGAACAAACCCTTCGAATCCGGTGTCGACTCGGTCGGCAGTGCCCGCCTGCGTTTTTCCGCCAAGTTCTATCTGGTCGCCATGTTCTTCGTCATCTTCGATGTCGAGGCGCTCTATCTGTTTGCCTGGTCGGTATCGGTGCGCGAAACCGGCTGGGTCGGCTTCATCGAGGCCACCATTTTCATCGTTTTGCTGCTCATCGGCCTGGTCTACCTCTGGCGCATCGGTGCGCTGGACTGGTCGCCGCGCAAGGCGCCACTAAACGACAAGAAAACTGACTGAATCACAGATCCTTTCCTTGAGGTTGCACCATGAAGTACACCCTGACCCGGATAGATCCGGATGCGCCCATCGAGCGCTATCCCCAGGAGCAGCGACAGACCGTCGATGACCCGCTGGCACAAGAGGCGACGCGCGGCATCATGATGGGGCGTCTCGAGGAGGTGCTGCAAGACACGGTCAACTGGGGCCGCAAAAACTCCCTGTGGCCCTACAACTTCGGCATCTCCTGCTGCTATGTGGAGATGTGTACCGCCTTCACCTCCCCCCACGACGTGGCCCGCTTCGGCGCCGAAGTGATCCGGGCCTCTCCCCGTCAGGCCGATTTCATGGTGATAGCCGGCACCCCCTTCATCAAGATGGCGCCGGTCATTCAGCGTCTCTACGAGCAGCTGCTCGAACCCAAGTGGGTCATCTCCATGGGTGCCTGTGCCAACTCGGGTGGCATGTACGACATCTACTCCGTGGTGCAGGGGGTCGACAAATTCCTGCCGGTCGACGTCTACATTCCGGGCTGCCCGCCCCGCCCCGAGGCCTTCTTGCAGGCGCTCATGCTGCTGCAGGAGTCCATCGGCAAGGAGCGCCGGCCACTCTCCTGGGTAGTGGGCGATCAGGGGATCTACCGCCCCCAGATGCAGGCCGAAAAAGAGCGCAAGCGTGGCGAACGGATCAATGTGACCAACCTGCGCACGCCGGATGAGATCTGACCATGAAATTGACCCGAGAGTTTCCAAACAACTACACCATGGCCCAGTGGCAGCCAAGCGATCATCAGGATGCCAGGGTGATAGGCGAACTGTTCGCCCGCTTCGGCGCCGAGCGGTTTACTGTGCAGACTACCCGCACCGGCGTGCCCGTGGTCTGGCTCTCCCGTGAGCTCTTGCTCGACGTGATGGGCTTCTTGCGCGCCCTTCCCTCCCCGTTCGTGATGCTGTTTGACTTGAGCGCTACCGACGAGCGGATGCGCAGCCACCGGGAAGGGTTGCCACAAAGCGATTTCACCGTTTTCTATCACCTCATCTCCATCGAGCGAAACAGCGATCTGATGCTGAAGGTGCCGCTGATGGAGAGCGATCTGACCCTGCCCACCATCACCGGCCAGTTCCCCAACGCCAACTGGTACGAGCGGGAGGTGTGGGATCTGCTGGGGATCACCTTCGACGGTCACCCCCACCTGACCCGGATCATGATGCCGAGAAGCTGGCAGGGGCATCCGCTGCGCAAGGACTACCCGGCTCGCGCCACCGAATTTGATCCCTTCATACTCGATGCCGCCAAGCAGGACATGGAGCAGGAGAACCTGCTGTTCAAGCCCGAGGAGTGGGGCCTCGCCCGTGGCAACGAGAACGAGGACTATATGTTCCTCAACTTGGGGCCCAACCACCCCTCCGCCCACGGCGCGTTTCGCCTGGTGCTGCAGCTCGATGGCGAGGAGATCCGCAACTGCGTGCCCGACATCGGCTATCACCACCGCGGCGCCGAAAAGATGGGGGAGCGCCAGTCCTGGCACAGCTACATCCCCTACACCGACCGGGTCGAGTACCTGGGGGGCGTGATGAACAACCTCCCCTACGTGCTGGCGGTCGAGAAGCTCGCCGGCATCAAGGTGCCGCAGCGGGTCGACATGATCCGGGTGATGATGGCGGAGCTGTTTCGCATCCAGAGCCACCTCCTGTTCCTCGGCACCTATATCCAGGACGTGGGGGCCATGACCCCGGTCTTCTTCACCTTCACCGACCGCCAGCGCATCTACACCATCATCGAGGCCATCACGGGGGCGCGCATGCACCCGGCCTGGTTTCGCATCGGCGGCGTGGCTCACGATCTGCCTCAAGGGTGGCAGCGTCTCATCCAGGACAACCTGCTGAGCTGGCTGCCCAAGCGACTGATGGAGTATGAGAAGGCTGCGATGCGCAACAGCATACTGCGCGGACGCACCATAGGGGTCGCCGCCTACACCACCGAACAGGCGCTCGCCTGGGGTACCACGGGCGCTGGCCTGCGGGCCACCGGCCTCAACTTTGACGTACGCAAATGGCGCCCATATTCCGGCTACGATCAGTTCGACTTCGAGGTGCCGGTGGGCAGCAATGGCGATGCCTATGACCGCGCCACCGTGCGCATCGAGGAGATCCGCCAGAGCATGTCGATCATCGAGCAGTGCATGAAGAACATGCCGGAAGGGCCCTTCAAGGCGGATCACCCGCTCACCACGCCGCCCCCCAAGGAACGCACCCTGCAGCACATCGAGACCCTGATCACCCACTTCCTGCAAGTGTCGTGGGGCCCTGTCATGCCGGCGGCCGAGTCGCTGCAGATGATCGAGGCGACCAAGGGGATCAACAGCTACTACCTGACCAGCGATGGCTCCACCATGAGCTACCGGACCCGGATCCGCACCCCGAGCTTTGCCCACCTGCAACAGATCCCCTCGGTGATCAAGGGCAGCATGGTGTCGGATCTCATCGTCTACCTGGGCAGCATCGATTTTGTTATGTCGGATGTGGACCGTTGAGTCCTGTCGCCCCTTCACGAAGGGGGTGGCAGACGAGACGCGCAGTAAAGGGACAAGCCACCAAAGGTCAAGTCATGAGCCAGCAATGTCAGTGTCATCATAATCAGACCCCAGAGGGGCAAGGGGCATGCAACAGCAACCGGGACGAGTTCGTCCTGAGCCAGGCTGAACGCGATGCCATCGAACACGAGAAGTACCACTACGAAGATCCCCGTGCCGCCAGCATAGAGGCGCTCAAGATTGTGCAGCAGGCCCGCGGCTGGGTCCCCGACGGCGCCATTCACGCCATCGCCGCCGAGCTCGGCATTCCCGCCAGCGACGTGGAGGGGGTCGCCACCTTCTACAGCCAGATCTTCCGCCAGCCGGTGGGACGCCACATCATCCGGGTTTGCGACAGCATGGTCTGCTACATCAACGGTCACGAACAGTTGCTGGCCGGCCTCAAGGAGGTGATGAACCTCGCCCCCGGCCAGACCAGCGCCGATGGCCGCTTCACCCTGCTGCCGGTCTGCTGCCTCGGCAACTGCGACAAGGGGCCGGCGCTGATGATCGACGACGACACCTATGGCGGGCTCGATCCCGTCAGCCTGCTCAAGACCCTGGAGGCTTACCCATGAGCCTTGATCAGCGCAAGACACTCGCCTCCTTCGGCACTGCCAACCGCACCCCTCGCGCTCCCGAGACCCACCCGCTCACCTGGCGCCTGCGCGACGATGGCCAGCCGGTGTGGCTGGACGAATACCAGGCCAAACAGGGCTATGAGGCCGCCCGCAAGGCTCTCGGCCAGATGAGCCCTGATGAAATCGTCAGCACCGTCAAGGAGGCCGGACTCAAGGGGCGCGGCGGCGCAGGCTTTCCCACCGGGGTGAAGTGGGGCCTGATGCCCAAGGACGAGAGCATGAACATCCGTTACCTGCTCTGCAACGCCGACGAGATGGAACCAAACACCTGGAAAGACCGGCTGCTGATGGAGCAGCTGCCCCACCTGCTGATCGAGGGGATGATCATCTCGGCCCGGGCGCTCAAGGCCTACCGTGGCTACATCTTCCTGCGCGGCGAGTATGTGGATGCCGCCATCCATCTGCGCCGCGCCGTCGAGGAGGCCAGGGCGGCGGGGCTGCTTGGCAAGAACATTCTGGGCTCGGGCTTTGATTTCGAGCTGTTTGTCCACACCGGGGCCGGCCGCTACATCTGCGGCGAAGAGACGGCGCTTATCAACTCCCTGGAAGGGCGGCGTGCCAACCCGCGCGCCAAACCCCCCTTCCCTGCCGTCTCCGGCGTCTGGGGCAAGCCCACCTGCGTCAACAACGTCGAGACCCTGTGCAACGTGCCGGCCATCATAGGCAACGGCGTGCCCTGGTATCAGGGATTGGCCCTGCCGGGTTCGGAAGATCACGGCACCAAGCTGATGGGCTTTTCCGGCAAGGTCAACAACCCGGGGGTCTGGGAGCTCCCCTTCGGCATCACCGCCCGCGAACTGTTCGAGGAGTACGCAGGCGGCATGAAGAGCGGCTATCGCCTCAAAGCCTGGCAACCGGGGGGCGCCGGCACCGGCTTCCTACTGCCCGAGCACCTGAATGCCCAGATGTATACCGCCGGCATCGGTAAGGTGGGCACCCGGATGGGCACCGGGCTCGCCATGGCGGTGGATGACAGCATCAACATGGTGAGTTTGCTGCGCAACATGGAGGAGTTCTTCGCCCGCGAATCCTGCGGCTGGTGCACCCCGTGCCGCGACGGCCTGCCCTGGAGCGTCAAGCTGTTGCGGGCATTGGAGCGCGGCGAAGGGCAATCCGGCGATCTGGCGACCCTGGAGCAGCTGTGCAACTTCCTCGGCCCCGGCAAGACCTTCTGTGCCCACGCCCCCGGCGCCGTTGAGCCGCTGGCCAGCGCCATCAAGTATTTCCGCCCCGAATTCGAGGCCGGGATCAAGGGCCGCGACGACAATCGCAAGCCGCTCAAAGGGATCCAGCCCAACCTCCTGGGCGAGCGCTGGTAAGCACAGAACAGATTTCACCAAACAGGTTTCAGGGAAGAGGTATGGCAACCATTCATGTAGACGGAAAAGAGTACGAGGTAGACGGGGCGGACAACCTGTTACAAGCCTGCCTGTCGCTGGGTCTCGACGTCCCCTATTTTTGCTGGCACCCGGCGCTTGGCAGCGTCGGCGCCTGCCGCCAGTGTGCGGTCAAGCAGTACCAGAATAGCGATGACAAACGCGGCCGCCTGGTCATGTCCTGCATGACCCCGGCGAGCGACGGCAGCTACATCGCCATCGAAGATGAAGAGGCTAAAGAGTTTCGCAAGAGCGTGGTGGAGTGGCTGATGACCAACCACCCTCACGACTGCCCGGTGTGCGAGGAGGGGGGCGCCTGCCACCTGCAAGACATGACGGTGATGACGGGCCACAACAGCCGGCGCTACCGCTTCACCAAGCGCACCCACCAGAACCAGGATCTGGGCCCCTTCGTGGCCCACGAGATGAACCGCTGCATCGCCTGCTACCGCTGCGTACGCTACTACAAGGATTATGCCGGCGGCGAGGATCTCGGCGTCTACGGCGCCCACGACAACGTCTACTTCGGCCGGGTAGAGGATGGCACCCTGGAGAGCGAATTCTCCGGCAACCTGGTGGAGGTCTGCCCCACCGGCGTCTTCACCGACAAGACCCACTCCGAGCGCTACAACCGCAAGTGGGACATGCAGTTTGCCCCGAGCGTCTGCCAGCAGTGTGCGGTCGGCTGCAACATCAGCCCGGGGGAGCGCTACGGCGAGCTGCGTCGCATCGAGAACCGCTTCCACGGCGCCCTCAACCACTACTTCCTCTGTGACCGTGGCCGCTTTGGCTATGGCTACGTCAATCTGAGCGATCGGCCGCGCCAACCCTTGCTGCAAGAGGGGAGCGACAAGCTCGCCATCACGGTGGATGGCGCCCTCAACCGCGCCGCCGATGCCCTGCGCACCGCAAGCGGCGTCATCGGCATTGGCTCCCCTCGCGCGTCGCTGGAGAGCAACTTCGCCCTGCGCGAGCTGGTGGGGGCCGAGAATTTCTACAGCGGCGTCGAACAGGCAGAGTGGACCTGCCAGCTGAAGATGCTGCACATATTGCAGCACGGCGGTATTCGCACCCCGAGCCTGCGTGACATGGAAGAGGCCGACGCCATCCTGGTGCTCGGCGAGGATGTCACCCAGACTGCCGCCCGTATCGCCCTGGCCCTGCGCCAGGCGGTCAAGGGCAAAGCCCGCGAACTGGCTCGCAAGATGAAAGTCGATCTGTGGCAAGTGGCCGCAGTGCAGACCCTGGGCCAGAACGAGCGCTATCCGCTGCTCATCACCAGTCTCGACACCACCCGTCTCGACGACGTGGCCGCAGAGACCTGGCACGGGGCGCCTGCCGATCAGGCGCGCCTCGGCTTTGCCATCGCCAACCTGCTTGACGGCTCGGCCCCCGCCCCCGCCGATCTCACCCCCGAGCAACAGGTGCACGCGGCTCGCTGGGCCGAGCGGCTGGGCAGCGCCAAACGGCCGCTTGTTATCGCAGGCTCCGGAGCTCGCTCTGAAGCCTTGATTGAGGCGGCCAGCAATATCGCCCGCGCCCTCAAGGGTCGCGGTCAGGCCGTTGAGCTTGCCTTGGTGGCGCAAGAGGTCAACTCCCTCGGGCTCGCCATGCTGGCCGATGCCGGCAAGCCGCTGGAGGCGGCCTTTGAGCGTATCGAGCGCGAAGATCAGCTGGCGCTGGTGACCCTGGAGAACGATCTCTATCGCCGTGCCCCCCGCAGCCGGGTCGACGGGGCGCTCAAGCGCCTCCAGCACCTGTTGGTGGTGGACCATCAGCTTACCCCGACCGCGCAGCAAGCGGATCTGGTGCTGCCCGCCGCCAGCTTTGCCGAGGCCGATGGCACTTTGGTGAACATGGAGGGGCGCGCCCAGCGCTTCTTCCAGGTCTATGCCCCCGCCTTCTACGACGCCGATATCCAGGTGCGCGAAGGGTGGCGCTGGCTGGCGGCCCTGCAAGGGGCGATCAAACGCCAGCCGCTGCGCTGGCAGACCCATGAGCAGATAAGCCAGGCCTGCGCCGCCGCCAATCCACTGCTGACCACCATGCTGGAAGCGGCCCCCAACGCCGGCCTGCGCATTCGCGGCATGCGTCTGGCCCGCGAGCCTCACCGCTACAGCGGTCGCACCTCCATGCTGGCGGATCAGAACGTGAGCGAGCCGCGGGTGGCGCAGGATCCCGACTCCCCCTTCAACTTCTCCATGGAAGGGTACGCAGGTGCGCGCCAACCCCTGCCCCAGGTGCCCTTCGCCTGGGCACCGGGCTGGAACTCGCCGTCGGCCTGGAACAAGTTCCAGGACGAGGTGGGCGGCCATCTGCGCGCCGGGGATCCCGGCCGTCGCCTGCTTGAACCGGATGAAGAAACCCTGGGCTGGTTCGAGGCCATCCCCGCCCCGTTCACGGCACAATCTGCCCTGCAGGTGGTGAACTATGCCCGGCTGTTTGGCGGCGAGGAACTCTCGGCCAGAAGCCCGGTCATCCAGGCCCGCATGAACGAGCCCGAGCTGGTACTCAATCCGGCCGATGCGGCGCGCCTGGCCCTGCGCGCGGGCAGTCAGGTGGCCCTCTCCTGGGGCGGCAGCCACTGGCAGTTGCGTCTGCGCCTGAGCGAGCAGCTCGCTGCCGGTCTGGTGGGGCTGCCCCTTGGGGTGAACGGCCTGCCGACCGCCCTCGCCCAGGCCACGCTCGATAATCTGCAGGAGGTGATCGCATGAGTGATTCCATGATGGATCTGCTGATTGAGGTGGGCAAGGCGCTGATCGTGCTGGTGGGGATCGTGGGGGCCGGCGCCTTCATGAGCTTCATCGAGCGTCGCCTGCTGGCCCTGTGGCAGGACAGATACGGCCCCAACCGGGTAGGCCCCTTCGGCCTGCTGCAACTGGCGGCGGACATGGTGAAAATGTTCTTCAAGGAGGACTGGATCCCGCCCTTCGCCGATCGGCGGATCTTCATTCTGGCCCCCATCATCGCCTTCACCTCCTTCATCCTGGCGTTTGCGGTGGTGCCCCTCACCCCCACCTGGGGCGTGGCGGATCTCAACGTGGGTCTGCTCTACATCCTCGCCATCGCGGGGCTGGCAGTCTATGCGGTGCTGTTCGCCGGCTGGTCCAGCAACAACAAATACTCCTTGCTCGGCAGTCTGCGCGCCTCGGCCCAAACCCTCTCCTACGAGGTGTTTCTCGGGCTCTCCTTGATGGGAATAGTGATCCAGAGCGGCAGCTTCAACCTGCGGGAGATCGTCGAAGCCCAGGCGGGCTTGTGGAACGTGGTGCCCCAGTTCCTGGGCTTTGTCACCTTCCTGTTTGCCGGGGTCGCCGTCACCCACCGCCACCCGTTCGATCAGCCGGAGGCCGAACAGGAGCTCGCCGACGGCTATCACATCGAGTACGCAGGCATGAAGTGGGGTCTCTTCTTCGTGGGCGAGTACATCGGCATAGTGCTGGTCTCCGCCCTCATCGTGACCCTCTTTTTCGGTGGCTGGCATGGACCCTGGTTGCCCCCCTTCATCTGGTTTGCCCTGAAGACCGCCTGCTTCATGGTGCTCTTCATCCTGCTGCGGGCCTCCCTGCCCCGCCCGCGCTTTGACCAGGTGATGGCATTTGGCTGGAAGGTGTGCCTGCCGCTGACCCTGATCAATATGCTGGTCACCGCAGCCGTGGTGCTGATGAATGTGCAGTGAGACACAAGTATGAAAATCGTGAGCATTATCCAGGGTGTCGGCACCCAGTTACGCAGTCTGGCCATGGTCTTCTCCCATGCCTGGCGGCCCCGTGAAACCCTGAACTACCCGGAACAGGCGGTTTACGCCGCGCCCCGCTATCGCGGCCGCATCGTGCTGACCCGCGATCCGGACGGCGACGAGCGCTGCGTGGCGTGCAACCTGTGCGCCGTGGCCTGCCCGGTCGGCTGCATCTCGCTGCAAAAATCCGAGCGGGAAGATGGCCGCTGGTATCCGGAGTTCTTTCGCATCAACTTCTCCCGCTGCATCTTCTGCGGCCTGTGCGAGGAGGCCTGCCCCACCACCGCTATTCAGCTGACGCCGGATTTCGAGATGGGGGAGTATCGCCGCCAGGATCTGGTGTACGAGAAGGAAGATCTGCTGATCAGCGGGCCCGGCAAGTACCCGGACTACAACTTCTATCGCATGAGCGGGATGGCTATCGACGGCAAGCCGAAAGGGGATGCCGAGAACGAGGCCAAACCCATCGACGTCAAGAGCCTGCTGCCCTGAGGAGTCAATCATGGAACTGGCATTCTATGCCTCGGCCCTGGTGGCCATTTACAGCACGCTGCGGGTGATCAGCACCAGCAATCCCATGCATGCGCTGCTCAATCTCATCATCTCCCTCATCGCCGTGGCCATGATCTTCTTCTGCCTGGGCGCCGCCTTCGCCGGTGCCCTGCAGGTAATCGTCTACGCCGGCGCCATCATGGTGCTGTTCGTGTTCGTGGTGATGATGCTGAACTTAGGCTCGGCCCAGGCCCAGGAGAAGAAGTGGCTCACCCCCATGACCTGGGGCGGCCCGGCGCTGCTCTCCCTCATCCTGCTCGGCTTTCTGGCCTACGGCATCCTCGGGGTGACCGGCGGCCAGCTGGGCATCGGCGAGGTCACCGCGAAAGAGGTGGGTGTAGCCCTGTTCGGCCCTTATGTCCTGGCGGTGGAGCTCGCCTCCATCCTGTTGCTGGCGGGCCTGGTAACCGCCTATCACCTTGGGCGCGAGGACAAGAGCGGTGAAGTGCTCTCGGTGCCCCGCCCCCCATCTCAGGAAGGAGGTCAGCAATGAACACCATCCCCATGGAGCATGGCTTGCTGCTGGCGGCAGTGCTCTTTTGCATCGGCCTGTGCGGCCTGCTTATTCGCCGCAACCTGCTCTACATCCTGATGAGCATCGAGATCATGATGAACGCCTCGGCACTGGCATTCGTGGTGGCCGGTAGCCGCTGGGTCCAGGCCGATGGCCAGATCATGTACATACTGGTGATTTCTCTGGCGGCAGCGGAGGCCAGTATCGGCCTCGCCCTGTTACTGCTGCTCTATCGTCGTTACCACACCCTCAACGTGGACACTGTGAGCGAGATGCGCGGATGAGCCTCCTATACCTGACCTTTCTGTTTCCGCTGCTGGGGTGGCTGCTGCTGGCCTTCTCCCTCGGCCGTTTTGGCGAGCGCACCTCGGCCCTGATCGGGGTAGGTTCCATTGGCCTGTCGGCCCTCACCACCCTCTGGGTGGCCATGGATTTTCTGGCCAATCCGCCCGCGGGGGGCGTCTACCTCCAGACGCTATGGCAGTGGATGGCGGTGGGCAACTTCACGCCGACGTTCCGCCTGGCCCTCGATGGCCTGTCGCTCACCATGCTGGGGGTGGTGACCGGGGTGGGCTTTTTCATCCACCTGTTCGCCTCCTGGTACATGCGCGGGGAAGAGGGGTATTCGCGCTTCTTCACCTACACCAACCTCTTTATCGCCAGCATGCTGTTCCTGGTGCTGGCCGATGATCTGCTGTTTGTCTATCTGGGTTGGGAAGGGGTGGGGCTGTGCAGCTACCTGCTGATCGGCTTCTACTACCAGGATCGCAACAACGGGGCCGCCGCCCTCAAGGCGTTCGTGGTGACCCGAGTCGGTGACGTCTTCCTCGCCATCGGCCTCTTCCTCCTCTATCGGGAGATGGGCACCCTCAACATCCACGAGCTGCTGGTGCGCGCCCCCCTGATGTTTGCCGAGGGCTCCCCTGCCCTGTCGCTGGCCTGCCTGATGCTGCTAGGCGGCGCCGTCGGCAAATCCGCCCAGCTGCCGCTGCAAACCTGGCTGGCGGATGCCATGGCGGGCCCGACTCCGGTCTCGGCGCTGATCCACGCGGCCACCATGGTGACCGCCGGTGCCTACCTGATCGCCCGCACCCACGGTCTGTTCCTGCTGGCCCCGGAGATCCTCCACCTGGTGGGCGTGGTCGGCGCCATTACCCTGGTGCTGGCCGGATTCGCCGCGCTGGTGCAGACCGACATCAAGCGGATTTTGGCCTACTCCACCATGAGCCAGATTGGCTACATGTTCCTCGCCCTCGGGGTCGGTGCCTGGGAGGGGGCCATCTTTCACCTGATGACCCACGCCTTCTTCAAGGCGCTGTTGTTCCTCTCCGCCGGGGCCGTCATCGTGGCGTGCCATCACCAGCAGAACATCTTCAAGATGGGGGGGCTGAGAAAGAGCCTGCCGCTGGTCTATGCCTGCTTCCTGGTGGGGGGCTCGGCGCTCGCCGCGCTGCCGCTGGTCACCGCCGGTTTCTACAGCAAGGATGCCATCCTTTGGCAGGTGCAGGCATCCGGCCAGAGCGCCCTGCTGTGGGCCGGTCTCGCGGGGGCCTTCCTCACCTCTCTTTATACCTTCCGCCTCATCTTTATCGCCTTTCATGGCGAGGCGAAGACCGAGGCCCATCCCGGCCATGGTCTGGCCCATCATCTGCCGCTGCTGGTGCTGCTGGTGCTCTCCACCGGCATTGGCGCGCTGTTCACCCCGCCGCTGGCTGGGGTGCTGCCGGCCGGGCCCGGCGATGGCATCGAAGAGGGGCGCCATGCCCTCGAGATCCTCTCTGGCATCATCGCCATCACGGGAATTGCGCTGGCGGCCTTTCTGTTCCTTGGCGAGCGCCGTCTGGCCACGGCCGTGGCCAACAGCGCGCCGGGCCGCCTGCTCAGCACGCTCTGGTTCAACGCCTGGGGCTTTGACTGGCTTTACGACCAGCTGTGGGTCAAACCCTACTTGCTGGCGACCCGGCTGCTGGCCCGCGATCCTCTGGATCGCCTGATGAACCTGCCGGCCTGGCTGGCCCTGCGTGGCAACCGGCTGCTCGCCTGGAGCGTCAGCGGCAAGTTGCGTTGGTATGCGGCCTCCATGGTGATCGGCGCCGCACTGGTGCTGGCCCTGTTGCTGCTGGGGTGAATCATGACCAAACCGATGCCCGTACAGCCAGCCTGCTTGCCCTCCCCGATGGAACGGGGGACGCAACCTCATATGAACTTGAACGAGAGCTGATACCGTGACCTTACTCTGGATCTTGTTAATTCCCTTTATCGGCGGCGTGATCTGCTGGCAGATGGAGCGCCTCGGCGAGCAGTTCGTCCGCTGGGTGGCCTTGCTCTCCATGGGTGCCAGCCTGCTGCTCGCCTGCGCCATCTGGCTCGGGGGGGATTTCTCCCTCGCCACCACGGCGCTCGACAGTGGCACCACTCTCGCCCCCGCCTGGGCCGCCGAGTGGCGCCTGCCCTGGATCCCCCGCTTCGGCATCTCGCTGCACCTGGCGGTGGATGGCTTGTCGCTGCTGATGGTGATCCTCACCTGCTTCATCGGGGTGCTGGCCATCCTCTGCTCCTGGAAGGAGATAGTGCAGCGCATCGGCTTCTTTCACCTCAACCTGCTCTGGATCCTGGGGGGCGTGCTCGGGGTCTTCATGGCGCTGGACCTGTTCCTCTTCTTCTTCTTCTGGGAGATGATGCTGGTCCCCATGTACTTCCTGATCGCGCTCTGGGGTCACTCGGTCACCGACGGCAAGTCGCGGATCAACGCCGCCACCAAGTTCTTCATCTACACCCAGGCGAGCGGCCTCATCATGCTGGTGGCCATCATAGGTCTGGTACTGACCCACCAGCACGCCACCGGCGTCTTCACCTTCAACTATCTGGAGTTGCTCAATACCCCGATGAGCAAGAGCGTCCAGTGGCTGCTGATGCTGGGCTTTTTCATCGCCTTCGCGGTCAAGATGCCGCTGGTGCCGCTGCACGGCTGGTTGCCGGATGCCCACAGCCAGGCGCCGACCGCGGGTTCCGTGGATCTCGCGGGGATCCTGCTCAAAACCGCCGCCTACGGCCTGCTGCGCTTCGCCCTGCCCCTGTTCCCCGAGGCCTCGGCCGAGTTTGCCCCCTACGCCATGGTGCTGGGCCTTGTCGGTATCATTTACGGCGCCGTGGTGGCGTTTGCCCAGACCGACATCAAGCGGCTGGTGGCCTACACCAGCATCTCCCACATGGGCTTTGTGATGATCGCCATCTATTCCGGCAGCGAGCTGGCCCTGCAGGGGGCCGTGGTACAGATGATCGCCCACGGGCTTTCTGCCGCCGGCCTCTTCATCCTGTGCGGCCAGCTCTACGAGCGGCTGCACACCCGGGATCTGCGCCAGATGGGCGGTCTGTGGGGACGGCTGCGCTACCTGCCCGGCGTCATGCTGTTCTTCTCGGTGGCCTCGCTCGGGATGCCGGGCACCGGCAACTTCGTCGGCGAGTTCCTCATTCTTATCGGTAGCTTCCAGGTCGCCCCCGTCATCACCGCCGTGGCCACCTTCGGCCTGGTGCTGGCTTCGGTCTACTCCCTCATCATGCTGCAGCGCGCCTGCTTCGGCCCTGCCAGAAACGAGGGCGTGCTCAGGGGGCTCGATAGCCGCGAGCTGACCATGATGCTCACCATCGCAGGCCTCCTGGTACTGCTTGGCCTCTATCCCCAACCCGTGCTCGATACCGCCAGCAGCAGCCTTATCAACGTGCTGCACTGGTATCTGCTGCCGACCGCAGGAGCCTTGCAATGACGTTCACCGCTTCCCAACTGCTGGCCCTGCTGCCCCTGCTGCTGACCACAGGGGCCATGGCGGCCCTGATGCTGGCCATCGCCTGGCGCCGCTGTATCACCACCGCCTATATGGTCACCATCGTCGGCCTCAACCTGGCGCTTTTTTCGCTACCCATCGTGATGGCGCAGGGCGATCAGGGGGTCACTCCGCTGTTGCAGGTAGACAGCTACGCCGTCTTCTATATGGGGCTGGTGCTGGTCGGCGCCCTGGCCACTTGCACCTTCGGCCAATCCTGGCTGAAAGCCTACCCGGACAACCGGGAGGAGTTCTTCCTGCTGCTGCTCATCGCCACCGCCGGTGGCCTGGTGCTGGCCTGCTCCCGCCATCTGGCGTCGCTCTTCATCGGGATCGAGATGCTGACCCTGCCGATGTTCGGGCTGGTGGGCTATGCCTATCGCGAGCGCCATTCGCTGGAGGCCAGCATCAAGTACATGGTGCTCTCCGCCGCCGCCACCGCCTTCCTGCTGTTCGGCATGGCGCTGCTCTACGCCCAGGCGGGCAGCCTGAGCTTTAGCGATCTCGGCCTGACTCTGGCCCAGAGCCCGGCGCACCATCCTTTGCTGATGGGCGGCCTTGGCCTGATGCTGGTGGGCTTTGCGTTCAAGCTCTCCCTGGCCCCCTTCCACCTCTGGACCCCGGATGTCTATGAAGGGGCGCCGGCCCCGGTTGCCACCTTCCTGGCCACCGTGAGCAAGGTGGCGGTGTTTGCCGTGCTGCTGCGCTTCTACCTGGCGGTGCCGGCAGCGGCCGACCCCATGATCCACTGGCTGCTGGCGGCCATGGCGGTCATCTCCATCCTCATCGGCAACCTGCTGGCGCTGGTGCAGACCAACCTCAAACGGATGCTGGGTTACTCCTCCATCTCCCACTTCGGCTATCTGCTGGCGGTGATCGTCGCGAGCCGTATCGGCCAGATGCCGGTGGAGGCTGCTGGCGTCTACCTGCTGATGTATCTGTTCACCAGCCTGGGGGCCTTCGGGGTGGTGAGCATGATGTCGAGCCCCTATCGCGGCAAGGATGCGGACTCCCTGCACAGCTATCGCGGCCTGTTCTGGCATCGCCCCTACCTGACCGCGGTGCTGACCGTGATGATGCTGTCGCTCGCGGGCATCCCCATGACCCTCGGCTTCATCGGCAAGTTCTACCTCATCGGTGTTACGGTGGAGGCCCGGCTCTGGTGGCTCTCCGGCACCATAGTGCTCGGCAGCGCCCTGGGGCTTTTTTACTACCTCAAGGTGATGGTGACCCTCTATCTGCGCGAACCCGGCATGCAGCAGCGCGATGCCAGCGCCGACTGGGCTCTCTCCTCCGGCGGCGTGGTGGTCTTGCTCTCCGCCGTCCTGGTACTGCTGCTGGGGCTCTATCCCCAGCCGGTCATCAGCCTGGTGCAGGGCTTTCAGCAGGTGGTGTTGCAGTAATCCTTCCCCCTCAAACCGGCAGCCCGGGCTGCCGGTTTTCTCTTCCCGCACCTTGTCCCGCTTCGCACGACCTTGCTTGTTTATGCCAGGCAACTGCCCTGCCGCTTTCTTATTCCTGTCATTTTTTCTACTGATATTAATGAGATAGATATCACCTGCCGGTTCTGCTATTGATATGGTTATAAGTGTCTGGAATGGAGTTCAGATGATGAAGCAACAGTATGTTGATCAATTCAGCCCGACAGCACTGACCGCGCTACTGGCCTCCTATCAGGGAACGACGCTCACCCTCTTGCTGGCCGAACAGGATCGGGAGCAGGTCCCTCTCCTGCAGACGCTATGCAATCGCTTCAGCATTACCCTGGATGGCGCCATCTTTCCCCAGCTGCTCGGCCGGCAGGGCTTGCTCTCCCGGGGCGCCTGGCTGCTGCCCCGCCCACAGCCTTATCACTGCGCTCTGGTTCCCCTTGCCCCCCGGGCCGATGCCGAACAGATAGCCCAAGGGATAGCAGAAGCGGTGGAAGCCATGCTGGCCATCTGGTCCGCCGCCACGCCGCCAACCCTGTTTCTCACCTTCGATTGCATGATCCCCAACATCGCCTCGGCCCTGGAGGCGCTCTACCTGCGTCTCGCCAACCGGGTCAACTATGCGGGGGTCAATGCCGGCAGTGGCCAGTTTCAATCCATCCCCTGCCTGTTTGACAACCACAACCAGATCGCAGGCGGGGTCACCTGCGCCCTGCTGCCCTGTGACAGCTTTCCCTTTCTCGAGCATGGTTACCAGCTTTCGGCCCAGCCCATGCTGGCCACCAGCAGCGAAAACAACAAGGTGGCCTTCATCGACTGGCAACCAGCCTTTGGCAAGTACCAAAGCCTCATCGAACAGCATTTTCAGCACACCCTGCAGCCTGAAGAGCTCTATCAGTTTGCCGTGCACATACCCCTTGGCCTGCTCAGGGCCAATGACGATGTGATCGTCAGGATCCCGGTGGGGGTAACGCAGGAGGGGGCACTGCTTTGCACCGGCGAGGTACCGGATCACAGCATACTGACCCTGCTAAGAGCGCCAGAGAGCACGAGCGAACATGCCACCGCACTGGCCACTCGCCTCGCCCGTCAGCAAAATCTGACACCGGCGCACCTGCTGGAGGTCTACTACTGCGCGGGAAGACAGCTTCACTTCGGGGAACAGAGCGCCGCTGAGCTGGCGACCCTGCTAAGCGCCTCGGGGGCTGGCGAGCTGGCCGGGGCCCTCTCCCTTGGCGAGATTGGCAACGTGCGCCGCGGGGATTACCCCCAGTTCCATAACGGCGCCATTTTGTGCAACGGGGTGCGATTATGAACCAGGATCATGCCATGGCCATCGTCTGTGATCTGGCGCTCTGCATCGGTCGCGAAGTGACGCTGGATGCCCTGCTCACCAAGGTGCTGCAGCGCTTCATGTACCACTGTGGTACTCCGGTCGGCATGGTGTTGGAGCATGATGAGGTGGGTTACCGGCTGCTCAAGGTGATCGGCGATGATGCCCTGAACCGGCAGTGCGGCAGTTCCCTGCCGCTGCCCTCATGGCTAGACGAGGGAGACGAATGCATCCTGCCACACCCGCTCCCGCTGCCTGGCCGGCGCGTTTACCATCATGTTTATCGCCTCAAGGTGGAGGGAGGATATCTCATCCTGCTGCTCTCGTTGCAGCAGGAGCCCGCCCACGCCATCTGCCAGCTGTTCAACCCCGTGCTCGGCAACCTGGCGCGCGCCATCCAGCTTTGCAAGGACAGCGAACAGCTCGCCCTGCGCCAGCAGGCCGAGCTGCAGGATCTTCAGCACTTCAATCAATCCCTGCTCAAGGCGATCCCCATTCCGGTCTTCTATCAGGATGTCGAGGGGCACTTTCTTGGCTGCAACCCGGCCTTCAGCCAGCTGAGCGGCATCAGCAAGAGCGACCTGCTGGGTCAGCGGGCCGAGGATCTGCTGCCCAAAAACCTGACCAGAGCCTATCTCGCCAAGGATGCCGAGCTGCTGCGAAACCGCCAGCCCCAGCGCATCGAGCTGAAGTTGCCCAATGTTCACGGCCGCTACTACGAAATGATCTGCTTCAAGGATCTCTTCTATGACCATCAGGGGACGATCGCTGGCATGATAGGAGCCCTGGTGGACATCACCCTTCTCAAGGAGAGCGAACAGCACCAGCGTGACCTGCTGTTTCAGACCATTTCCGCCCTCTCCAGCGCCATCACCCACAAGGAGCGCAACAGTGCGGGGCACGAGCTCAGGGTGCACGACCTGGCGCTGGCCATCGGCCAGGCGATGCAGCTCTCCCAAGACAGGCTCGACGGACTGGGACTCGCGGCCATGGTGCACAACATCGGCCTGCTGCAGATACCGAGCGAGCTTATCACCCGTCCCCGTGAACTCAGACCCGTGGAGTTCGCCCTCATCAAGCAGCATCCCCAGGCCGGGTACGAGATCCTCAAGCAGATCGATTTTCCCTGGCCGATCGCCACCATAGTGTTGCAGCATCACGAGAATCTGGACGGCAGCGGCTACCCCAACGGGCTCACGGAGAGCGCCATCTGCCTCGAGGCCAGGATCATCCGGGTAGCCGACTCCCTGATGGCCATGACGGCCCATCGCCCGTTTCGGCGCGCCATGCCACTGAGTGATGCCTTTGCCGAACTCACCCGTTATGCCGGTATCCATTACGACGAGAGCGTGGTCAATGTCTGCCTCTCGCTCTGGCAATCCGGCTATGGCTTCACCCCACAGATGGACAAGGCAGGATAGTATGAGCGACATCCTGATCCCCACGCCGGCCCTGGCCGCACTGCAGGCCCCGGGTTCCGTCAAGCTGCTGATCCAGTTGATGGATCAGCTGCCATACCGGATCCTGCTCAAGGATATCCATTTCACCTATCTGGTCTGCAACCGCCTGCTGGCCAGCGATCTCGGCCTGCCGGTCGAGCAGATCACCGGCAAGCACGACGAGGACTTCTTCCCGCCGGAGCTGGTGCAGCGCTATCGGGAGAATGACATCCGGGTCATGACCCAGCAGGTCAATCATCACGCCGAAGAGCCCTACCTCAAGGGCAGCGAGTCCCGCTGGCTCAGTACCACCAAGTTTCCCCTCTATGATGACGAGGGAACCGTGGTCGGCGTCGGGGTTTTCTTTGAAGACATTACCGAGCAAAAAGAGCAGCAACTGAAGCTGCAGCAGCTCAGCTGGACCCAGCAGGCCATCAGCCGTGCCCACCACGGCCTGCTCAAGCCGGGAGATACGCATCTGTTGCTGCAGGATCTCTGCGACGCCATCACCTTCGATGGCCGCTTCCCGCTGGTAGCCGTGTTGCAAGCCGCGCCGACCCCGGGTCAACCTCCTCTCGTGCTGGCCCGTGCCGGTTATGCCGAAACACTGGAACAATCGCTCTGGCTGCAGGATGAGCCTCTGGCTCTGGCAATCCGTGAGCAGCGGCGCCTCAACTGCCCGACGACGAACCCGCCCTCCTGCGTGCTCGCCTGCTGGTACCGCTGATCTTGCAACAGGATTTGGCCGGCGCCCTGGTCATCCACAGTGATCAGGCCAGGCTTTTTAGCCGGGAAGAAGAGGAGCTCTTCATCCAGCTGACCGACTATCTCGCCTATGGTCTGCAGGCCCGCCATACCCAGCAGGCCTACCAGAGCTCCCAGCAGGAGAAGATATTGCACGCCCGCCAGCTGGAGCTGGCACTGGAAGATGCCCTGGGCGCCATCGCCGCCGTGCTGGAGCAGCGGGATCCCTACACCGCAGGCCACCAGAAACATGTGGCCAAGCTGGCCCACGCCATCGGCCGGGAGCTGAAGCTGGAAGAGAAGCAGCTGCGCGGCATCTATCTGGGGGCCATGGTGCACGATATAGGCAAGATCCAGGTCCCCGCCGAGATCCTCACCAAACCGGGCCGCCTCACCCAGCTTGAGTTCGAGCTGGTCAAGGAACACCCGGCGATCGGCTATCAGGTGCTCAAGGACATCGCCTTTCCCTGGCCCATCGCCCGGATGATCCACCAGCATCACGAGTACCTCGACGGTTCCGGCTACCCGCAGGGGCTCAAGGGCAACGAGATCCTGCTGGAGGCACGCATCCTCACGGTCGCCGACATAGTGGAGTCCATGTCCTCGGATCGCCCCTATCGTGCCTCTCTCGGCATCCCCCAGGCCAGAGAACAGATCATCCAGATGCGCGGCACCCAGCTCGATGCCGAGGTGGTCGATGCCTGTTTGCGGATCCTGGATCGCGGCGACTTCGTCCCCTTGCAACTGGGCAACCCCGCCATTGCAAACGGATAAAAAAAGGCCGCTCGATGAGCGGCCTTTTTGATGGTCAATTCAGGGATCAGCTGTCGCGGCGTTTGCCACCGAACTTGCGCTTGTCAAAGCCGCCTTCACGACGGTCTTTGTTGAACGGGCGGTCACCCTGCGGACGGCGATCCTTGTTGAAAGGACGGTCGCCACGGAACGGACGATCACCGCGCGGCGGGCGGCCACCGGTGTTGCCGCCGGCAGGCACTTCGGTGTAGCGGGTGATCTGCAGCGGACGCTGGCAGACACGGGCCTTCTTGATCACTTCCAGCACCTCGGCGCTCATGCCCTTGGGCAGATCGACGGTGGAGAAGTCATCGGCGATATCGATGTTGCCGATGAAGCGGCTCTCGATGTTCGCTTCGTTGGCGATGGCACCGACGATCTGGCCCGGCTTGACGCCGTGGTGGGCACCCACGTCAACGCGATAGCGCTCCATCTCCACGTCCGGGTTGTCTTTGAGCGGACGCGGCTCGAGAGACGGCATGCGACGGGCAGGACGATCGCCACGGTCGTGGAAATCGCGGCCACCGAAGTCACGGCCACCGTCACGACGGTCGAAACCACCGCGATCGTTGTTGCTGAACAGCGGATCCGGCACGGATTCATCCAGCAGCAGCGGCTGATCACCCTGTACCAGCTTGGCCAGGGCCGCAGCCAGCTCCAGCGGATCGGCAGAATCTTCTTCGATCAGCTCGTTCACCAGGGTGTGGTAGATCTCGAGCTCTTCACCCATCATGGTTTCGCGGATACGCTCCTTGAACTTGGCCAGACGGTGCTGGTTGATGTCCTCGGTGCTCGGCATCTTCATCGGCTCGATGGCCTGACGGGTAGCGTGCTCGATGGCGCGCAGCATGCGGCGCTCGCGCGGTGCCACAAACAGGATGGCCTCGCCCTTGCGACCGGCACGGCCGGTACGGCCGATACGGTGAACGTAGGATTCGGTGTCATACGGAATGTCGTAGTTCACCACGTGGGTGATGCGCTCGACGTCCAGACCGCGGGCGACCACGTCGGTGGCGATCAGGATGTCCAGCTGGCCCTGGCGCAGCTTGTCGACGGTACGCTCACGCAGCTTCTGCGGGATGTCGCCGTGCAGGGCTTCACAGGCGTGACCACGGGCGGCCAGCTTGCTCGCCAGCTCTTCGGCGGCATTCTTGGTACGCACGAACACCAGCAGGGCTTCGTAGGATTCGACTTCCAGCAGACGGGTCATGGCGTCCAGCTTGTGCAGACCGGTCACCTGCCAGTAGCGCTGGCGGATGGTGGTCGCGGTGGCAGTCTTGGACGCGATCTTGATCTCTTTGGGCTGCTTCAGGTGCTTCTGAGCCACACGACGGATCTGCTCCGGCATGGTGGCGGAGAAGAGGGCAACCTGACGACCGGCCGGGCACTGATCCATGATCCAGTCCACGTCGTCGATAAAGCCCATGCGCAGCATTTCATCGGCTTCGTCCAGCACCAGAGCTTTCAGGCCGGAGAGATCCAGGTTCTTGCGACGGATCAGATCCATTACGCGGCCCGGGGTACCCACGACAACCTGGGCACCGCGACGCAGGGCGCGGGTCTGGGTTTCGTAAGAGGAACCACCGTAGATGGGCAGCACATGGAAGTCCGGCATGTGGTGAGCGTAGCGTTGGCACGCTTCGGCTACCTGCAGGGCCAGTTCACGAGTCGGCGCCAGCACCAGGATCTGGGTGTTGCGGTTACCGGCTTCCAGACGTGACAACAGAGGCAAGGCAAAAGCAGCGGTCTTCCCTGTACCGGTTTGTGCCTGCCCCAGCAGATCGTGCCCAGCCATCAGGTGGGGAATTGCTGCGGCCTGGATGGGAGACGGGCGCTCGTAGCCCACGTCCTGGAGCGCTTTCAATACGGGCGCGGCCAGTCCAAGCTCACTAAAAAGGGGCAGTTGTTCGGTATCAGACATAGATTCTTCCAGATTAAGGCAGGCGGCTAACACCGCGGAATAGCAAAAAGGCGGCGATTATAGCGCCACTTTGTTCTGCTGTCTTGAAAAATGTGATAAGCCTCTCAAGACGTTGGCAATTATAGAGGGAACTGACGAGTATGGCTTGCTTATTTTGCACTCATGGTGCGTTATTGCAGATCACGCTTCGCCGGAGTCCTTGCTCCGCTTGTGCTTGAGCACCGCCATGGTGAGCCGGCTGGTGCACAGCAAACGTCCCCGTTCATCCCGAATTTCAATCTGCCACACCTGGGTGGTCGCCCCCAGATGCAGCGGCGAGCAGCGCCCTGTCACCACCCCTTCCCGCTTGGCGCGCAGATGGTTGGCATTGACCTCCAGTCCCACGCAGTAGCTGTCTGGCCCCACCGCCATGTTGGCCGCGAGCGAACCCAGCGTCTCCGACAACACTACGGAGGCGCCGCCGTGCAGCATGCCAAGGGGCTGATGGGTGCGGTGATCCACCGGCATGGTGGCCTCCAGCCAGTCGGGACCAAAGGCGGTGTAGACGATATCGAGGTGGGCCATCAGGGTATTGCGGGAGGTGGCATTGAGCCCCTCGAGGCTCATGGATTTACGCCAGATGGGGGTCGTCTCTTGACTCATGAGAACAGGACTCCTTGTGATTCATTGCAGCGAAGAAAAACGCCCCAGACCGAACGACCCGGGGCAACAAAACAGAAAAAACGCCTCGCTCACCAGGGATAGGTGACGCCGGGCCACTCGGACCAGGGTATCTCCCGCCCCGGCAGGCGGGGATGCTGCCAGCGCCACACCTGCGCCAACCAGTCGCGCAGCTCGGCCTCCAGCTCGGCATCGCTCAGGGGCGCCTCGGCAACCTTCCAGAAGAAGAGCTCCACCTCCACCTCCGGCAGCACCGAGGGATAGAGGTAGACCCCGCCCCAGAACTCGGGCTCCCTGTCCGGGCTCCAGAGGCCATAGGCAAAGGAGCGCTTGGCCAGAAACTCCGACTGCTGCCACTCCAGGTCACCTTCGTGCTGGCTCAGGCTGAAGTTGGCCGAGGGCCAGGCATCATTTGGCCGAAACAGCTGATGGAGCTGCTCCCGCTCGCGCAAGATGGCGACGAACTCCACCGCCGCCTGACCCAGGGTCGCGGGCAGCAGCAGAAACCGGGGCGTCCGGTAGGCTTTGGGCACCCGGAACCGTTTGGGATAACGCAGCATCAGAGCAGTTCCAGCAAAGCCTGCAGCGGATGCCTGAGCTTCTCGCCCTCCATCCGCTTGACCTGACTGCGGCACGAATAACCGGTGGCAAGGCAGCGCCCTTGCGGCAGACGCGCCAACGGCTCGGCCCAGCTCAAGGCGTAGATGCCTTTGGAGTTCTCCACCTGTCTGACATCGTGGCCATAGGTGCCGGCCATGCCACAGCAGCCCACCGAGACCGGCTGCAGGGTAGCGCCAAAGCGCTTGAACAGGGCGCTCCAGTCACCGTGGGTGGAGGGCTTGGCGGTCTTCTCGGTACAGTGGGCGAACAGATACCAGGGCTCGGCATCACTCCCCTCACCCGCATTCCCCCCGCCAGCAGGCAGCTTGTCAGCCGGCAACGAGAGCAGCCACTCCTGGGGCAGCATCACCTGAAACTCGCCGCGTGCCGGCCCCAAGGCCTTGGCATACTCGTCGCGATAGCAGAGCACCATGGCCGGATCCACCCCCACCATGGGAATGCCGAGGGCCGCCACCTTGTTGAGGAACTGGGCGCTGCTTGCCGCGGTACGGGCAAAGCCGCGCAGGAACCCCTTGACGTGCTGGGGCTTGCCGTTGGGCTTGAAGGGCAGCAGATAGGGCTGGTAGCCGAGCTTGCCGGCGAGCTTGACCAGATCCCGCACCAGGGGGGCTTCGTAATAGCTGGTGAAGGGATCCTGCACGATCAGCACCACCTTCTGGCGCTGCTCGGCGCTCATGGCTTCGAGGCCGGGCAAGTCGAAATAACGGGCCCGGTTGTCCCGCAGCTCGTCGGCCAGGGTCGGCACGCTCACCAGCGGCACGTCCACCATGCCAATGCTCTTCTCGGTCGCCTTCTGGACCCACTCCTTTTCCAGGAAGAAGTTGACCAGCTTGGGCGCCCTGGCAAGCCAGGGGGTGTAGCTCTCGACCGTACCGATGATGTAATCCTTGGTACTGCGCAGATAGCGTCCGTGATAGAGCTGCATAAAGCGGGAGCGGAAGGTGGGCACATCCACCTTGATGGGGCACTGGCTGGTGCACGCCTTGCACGCCAGGCACCCCTCCATCGCCTCCATCACCTCGTGGGAGAAGTCGTACTCCCCCCTGTGTTTGCCCCAGCTGTTGCGTACCTTGTCCACCAGCTGCTTGAAGCGCACGCCGCCCGATTGCAGCGCTACCTCTTCGGCCAGCGGATCGAAACCCTGCTCCGCCAGCTGACGAAGCCATTCGCGCATCAGGCCGGCGCGCCCCTTGGGGGAGTGGCGCCGGTCGCGGCTGATCTTGACCGAGGGGCACATGGGGGAATCGGTCTCGAAGGTGAAGCAGAGGCCATTGCCGTTGCAATCGAGGGCCCGGGTGTAGCTTTCCCGCACCGCCACCGGGATCTGGCGGTCGAACTTGCCGCGCTTGGGCCCGTCAACCGACACCAGCTCGGCACCGCTGCCATAAGGCATGCAGATCTTGCCCGGGTTGATGCGGTTCTGGGGATCGAAGGCCCCCTTGACCCGCTGCAGCTCCTCCCACAGCTCGCCAAAGAAGGCGGGGCTGTATTCGGAGCGAAAACCCTTGCCATGTTCACCCCACATCAGGCCGCCATATTTGGCAGTGAGCGCCACTACCTGATCCGAGATGCGTCGCAGCAATACCTCCTGCTCCGGATCGCACAAGTCCAGCGCCGGACGCACATGCAAGACACCGGCATCCACGTGGCCGAACATGCCGTAGTCGAGGCCATGGGCATCGAGCAGGGCGCGAAACTCCATGATGAAATCGGCCAGGGATTCCGGCGGCACGGCGGTGTCTTCGGTAAAGGCCACCGGCTTCTTGCGCCCCTCGGCGTTACCGAGCAGCCCCACCGATTTTTTGCGCATGGCATAGATGGTCTCGATGCTCGGCAGGTGATCGCACACCTGATAGCCGATGACCCCGGCCTCTCCCCTCGCCAGCAGGCCATCGATGCGGCGGCACAGCTCGGCCACCTTGGCCTGGTGCTCGGCCTCGTCGGTGTCGGCAAACTCGACGATGTTGAGCCCCTGCAGATCCTTGCCGGGCACATCCTGAATGAGTTCCTTCACCGAATGCCAGATGATGTCGGCGCGGGCCAGCCCCAGCACCCGGGAGTCCACCGTCTCCACCGACAGGGCCTGCGCCTGTACCATAAAGGGGGCATTGCGCAGGGCGGACGGGAAGCTGTCGTACTTGACGTTGACGAGCGTCCGGTAGCGCGGAATGGGGGTGATGTTGAGTTTGGCCTCGGTGATGAAGCCAAGAGAGCCTTCAGAGCCGCACAGCACCCGGCTCACGTCCAGAGTGTCGGTATCCGGCTGATAGAGATGCTTGAGATCGTAACCGGTCAAAAAGCGGTTGAGCTTGGGGAAGGTGGTCTCGATGTCGGCGCGCCGTTCGCGGCCGATGCGATAGAGGGTGCGATAGATATCCCCTTCGCGATTCTCAAGGGCCAACTTGGCTTCAAGACGCGAGCCGCTCAGCGGCTCGGTGGCCATGATGTCACCATTCTCCAGCACGGCTTTGAGGCCGAGCACGTGATCCGAGGTCTTGCCGTAGACCAGCGACCCCTGCCCGGAGGCGTCGGTGTTGACCATGCCGCCTAAGGTGGCGCGGTTGGAAGTGGAGAGATCCGGCGAGAAGAAGTAGCCGTGGGGTTTGAGATAGGCGTTGAGCTGATCCTTTACCACCCCGGCCTGGGCCCGTACCCACCCCTCTTCCAGATTAATTTCCATGATCTGGTTCATATGGCGCGAGAGATCGACGATAATGCCGCCGCCCAATGACTGGCCATTGGTGCCGGTGCCGCCGCCGCGAGGAAAGAAACTCAGGGTGGCAAACTCCGGCGCACCGGCCAGCTTGAGCATCGCCGCTATGTCATCCGCACTGCGCGGATAGAGAACCGCTTGAGGTACGACCTGATAGACGCTGTTGTCCGTCGCCATCGCCAACCGGCTTGCATAAGACTTTTCGATATCGCCACGGAATGCGCTGCGCCCCAATGAGTCAAGGAACTGCAGGGTTGTGGCTGACAAACTGTCCTGGTAATCGAGTCTCGGGATCATGAATCCTTGTTCCCTTTATTTGCTTGATGCCGGAACTCCGGCGACAACGACTGGCCCACTGCCTCTCTGGGCACTCCGGACCAGTCCGCTCACATGTGAGCGGGCAGTATATCAGCTCAAAAATCCCTTGCGCGGGCAAAATATTCACCATTTGAAAGGAGGATTGTTATGGCTCACCACAGCCATGTTATCAGTACGCTGGTCACTACAGAGAAACAGGCCCTGACCCTGTCGCTGTTCGGCTGCATCTCGTTTGCGCTGTTCGGCATCGGTTACGGCCTCTTCGTCGGCTCCAACGCCATCATGCTCGATGGCATCTTCACCCTGTTCAGTATGGGGATGACGGGCCTGGGACTCGTCACTGCCTATCTCGTTACCCGCCCCTCCGATGAGCGCTTCCAGTACGGCTATGCCCACTTCGAGCCCATCACCAACGTCATCAACGGCGTCATCATTCTGCTGCTTTGTCTCGGGGCCCTCTACAGCGGCATCACCACCCTGCTTGAGGGAGGACGGGAGATCGATCTCGGCCACGCCCTCATCTATGCCGCCGTCTCCACCTTCTTCTGCGCCATCATCTACCTCATCGAGGCCGACGTGGCCGAGCGGGTCGACTCCGAGCTGGTGCGGGTGGACTCCAAGGAGTGGCTGGTGGATACCCTGCTCAGCGCTACCCTGCTCATCGGCTTCGTGGTAGCCATCGGCCTCGATGCCATCGGCTACGGCCACTACAACCGCTACATAGACCCGCTGCTGGTCTCGCTGCTGGCCCTGTGTGCCACCCTCATCCCCATCAAGGTGCTCGGTCGCAACCTGCGGGAAGTATTGAAAATCGCCCCAAGGGGGGATGTCTCACAGCGCGTCGCCCGGGAGGTGGACGCCCTGCGCCAGCGCTATGGCGTCGAGTGCTACAGCCACCTGGCGAAAAGCGGCCGCCGCTTCGATCTCGAACTCAACATTCTGGTGGCGCCGGATCAGGAGTGGCCCGTCGAGCGTCAGGATGCCCTGCGCCAGGAGCTCTGGTCCCGCCTCGGCGATACCCTGGGGGACGCCTGGCTGTCGGTCTGTTTCACCCGCGAGAAGCGCTGGTTGTAACCGCCGCCTGGGGGAGGCGGCCCGTCGCTTCCCCCGTGTCATCACATCTTCATGCACTCCCTCTTGCCAAAACGGCGCCAGCCGTTATCATCAGGGCTCACTTTTAACCCGAGGTTTTATTGCCCATCATGGACATTCCCCGAAGTCGTCCTTCGTTTACTCCCGTCAAACTCTCTCTTTACCTGCTTCACCCGCGCCTCTGAATAACGTCATTGCCTTGCTGTCACCACGGCCCCACTTGCCGTGTCCACCGTTCGTGCTGTCTGTTTTTTATTGAGGTCATAACATGGAATTTCTGCTGGATCCTCACATCTGGATCGGTCTCTTTACCCTGATCGTTCTGGAAATCGTGCTGGGGATAGACAACCTGGTCTTCATCGCCATCCTGGTGAAAAAACTGCCCCCCGCCCAGCGGGACAAGGCCCGCGTCATCGGTCTGTCGCTGGCGCTGATGATGCGTCTGGGGCTCTTGAGCGTCATGTCCTGGCTGGTCACCCTGACCACCCCCATCCTGCATATCTGGGATCACCCCTTCTCCGGTCGGGATCTCATCCTGATGGGGGGCGGCCTGTTCTTGCTGTTCAAGGCCACCTCCGAGCTCCATGAACGGCTGGAGGCCAAGCCGCAGGAGGATGGTCCGGTCGGCGCCTACGCCAGCTTCGGCGTGGTGATCGCCCAGATCCTGGTGCTGGATGCGGTCTTCTCCCTGGACTCCATCATCACAGCCGTCGGCATGGTGGACGAACTGTGGGTGATGATGGCCGCCGTGACCATCGCCATGGTGGTGATGGTGCTCGCCTCCAAACCGCTGACCCGCTTCGTCAACGCCCACCCGACCGTGGTGGTGCTCTGTCTGAGCTTCCTCTTGATGATCGGCTTCAGCCTGGTGGCAGAAGGGTTCGGATTCCACATTCCGAAGGGCTACCTCTATGCGGCCATCGGCTTCTCTGTGCTGATCGAGTTCTTCAACCAGCTGGCCCAGCGCAGCGCCCGTCGCCACGAGGCCAAACTGCCCCTGCGCGAGCGCACCACTGCCGCCATCTTCAAGTTGATGGGCAGCAAGGCCTATCAGGAGACACCGGATGACGACGAGGATGCCGCCCCCGCAGCGCCGGTGAGCTTTGGCGAGGAGGAGCGCTACATGGTGACCGGTGTGCTGTCGCTGGCCGAGCGCTCTATCCGCACCATCATGACCCCACGCTCGGACGTGGCCTGGATCGACATCAACGACTCGGCGGACGATATCCGTGCCCAGCTGCAACAGGAGCCCCACAGCCTGTTCCCCCTCTGTGACGGGGATCTGGACGAGGTGATCGGGGTGGTGAAGGCGCGAGATCTGCTGTTTGCCCTCAACGAAGGGCAGCCCCTGAGCGAGCTGGCCAAGCAGAACGACCCCATTATCGTGCCCCAGACCATCAACGTGATCCGTCTGCTGGCGGAGCTGCGCCAGGCCCGCGGCAGCCTCATTCTGGTGGCCGACGAGTTTGGCATCATTCAGGGTCTGGTCACCACCCACGATCTGCTGGAGGCCATCGTTGGCGAGCTGCCGGACGAAGACGAAACCCCGGACATGGTGCGCGATGGCGAGGGCTGGCTCATCAACGGCAGCACCAACATCCACCATGTGGAACAGGTGCTGGAACACGAAGGGCTGGTGAGCGAGAGCGACGAATACGTGACCCTTGCGGGCATGCTGCTCTCCCACTTCGGCACCCTGCCCGCCCCGGGTCAGCAGGTGCAGCTGCAGCAGCTCTGCTTCGAGGTGATCGAGGTGAGCGAGCGGCGCATCGAGCGGGTACGGGTGACGCCTGCCGCAATCTGATCTTCACACTGTCAACGAGAGGGCCTGCGGGCCCTCTTTTTTATGTCCGGGCGCAGAAAGCCCCGAATTGCTGCACTGAGCGCAATTCAATGGTGCAATCCCCCCTCTTTTTCACAACAAACCTGCGCAGTAGAGTGGCCCCACTTCCACCATGAGGAACTCAAGATGAGCCAGGATCACCTGTTCTGCCCGCTGCGCCTCGGCCAGCTGCACCTTAACAACCGCATCGTCATGCCCCCCATGACTCGCTCGCGCGCCAGCCAGCCCGGTGACGTGGCCAACGCCATGATGGCCACCTACTATGCCCAGCGCGCCAGTGCCGGCCTCATCATCAGCGAGGGCACGCAAGTCGATCCCATGGGCAAGGGTTACGCCTGGACACCGGGGATCCACAGCGCCGAGCAGGTCGCCGGCTGGCGGCTGGTGACCGATGCCGTGCACGCCAGGGGGGGCACCATGTTCGCCCAGCTCTGGCATGTGGGCCGGGTTACTCATCCGGACAACATAGGCGGCGCCCAGCCCCTCTCTTCATCGGCCATCAAGGCTGAAGGGGTCAAGGTGTTCGTCGATAACGGCAGCGATACCCCCGGTTTCGTCGAGACGGTCACCCCGCGCGCCATGACCCGGGAAGACATAGCAACGGTGATCGAGCAGTTCCGCCAGGCGGCCCGCAACGCCATGCTGGCGGGCTTTGATGGCATCGAGCTGCACGCCGCCAACGGCTACCTCATCAACCAGTTCCTCGACTCCGAGTCCAATGCCCGCACCGACCAGTACGGCAGCTCGCTGGAAAATCGGCTGCGTTTCCTCAAGGAGGTGACCGAGGCGGTCGGCCGCGAGATTGGCATAGCGCGGGTCGGGGTGCGCCTTGCGCCCCTCACCACCCTCAACGGCACTGTGGATGCCAACCCGCAGGAGACCTATCTGGCCGCAGCCAGGATGCTGGGTGAGCTCGGCATCGTCTACCTGCACATCGCCGAGGCGGACTGGGACGATGCCCCCTTGATGGCGGAGAGCTTCAAGCAGGGGCTGCGGGACGCCTTCCCCAACACCCTCATCTACGCCGGCAAATACGATGGCGCGCGGGCGCGGGCCGCCCTTGAGGCGGGCTGGGCCGACATGATTGGCTTTGGCCGCCCCTTCGTGGCCAACCCCGACTTGCCCGAGCGGCTGCGCCGCGGCTATCCCCTTGCCCCCCACGATCCCGCCACCCTGTTTGGCGGCGGCGAACATGGGCTGACCGATTATCCCGTCTATGGCAAGGAGAACGTCCCAGCCTGATCCCCAACAATGGGTCAGCCGCACTCCCCGCCAATAAACCGTCCACCAATAAAAAGACCCGCCAGCGATGGCGGGTCTTTTTCTCTGGGTTCGATGTGCTGCGCGCCAGGCGGGGGGACGCGCTTAGCTCAGGCTCACCCCATGACTGGCAGCGTGGCTGCGAATATCCCGGGTCAGGCGCGCCTTGTCGGCCAGGCTCAGCCAGCTCGCCTCCACGGCGTTCAGCGACAAGCGGCCAAGCTGGCTCGCCGTGGCCCCCAGCTCGTCCGCCAGCGCCTGGAAGTTGGCGTTCATGTAGCCACCGAAATAGGCGGGATCGTCCGAGTTGATGGTGACGCAGAGTCCCTGCTCCAGCAGCCGCAGCACATTGTGGTGGGCCATCTGGTCAAACACCTTGAGCCGGGTGTTGGAGAGGGGGCAGACGGTCAGCGGCAACCGGGTATCGGCCAGATAGCGCAGCAGCTCGGAATCGTCCGCCGCGCGTACCCCGTGATCGATGCGACACACCTCAAGCTCCCTGATGGCCTGCCAGATGTACTCCGCCGGCCCCTCTTCGCCTGCGTGGGCCACTACCGGCAACCCCAGCTCGCGGCAACGCGCATACACCCGGGCAAACTTGCCGGGCGGGTTGCCCTTCTCCCCCGAATCGAGCCCGATGCCGTGAATGCGCGACAGGAAGGGCTCGGCCTCGCGCAAGGTGGCGAAGGCTTCCTCTTCGCTCAGGTGACGCAAGAAGCTCATGACCAGGCGCCAGCTAATCCCGAACGTCTTTTCGCCGGCCTGCAGCGCCCGCTCAATCCCTCCCAGCGCGGTGGCAAAGGGGATGCCGCGGGCGGTGTGGGTTTGCGGGTCGAAGAAGATCTCCACGTGCCTCACCTTGTCGGTGGCACAGTGCTCGAGATAGGCCCAGGTGAGGTCGAAGAAATCCTGCTCGGTCACCAGTACGCTGGCGCCACAGTAGTAGAGGTCGAGGAAGGATTGCAGGCAGTCGAACTCGTAGGCGGCACGCAGGCTCGCCACGTCGGGCCAGGGTAGCGCCACCCCGTTGCGCCCGGCCAGTTCAAACATCAGCTCGGGTTCGAGGGTGCCCTCGATGTGGAGGTGCAGCTCCAGTTTGGGCAGATCGGCAATAAAGTTGCTGGCAGCAAGGTTATCCATGTCGGTCACTCCATCAGCACGTTGAGTCCGGAGTCTGCCTCTCCACCAAGCTGACCCCCTGGTTGTTTTATTGTGCACCCAAGTTACGCGACGGGGGAGACATGTCATCAAACAGACTTATAATGGCGTCACAAAAATCATAATTGATTGAACATATTAGGTTCTGCGCCCCGACAAGGAGTTTTCATGAAGAAGAACGTCATCTGTGACATCGACGGTGTCATCCTGCACAACAACGACCTCATCCCCGGCGCCGATCGCTTCGTTCATCGCCTGCTGGAGCAGGGCAGCAAGCTGCTGTTCCTCACCAACTACCCGGCCCAGACCCAGAAAGATCTGCAAAATCGCTTCCGCTCCGCCGGGATCGAGGTGCCGGAAGAGTGCTTCTACACCTCCGCCATGGGGACCGCCGACTTTCTCAAGCGCCAGGATGGCAAGAAGGCCTATGTGATCGGCGAAGGGGCCCTGACCCACGAACTCTACAAGGCCGGTTTCACCATCACCGACATCGACCCCGACTTCGTGGTGGTGGGCGAGACCCGCAACTACAACTGGACCATGATGCAGCAGGGTGCCAAGTTCGTGGATCAGGGAGCCCGCTTCATCGCCACCAACCCGGATACCCACGGCCCCCTGATGCACCCGGCCTGTGGCGCCCTGTGCGCCCCCATCGAGCGGATGACCGGCAAGAAGCCGTTTTACGTGGGCAAGCCGAGCGCTTGGATCATCCGTGCGGCGCTCAACCGGATGGAGGCCCACTCCGACAACACCCTCATCATCGGCGACAACCTGCGCACCGATATTCTGGCGGGCTTCCAGGCCGGCCTCGAGACCGTGCTGGTACTCTCCGGGGTGAGCAAGGTGGCGGATATCGACCGCATGCCGTTTCGGCCGAACCACATCTTCGACTCCGTGGTCGACATCGATATCGTCTAACCCCCAACCAAGGATATGAAGAGGGCAGGCCTGCCCTGCCCTCGCTGGAACTGACATGGAACCAATTCTTATCGCCGTGGCTTTTGGTTGCGGCATGCTGGTCAACCTCATCGGGTTGCCTCCCCTGCTCGGCTTTCTCGCCGCCGGCTTCATCCTCAACGGCATGGGCTATGAAAATACCCCGGCCCTGAGCGAAGTGGCCGATCTCGGGGTGACCCTGCTGCTCTTCACCATCGGCCTCAAGCTCAACGTCAAGACCCTGATGCGGCGCGACGTTTGGGGCACCACCAGCGTGCACCTGCTGCTCTCCACCCTGCTCTTTACCGTGGTGCTGCTGGTCTGCAAGGGGCTGGGGCTGGAACTCGCCCTGTCGCTCAACTGGCAGCTCGCGATCCTGCTTGGCTTCGCCCTCTCGTTTTCCAGCACCGTGTTTGCGGTCAAGGTGCTGGAGGAGCGCAGCGACATGAACGCCCTCTATGCCCGCCTCGCCATCGGGGTACTGGTCATGCAGGATGTGTTCGCGGTGGCATTTCTGGCGTTTTCCAGCGGCAAGTGGCCCAGCATCTGGGCCCTCTGGGTGCTCGGGTTGCCGCTGCTGCGCCCCCTGCTGTTCAAGCTGCTGGAACGGGCCGGTCACGGCGAGCTGCAGGTCTTGTTCGGCGTCTTCCTGGCGCTGGTGGTGGGGGCCGCCGGCTTTGAGGTGGTGGGGCTCAAGCCCGACCTTGGGGCCCTCATCATCGGCATGATGCTGGCCTCCCACCCGGCGGCGGCGGGGCTGGCCAAGGCGCTGTTCAACCTCAAAGACCTCTTTCTCATCTGCTTCTTCCTGACCATAGGCCTCAACGGCCTGCCGACCCACGACACCATGCTGCTGGCCCTGGTGCTGGTGCTGGCCTTGCCCCTCAAGAGCGCCCTCTATTATCTGGTCTACAGCGGCGCCCACCTGAGGGTGCGCACCGTGCTCCTCTCCACCCTGGCGCTTAGCAACTTCTCGGAGTTCGGTCTCATCGTCGCGGCCATCGCCGCCAAGGCGGGCTGGCTCTCCCACGAGTGGCTGGTCGCCGTCTCCCTGGCACTCGCCGCCAGCTTCATGATCTCCGCCCCCCTCAACAGCCAGAGCGAGCGGATCTATCACAAACTCGGCGGCTGGCTGAAGGGGCTGCAGGCAAGCAACCTGCACCCCGAAGACAGACCCATCGAGCTGGGCGATGCCGAGGTGATCATCCTCGGCATGGGACGCATTGGTCAGGGGGCCTACTTCGAGCTGGAGAACAAGTACGGCAACGTCATCCTGGGGGTGGAAAACGACAGCGAGAAGCTGCCGACCCTCCGCGCCCAGGGGATGAACGTCATCGAGGGGGATGCCACCGATACCGACTTCTGGGACAAGGTGCTGCTCTCCAACCAGGTCAATCTGGTGCTGCTGGCCATGCCCCACCACTCGGGCAACCTCTACGCCATCGAGAAGCTGCGCAGCCACGGCTTTACCGGCAAGATTGCCGCCATCGTACGCTTTGAAGATGACATCGCCTCCCTCACGGAACAGGGGGTGGATGCGGTATTCAACGTCTACAACGAAGCGGGCAGCGGCTTTGCCCGCCACGTGATCCATCGCCTGCAACCCCTGTCAGATCTTGGCAAGGATGCACGCTTCGTTTAACGTAAGCGCAACTCCGTTTAATAAAACAAACAACCGCGGGGCCTGGATGGCCCCGTTTTCAATGCTCCCACAGACAAGGATGCCCCATGAAGACTCTCAACGACTGGGTACTGCTCGATCGCAACGACCCTGCCCCCACCCCGCTGATGCCTGCCCCCGAGCGCATTAGCGCCGGCAACCCGCGCCAGATTGTGTGGAACCACTACTCCGATGCCAGCCAGCAGTTTCACGTGGGATTCTGGTCCTGCGAGCCCGGGCGCTGGGCCGTGCACTACACAGAGCACGAGTATTGCCAGTTGCTGGAGGGCGAGGTGGTGATCCACGACAGTGAGGGGGGCCAGCTTGCCCTCAAGCCCGGCGATCAGTTCGTCATCCCCGCCGGCTTTGTCGGGCAGTGGGAGACCCTCACCCCCTGTCGCAAGGTCTATGTGATCTTCGAACCCGCCGCCTGACGTTCACGTCAACCTCATCTCCTTTTCCCGGCGACCGGACGGGTCGCCGCACTGCCCCACCGGCTTGACGCTTACGGCATGATTTTCTGCGGTTTTCCCGCTTGCAAAAGGGTTTTCCGCTAGGCATTGTGATTGGCGAGGAATGTAAATGGAATTTCGAGCCCAAACGTGGGGGGCTCATATAAAAATCAAGAGGATTACCGCCAATGTGTTCTATTTTCGGCATTCTGGACATCAAATCCGATGCAGCAGCCCTGCGCAAATCGGCGCTGGAGATGTCCAAGCGACTTCGTCACCGCGGGCCTGACTGGTCCGGCGTCTACAGCTCCGACAAGGCCATTCTGGTGCACGAGCGCCTGGCCATCGTCGACCCGGGCAACGGCGCCCAGCCGCTCTACAACCCCGAACGCACCCATGTGCTGGCGGTCAACGGCGAGATTTACAACCACAAGGAGCTGGAGAAAAACCTCAAGGTCGACTTCCAGTTTCAGACCCACTCCGACTGCGAGGTGCTGCTCGCCCTCTACAAGGAGAAGGGCCCGGCATTTTTGGACGATCTGAACGGCATCTTCGCCTTTATCCTCTACGACGCCGAGCAGGATGCCTACCTGATTGGCCGCGACCACATGGGGATCATCCCCCTCTACACCGGCCGCGACGAGCACGGCAACTTCTATGTCGCCTCCGAGATGAAGGCCCTGGTACCGGTGTGCAAGAGCGTCGAAACCTTCCCGCCGGGACACTACCTGTGGAGCAAGGATGGCGAGCTCAAACAGTGGTACAAGCGCGACTGGATGGAGTACGGCGCGGTCGAGCACAACGTCAGCGACAAGGCCGAGCTCAAAGCCGCGCTGGAAGCGGCGGTCAAGCGCCAGCTGATGTGTGACGTGCCCTACGGCGTACTGCTCTCCGGCGGGCTGGATTCGTCCGTCATCTCCGCCATCACCAAGCTCTACGCCGCCCGCCGGGTGGAAGACGACGACAAGAGCGAGGCCTGGTGGCCCCAGCTGCACTCCTTCGCCGTCGGCCTGGAAGGCTCCCCGGATCTCGCCGCCGCCCGCAAGGTCGCCGATCACCTGGGCACCATCCACCACCAGATCCACTTCACCGTGCAAGAGGGCCTGGATGCCCTGACGGATGTCATCTATCACCTCGAAACCTATGACGTCACCACCATCCGCGCCTCCACCCCCATGTATCTGATGGCCCGTTACATCAAGGCGATGGGCATCAAGATGGTGCTCTCGGGCGAAGGCTCCGACGAGCTGTTCGGCGGCTACCTCTACTTCCACAAGGCACCGAACGCCCGGGAGTTTCACGAGGAGACGGTGCGCAAACTCTCCGCTCTGCATCTGTATGACTGCCTGCGCGCCAACAAGTCCATGGCCGCCTGGGGCGTGGAGGGCCGCGTGCCCTTCCTCGACAAGGAGTTCATGGACGTGGCGATGCGCCTCAACCCCGCGGACAAGATGTGCGGCAAGGGCAAGATCGAGAAGCACATCCTGCGCGAAGCCTTCGAGGATCTGCTGCCCCATGAAGTGGCATGGCGCCAGAAGGAGCAGTTCTCCGACGGCGTGGGTTATTCGTGGATCGACAGCCTCAAGGCCATGGTCGAGCAGGAAGTGACGGATCAGATGTTCGAGGCGGCGGCGTTCCGCTTCCCCATCAACACCCCGCTCACCAAGGAGGCGTACTACTACCGCGCCATCTTCGACGAGCACTTCCCGCTCGAATCTGCCGCTCGCACCGTGCCCTACGGCAAGTCGGTCGCCTGCTCCACGCCAACGGCGCTCGAGTGGGATGCCAAGTTCAAGGAGATGGCAGACCCGTCAGGTCGCGCCGTGATGGACGTCCACCAGCAGGGTTACTAACTCACTGAGCAATACGACCACGACCAAATAAGCGACCAGATAACGCTAAATATAAAGAGCCCTTCACCATGGTGAAGGGCTCTTTATATAGGGCCCCAAACAGCGGTGGCGGCCAATCGATCTGACCGCCAGACACTCCCTTTTTCACTATGAGTGCGTCGCGATTAATCCTTTTTCGCCTGGTTGGCAAAGAAGATGTCAGCCTGAATATCCTGAGTGCGCACCGTAAAGATCTGGTTGGTCAGATCTTCCGTCAGGGTCTCGGCCTCTTTCATCACCCGCAGATTGAAGTCGTTGAGCATCTTGTTGGCAGCGGCCTTGTCGGTTTTGGCCATTTTCAGATAGCTGGCCTCCATCTCTTTTTGCTCTTTGGCGATCTTCGCCTCCCAGCTCTGGTAAGCCTGTTTCACTATCGGTGCCAGCTTGGGGTAATCGGTCATCACCAGCGTCTGCAACTTGCGATATTTCCAGTAGATGGAGTCGCTGTCTGCCTTGTCGCTACCCATGGCATAGTGAGCTGGATAGGCTTCCAGACCACTGTAATAGGGAACGTAAGCCGTCAAATCCGCCATGCCGAGGCCCACATAGGTCACCTCGCCCACCTCTCGCGGCATCCAGGGTCGCACTTGCATCACGTGGGACTCATAGGTGCGAAACACGCTGATGGGGCGCCACGGCTCCTGTCCATTCAACCCCTTGCTGTAGGGATCATGCTCGGTACCGTCATAGTGATTGCGCAGCACCGCCTTGACCTCTTCCAGCGTCATTTTCTTCTCCGGGGTCAGATAGACCGGGAATTGGCGGCCGGCATCCACCGCCTGCTTGAGCGATGGATTGAACATCTTCTGGATGGTCCAGACCCGCGGATCGTTATAGGTGCGATCCCGCTCGTCATCACGGGTATAGACCTTGGAGAAGTTGAAGACCCCATCCTTTTGCGGATCATAGAGCCCCTTCTCGGTGGCAAACTCGATCAGTTTTTTCGAGCCCATCATGTCGGCACTCGCGGGATCGTACTGTTGCAGGCGCCCCTGATTACCTGAAGCAAAATATTTATCCTTGGGCAGACGCTGCGCCATCCAGTGATGGCCGGTGGCAGTCTCCAGATACCAGAGCTCGTCATCATCCACCACGGCGACGCCAAACCCTTCCCCTGCGCCTATGGTTTCGATGATATTGCCAAGCAGGGCAACCGCCTCACGGGCCGATGTGGCGCGGGAGAGCAGCACATCGGGAATATCATCCTCGGTGATCCCCTTGTCCTCGACATAGGGCTCGAAGGCGAGCGCCTCTGGCGAGGCAAAAATGGACTCGGTACCGCTCACCCCCACCCCTTTCTCGTTGAAACCGGTGGCACCGTGCAGCTGGGTCTTCCAGTTCGGCACCGTGGTGTAACGCAGAGAGTTTTTCGGCAAGGGGTAGCTGAAATCATTGGCGCCGTTGTGGGCCCTGGAGCTGTGCATACCGCTTTGCCCCTGCTTTGCCGGATGGATCACGAAGTGCTGGGCTTTCAGAGCATCGCTGTCGGCACTGCGGGCCACCATCATGGAGCCATCGGCGGTGGCCTCACTGCCGACCAACAGGGTCGTACAGGCGAATGCCGAAGAGAAGAGCGCAAGGTTGATGGAGAGTGCGACGACGCACTTCTTGAAGGAATGCATAAGAGCTCCTTGTTGCAAATTGGCGGTGGCTCGCCCGCCCCTCCTGCCCCCTGCTGCAACTGATCGCGATGGTGACACAGGCCGTGCATAACGGGCCATCAAACGATAAAGACATGAACAGGAGAAGGGCGGACATCTCTTGGCGTGGTAGGCAGAAATCCCAAATCCACCGATGCACGACCTGTTCGCATCTTCTCCCAGCGTCGCGATACTAGGCCTAATTGACTGATGTGAATGTGATTGATGACGCAAAACACCAACCATCAAGACCAAGCCAATTAAAAATGTCGATAATTGATGAAAACGCAGGATTAACACCCATCAGCTTTCCAACAACTTCACTTCAATGGGCAAGCGGGAATAGGGTCGAGTAAAAGAAGGAGGTAGAGAGGTAGAGAGGTAGAGAGGTAGAGAACGAGATGGTGTAGACACCATCTCGTCCTTTTTGATGTGTCAGCTTGTCACTGTGCATCCGGCTGATTGGCGGGAGCGGCCTTGATAAAGGCCTGCAACTGCTCGCAGTTGGCGACGATGCGGCTGATGGTGGGGTACTCCTCCAGCGACATCTCGTAGCGGCGGGCGTTGTAGACCTGGGGCACCAGCATGCAATCCGCCAGGGTCACCTCGTCCCCGACGCAATAGACACCGGCCGTGCTCATCAGCAGCTGTTCGAGGGCGGTGAAGGTCTCGGTGATCCAGTGGCGATACCAGGCCGCCTCCTGCGCCTTGCTGACCCTGAACTCCTGGCCCAGATAATTGAGGACCCGCAGGTTGTTGAGGGGGTGGATGTCACAGGCGATCATGTTGACGATCTGGCGTACCTGGGCCTTGTCCTCTGCGGCCGAGGGCATCAGGGGGTGGGCAGGATAGGTTTCATCAAGGTACTCCATGATGGCGACCGACTGGCCGACCCGCACATCCCCATCCAGCAGAAAGGGCACCAAGCCTTGCGGGTTGACCCGACGATAGGCTTTCTCCCGCTGCTCATCCTGCCGCAAATTGATCGGATGCTGCTCGTAATCGAGCCCCTTGAGCTGCAACACGATCCGTACCCTGAAACTTGCCGATGAGCGCCAATAGCCAAACAACTGCAACATACTTCGTCCTTTTTTTATCTGCCGACCCGGGGCGAGCTCACCCAGGGTCGGCCCCCGTACGCTCGGGAATCATCACCCCGTTTGGCCACCACCCTGCACCACTTGCTGGGAGATAGTGCCAAACAGACTCTTGCCATGGCGATCCTGCATGGTGATGGCCACTCTATCACCAAACTTCAGGTAGGGGGTTGTAGCTTGATCACAATCAAGAATTTCCAGCATGCGCTGTTCGGCCAGACACGATGATCCGGCGCTGCGATCATAGTTGGAGACGGTGCCCGACCCTATGATGCAGCCCGCCCCGAGCGGCCGGGTCTTGGCGGCGTGGGCGATCAGCTCATAGAAGTTGAAGGTCATGTCCACCCCCGCATCGGGCGCGCCGAACAGAGCGCCATTGAGGTAGGTTTCAAGGGGCAGGTGAACCTTGCCCTCACGCCAATCCTCCCCCAGCTCGTCCGGGGTGATGGCCACCGGCGAAAAGGCGCTGGAGGGCTTGGACTGGAAGAAGCCAAAGCCCTTGGCGAGCTCTGCCGGGATCAGGTTGCGCAGGCTCACGTCGTTGACCAGCATCAAGAGCTTGACGTGGCTGGCTGCGGCTTCACGGTTCACCCCCATGGGCACATCGTCGGTGATGATGGCGATCTCGGACTCAAAATCGATACCCCACGCCTCGGACTCCATCACGATGGGACCACGGGGGGCGAGAAAGCTGTCGGAGCCCCCCTGATACATCAGAGGATCGTGCCAGAAGCTCGAAGGCATCTCGGCGCCACGGGCCTTGCGCACCAGCTCCACGTGATTGACGTAGGCACTGCCATCGGCCCACTGGTAAGCGCGGGGCAAGGGGGAGAGGCAGGCCGTCTCGTCGAAAGGAAACGCCTCGGGGCACTCTCCATCGTTGAGCTGCTGATAGACGGCGGCCAGCCGGGGTTCGATGACGGCCCACTCGTCCAGCGCCGACTGCAGGGTGGGTGCTATGTCTGCCACCCGCACCCCGTGGCGCAAGTCCCTACTCACCACCACCAGCGCGCCGTCGCGCTTGCCATTGTTCAATGTTGCCAGTTTCATGATGGCTCCTTATTTGCCGCTGCCACTGGTGAGTCCGGGGCGCTGCCAGCTGGTGACATACGCCGGGTTTTCTATCCCCTCGCACAGGCTGCCAACATGGAGCGCATCGCGGGTATCGAGCATGACCGCCACCTCATCGGTGAACTTCTTGGCATAGGCCTGGCCCGCCGCAAACGCCTTGGGATGGGGGCCGTGGGTAAAGCCGGCGGGATGGAAGGTGACCATGCCCCGCGCTATGTTGTCCCGACTAAAGAAATCCCCGGCGTGATAGAAGAGCACCTCGTCGTAGTCGTCGTTGCTGTGGTAGAAGGGCACCTTGAGGGCGCCGGGATCGCTCTCGATGGGGCGCGGCACGAAGGTGCAGATGACGAAACGGCTCGCCACAAAGGTGGAGTGAGCCGAGGGGGGCAGGTGGTAGCGGTGGCTCATCAGCGGGCGGATGTCGCGCCAGTTGAGACGCACCACGCAGAGATCCCCGTGCCACCCCTGGGCATCGAGCGGATTGAACGGCCAGGTGATGACGGAGACCTGATCGTGGCGCTTGACCTGCAGCGACCAGGGATTCTCATCCTGCTGGGCCAGGAAACGTTCGTTGATGGCGGGCACATCGAGCGCCGCCGGATCGAAGATGGCATGATTGCCCACCAGCCCCTTGTCCGGCAGCTGGTAGCTATCGTTGGTCGCCTCGATCATCAGGATGAAGAGGGGCGCGGTGGGCTCGATGCGCCACATGGTGCCACGGGGGATCACCACATAGTCGCCATCCCTCAGGGTCAGGTGGCCATAGTCGCAATAGAACTCACCGCCCCCCTCGTGGATAAACAACAGCTCGTCGCCGTCGGCGTTGCGCACCAGAAACGGCATGGGCTCATGCAGGCGCCAGATCCGGTAGCGACAGTGGGGGTTGCTCAGAATATCCGGCATCACCCAGGGGGAGAGGGAGCTGACATCCTCCTGCAAGCCGTTGAGATCGAAGGCCCGGGGACGCAGCGGCCCCTCCCAGCTGATCCAGTCGGTGGGGGCATGCTTGTGGTGCATGTGGGTAGCCGGGCCGAAAAAACCGGAACGGCCCAGTTCACGCTCGTAGATGGCCTGCTCGGGCAGGTCGGCATGAGCCTGGCGGGAGTGGGTCCCCTCCCGATGGGGGAAACTTATCCAGTTACGCATCACTCTCCTCCCCTTTTCTCTCACCCTGTTCGCTGCCACTGAGCACGCCACGGCGGATCTGATCCAGTTCGATGGATTCGAACAGTGCCTGGAAATTGCCCTCGCCAAACCCCTCGTTGCCCTTGCGCTGAATGATCTCGAAGAAGACGGGACCGATGACGGTGTCGGTGAAGATCTGCAGCAGTATGCCGTCCTTGGTGGGGGAACCGTCGATGAGGATCCGCAGTTCTTTCAGCGCCGCCAGATCCTCCTGGTGCCCCTCGACCCGGCTGTTCACCTTCTCGTAGTAGGTGTCGGGAGTGGGCATAAAACCGGTGCCACGACTGCGCAGGGTGCGAATGGTCTGGTAGATGTCGGCGGACGCCAGGGCGATATGCTGGATCCCCTCCCCCTTGTACTGGCGCAGGTACTCCTCGATCTGGGACTTGTCGTCCGCCGACTCATTGATGGGGATGCGGATTTTGCCGCAGGGAGCCGTCATGGCGCGGGAATGGAGCCCCGTCAGCTTGCCCTCGATGTCGAAATAGCGAATTTCGCGAAAGTTGCCGATCCGCTCGTAAAAGTTCGACCACACATCCATGTTACCGCGATGAACGTTGTGGGTCAGGTGATCGATATCAAGGAGCCCGGCATCCACCTCGGCCATGCGCGCCTGCCAGTCGGGATAGAAGACAAAATCCACCTCATAGATGGAGCCCCGCTCGCCGTAGCGATCGACAAACGACAGGGTGCTCTCGCCGATGCCGTAAATGGCGGGGATATTGAGCTCCATGGGCCCTATCTTGCCGACAAACGGCTTGGCCCCCTTGGCGATAGCGTACTGCTGGGCCTTGCCCGCATCAGAGACCCGAAACGCCATGCCACAGACGCTTGGTCCGTGCAGGCTGGCAAACTGCTCGGCCTGGGAGTGAGGCTCGGCATTGACCACGAAGTTGATATCCCCCTGGCGATAGAGCCAGCACTGCTTGTGTCTGTGCTGGGCGACCTCGGCAAACCCCAGGGAAACAAACAGCGCCTTGAGGGCGGCAATGCCCTTGGCATCCGGGGCCGTGTATTCGACGAACTCAAAGCCGTCGGTGCCAAGCGGATTGATGGTATGGGTAGTAGAGGGGGTGGCATTCATCGGGTACTCCTTGCTCCATCAGGAAAACAGCGCGGGCGGTGACACACTGCCCGCGACAAGTGTTAACAACTTGTTTCATTAGAGGCAGTGCGCGGCAGGAAGAGAAGAGGAAGCCCTCAGATAGTTTTTCGCCCAGGGAGGTTATGAATGTAAATGAATTGTGACATTCAGGGCAAAAGCCTGCGATCAAAGAGCCGGAGCACCTCCCCCCTGTCAGTTTTGTCTTACAGTCGCCAGGATTTGGGGATTAGCCGGGGTAGTTGCGCCCTCCCCCGCGCGAGCCGTGCCGGGGTGGGATTGACAAGCCAGGCTTCTTGCCCCAACGCCAGCAGCGGCAGATCGTGCAGGCTGTCGCTTAAGGTAAGGACAGGCTCAAGGGTGCGCACCTCGGGCAACAGCTTGTGCACCCCGTGGCAATAAAACCGCGGCATCAGGCCGCCGAAACGGTAGTGCATGCGCGAGCCCAGGATGCGGCAGGGCAGCTTGCCCGGGCGCTGCTGGTAGAGCTGGCCACGCACCAGGGCGCGGGGGCTGGCGGAGATCACCCAGCAGCGTGCCCCCGCCTCATTGAGCAGAGCGTGCGCCTGCCGAAAGAGTCCCGGGCGGGTGCGGCAATAGGCGCGCACCAGCTTGCGCCAGCCAAGGGGGGAAAGCCCCAGAGTAATGGCCCACCAGATAAGCGAAATTCCCTGACGACGCTGGCTTGGCAATAGATAGACCAGCCCGCCCAGGGCGATGACCGGCAGCAACAGCAGCGGCCAGCGGCGACGACGCAGGATGTAACGCAGCAGCCCGGCATGGCTGTCACCGGGGGCCAGGGTGTCATCAAAATCAGCCAGGATCCAGCCGATCGTCTTCGCTGCGCTCCCCGCTTTCGCCTCCTCTGTGTCATCAACCAACTGCATCATGCACTCCCGGACTCAGGGCGCCAGGGTTTCGATGGCCGCCGCCAGTTCAGGGGTCACGAACTCGGCCCCCAAGTTTGGTGGGCAGACAAAGTCGAACGGCTCGTTCGCCAGGGTAAAGCGCAGGCGCCAGGCGTGCAGGTAGCCGCGATCGGCCAGCGTGCCGCCGTAGCGCTCATCCCCGAGGATGGGGGCACCAATGCTCTTCATGGCCACCCGGATCTGGTGGGTTTTGCCAGTCTGGGGCTTGATGCGATAGAGGCGCAACCCCTCGCGCACCGACACCGAATCGAACCAGCTGATGGCGGGGTTGTCGAGAGTGCGGGTCAGCATCCAGCTGCCGCCACGCCCCTTTTGCATGTCCCCCTTCACCCAGCCCTGCTTCTTCTTCGGCTTGCGATCGGAGAGGGCCAGATACTGCTTGCTCACCTCCCGCGCCGCGAAGGCCATGCTGAGGGCGCGGTTGGCCTCCGTGGTGCGCGCCAGCAGCACCAGCCCGGAGGTCATCTTGTCGAGGCGGTGCACCGGATAGAGGGTGAGGCCCGTGTCCGCCTTGACCCGATTGACCAGACCCGGATTAAGCAGACCGGGCTCCCCTCCCTCATCGTGCATGCCAATGCCGGGCTGCTTGTCGATAACCAGGAAGGCGGGGTGCTGAAACAGGATCCGGTACATAAAACCTCGATAAACAAAAAAACCTTCGCGGCTCGTCAAGGTGCCGCGCTCAGGCGAGGCATTCTCCCCGCTCCCCCGCCATTTGGCAAACCCGATGTGCCGGGATAAAAAATGGCCCCCACCTGTTGCCGGGCGGGGGCCGTCGTCACCAAGTATGGCAAGCCGTTTGTCAGACACTGCGCGGGCGCAAGTGGGCGTGCCAGCGCGCCTCCCACTTCTTGAACAGCCAGACGATGACGAAGGTCAGCACCATGTAGAGCAGACCGGCAGTCAGGAACGCCTCAAACGGACTGTAGTAGCGGGAGTTGATGATCCGCGCCGCACCGGTCAGATCGACGATGGTGATGATGCCCGCCACCGCCGAGCCCTGCAGCATGAAGATCACCTCGTTGCTGTAGGCCGGTAGCGCACGGCGAAACGAGTTGGGCAAGATGATCCGGGTGAGGGTCTGCCAGCGGGTCATGCCGAAGGCATTGGCCGCCTCAATCTGTCCCTTGGGCATGTTCTGCACGGCGCCACGCACTATCTCGGCGGTGTAGGCGCCGGTATTGAGGGTGAACGCCAGCAGGGCGCAGAACCAGGCCTCGGCAAAGAGCGACCAGGCGGCGCTGTTTTTCAGCCACTCCCACTGGGCTGCGCCGTAGTAGATGATGAAGAGCTGCACCAGCAGCGGAGTGCCGCGAAAGAAGTAGATATAAGCCCAGATCGGTCCCTTGATCAGCCAGTTACGGCTGTTGCGCAGTATGCCCATGGGCACCGCCAGCAGCAGGCCGAGCACCAGGGAGGCTGCCACCAACAGTACCGTGGTGTAGAGACCCTGCCAGTAGGTGGGCCATTCGGTGAGGATGATTGAAAAATCCATGGCTTACCTCGTCTTGATCGCGTAGTGGCGCTCGGCCCACTTCAGTGCCGAGGTGGAGACTGCGGTGAAGATCAGGAAGATCAGCGCCACCGCCATGTAGAAGGTGAAGGGTAGCTGGGTCGAGCCCGCCGCCAGAGAGGCTTTGCGTACCATGTCATCGAGCCCGATGATGGAGACCAGCGCCGTGGTTTTCAGCAGCACCAGCCAGTTGTTGCCAAAGCCCGGCAAGGCGTGGCGCATCATCTGGGGAAACAGGATGCGACGAAACACCTGGGTCGCTCGCATGCCAAAGGCACGGGCAGCTTCCAGCTCCCCCTTGTCCACCGCCAGAATGGCGCCGCGGAAGGTCTCGGTCATGTAGGCGCCGAAGATAAAGCCGATGGTGGCCACCCCGGCCGCAAACGGGCTGATGTCAATGTAATCGGGCAGCAGGGAGACCCACTCCTGATTGGGATTGCTCGCCAGCAGATAGTTGTTGTAGGTCTCGTTGACCCAGGTACAGAGGTTGTTGATGAGCACCTGGCCGCCGAAGAACAGCAACATCATCAGCACCAGATCAGGGATGCCGCGAATGATGGTGGTGTAGGCGGTGGCAAAGCCGCGGGCCCACTTGTAGGGGGAGAGCTTGGCCAACGCCCCCAGCATGCCGAGCAGGAGCGCCAGCAGCAGGGAGGCCAGCGCCACCTCCAGGGTGACCCAGGCCCCCTCCAGCAGGGAGGTTTCGTATCCTTTCAAATCAAACATATGCAGTTCCATCGCAACTAAGCGGGCCCATCACTCCCTTGCGAGAGACAACGGGCCCGATGACTACAGACGAGGGTCAACCTGTCGCTATTGTGCGTATCACGCCCGGCTCCTGCCCGTGGCAAAGAGCCTTGGGGGTTACTCGCCGTAGACGTCGAAGTCGAAGTACTTGTCGTTGATTTCCTTGTACTTGCCGTTGGCACGCAGGGCCAGGATGGCGGCGTTGAATTTCTCTTTCAGATCCTTGTCGGCCTTGCGCACCGCGATGCCGGCGCCTTCACCGAACCACTTGGGATCGGTCAGTTTCGGGCCCACGAACTCAAACGCATCGCCGCCCTCTTTCTTGAGCAGACCGTCGCTGATGGCGGCGGAGTCGGCCAGCACGTAATCGACGCGGCCGGATTTCAGGTCGAGATAGGCCTCATCGGCGGTGCCGTAACGCTTGATGGTGGCGTTGGGGAAGTTGTCGGTAATAAAGGTGTCCATGGAGGTGGCACGCTGCACGGCCACGGTTTTGCCGTCCATGAAGGCTTTCTCCAGCTTGACGTCAGTGCCCTTCTTGGCAGCGAAACGGGCCGGAATGTGCTGGTACTTCTGGGTGAAGTCCACCTTCTTCTTGCGCTCTTCGGTGATGTCCATGGTGGCGATGATGGCGTCATACTTGCGCGACAGCAGCGCCGGAATGATGCCGTCCCAGTCCTGCTTGACCAGGGTGCACTTCACCTTCATCTCGTCGCACAGGGCGTTGGCGATATCGATGTCAAAGCCTTTCACCTCGCCGCTCGGCTCGGTCCAAGAGAAGGGAGGGTAAGCCCCTTCCACCCCAATCCGCACCTCTTTCCACTCCTTGGCCATCAGGCTGCCGGAAGACAGAGCAGTCACAACGGCGGTCGCCAGCATCAGCTTGTTCATGTATCTCTCCTTGATAAAACAGTTGATCGTTGATTCGAAATCTCGTCCATCAATAGATGGAGGAGATGAATTGCTTGAACCGTTCGGATTTGGGATGGGCGAAGATCTCCTTGGGGTTGCCCTCCTCCTCCACGCGGCCCTGATGCAGGAACATCACCTTGTTCGATACATCGCGGGCAAACGACATCTCGTGGGTCACCACCAGCATGGTGCGCCCCTCTTCGGCCAGCTCGCGCATCAGACCGAGTACTTCTCCCACCAGCTCGGGGTCGAGCGCCGAGGTGGGTTCGTCAAACAGCATGACTTCGGGTTCCACCGCCAGGGCACGGGCAATGGCCGCCCGCTGCTGCTGGCCGCCGGAGAGGTGGCCGGGATAATAGTCGCGGCGCTCCCACAGGCCGACCCGGTTGAGCAGATGCTCCGCCTTGGCGATGGCCTCGGCACGGGGCACCTTCAGCACCTGGATGGGTACCTCTATGATGTTCTGCATGATGGTCATGTGCGACCAGAGGTTGAAGCTTTGAAACACCATGGCCAGGCGGCTGCGAATGCGCTCCACCTGGCGCATATCCTCCGGCAGGCGCTCGCCGGCGCGGCTGGTTTTCATGCGAATAAGCTCGCCATGGAGTGAAACCGTGCCGGAAGAGGGTGTTTCCAGCAGATTGATACAGCGAAGAAAGGTCGACTTCCCCGAACCGGAGGAGCCGATAAGGGAGATCACATCCCCCTTGTGGGCGGTCATGTCGATGCCCTTGAGCACTTCGTGGGTGCCAAAATACTTATGCAGATCACGTACTTCCAGTGCGGCAACGTCGCTCATCCATTACAACCTTGTCTGTCCCTAGACGCCGCTGGGGCGTGACTCACACCATCTCTTTTTAACAAATAGTTAACCGATGGCAACCTTCAGCGAAAATATCATCGGGATAGTTAAAAAACAATACAGAACAGGTGTCTTTGGTGTTTTGTCTGTATTTTTATTGGCCAGCAAGGTATTTTTCAGCACTTTGTGTGCATAAAACCCTAATCGCACCATTCTGGCAACACCGCCTTTTTATACTTGCAGCGCAAGGGTGGCAAGAAAAATCAGGTCAATGACCGATAAGCAGACAAAATTCACTTTATTCAGCCAACCCTTGATCGCATCTTGTTGAAAAATGGACTCTCCCCTGCCAAAACCCGCTTGCACCCGGGTGGGGAACCAGATTGGTTCAGCGCCCTGTTTTGCACCAGAAAGATAACAAATCGATAAAAAAGTGTCGGATGAACCACGCAAACCCACAGATATGTGACACAGAGCCAAGAAGTAATGATAAGGTGGTGTTTTTATCAATTTTTGTGACCGAGGCCCCGATGTTGCTCAATGTGTTGCTGATCCTGTTACCTCTGGTGATCGGCTATCTGGTTCCCCTCTCCTCTGCCCGGCTGATCAAGCTGGTCAACCAGTCTCTCGGCAAGATGGTCTACCTTATCTTGTTCCTGATGGGGCTGGGGCTTGCCTATGTGGAGAACCTCGGCAGCAACCTGGCAGTGATCTTCAAGGTGGCCGGCGTCATGCTCACTGCCATTACCCTGTGCAACCTGCTGGCGCTCTGGTGGCTGGACCGGCGATCTCCTCCGACCCACGAGGCCAGCGACGGCAAGATGCCGAGCAAATTGCACCTGTTGTGGGAGTCACTCCAGCTCTGCTTCGTGGTGCTCGGCGGCGTGCTGCTGGGGCTGCTGGTGGACCTGCGCGCCCTGCCCATCGACAAATGGAGTGAGTGGGCCCTGATGCTGCTGCTGTTTCTCATCGGGGTGCAGATGCGCAACTCAGGCATGCGGCTGCGCCAGATCCTGCTCAACCCCTGGGGCATGAAGATAGCCGCCACCGTCATCGTCAGCAGTTGGCTCGGCAGCCTGTTGGCCGCCCAGCTGCTGGAGATGCCCGCCAGCCACGCTCTGGCGATCAGCTCCAGCTTCGGCTGGTATTCGCTCTCCGGCATCCTGGTGGCTGACAAGCTGGGCCCTGTGCTGGGCTCCGCCGCCTTTATCAACGATCTCGGCCGCGAGCTTATCGCTATCCTGATCATCCCGGTGCTGATGCGCCGCCACCCCAGTGCCGCCATCGGCTACGGCGGCGCCACGGCGCTCGATTTCACCCTGCCGGTGATCCAGAAGTCGGGGGGCATCCAGGTGGTGCCGGTGGCCATCGTTTCCGGCTTTATCCTGAGCCTGCTCGGCCCCATCCTGATCCTGGGCTTTCTGGCGATCTGAGCGCCAGCATCATGAACTTTCTGGCACATCTGCATCTGGCGGCCCACACCGACAGCTCCCTCACCGGTAATCTGCTGGGGGATTTTATCAAGGGGCCGCTGCCGACCGGGCTGGATGCTCCTTTTGATGAGGGGATCTGGCTGCATCGCAAGATAGATGGCTTCACCGACGCCCACCCCGAACACAGGGCGGCGGTGGCCAGCTTCGAGGCTCCCTGGCGCCGCTTTGGCGGCATCCTGGTGGACATGCTCTACGATCACTGGCTCAGCCAGCACTGGCCGCAATTTCACGAGCATCCCCTGCCCAATTTCTTGCAGCAGAGCTATGCCCGGCTGTTGGCAGATCACCGCATCCTGCCGGATGGTTTGCCAACCCCGCTCACACGGATGGCGCAGCAGAACTGGATTGCCTCCTATCAGCACAGGGAGGGGCTGGGTCAGGCCCTCAACGGCATCGGTCGTCGCCTGCGCCGTCCCCTGCCCCTCGGAGATGCCCTGCTCACCCTGGATGAGAGCCGCTGGCGCCGGTGCGAGCAGGGGTTTCTGCGCTTCTACCCCGAGCTGATGGCGTTCAGCCACCAACAGCTGGCCAAGTACCGCAGCGAGACTGCTATCCATCACCAAACGCCATAAAAAAACGCCCCATTCGGGGCGTTTTTGACAGCCGGATGCGTTATTTCGCTTCCTCTTTCTTCTTGCGAATGCTTAAACCCAGCTCGCGGCCACGCAGGCGGGCGTAGTAGATGGTGCCAACAAAGGCCAGGGTGGTGAGCAGCAGCTCCACCACCGCCAGCCACCGCTCCCCTTCATCCGTGGTGATCAGGGTCAGGGCATGGAGGAAGTAGGGCATCAGCACGAAGTTGCCCCAGGCGTGGGTGTAGGGGTTGCCCTGCACTATCCCCTTGAGGGGAAATAGCAGTGGCACAGTCCAGATCACCGGCAGCAGCCAGGGGTTGAGGTCCGGGTGGGGCGAGAGCCACAGGTGCCACAGCAGCACCCAGATCAGCAGGCCGAAGAAGCCGACCAGGGTCAGCAGACGGGCAAGGCGGGTGGTCACTTGAGGATCTCCAGTACCTGCTCTGGCGGACGGCCGATACGGGCCTGGCCATTCTTGATGACGATGGGGCGCTCGATCAGCTTGGGATGCTGGTGCATCGCCTGGATCAGAGCTTCTCCGCTCTGCCCGGCCAGCCCCAGCTCCTTGTAGAGATCTTCCTTGGTGCGCATCAGCTGGCGCGGATCGGTGAAGCCAAGCTGACCCAGCAGGGTGCGGATGGTCTCCACGCTCGGGGCCTGCTCCAGATAGAGCACCACGTCCGGGGCGATCCCGCGCTGTTCCAGCAAGGCCAGGGTTTCACGGCTCTTGGAGCAGCGCGGATTGTGGTAGATTTGGGTCTCGCTCATGGTAACTCCCTGATTAATCGCAAGATGGGACAAGAAACGGCGCTATTGTAGGGGAAAGTGATGGTCAGGGTAAGCGGCAGTGGAAAGGAATTGAAACGAATTTGTTGGGTGATTGTGGCCGGCCTGCTGAGCGCCTGTACGCCGGCCCCCGAGTTCACCGATGCGCAGGGCCAGCCTCTCTCCCTGTCGCACTTCGCCGGCAAGCCGCTCCTGGTCAACTACTTCGCCCCCTGGTGCGCCCCCTGCCTTCGGGAGATGCCGCGCCTCGCGGCACTCGCCCGGGAAGGCGAGATCGCCGTGGTGGCTATCAACTATGACCCGGCGACGCCGGCTGAGCTGGGCCAACTGGCTGAGCACTATGACATCCCATTGCCGCTGCTGATCGCCAACGAGACGGCGACGCTCCCCTTCCCGCGCCCGACCGGGCTGCCCACCAGCTATCTGCTCGATGGCAAGGGTCGACTGCAGCAGACCCTGGTCGGCGAGCTCGACCAGCCGCAGATCGATGCCCTCAAGGCGGCAGCCCGCACCTTGGGCAACTAGCCCTTCATCCCCTCATCACGCAGGCTGTCACTCGCCACCTGTCACCAGCAATGACAAGGGCGCACCGAGGTGCGCCCTTGTTGGCTAATCGCATACAGGGTCATCACCCCTTGAGGCTGTCGAGATCCTTCTTGGCCCGCTCCAGCTCGGTGATCCTGGCCTCGAGCCGGGCCAGCGTCATCCTATCCTTGGTGGTGCCACGGGCCACGATGAGCTCGTCGATGGCAGCCTGATAATCCCCGCGCAGCGCAAGCATCTCGGCCCGCGCCATGTGCAGCTCGGTCATCCGTCCCGCCTTGCGATAGGCATCGGAGAGCAGGTTCCAGGCCAGGTTGTTCTCATCATGCTCGCGGGCATAGGGGTCGAGAATGGCGATGGATTTCTTGTAGTTGCCACTCTCGAGATAGGCATTGCCAAGGTTCACCACTATCACCTCGTTGTCCGGCATGCGGGTGCGGAAATTTTCCAGCCGGGCGATGGCCTGGGCGCTGCGCCCCTTGGCAAGATCGATGTCGGTCAGGGCATCCACCACGAACAAGTCTTCCGGATGGCGGGAGGCCAGCTCCTTCATCAGGGCATCCGCCTCGTCGGTGCGCTTGAGCTGGATCAGCGCCAGCGCCTTGCCGTAGATGGCGGCATCCTTGAGGGGATAATCTCCCTTCTGGATGCGGGTGTCGAAGTAGCTCAACAGCCCCTGGGGGGTGTCCGTGCCGTAGCGCACCTGGATGCGTACCTTGGCCAGCCAGAAATCGAGGCTGGGTGAGAGGTTGCGGCGACTGTAGTTGCTCGCCCTGGACCGCGCCTCGCTGATCCGGGTCTCCGGCAGCGGGTGGGTCAGCAACATCTCGGGCGGCTTGCTGGCATAGCGGTACTCGGCGGCCAGCTTCTGGAAGAAGGTCGCCATCCCCATGGGATCGAAGCCGGCGTCATACAGGGTCTTCATGCCAATCCGGTCCGCTTCGTACTCGTTGTCACGGGTGTAGTTGATGGCGGACTGCATGGAGAGGCCGAGGGTGGTCTGCAGGGCGGCGATACCGGCGGTGGGGTTGATCACCGCCAGCGCAATGGAGCCCACCAGACCGGCCAGGGTCATGGCGGAGCTGCTCGCCTGCGCTTCCATGTAGCGGGCGATGTGGCGCTGGGTCACGTGGGTGATTTCGTGGGCCAGCACCGAGGCGAGCTCGCTCTCGTTGTCGGCGTAGAGAAACAGGCCGGTATGCACCTTGACCCGCCCGCCGAGGAAGGCGGCCGCGTTGATGCTGGGGTCATTGATGAGGAAAAAGGTAAACGGGAAGCGTACCCCGTCGGCATTGGAGAGCAGACGCTGGCCCAGATCGTCGATGTACTGGTTGAGCACGGGGTCGTCGATGATGGGCAGCCCCGCCCGGGCGAAGCGCATGAAGGCATTGCCGTAACGGACCTCCTGCTCGATGGGCAGGGCCGAGACACCGGCGGTGCCGATGTCGGGAAGCTGGTTGTTCGCCTGGGCATGAAACGTGGCGCCCATCAGGGAGGCCAGCAGGGGAATGGATGCCATCAGGGGGGAAAAGCGTGCCACGTTATCTCTATCTCCAATAGGGTCTGTTGACGTTGCGGCGCAAGCCGCGTTGCAGCGACAAATGGCGCCAGGCAAGGCGCGGAACGCCGACAATGGCCATACCCTTGGCCACTCCTGCAACGACGCATGGCGTCATTTACCGCGCAACCCGTAGGGACAGGCCAGCTTTTGCGCAAAACGTCGTGACTCGATCCATGCCCCTGGGCTGGCGCAGCCTGGTCTTGCGCAAAAACTGACGCCGTCGCGGTCGTGACGAAACGTCAGCAGACCCTACCGGGGCTTCGGCAGAATACCCTTGCCCCAGAAGGGCTACAAGCGTTGTTTCGTGCTGTCATCGCGGCCATAATAGCGACCACTCGCGAGATGGAGCCCTCATGGAGTACCTCGACCTGACCCCCTGGCGTTGCCCCGAGCCCCTGATCCGGCTCAAACTCTGGTTAAGAGAAGCCCAACCAGGCCAGGTTGTGACCATCCGCCTGGCCGATCCGGGTTCGTGGCAGGATATTCCGGCCTATCTGCAACGCCTCGGCCATCAGGTCACGCTGCAACAGGCGCCGGATCAGACCCTCTCTTTACTACTGGTTGTCGGGGCCAGGCCACTCTCACAGACCCCGTCGTGTAAGGACGCTAGATGTTAGAAGTATTGAAGCGCTGGTATCAGACCCGTTTTTCCGATCCCGATGCCGTCACCCTCTTCCTGTTGCTGCTGTTCGGCTTTGCCGGACTCTGGCTGTTTGGCAACCTGCTCGCCCCCATCCTGGTGGCCATCGTCATGGCCTATCTGCTGGAGTGGCCTGTGGTCCGGCTGCAGCAGGCTGGGCTCTCACGCACCCTAGCCACCAGTCTGGTGCTGCTCATCTTCATCACCCTGGCGGTGACCGCTGTGCTGGGCCTTATCCCGACCCTGGTCCACCAGAGCATCAATCTGGCCAAAGAAGCCCCGGCCATGCTGACCCATGCCCAGGACTATGTGCGCACCCTGCCGGACAGATACCCCGAGCTTGTCGATGTCAGCCTGGTGGAAACCGTCATCGACAACATGCGCCAACGCATCCTGAGCGGGGGCGAGCACCTGGTCAGCGCCTCCCTGAGCTCCCTGGTGAACGTGGTGGCCATCATGGTCTATCTCATCCTGGTGCCCCTGATGGTCTTCTTCATGCTCAAAGACAAGCAGGTGCTGATGGGGGGGCTGCGTCGCTTCCTGCCGCGCAACCGCACCCTGGTCAACCGGGTCTGGGTCGAGATGAACAACCAGATCATCAACTACATCCGCGGCAAGGTGATCGAGATCCTCATCGTCGGGGTGGCGACCTATATCCCCTTCGCCCTGATGGGGCTGCGCTACTCGGCCCTGTTGGCGGTGGCAGTCGGCTTCTCCGTGCTGATCCCCTATATCGGCGCCGCCGTGGTGACGGTGCCGGTGGCCATGGTGGCCCTGTTCCAGTGGGGGCTCACCCCAGAGTTTGCCTGGCTGATGGTGGCCTATCTGGTCATTCAGGCGCTCGATGGCAATCTGCTGGTGCCGGTGCTCTTCTCCGAGGCAGTCAACCTGCATCCGGTGGCCATCATTATCGCCGTGCTGGTGTTTGGCGGCCTGTGGGGCTTCTGGGGTGTCTTCTTCGCCATCCCCCTCGCCACCCTGGTCAAGGCGGTGCTCAACGTCTGGCCCAAGCGGGAAGAGCTGCCCCGCCCCGCCCCCTGATGGGAACATCCCTGCAACGACAGGCAAAGACCAAAAAGAGAGGCCAAGCCTCTCTTTTTTGTTGGCGGCAGCGCTCATCTGCCTGCCGCCAATGCCTCTCACAGCCCAGGCCGGGCGTCCGTTGGGGCCAGTGTTGGCAACACACCACTCTTTTTGCTCTATCAGTTTGAATTCACAATACAAATCGGCTTAACTGGCTACGCCACCGGCACCCTGTTGCGCCACCACTGCATCGGTCACCGACCCATAAGGATATTCATATGCCCCCAGTCCCGGCCTTGCGCCATGCCTCTCTTGGCGCCCTTCTGGCGCTGCTGCTCTCGGCCCCCGTCCGGGCCGATCTCGATCTCGGGGCACTCAGCGCCTTCTCCAGCGACAGCCCAAGCAGCCCCATTCCCAAAGGACTGGTCGTGGGCGGCGCCTTCATCGCAGGCCAGGCCCGTTACCAGCATCAGGACGACACCCTGCTGCCCATCCCGGGCGCCCTCTATTTTGGCGACAACCTGATGTATCTGGGGGATCGGGCCCGCTACTATCTCACCCGGGATGGCGGCTTCTCCACCTACGCCTTCGGGCGGATGCGCTTTGGCAACCTGGATCCGGATGATGATGCCTTCCTCCATGGCCTCAACAAGCGCAAAGGGGAGTTCGAGGCCGGCTTCGGGGCCGATCTCATCACTCCCTATGCCCTGTGGACCATGCGGGCCACCACGGACGTGACCGGCAACAGCAACGGCCAGGAGGTGATGCTGTGGGCCAACTTCCCCATCATCCGCGGCCCGCTGCTGCTGATGCCGGGGGCCGGCGTGATGCTGCGCAGCCACAACCTCGCCAACTATTACTTCGGCGGCGTGTCGCAAGAAGAAGCCCGGGCAGGCAGGCCGGCGTGGAACACGGGCACCACCCTCTCCCCCATGGTCTCCGTCATCGGCAGCTATCGCTTCAGTGCCAACTGGATTGGCGGCTTTGGCGTCAACTACGAACGTTATGACGACGACATCGCCGACAGCCCCATCGTCCAGCACAAGGGCGAGCTCTATGCAGGCTTCGGCCTCGGCTATATCTGGTAACCCCTCATCAGCCGCACAAGTCGCAAGACAAAAGAGAAAAGGAGCCCATGGCTCCTTTTCTCGCTATCCGGCAAGGTGTCACCCTCACAGCCCGGCCAGAAACGCTCCCAGCGCGCCGTTGACGAAGGCGGGATTCTCCAGGGTGGAGATATGGCCCGCTCCCGGGATCTCCTTGAAGGGGCAACCCAGCACCTCGGCCATCAGATAGCCTTCCAGCACGGGACGGGCCTTGTCCTCGCAGCCTGTCATCACCAGGCTGGGTACGGCGATCTCTTCGAGCCAGTCGATGCGATCTTCCCGGGTCACGAAGCTGCGCCCAACCGCCACCATGGCGGCCACCTTGTCGGCGGGCCAGCTCGCCAGGCGCGCCTTGAAGCCATCCATCAAGGTCGCATCCGGCTGATGGGCAAAAAAGAGCGGCGCCACCTGCGCCACGATGGGCGCAGGAATGGTGCCGAGCTGCTCAATCATGGCGAGCATGCCAAGATACCGCTCGCAAGTGATCTGGGGCTCGAGGCCAACGAAGCTGTCCATCAGCACCAGTCCCTTGAGACGCTCCGGCGCCATGTGCGCGAGTTCGACACCCCACATGCCACCGATGGAGAGGCCCACCAGCACGCACTCTGCCACCCCGAGGGCATCGAGCAGCGCCAGGTGAGCGCGGGCCAGGGTCGCCAGGGAGCAGGGGCCTTGTGGCAACACATCGGAATCCCCGTGGCCCCAGAGCTCGGGCACGATGCAGCGATACTGCCCCTTGAGCGCCTCGACTTGCGGCGCCCACATGGCGCTGTCCCACAGATAGCTGTGACCAAACAGCAGCACAGGGCCCTGCCCCTCGTCCAGATAGGCCATGCGGCGACCCGCTATCTCCATAAACTGCTTCATGTTTTCTCCTGTTGCCTCTAGTGGAGCGGCAGTGTATCACGCCCCCCTTGGCGATGACGCTTCTGTGGTGCAATCTGGAAGAGTGTCAACAAGGAGAAGACCATGCCAAAGGACAAGAGCAAGAAACGCCCGCGCCTCAACAAGAAGCGTTACGAGCATCACCTAGCCCATCTGCAGGAGGAGCTGGTCAAGCTGCAGGAGTGGGTCAAGCAGGAGGGACTGAAAGTCGTGGTGGTGTTCGAGGGACGCGATGCCGCCGGCAAGGGGGGCGTCATCAAGGCCATTACCGAGCCGCTCAACCCCAGGGTGTGCCGGGTCACCGCCCTGCCCGCCCCCTCCAACCGGGAACGCTCCCAGTGGTACTTCCAGCGTTATGTGGCCCACCTGCCCGCCGCCGGCGAGATGGTGCTGTTCGACCGATCCTGGTACAACCGGGCCGGGGTGGAGCGGGTGATGGGCTTTTGCAGCGACGAGGAGTACCGGGAATTCCTGCGCGCCTGCCCCGAGTTCGAGCGGATGCTGATCCGCTCCGGCATCACCCTCATCAAATACTGGTTCTCGGTCAGCGACGAGGAGCAGGAGAAGCGCTTCAAGGAGCGGATCAGCACCCCCATCAAGCGCTGGAAATTCAGCCCCATGGATCTGCAATCCCGCTCGCGCTGGGTCGAATACTCCCGCGCCAAGGATGACATGTTCACCTACACCGATACCCAGGACAGCCCCTGGTTCGTGGTGGAGGCGGATGACAAACGCCGTGCCCGCCTCAACTGCATCTCCCACCTGCTCGGCAAGGTGCCCTACGAGGCGATCCACTACGAGCACATAGAGCTGCCCCCCATCAGCACCGAAGGTTACGAGCGCCCGCCGCTCACCAGCCAGAACTTCGTGCCGGACATCACCGCAGATCTTGATGACAAAGACGATCACTGATAACGCCTGACCCGGCCAGCCGCTCTGGCTGGCCTGTCAACGCAGCGCACAAAACTCCGGGTAGCCATTTACAGCCCCAGCAAGTCCCCTTCCCGATGGGCAACCTCACCGGCCAGGAAGATCACCTCATCTCCGGTGCAGGCCAGCCGGTTGAGCACCCTGGCGTAACAGAGGCCTTCGTGGTGCGTGGTCAGAGCAATACGCCCCCCGGTTTGCGCATCCGTCAGCCAGCCGACCCGCTGCCCCGCCAGCACCCGATCCCCGGGTGCAACCTCGTAGCTCAGGATCCCCGCCGCCGGGGCCGAGATCACCTCCACCGCAGCTAGTGGCGTCACCTTTCCCTCTGTGCAGGCGGGCGGATCAGCTGACATCCTGAATGCGGGATCAATCCAGCCAGACTCCACCAGGCAGGCCAGCAGCCGTCGGGCGTCCTGCTCGGCCAGATGATCGGCCACATCCTGCTGCCCCCTCAGCTCCACCGTCACCGCGACCGGCACCTGTGGCCCCTCCATCAGGGCATACCAGTTCTGCAGCAGGGCATCATCAAAAGACATGCCCCCCGCCTGCTCGCTAAGCAGCATCACCCCGGCCCCGAGGCAGGCACCCAGGCACTCCACCTGGCTGCGCTGGCGAACGTGGCCATAGAGGTGCAGCAGGGCGTCGCTGTCGCAATGGATGTCCAGCACCAGATCGGCCTCCAGTGCCCAGCCAAACAGGGTGTGCTGCAACCACGCCAGTTCGCCGCAGGGACGCCGTTCGGCCAGCCTGGCCAGCAACAAATCGCGCGCCGTCAGGTGGGTGGGTATTGCCTCCCCCTTCGCCACCAGCAGGGGATATCCCCGGTTGAAGTTCTGTCCGGTGGCGGCCAGAAAGCGCCCCTGATGCAACCCCAAATGCCACTGGGACAGACCGATGGGGTTGGCCTGGGGCACCAGACGGATACGCCCCAACAAGGCTCCCTGCTGCTCCAGGGCCATCAGATGCTGGCGCAGGCGATGCAGGGCCAGCACCCCGGGCAACTCGTCGGCATGCAGACCCGCCTGCAGATAGGCAAGGGGCCCACTGCAGCCAAATTCCCAGGCCTGCAACACCCGTTGACTGCCCGGCGTGCCGCCGGGCAGGGGGAGTTTGATCTCCTTCATCCTGTTCCCTTATTCGTACTGGTCGTAATCGAAGTACTTGTCGTTGATCTGCTTGTAGGTGCCGTTGGCCAGCAGGGTACCGAGCGCCTTGTTGACCTCCCCCAGCAGGCGGGCGTCCTGCTTGCGCACCGCGATGCCGGAGCCGGTGCCGAAGTAGGCGGGGTCATTCATCCTGGGACCGAAGAAGTCGAACCCGGCCGCCCCTTCCCGCTTCTTGAACTCCATGCCAACGCCGATTTCCACCACGATGGCATCCAGCCGACCCGCCATCAGATCCAGCCAGGCCTGCTCTGCCGAACCATAGGTGCGCACCTCGGCCCCCGCCTTGCCATAGACATCCTTGGCATAGTTCTCCTGAATGGAACCAAGCTGCACACCTATCCGCTTGCCGGCCATGGCAGCGGGTTCACCATTCAGGGACGTATCGCGAGGCCCCATGAAACGGGAGTAGCCCCCCTGATACTTGTCGCTGAAGGCTATCTGGCGCAGGCGCTCTTCGGTGATCGCCATGGAGGCGACGATCATGTCGAATTTTCTGGCCTTGAGCCCCGCGATCATGCCGTCGAAGTCGTACTGCCTCAGCTCGCAGGTCACCTTCATCTCGGCGCACAGCGCATTGGCGATATCGACATCGAACCCGGCCAGCGTGCCGTCCGGATTGACCGTACTGTAGGGCGGGAAGGTACCATCAGTCGCGATGCGAAGGACGGGGGCGGCCAGAACGGACTGGGTAAACAGCAGGCCGGTGAGTAATAACAGGGCTCGTTTCATGGTGTCTCTCCTCTGGGTGGATGGCTCGACACTATTGCATTTGCCCGATACGTTACATATACAATCCATTAACAATCACCCCAACCGTACAGGTCAAAGAGCCACTACAGTATGCCCTCCCTCTCCCTCGATCCGACCCAGGGTTCCCTGATCCAGCAGTTGATACACGCCATCCAGCAGGCCATCGCCGCGCGCCAGCTTGCGCCGGGCCAGCGCCTTCCCTCGGTGCGCCAGCTCGCCGCCACCCTTGGCATCAGCACCTTCACCGCTGCCGACGGTTACAGCCGGCTGGTGCAACAGGGGGTGATCGTCGCCAGACGGGGGGATGGCTACTATGTGGCCCGCACACCGCTGGCCCCGCCCATGGCACCGCCGCCGGTCCCCGATGCCCGCTGGCTGACCGACCACAGGATCACTCCGGGCCCCGAGGTGGTCCAACCCGGCTGTGGCTGGCTGCCCAGCCAGTGGTACCCGACCCAGATCCTGCAACGCGCCCTGCGCCAGCAGGGACGAGAGGCCGACTGCGCCATCGCCTATGGTCACTCGGCGGGCTGGCAGCCGCTGCGCCAGCACCTCTGGCAACACCACGAGGCGCTCGGCATTCCGGTGGAGCCGCAGGGGGTGCTGTTGACCCAGGGGGCCAGTCAGGCCCTGGCACTGGTGGTGCAGTCGGAACTCCGCTCAGGCGACACAGTGCTGGTGGACGACCCTGGCTACTGCAACCTCATCACCCTGCTGCAACACGCCGGCATGAGGGTGATCGGCGTCCCCTGGACAGCGCAGGGCCCCGATTGCGCCGTGCTGGCCGAGCAACTGCACCTGGCGCGGCCCAAGGCCTTCTTCACCAACCCGCGCCAGCACAATCCCACCGGCGCCAGCTACTCGGCCGCCACCGCGTTTCGGGTCTTGCAGCTCACGGCGCAGCACCACTGCCTGATCGTCGAGGACGACGTGAGTGCGGCCCTGACCCAGAGCGCCACCCCGACCCTGGCGGCGCTGGCGGGTCTGGAGCACATCATCTACATCGGCAGCTTTGCCAAGGCGCTGGCCCCGGGCCTGAGAGTGGGTTATCTGCTGGCGAGCGAGGAGCGCACCGACCGTCTGCTGCGCTACAAGGTGATGAACGCCATCGCCTCCTCCGAACTGGCGGAGCGTCTGGTGCTGCGGATGCTCAAGGATCCCGACACCCCGAAAGAGCAGCAGCGGCTGCGGGATCGACTGCTGCGGGCCGGTGAGCGCTGGCAACAGGGGCTGGAGCAGATCCGCTGGCAGAGTTTCTGTCCGCCCCAGGGCGGTCTCTTCTCCTGGGTCAGGCTCCCTGAGCCCCATCAGGATGCCCTGCCCCTGAGCGAAGCGGCGCTGGCCGAAGGGTTATTGCTGGCCCCGGGCAGCCAGTTTCGGGTCGATGCTCCGGCCACACCCTGGCTGCGCTGCAACCTGGCATACAGCCATCAGCCCCTGCTCGACTTTCTGCAGCGCTGGGCCCGCCAGCAGGAGGGATCGTCATGAAGCGATGCTCTATTTGCACCCGACCAGAAATGAAAAAGCCGGTCTTGCGACCGGCAAAAAGGCATTGAAGATAAGGAAAACCTGCACCAGTACCCGTCAGGTACGGATGTATTTGGCGGTACGGGGGAACGCCTGCTCCTTGGTATCGAACAGATAGCAGGCCTCAGCCGGGATCCCCACGCTGTAGGTCTGACCGGCCGCCACGTCCACGTCCGAGGTGGTCTTGACGGTGAAGTCGTGACCATCCACATCCATATAGACGAAGGACTCCGCCCCCAGGTGTTCAGCCACCTGCACCACACCACTCACGCGGCTGTCGGCATGGGCGTGCTCCAGCGGCACCAGGTGTTCCGGGCGAATACCCAGCTCCACCTTGTCACCAACCGCGCCGCGACGGGCATCGACCCGCACCCGCACGTTGTCGCCAGAGCTCAGCTTGACCAGGCACTCCTGCTCACCAATTTCCACCAGCTCGCCCGCCAGGAAGTTCATCTTGGGGGAGCCGATGAAGCCTGCCACGAACTTGTTGTCCGGGTTGTGGTAGAGATCGAGCGGAGAACCGAACTGCTCCAGGTTGGTGGCCGCCTCGCCCTTGAGCGGGCTCAGCACCACTATCTTGTCGGCCAGGGTCATGGCTTCCACCTGATCGTGGGTCACGTAGATGATGGTGGAGTTGAGCTCCTTGTGCAGCTTGGCGATCTCGATGCGCATCTTGACCCGCAGGGCGGCGTCGAGGTTGGAGAGCGGCTCGTCAAACAGGAACACCTGGGGCTGCTGCACAATGGAACGACCGATGGCCACCCGCTGGCGCTGACCGCCGGAGAGGGCCTTGGGCTTGCGCTCGAGCAGCGGCTCGAGACCGAGGATCTCGGCGGCACGCATCACCCGCTTGTGGATGTTCTCCTTGTCCATCTTCTTGAGCTTGAGGCCGAAGGCCATGTTCTCGTAGATGTTCATGTGCGGGTAGAGGGCGTAGGACTGGAATACCATGCCCACGTTGCGCTCTACCGGCGGCACGTCGTTCATGTAGCGACCGCCGATGGTCAGCTCGCCGCTGGTGATGTCTTCCAGACCCGCGATCATTCGCAGCAGGGTGGATTTGCCGCAGCCGGAGGGGCCGACGAAGACGATGAACTCCCCTTCCTTGATGGAGAGGTTGATATTGCGCAGGGTGTCCTTGTGAACAGCCGGATCGTAATTTTTGCGAACGTTGTTGAGTACTACTTCAGCCATGTCGAGCTCCGCTCTTGAATCTTTGCAAATCGTGATGGCGGGGGGAGCCAGCTCCCCCGGCCACAAGCCTTAACCTTTGACGCCACCGGCAGTGAGACCACCCACCAGCCAGCGCTGGGCGAGCAGGAAGACGACCGTGATGGGGAAACCGGACAGCACGGCGGCTGCGGCGAAGTCACCCCACAGGTAGTTCTGCGGATAGAGGTACTGCTGGGCCCCGACCGCCAGGGTCAGATTGTTCACATCCTGCAGCAGGATGGAGGCCATGGGTACCTCGGTGATGGAACCGATGAAAGCCAGGATGAACACCACCGCCAGGATGGGCACCGACAGGGGCAGCAGGATCAGGCGGAACGCCTGCCACGGGGTGGCACCGTCGATGGCCGCCGCCTCTTCCAGCGATGAGTCGATGGTCTCGAAGTAGCCCTTGATGGTCCAGACGTGCAGGGCTATGCCCCCCATGTAGGCCAGGATCAGGCCGCCGTGGGTGTTGAGACCCAGCCAGGGGATGTAGTCACCAATCTTGTTGAACAGCGCATAGATGGCCACCAGTGCCAGCACCGCCGGGAACATCTGGAAGATCAGCATGCCTTGCAGGATGGTGGACTTGCCACGAAAACGCAGACGGGCAAAGGCGTAGGCACAAGTGGTGGAGAGCACCACTATCATCAGGGCGGTGATGCCCGCGATCTTGATGGAGTTCCACAACCAGGTCAGCACCGGGAACGGCGGCGGCGTGATGCTGCCGTCGGCGTTGGTGATGGACATGCCGAGCGCCAGCTTCCAGTGATCCAGGGTCGGGTTGGAGGGGATGATCTCCCCTACCGCGAAGTTGCCGTTTCTAAACGAGATGGCGATGACCATGATCAGCGGGAAGATGATCAGTGCCAGGAAGCCCCACATCACCAGGTGGGTTGCCCACACCCGGTATTTAACTGATTTGGGTTGTACGATTGCCATGTTGAAGCCTCCTTACAGTTGCTTGTCGGCTTTGGACAATTTCAGGTTGAGCAAGGCCAGCGCACCCACGATGAGGAAGATGGCGGTGGCGATGGCACTGGCCAGACCGTAGTCCTGACCACCCGAGCCCTGGAACGCGATCCGGTAGGTGTAGCTCACCAGCAGGTCGGTGGTACCGGCCGGGGTGCTGGCGCCAATGATGTCCGGCGCGCCGTTGGTCAACAACTGGATGAGCACGAAGTTGTTGAAGTTGAACGCGAACGAGGCAATCAACAGGGGCGTCAGCGGCTTCATCAACAGCGGTACCGTGATCTTGAAGAAGTTCTGCACCGGACCGGCACCGTCCATGGCGGACGCCTCATAGAGATCTTCCGGAATGGCTTTGAGCAGGCCCATGCAGAGGATCATCATGTAGGGGTAGCCAAGCCAGGTGTTGACGATGAGGATCATCACCTTGGCCAGGAAGGGGTTGGTGTACCAGTCCGGCTTGATGCCGAAGGCCGCTTCCAGGAACATGTTAATCTCGCCGAAGTTCTGGTTGAACAACCCCTTGAACACCAGGATGGAGATAAACGCCGGGATGGCATAGGGCAGGATCAGCATGACCCGGTAAAAGCCGCGCCCCTTGAGGGACTCCCACTGCACCAGGCAGGCCAGCACCATGCCGATGGCCAGGGTGAAGGCGACGGAGCAGGTAGAGAAGATCACGGTCCAGACGAAGATCTGCAGGAACGGCGCCTGGATGCCCGGGTCGGTCACGATGCGGGCAAAGTTCTTCCAGCCCACGCTAACCACAAAACCGGGGGCGATGCCCTTGCCGACGAACTGACCCTGCTCGTCGATGTATTGATAGAAGCCGGTGTCACCGTTGGGCAGCATCAGCTCGCCGGTCTGGTTGTCGCGCAGCAGGTTGCTGTCCTTGATCACCACCCCGGACTTGAGCACGGCCCCATCCATCAGCCGGGTGTATTGCGGCTTCTGGGCGGCAAACTTGCGCAGGCTGCTCAGGGTCAGGTGCGTGCCGTCGTCCGGCAGTACCAGATCCAGCCCGCTCAGGTGAGTACGATGCTCGACGATGACGCGAATGGGTGCGGACTTGCGCTCGGTCTCGGCGGTTGCCACCTGCAACTCGACCAGTTGCGGGGCCGCCTGTGCCCGTCCCTCGCGCACCGCCAGCTCGCGGGCCTTGTTGTTCATCAGGGAGAGAGGTTGGCTGACAAAGGTCTGTTCACCCTGGTTCAGCAGCAGCTGGAACTGGCCGTTGTCGGCTTCCAGCAGGGTAAAATCGAATTCACCACCCGCCACCTTGTAGGATTTCTTGAGATGATAATCCCGCGCCTGCTCTACCGAGAGCAAATTGGAGCCTGAATAGTTGGTGAAGGCGATGCCAATCGTGTAGGCAAGAGGGAAGATGATAAATACAACCATGCCCGCCACACCCGGAAAGATGTAACGATGGGCATAGGTCTTCTTGTTCATGAAGACATACAGGCCGGCGGATACCACCACCAGATCCAGCAACGCGAATACCCACTCGCCACTGGCATACATCATCACGGCTGCGTAGCCGTTGAGGATGGCAACCAGGGCCGCTATGGTCCACTTGAGCCAGACGTGCTTATCCTTCGGACCGGCATAGGACTCAACAGAAGGTACTACTTCCATGCCAATTAACCTTTATAACGCCAAGAGAGAGGAGAAAGTGGGAGGCCCGAAGACCTCCCGGGTAGTGCGAACTTACTGGACGATACGCTTGGCAGCGGTATCGAGGGCTTCATCAACACCTTGACGGCCGGAGGTCACGTTCTTGAGGGCAGTTTCAAAGGAGGACCAGAAACGGCTCATCTCGGGCACGGACGGCATCGGCTCACCAGCTTGGGCGTTTTGCATGGTCGCCTTGATGTGCGGATCGGATTCCAGGGTCTTCTGGAAGGATTTCAGGGCCACGGCACCCAGCGGCTTGTCGGCGTTCATCGGCGCCAGACCGGCATCGGTCAGCAGGTAGTTCTCGAGGAACTCGATGGCCAGGTCCTTGTTCGGGCTGGCGGCGTTGATGGTGGCACCCAGCACGCCAACGAAGGCCTTGGCCGGCTTGCCATTCAGGGTCGGCAACGGGGCGACGCCGTACTTGATGCCGCTTTTGTCCAGGTTGCTCCAGGCCCAGGGACCATTGATCATCATGGCCACTTCGCCCTTGTTGAACTTGGCATCCATCACGCCGTAGTCGATGCCCTTCTCCAGGTGACCGGACTTGATCATCTCGGAGATGTAGCCCACGCCCATCTTGGCGCCCGCGTTGTTCACGCCGGTGTCTTTCACGTCATAACCGGTGGCGGTTTTCTTGAAGGCGTAACCACCATTGGCGGCTACCAGCGGATAGCTGAAGTAGGGGGTGTCATAGGCCCACATGATGGCGCGCTTGCCATCCTTCTTCAGGGTTTCGTCAATCTTGGCGATCTCTTCGAAGGTCTTGGGCGGCTCGGGCAGCAGATCCTTGTTATAAATCAGGCTGACCGCTTCCATGGCAACCGGGTAACCGTAGGTCTTGCCATCGACGGTCATGGCATCCCATGCCAGTTGTTCAAACTTGGCCTTGGTGTCGGCATTGGGGGTCACGGGCACCAGCAGACCGGCTTTGACCCACTCACCGTAACGGTCGTGAGCCCAGAAGAAGATGTCCGGGCCGTTGCCAGTGGCTGCGGCTTGCTGGAATTTCACTTCAACCTGATCCGGGTGGGCCACAGTCACCTTGATGCCGGTTTCTGCTTCAAACTTCTTACCCACTTCAGCCAGGCCGTTGTATCCCTTGTCACCGTTGATCCAGATGGTCAGCTGGCCTTCGTCGATGGCAGCAGTGGCAGAGCAGGCGACACCAAGAGTGGCCAGACCGATCAGGGATGACAGCAATTTCTTTTTCATGAGCCTTTCCTTGTATTAGTTCCGCGCTGTAAGAGCATTTGTGTGCGAGATGAATATTATCCCAAGCGGCAAACGGCTCACATGACGCAACTCGCATTTTTGAAATGCAATTACGTATTTCCTTCCAGAAAGTTTTGAAAACATTTTCTTAAATCGCGGTAATAACCGATTTTATCGGCTTATTTCGCAACCATCGCAGAAATATAATTACCATTATGAAATTTTATTACTTCACTGAAAGGGTTTTCACTTGAATGAAAACCCTTTCAGGCAATCGATTCTGTTTTATCTGTTAACAAAGCACCGCCCCGGTTTCGTCCTGCGCCACGGACGCCATAAAAAAGGGACCCCGCCGAAGCGGGGTCCCTTTTTGCCAAATATGACGACCGGATCACATTACGACTGGCGCAGCAGCTGATCCTTGAGGTTGGGCGGCACCCCCTTGATGGTGAGGGTGTCGGTGTCCGGATCGTAAAAAATGCGGCTATTCAGCAGCTTCTGCTCGAAGCTCAGAGTCAGACCGCCGCCGGATCCGACAAATTTGGTCAGACCGCGCAGGGTGGAACGATCGGCAGGGAAACGCTCTTCCAGCTCATACTCCTGACCGATAAAGCTGTAAAAATCGAGGTCACCGTCGCCGGGCAATTCTGCGGACAACTCCTTGATTTCGATCTCTTCACCGGCGCTGGCCTGCTCGGTGCAATATTTGAAAACCTGCTTTTTGTAATCATTGCGCTCGGCCGGTTCGAGCTGGCGACTGTCACAATAATCTTCGACCGCTTGCAGCAGGCCTTTATTCTGGATCTTGGCATCCATCCCTTCACGGGCACCCAGCAAATCCATAAAGAAGTCGCCAAGTTTGCGGCCTATGCGTCCCTTGCTGAAGGTAATATAACGGCGCGAATCGGGTTGGGTTTTCCACTCGGTGAGATCGATGCGGGCCACCAGATTGAGTTTGCCGATATCCAGATACTGGATATGACGCAATTCCAGCGCCTCGCTGACGGTGACGCTCTCCTTGCCTTCCAGCAGCGCGATCAGCAGATAATCGACGCCAACGTAGTTGTATTTGGCAAACAGCAGCACCCCCTGTTCATCCAGGGCATGCTCCACCAGCTGCTTGACCAGCATCTGGGTCACGGTGACCGAGAAGGGGACAAATTCCGTCTGCTCGTCGAGCAGCTGTTCGAGGGCGATACGAAACGCGGGAGAGGGTTGCTTGGGGGCTTCTTCGCCGTCAGCCAGTTCGGCGACGGCCTCCTCGGGGTCGGCAAAAAAGCCAAAGCCCTTGCCACCCTTGCCGTTGTAGATGCGATGCAATTCCGCCATCAGCCCTTGTACCGCCTCGTCGGGGGGCAGGGTCTGGCTGCGGGTATCGGCGTAAGGTTGACCATCGCCGCCCTGGCGCAGGGAGTGAAGTATGATCTTGTCGATATCGAGACTCATGTCACAAAGCCATAGTGTTAGCCGAAAGGGTGAAGTATTATAAGGCGCTTTGAACCGAGATGAACTGAAGATTATGCCCATCGTATCAAAGTACAATAACGAGCAGTTTGACGCCCTGATGAACGACCTGATCACCGCGCTGGAAAAGCACAAGGCGCCGGTGGATCTCAGCCTCATGGTGCTTGGCAACCTGACCACCAATATCATCAACGGCATGGCACCGGCCCAGCGCCAGGCCATCACCGAGAAGTTTGTCCAGGCCCTGACCGCATCGGTCGACAATCGCCACGACACACACTGAGTCCCCGACTCCGTTGATTTGACGTTTCTCTACGCAGATGGATCACTATGGTCGAAACCGGTAACCCCTATCGTGATAATGTCTCTCGCCTGATCACCTGGGGGCATTGGTTCTCCTTCTTCAACATCATCCTGGCCATGCTGATCGCCACCCGCTATCTGGGTGCCATCAGTTGGCCATCGACCACGCTCGGCGTGATCTACCTTGTTGTGAGCTGGATTGGCCACTTCTCTTTCCTGAGCTTCGTCACCTATTTGTTGACGATTTTTCCGCTCACCTTCCTCTTGCCCAAAGAGAAATCCCTGCGCTTTATTTCGGCCATCGTCGCCACCCTGGCGCTGGTGCTGCTGCTTATCGACACCCAGGTATTCAGGCTGTTCAAGTTCCACCTGAATGCCCAGGTGTGGCAACTGCTGCTGGATCAGGCCCAGACCGAGGAGGGCTCTATCTGGAGCATCATCTTCGTCGCAGTGCCCACCATCTTCCTGTTGCAGTTGCTGCTGTCAGCCTACGTCTGGCGCAAGATCAACAAGCGCAAGCGCCGTCAGTACGGCAATCAGGTGGGATTGGCCCTGCTGGTCTGCTTCATCCTGACCCATCTGGTCAACAGCTGGGCGGATGCCACCCTGTATCAGCCCATCACCATGCAACGGGCCAACTTCCCCCTCTCCTACCCCATGACGGCTCGCTCCTTCCTGGCCAAGCATGGCTGGCTGGATCTGGATCAGTACGAGAAGAAGCAGGCTGCGTCGGAGAACAACAGTGGCAGCGACAGCCGGATGCACTATCCCCTGCGCCCGCTCAACGTCAACGCTCCCAGCAGCCACAACAACCTGCTGGTGGTGGTGGTCGACTCCCTGCGCTTTGACATGCTGAACAACATCAACATGCCCAACCTGCAGCGTTATGCCTCCCGGAATTTGACGTTCCGCAATCACTTAAGCAGCGGCAACGACGCACTGATGGGCATGTTCGGCCTCTTCTACGGTCTGCCCGGCCACTACTACCAGGACATCAGCAGCGAGAAGCGGCCCCCCGTGCTGTTCGACGAGATGCTGCGTCAGGACTACCAGTTCGGTCTGTTTGGCGCGATGGAAGATGCCCAGAAGTATCGCCAGAGCATTCTGGCCGGCCTGCGCAAACAGGTATTCGTCTCCGAAGAGCTCGACGACGGCAAGCTGCTGTCCGACTGGCAGGGCTGGCTCGAGAAGCGCACACCGGAGCGCCCCTGGTTCTCGCTGGTCTATCTGTCGAGCCCGGGCGACTACCAGTTGCCGGCGACCATGAAGGGGCCATTCCAGCCGGAGCTGACCAACTTCAACCCGGCCACCGCCTATCGGGCCGAGAACCTGCAAAAGCTCGAAAACCGCTACAAGAACTCGGTCTTCTATACCGACCAGCTGCTGGAGCAGATGCTGACCCAGCTGCAACAGCAGGGCATGAGCGACAACACCATAGTCGTCATCACCTCGGATCATGGCCAGGAGTTCAACGACACCCGCAGCAACAGCTGGGGAGCCGGCACCAACTATTCCCCCTATCAGGTGCAGGTGCCCTTCGTGCTGGCCTGGCCCGGTCGCGACAGCCAGGTGATGTCACAACCCAGCAGCCATCTCGATCTGGTACCGACCCTGATGCAGGGCATGCTGGGGGTGCGCAACCCGGCGCGGGACTACAGCATAGGTCGCAGCCTGTTTGATACCAGCCCGCGCCCCTGGCTGCTGGCGGGCGATCAGAACGACTTTGCCATCTATCAGGACAACACCATCACCCACTTCAACAAGCAGGGTGACTTCGAGCTGCTGGAGCAAAAGAGCTATCGTCCCATCAAGCACGGCAACCCGGACATGGGAGCCATGATCCAGGTGATGAACGAGCTGAACCGCTTCTATCGCCACCCCTGATGGCCGGACATGAAAACGCCCCGCATGCGGGGCGTTTTTTATTGTCTGTCGCCATCCCGGTATTAACCGCCCCACCCCTGCGGGTACTTGTAACCCGCGAAGCGCTTGGCCGCATAGGCCTTGAATTCGGGGGAGTTGTAGGCTGCCGCCACGTCTTTGGCAAACGGCTTGTCCGCATCGGCACTCTTCACCACTACCCAGTTGATAAAGTCGTAGCTGCGCTCAAGGAACAAGCCCTCGCTGAACGGGATGCCGCTGGAGGCGGCGAAGTTGCCGTTGATGACGGAAAAATCCACGTCTTCCCGTGAACGGGGCAGCTGGGCCGCCTCCAGCAACACCAGCTTGATGTCGTGGGGGTTGTCCACTACATCGAACTCACTCGCCTTGAGCGGATTGATCCCCTCCTTGAGCGTGAGCCAGCCCAAGTCCTGCAGCATCAGCAGCGCCCGCGCCTGGTTGGTGGGATCGTTGGGAATGGCCACAGAACTCCCCTCACCCACCTCGGCCAGCTGCCCCTTCTTGCCGGAATAGAGGCCCATGGGGCCGGTCGGCACCTGGGTGATGGGGGCGAGCGAAAGCCCCCGATCCTTGGCAAAGCTCTCCAGATAGGGTTTGTGCTGGAAGCAGTTCACATCGAGCGAACCATCGGCCAGAGCAATATTGGGAGTCACATAGTCGGTGAACTCAACCAGTTTGACCCGGTAGCCCTTGGCCTCCAGCTGCGGCTTGATGGAATCGGTCACCATGTCGGCAAAATCCCCCACGGTCGTGCCGATCACTATCTCTTTCTTGGCCGGATCGGCGGCGAGGACGGAAAACGGCAGGCTGCTGGCGAGCAGCGCCAGTGCGGAAAGTTTGAAGAAGGAACGGCGTTGCATAGGGACTCCTTGTCAAAACGATCATCAAGAGGGTGGCCAGAGGTGCAATCCGGGACGATAAACGACACGACCATAACCATCCAACCATCCAGCCATCCAAACGGCTGTTTTATCACAATAACAGAGCCCCTTCCCTTCGCCAAGCGGCAAAACAGGGCAGACTGGAAAATGAGGGTCAGCTGTCCTTCATGACACAAATAAAGGATTCATAGAGAGCTTAAATCGGAGGTGATTCCGGTATAGTCAAACATTCTGAGGGCGTGCCTCTTTGGCGCAATCGGCCCGAGAAAACCGCTGCAAGGAGAGCAAATGATGGGAATACAGCCGCTGACGGTGGCCACGACCGGCCTGCTGGTCGTCGATATTCAGGGCAAGCTGGCGCGCCTGGTCGAGGGGAGCAAGGCCCTTATCACCAATACGCAGCGCCTGGTGCAAGGGGCCAGAGCGCTGGGATTGCCGGTTGTCTGGCTGGAGCAAAATCCGGACAAACTGGGGGCCACTGTGCCCGAGTTGCAAGGGTTGCAGGCAGATGACCTTGTGCTCACCAAATTCAGCTTCGGTGCCCTGGGTGAGCCGACCGTGGCCGCCGCCCTCACCCAGACCGGAGTCAACCACTGGTTGGTGTGCGGCATCGAGGCTCATATCTGCGTCTATCAGACGGTACTTGGGCTGCTGGCAAGCGGCAGCGAGGTCTCGCTGGTGGTAGATGCGGTCTCCTCACGCACTCCCGCCAACCGGGAGCTGGCCATCGGCAAACTTGCAGCCCAAGGGGCCGAGCTTACCTCGGTGGAGATGTGCCTCTACGAACTGCTGGGAAATTGCCGCCATCCGGCGTTTCGTCAGGTGCTGGCACTCGTGAGGTAAGGCGCCATGATGGACAACATGGCCCCCTTCATCTATCTGCTGGTAGCCGGCTGGGTGGCGGCAACGATCAGCGTCATCGGCATGGCGGCGACCCGCCGCTATCTGTGCTGGAGCCTGATAGGCCTCGCCCTGTTCACCGCCCTGTTCTGGCTATTGGCGGGTTTCCCTGTGACCGAGCTCGCCATCTGACCACCTGCTGCTTGCCCTACCCTATGGCTCTCATACCGGCTCCTGTTGCGACAAGGCCGGTCCACTCCCCGCTACTCATCCCACCCGATATGGCGCTCGCAAAGCGTTTAAAAAACAAAAAAATCAATAAAGGCAAATGAGAAATGCTCTCAATAAATCACAAAAAGAGCGCCAATGGAATACCCACCACAAACCAGATCGGATTTCTTTGAAGCTAGTCAGAGTTCCTTAAAGAGAGTCTTTTGACTCGCTTCATCCCGTGTATAGATTCCATTCGCACCCAGGAAGGTGCGATCCTAGATGGAGTTAAAAATAATGAAGCAAACATCGTTAGCACTGGCGATCACAGCACTGCTGTCGACCCTGCCAGTCGCACTCGTTCAGGCAAATGAAAACTGTGCCCCGCTCACCGGCAAGGAGAGTGGCGTGGATACCGCCCGCAATAGCGCAATGCGTTGCCTGCCGGGCAGCAATCCCCTGCAAGACCAGCAGTGGCACCTGCTCAACAGCGGCCAGGATGCCTTCAGCGCCCGCGGCGGCGTGGCTGGTAACGACCTCAACCTCTGGTGGGCACACCGCACCGGTGTGCTGGGACAGGGGATCAATGTGGCCGTAGTGGATGACGGCCTGGCCATTGCCCACCCTGATCTGGCCGACAACGTGCGGCCGGGCTCCAAAAACGTGGTCACCGGCAGCAGCGATCCCACTCCGACGGATCCCGACAGCGCCCACGGCACCTCGGTAGCCGGTCTCATCGCTGCGGCAGATAACGCCGTCGGTACCAAAGGCGTCGCGCCCCAGGCCCAGTTGCAGGGGTTCAACCTGCTCGACAACGACAGCCGGCAGTTGCAGAAGGACTGGCTCTATGCCCTTGGCGACAGCCAGGCCAGCCGTGACAACCGGGTCTTCAACCAGAGCTACGGCATGAGTCTGGTCGACCCGCAAGAGTCCACCGATCTGGATCAGGCCCAGCTCGATCGCCTGTTCGAGCAGCAAACTCTCAAGGCAGAAGGCGCGGCCTATATCAAGGCGGCGGGCAACGGCTTCAAGCGCATCGGCGCCGGCAACTATGCCCTCTCCCGCACTGGCAATGGCCCTCTCCTGCCCTTCGAGAACAGCAATATCGATCCCGCCAACAGCAACTTCTGGAACCTGGTGGTCAGCGCCCTCAATGCCGATGGCAAGCGCTCCTCCTACTCCAGCGTCGGCAGCAACGTCTTCCTGAGCGCCCCCGGGGGAGAATATGGCACCGATACGCCGGCCATGGTCACCACGGATCTGCCCGGGTGCGACATGGGTTACAACCGCAATGATGCTCCCAGCGCCAACCGGCTGCACGGCAACCTGCAACTGGATGCGCGCTGCGACTACAACGGCGTGATGAACGGTACCTCCTCGGCAACCCCCAACACCTCGGGCTCGGTAGCGCTGCTGATGTCCGCCTATCCGGATCTGTCGGTGCGGGACCTGCGGGATCTGCTGGCCCGCAGCGCCACCCGGGTCGATGCCGCACATCCGGCGGTACAGATGAGCTACACCAGCCGCGCAGGCAGTGCCCGCACGGTCACCGCATTGGAAGGGTGGGAGCGCAACGCCGCCGGCATGTGGTTCAGCCCGACTTACGGTTTTGGTCTGATCGATGTCAACAAGGCTCTGGCGCGCGCCGCCAACCACAACCCGCTGCCGCCGCTGGTGCAACTGCCCTGGCAGAAGGTCTCCCCGAGCGACAGCAGGGCAGCAGCCATTCCTGACGTCGGGGCTGCCCCGACCCGCTCGGCCATCCAGATCGAGCAGGCGTTGACGGTGGAAGCGGTACAGGTCATGGTCAACCTGGATCACCAGCGCCTGCCTGATCTGCTGATCGAGCTGGTCTCTCCGTCCGGAACCCGCAGCGTGCTGCTCAACCCCTACAACAGCCTGGTGGGTCAGTCCCTCGACCGGCAGCAGCTGGGTTATGTTCGCACCAGGGGATTGCGTAACATGCGCCTGCTCTCCCACAAGTTCTATGGCGAGCCGGCTCAGGGAGAGTGGCGACTGGAGGTGACCGACATCGCCAACGGCACTCGTCAGGTTTCACTGCTTGATCGCCGAACCAACACCCGCAGCACCCTGACCGAACGCAACAACAGCCAGCCGGGCAAGCTCATCGACTGGTCTCTGCGCGTACTGGGCCATGACGCGCCCCGCGCCTGATTACAGAGGAATCATCCATGAAACAGACCATGATCACCCTTGCCCTCGCCAGCCTGCTGGCAACGGCCACCACCTATGCCAGTGCCGAGGAGTCAGTGACCATAGACGGCAAGCAATATCGCACCATAGAGGTCAATGGTCAGACCTACCTGACCCCTGATGATGGCAGCAAGAAGCGGGTCACCCGCAGTCTGGACGGCAAGGTGCCGCAGCAGACCCTGCGCCGGGGCGATGCCCTGCTGCAGGGCGTTGCCAGCCCGGAGCTGACCGTCAGCGGCACCCTGCTGGTGGAAGCCGATGACAGTCAGGCCAAGGCGATCGCAAGCCGCCACGGCCTGCAATTCAAGCAAAGCAGCGGCGGCATTGCCCTGCTGGAGGCCAAGCCGAGCACGGATCTCAACGCCATCGCCACCCGGCTCAAAGAGGAAGGGGTGAAGGTGCAGATTGAGCTGTCCGGAACAGAGCAACAGCCCAAATAAGCACGTCGGCAGCCTGGCTGCCGCCCGTAAAAACCAAGGGGGCCATCAGGCCCCCTTGTCATTGCTGCACGCTTGCAGACTTACTTGCCGCCGTGCTGCTCGGCCAGATAGAGCCAGGTATCGACCACGGTATCGGGGTTCAGCGACACCGAATCGATCCCCTGCTCCACCAGCCAGGCGGCAAAGTCGGCGTGATCAGACGGCCCCTGGCCGCAGATCCCCACATACTTGCCGGCCTTGCGGGCAGCCTGGATGGCCATGGCCAGCAACGCCTTGACCGCTTCGTTGCGCTCGTCGAACAGGTGGGCGATCAGGCCCGAGTCCCTGTCAAGTCCAAGGGTCAGCTGGGTCATGTCGTTGGAGCCGATGGAGAAGCCATCGACGTGCTCGAGGAACTTGTCGGCCAGGAGAGCGTTGCTCGGGATCTCGCACATCATGATCACCTTGAGCCCCCGCTCGCCGCGGCGCAGGCCATTTTCAGCCAGGATGTCGATCACCTGCTCCGCCTCACCCACGGTGCGAACAAAGGGGATCATCACCTCGACGTTGGTCAGCCCCATGACGTCGCGCACCCGCTTGATCGCCTCGCACTCGAGGGCGAAGCAGGGGCGGAAGCTGTCGGCGATGTAACGGGACGCACCACGGAAACCGATCATGGGGTTCTCTTCATGAGGCTCGTAGTCACGACCGCCCACCAGGTTGGCGTACTCGTTGGACTTGAAGTCCGACATCCGCACGATCACCCGCTCCGGCCAGAAAGCGGCGCCCAGGGTGGCGATGCCTTCGGTCAGCTTGGCGACGTAGAACTCGCGCGGGCTCTCGTAGCCGGCGATCATCTTGGCTATGGTGGCCTGAAGCTCGGGGCTTTGCTGATCAAACTCCAGCAAGGCTTTGGGGTGCACGCCGATCATCCGGTTGATGATGAACTCGAGGCGGGCCAGCCCCACACCGGCGTTTGGCAGTTGAGCGAAGTCAAAGGCTCTGTCCGGATTGCCCACGTTCATCATGATCTTGATGGGCAGGCGCGGCATGTTGCCTACCTCGGTCACCGCCACGTCAAAGTCGAGCTCGCCGTCGTAGATGAAGCCGGTATCCCCTTCCGCACAGGAGACGGTGATGAGCTGGCCATCCTTGATGTGATCGGTGGCGTTGCCACAACCCACCACAGCCGGAATGCCCAGCTCGCGGGCGATGATGGCGGCGTGGCAGGTGCGCCCGCCCCGGTTGGTGACGATGGCGGAGGCCCGCTTCATGATGGGCTCCCAGTCCGGATCCGTCATGTCGGTGACCAGCACGTCGCCGGGCTGCACCTCATCCATCTGGCTGATGGAAGAAATGACCCGCGCCGGACCCGCCCCTATCTTGTGGCCGATGGCACGCCCTTCGATCAGCACCTTGCCGGATTGTTTGAGAGCAAAACGTTCGAGCGTGTTGGCCTCCTGGCGGCTGCGCACGGTTTCCGGGCGCGCCTGGACGATGTAGAGCTTGCCATCCTGACCATCCTTGGCCCACTCGATATCCATCGGGCGGCCGTAGTGCTGCTCGATGATGAGGGCTTGTTTCGCCAGATCCATCACCTCTTCGTCGGTGATGCAGAAACGGCTGCGCTCTGTATCCACGGTATCGACGATCTTCACCTGACGGCCGTGACCGGCATCGTCGGAGTAGGTCATCTTGATAAGCTTGGAGCCCAGGGTCTTGCGCACCACGGCGGGACGCCCACCCTTGAGGGTCGGCTTGTGCACATAGAACTCGTCAGGGTTGACGGCACCCTGCACCACCATCTCGCCAAGGCCGTGAGCCCCAGTGATGAAGACCACGTCGTTGAAGCCGGATTCAGTATCCAGGGTGAACATGACGCCGGAGGCAGCGAGATCCGAGCGCACCATGCGCTGTACCCCGGCCGAGAGCGCCACGCCCTTGTGGTCATAGCCCTGATGCACCCGGTAGGAGATGGCGCGATCGTTGAACAGTGACGCAAACACATGCTTGACGGCCGTCATGACGGCGTCGATGCCGCGCACGTTGAGGAAGGTCTCCTGCTGGCCGGCAAAGGAGGCATCCGGCATGTCCTCGGCGGTGGCCGATGATCGCACCGCAAAGGAGGCCTCGACACCTGCACTCAACTTCTCGTAGGCAACCCGGATCGCCTGCTCCAGCTCGGGCTGGAACGGGGCGTCGATCACCCAGTCGCGGATCTGCTGACCGGCCCGGTTGAGGGCGGCGATGTCGTCCACATTCAGGGCGTCGAGCAGATCGTGGATCTTGTCGTTGAGGCCGCTTGACTCCAGAAACTCGTTAAACGCATAGGCGGTGGTGGCAAAGCCTCCCGGCACGGATACACCGGCGCCAGAGAGGTTGCTGATCATCTCGCCAAGGGATGCGTTCTTGCCGCCAACTCGTTCTACATCTTGCATTCCGAGTTGCTCGTACCAGAGTACGTACTGTTGCACTTGCATGTCTCCAGGTTGGTGGGCTCGGGAGTCAGAGCTCCCTGTCCCCTGATTTATGTACGTGAGTTTTGTGCGTTATTGTCTGTTTGTGCTTTTGCCAACGACCAAGAAAACGTTTTCTACTTATTGTCAAAAAAATCCCCACGCAAGATTTGGGGATGGCCGAATGACACAGACATTCTACAATGCCAACACAAAAAGGTAACGACTCAGGTTTGCAAGCCACTTCACAACTTAGGCACAGCAGACCGGTTGACAAAATTGATATAGTTTCGAGAGATACTTCCTTCTCGCCACCATGCCAATCCACACCACAGGAGCCCCCGTGCACACCGTATTCTATGTTTCCGACGGCACCGCCATCACAGCTGAAGTGTTCGGCCACGCCGTGCTGAGCCAGTTTCCGCTGGCGTTTGAACAGATTACCATCCCCTTCGTGGAGACTCTGGAAAAGGCGAGGCAGGTACGGGCCCGCATCGACGAACAGTTCCGCCAGACCGGGGTGCGCCCGATCCTGTTCCACACCATCGTCGACCCGCAAGTACGGGAAGAGGTGCTCAAAGCGGAGGCCTGCGGTCACGATTTTCTCAACACCTTCGTGAGTCCGCTGGAGCAGGAGCTGGGGGTCAAGGCCGAGCCCAGGCTCCATCGCACCCATGGCATGGAGAACCGCAAACTCTATGACGATCGCATCGAGGCAGTGAACTTCGCCCTGGCCAACGATGACGGCATCACCACCCGGGAGTACGACGAGGCGGACATCATACTGATCGGGGTGTCACGTTGCGGCAAAACCCCCACCAGCCTCTATCTCGCGCTGCAGTTTGGCATCCGCGCCGCCAACTACCCCTTCATCGAACAGGACATGGGCTCCCTGGATCTGCCCACCGCCCTCAAGGCCAATCGCCACAAGCTGTTCGGCCTCACCATCGCCCCCCAGCGGCTGCACGAGATCCGCAACCAGCGCCGCGCCAACAGCCGTTACTCTTCACTGGAACAGTGCGAGCAGGAGCTGGCAAGCGTGGAGCGACTGTTTCGCCGGGAGGCGATCCGCTTTCTCGATACCAGTTCCCACTCGGTGGAGGAGATCAGCGCCAAGATCCTGGAGGCAACCGGCCTGCGCCGCCACCTCTGTTAAGCCAGCTTGACAGCTATCGCTGAGGATAATGACAAAATCCGGAGTCAGCCCTTGCCAGCCAAGGCATGGCTAGCCATCACAGTGACCATTGATGCGACGGATACAACGAGGGGCAAGCACATCAAGGCGCTTGCCCCTCCTCTTTCCCATCTGACCAAACGCGCCGTTTAGTGGTGGCGATTGAGCTCAGGGTTATTCATCAGGCGAGCATAGCAGGCCAGCAAGCCGTCATTTTGGCGTACCCGCTCGGCCAGCCAGCAACCGGCCACTCCCCCGATCAGCCCCCCTACCTGCAGAAGCCGTGGCCAGTGCTGCAGCAACCCTTCATCTCCCAACCAGCCCCAACCGGCCAGGATGGCGATCGCCATCGTCAGGAGCAGTGGGCAGGCCGCCATGGCCAACCAGAGCGCCAGTAGCACGCCCTTGGCCACCCCCTGTTGTACCAGACCCCCTTTATCCGCCCCTTCAGCCAGCTTGTGCATCATTTGCATCCCTTTCTCAGTAAAAGCAATGAAAAATCACTATCAAAAAATCATGTCAACAAAATTCAATTCGATTGCTTATTTTTCACCCAACCACCAACTAAAAGCTTGTTCAACTCATAAAAAAGCTGGCTATCGTGCAAAACACCACCGTTCAACATGGAAAACAGGTGCATTTATGGCGGATTATCACTATTCTGCTTGCGTTGCCAGCCAGCATGAAAAATCACAAAACGCATGGCGTAACGAAATAAATACAGCCTTCGTCAGGTTTTGGCTACGCATAGCGGCCTGCTCAGGATGAGCCCAACACCGACAGAGACAATTGAGAGATAAGGACAGACCATGGATTTGAAACAAGACGGCGAGGAGCTGAAACGCGGCCTTAAAAACCGCCACATTCAGTTGATTGCATTGGGCGGCGCCATCGGCACCGGCCTGTTTCTCGGCATCGCCGACACCATCAAGATGGCGGGCCCTTCGGTGCTGCTGGGCTATGCCATCGGCGGCTTCATTGCGTTTCTCATCATGCGCCAGCTTGGCGAGATGGTGGTGGAAGAGCCGGTTGCCGGCTCGTTCAGCCACTTTGCCTACAAGTACTGGGGTGACTTCGCCGGCTTTGCCTCCGGCTGGAACTACTGGGTGCTCTACGTGCTGGTGAGCATGGCCGAGCTGACCGCAGTGGGTATCTATGTCCAGTACTGGTGGCCCGAGATCCCGACCTGGATGTCGGCCGCCTTCTTCTTCGTGCTGATCAACGCCATCAACCTCTCCAACGTCAAGGCGTTCGGCGAGATGGAATTCTGGTTTGCCATCATCAAGGTGGTCGCCATTCTCGGCATGATCGGGTTTGGCGGCTGGATGCTGCTCTCCGGCAGCGGCGGCCCCGAGGCCACGGTCAGCAACCTCTGGGCCCAGGGCGGCTTCTTCCCCAACGGCGTGGGCGGGCTGGTGATAGCCATGGCCTTCATCATGTTCTCCTTCGGCGGCCTGGAGCTGGTCGGCATCACGGCGGCAGAAGCCGACAACCCGGAGAAGAGCATCCCCAGAGCCACCAACCAGGTGATCTACCGCATCCTCATCTTCTACATCGGTGCCCTGGCCGTACTGCTCTCCCTCTATCCCTGGGGCAAGGTGGTGGAAGGCGGCAGCCCGTTCGTGATGATCTTCCACGCCCTGGACAGCAACCTGGTGGCCAACGTGCTGAACCTGGTGGTACTGACCGCCGCGCTCTCCGTCTACAACAGCTGTGTCTACTGCAACAGCCGCATGCTGTTTGGCCTGGCCAAGCAGGGTAACGGTCCCAAGGCGCTGCTCAAGACCAACAAGAGCGGAGTTCCCCTGACCGCCATCTCCATCTCGGCCGCCGCCACCCTGTTGTGCGTGCTGATCAACTACCTGATCCCGGGCAAGGCCTTCGGTCTGCTGATGTCTCTGGTGGTCTCCGCCCTGGTCATCAACTGGGCCATGATCAGCCTGGCTCACCTTAAGTTCCGCAAGGTCAAGGCCGCCGAAGGGGTGACTACCAAGTTCAAGGCTCTGTGGAGCCCGTTTGGCAACTACCTCTGCCTCGCCTTCATGGCCGCCATCCTGGTGATCATGTATTTGAACGAGGGCACCCGCATCTCGGTCGAGCTGATCCCCGTGTGGCTGGTGGTGCTGGGGGTGGGTTTTGCCATCAAGCGCAAGAGCCAGGCCCAGAGCAAGGCCGTCGCCGAGCCCGGCTAACCTCGGGCAATACAAAACAAGAAAAACGCCGATCAGATGATCGGCGTTTTTTATTGTCTGGTAAGACTCGTTGACCATGGCAAATGGCCAGACGGGGAAGTGGCTAGGCCCCCTCTCTGGCCCCCCCAGTGTTGCCGGAAGTCAGGTCGGGAGTGTTCTCGGGAGCCGTGTCAAGGGGAGCATCAGGAGTGGCATAGGAGGTAGGCACCGCCTCCCCCGCCAGATCGGTTCTGGGTTCCAGCTCGGCGGTCATGGGGGTATTGGGCGGCACAGGGATAAACACCTGATGCTCGTCCAGCGGAATGGGCGCCCGCTGCCGCTTGCGCCAGCCAAGGTAAGTGGCGAGCAGCGCCCCGCACAGGGCAAAGTAGAGGAACAGTCCCTCTGGCCCGAACGGGCGCATCAGGAGCGGCGCCAGCAGCGGGCCTATCATGGCCCCCATGCTGTAGGCGAGCAGCAACCCCTGGTTGGCCCCCAGCACCTGATCCGGATGCAATTCGTCACAGGCGTGGCTGAGGCTCAGGGGATAGATGGAAAACGCCATGCCGCCGAGCAGGAACACCAGGGCCCCCGCGATCGGCTCGCGCCAGCTGGCGGGCAGCGCCACCATCAAGAGGGCAAGCAGGGTCAGCACGCTGCACAGCAGCAGGATCACCAGTCGCCGGTCGAAGCGGTCGGACATGCGGCCAATGGGGTACTGCAGGCACATGCCCCCCAGGATCACCAGCGCCATCATATCCGCCACCCGGGAAAGGGAGGCTCCGGTATCGGCAAAATAGAGGGGCAGCAAGCCATAGATAGCCCCCAAAATAAGGCCTGAGGTAAAACTGCTGCCCATCCCCGCCGGGGTGAGGCGCACCAGCTCGCGCACCCCGACCGGCTGCGGCGCCACCATGGCGGGCATGGCCACCCGCGAGATGGCGAGCGGCACCACCGACAGGGTGGCGGCCATGGCGCACAGGGCAAAGGGAGTGAGCACCATAGGATCGATCCATTTGAGCAACAATTGCCCCATGGCAAGGGATCCGTAGAGCAGGATCATGTAGAGGGACATCAACCGCCCCCGGTTGGCGGGGGTACTCGAGACCAGCATCCAGGACTCCAGCACCACGAACAGGCCGCCGGTGGCAAATCCCCCCACCAGACGCATCGCCGCCCAGCTGATGGGTTCGACCACCATGCCGTGCAACAGGAACAGAAAGCAGAGCAGGGAGGCATAGGCCGCATAGGCCCGGATATGCCCCACCCGGATGATGAGGCGGGCGTTGACGAAAGCCCCCAGCACCAGGCCACCGAAATAGGCGGCCGACACCAGGCCGATGGCCTGGGCCGAGACATCCTCGGCCGACAGGCGCACCGTCAACAGGGTGTTGAACATGCCGTGCCCCAGGATGAAGATCACCAGACTGGTCAGGGGGGACAACAATCGTCTGAGGGTCATGGGCACTCCAGTATGATGAATAAGGGTGGCGAATAATTCGGCGAAAGGATCATGGTACCGTTTGCTTCCGGTTCGCTTCAACCCTGCGGCGTTTGCCAAACCATGGCGCGCACGGCCTGAACCGGACAACTAGAATGGGAAATAGAGTCCGCTCACCATAGTCCCAGCAAACAGGAACGCCTTCATGTCTGCGAGCATCGCCAAGTACCCGATCGCCCCCGAGTTCGAGATCCCGGACTCCCTGCGTCTCTCCTGGCAAAAAACCATCAATCTGATGGCTGAGCTGTTTCACGTGCCGGCCGGGCTCATCATGCGGGTACATCCCAACGAGATCGAAGTCTTCATCACCAGCCAGACGCCGGACAACTGCTACCCTGCCGGCGCACGTGAGCACCTCGACTCCGGGCTCTATTGCGAACGGGTCATGGATACCCGCCAGGAGCTCCTCGTTCCCAATGCCCTCAAGGATCCCGAATGGGATCACAATCCGGACATCAAGCTCGGCATGATCTCCTACTGCGGTCTGCCGCTCTGCTGGCCCGATGGTCGGATCTTCGGCACCATCTGCGTGCTGAGCCGGGAGGAGAACGACTACGGCGGTCTCTACCGGCAACTGCTCTGGCAATTTCGTGACTCGGTGCAGCAGAGCATGCATACCCTCTACGACAATATTCGTCTTCATGAGACGCAGGAAGATCTCGAACAGCACAAGGCGCAGTTGACCCAAACCCTCGACAGCCTGAAAAAGACCCAGGAAGAACTGATCCACACCGAAACCCTGGCGGCACTGGGGGCCATGGTGGCCGGTATCTCTCACGAGCTGAACACCCCCATCGGCAATGCCCTGATCGCCACCACGGCCCTGCAGGAGAGAACGCGACAACTGGCCGCCCAGTTGGGGGCACAGACGATCCGCCGCGCCACTCTGGAAGAGTTTATCCAGGCCACCCAGGAGATGAGCGAGCTGGCGCTGCAGGCCATCACCCAATCAGCCAAGCTGGTCAAGAGCTTCAAACAAGTGGCCATCGATCAGACTTCGGAGAGCCGGCGTAGCTTCGAACTCAAGCGCCTCATCGACGACAACCTGGCCAACCTCAAGGCCGGACAGGGCTATGACCGTGTGATCATGCAAAATACCGTCGGTGAGGGACTTCTCTGTGACACCTACCCGGGCCCCCTGAGCCAGGTCCTGCTTAACCTCGTTCACAACGCCGCCGTGCATGGCATAGGGAGCAGGCAGGATGGGCGAATAGTGATCAGCGCCTATCAGGACAAGGAGACCATCTGTCTGGAGGTGCTGGACAACGGTCAGGGCATGGCCCCCAACGTACTGGCCCACATCTTCGATCCCTTCTTTACCACCACCCTGGGCAAGGGTGGCTCGGGGCTGGGGTTATCCATCTGCCGCCGCATCGCCACCTCGGTACTGGGAGGCTGCCTGACGGTACGTTCGGCCCCGGGAGAGGGCAGTTGCTTTACCCTGACCTTCCCGCGCATGGCTCCGGGTCGCCTGTGACGGCACTCCTGTGCCGTCTATCCAAAACACGGGCCTTCGTTGCGCCCTGACGACGTCTATTCTTGCAGATGTCCCCCAGCGAGGTAATCAAGATGAAATCACTCCTGTTTGTATTCACCCTGCTCTTTGCCGGCGGCGCGCTCGCCTTTCACTGCCCTGCCGACATGAAGAAGATTGACGATGCCCTGGCCAGAGCCCCCGACCTCAGTGCCGAGCAATTGGCACAGGTGAAAAAGCTGCGCGCCGAAGGGGAGTCTCTGCACCAGGCGGGCAAGCATCAGGAATCCGTCGATGCGCTGGCCAAAGCCATGGCTCTCTTGGAGATAGAGAACCACTGACGCGTGCCCACTCCCCGGGGCAACAGATGGCAACAGAGCCCTCTCCGGCCACGGTGAGGGCTCTGCTATTAATGGCACCCTTGACATAAATGCCCTGCCAACCCATAGCGTCAGACTCGGCCGCTGTAGACCAGGGTGCTGTAATTGAAGGCAATCCGGCCATCTTGCTCCCAGCGCGCAAACTCGCGGCGGATCAGTGCCGTCAACTGCTCATAAGCCGACGTGCCGATAGCGGGGGCATAGGAAGAGGAGTTGAGCCGACCCAGCACCCCATCCAGATCGAAATACTGGCAGTTGTCGAACCGGCTGAGCCGATAGCCCTCCTCGAAGAAGGCGGCAAAGTCATCCTCCCCCAGGTTGCGATGATTGACCTCCTCATAGTCGCCGGAATAGGTGCGCAGCCCGTCCTCGTAGGCCTTGAGAAACTCGGTATTCGTCAGCCTGTCATTCCAGATAAGCGCCACTCTGCCACCTGGCTTCAGCAGGCGGCGACACTCGGCCTTGAAGGCCGGGCGATTGAACCAGTGGAACGCTTGGGCGACCGTGACGAGATCCACACCCCCATCCGGCAGGCCGGTTGCCTCGGCCCGACCATCATGACAGACGACATTGGGAACCTCGGCCAGCAGCTGCTGCGCCGCCGCACGCATATCCGGATTGGGTTCAACGGCCAAAACCTGACGCACCCTGGGGGACAGCTGCGCCGTCAGTATGCCGGTACCCGCCCCGATGTCGGCAACCAGAGTCTCTGACCCCATAGCCAGCTCATCGGACAGAAAATCCAGCATGGCTGACGGGTAGCCGGGGCGGTATTTCACATAGGCTTCGACGCGGGCTGAAAATCGTTCGGTATTGTCCATCCATCACTCCTCATTATGCTGTCACACAATAACGTTCCTGCAACTGCCAGCCAGGCCCTCCATACGCTCAGGCTTCAAGGCCAACAACGACGTTCACGGCCTTGGCGAGTCGAATCGCGGCGGGCCAGAGTCTGCGTATTTATTCATGGCACTGGCGCCAGCCTATCAATATGACCAGATTGACCTGTTGTTGAGCCGGCATAAAGAGAGGCTCCCTCCCCTTTGGCCTCATCAGACGTTCATACCATGACCTGAACAGAAGTCATGTTTGAATATTCCTCATGAGAGCCCCATCACACTCTTCATATTTCGCAACTGACACTCTGGTTATTAGTCAGTGTCTGCGTAATAAGCTGGGCGTGGCGTGTCATTGTTCACATGGGTACAGTATCTTGGTGTACCGGACTCAATGTGCTGCTGTGTAATGGATGTACAGGCCGTTCGGCTGATGATGAGGTTTCTTTTGAACCTAGATGGAGCGACAACATGAAATTGGGAAAAATATCTGCGGCAGTGAGCATGATCCTCTCCGCCGGTGTCATGGCAAAAACGGATAAACCGAATATTCTGGTCATCTTTGGTGATGACGTCGGCTGGCAGAACGTCAGCGCCTATGGCATGGGCACCATGGGTTACACCACCCCCAATATCGACCGGATCGCCAACGAAGGCATCAAGTTCACCGATCACTACGCGCAGCCGAGTTCGACGGCGGGCCGCGCCGCCTTCCTGACCGGCCAGTACCCCATTCGCTCCGGCATGACGACGGTTGCCATGCCCGGTGGTGCGCTGGGTCTGAAGAAAGAGTCCCCGTCTCTGGCCGAAGTGCTCAAAGCCGTTGGCTACAAGACCGGCCAGTTTGGCAAGAACCACCTGGGGGATCACAACTTTGCCCTGCCGACCGTCCATGGCTTCGACGAATTCTTCGGTAACCTCTATCACCTCAATACCCAAGAAGAACACGAGCAACGGGATTACCAGAATTTTGCCAAGAAGTACTCTGGCTCGGTGGAGGCGTACAGCAAGAAGTTCGGTACCCGCGGCGTCCTGCACTGCTACGCCACCGAGACCGAAGACAAGACGGTCGACCCGCGTTTCGGTGAAGTCGGCAAACAGAAATGTACCGATACCGGCCCGCTGGGCCAGGAGCGGATGAAGGACTTCGACCGCGCCGAGATGATCCCGGCCGCCCTCAAGTTCATCGACAACTCGCTCAAAGAAGACAAGCCCTTCTTTACCTGGGTCAATACCAGCCGCATGCACCTCTATACCCGTCTCAACGACAAGTGGCGCTATGCTGCCGAGCAGTACACCAGTGAATACGACTACCATGGTAGCGGCATGATGCAGCACGACAGCGACATCGGCTATCTGCTCGACGAACTGGAAAAGCGGGGTCTGAAAGAGAACACCATCGTCATCTATACCACCGACAATGGTCCGGAACACTCCTCCTGGCCTTATGGCGCCACCACGCCATTCCGCGGCGAGAAGATGACCACCTATGAAGGGGGCGTCCGGGTGCCCATGATGGCACGCTGGCCGGCACAGATCCCGGCGGGTGGCGTACTCAATGGCATCCAGGGTCACCAGGATCTCTTTACCACCCTGGCAGCGGCGGCTGGCGTTCCTGACGTCAGCAAGAAGATGATGGACGAGAAGAAACAGTACATAGATGGCGTCAACAACCTCGCCTACTGGGAAGGCAAGAGCAAGGAGTCGGCTCGCGACTCCATCTTCTACTACTTCGAGGACAAGCTCTCGGCGGTGCGGGTCGGCCCCTGGAAGTTCCACTTCGCGGTGGCAGAGAACTACTATGACAACCTCACCCCGCTCTCCAAGCCCAAGCTCTACAACCTGAGAGCCGATCCGTTCGAGAGTTACGACTCCATCGATGCCAACGGCCACCTGGTGCAGAAGATGTCCTGGATGCTGGCACCGGTCAGCGAGATGGTCGGCGAGCACGTCAACACCCTGGTCAAGTATCCGCCGGTTCAGGGGAGCACCACCTTCGACATGGCCAAGGTCATTCAGGAAGCCATGCAGAAAACCCAGCAGTAAACGATACGGCGGAGGGCTATCCCTCCGCCATCTTCATCCCGCAGGCTGACACCTTTCCCTTTCGTCAGGTTTTCATCCCGTATCGACCTCACCCGTAGTCATCAGAAGAGTAACGATGAACAAAATCCGGACCCGTGACACGACGCACCTGGACGTCACCCCGCTCAAAACCGCCAGCCGCGACAGCAGCGGCGCCTATGCCCGCCGCTTCCATGTCATGGCCAAACCGGGGGGCTCCAAGTGCAACATAGATTGCCAATATTGCTTCTACCTGCACAAGGAAGACCTGCTCCATCAACCCAGACAACCCAGGATGGATGAAGAGACCCTGGATACCTTCATCCGCAGCTACATCGAGGGACAGGATGGCGACGAGATCGTCTTCTCCTGGCAGGGCGGTGAACCGACCCTGCTCGGCATCGACTACTTTCGCCAGATAGTGGCGCTGCAGCAAAAGTATTGCCCACCCGGGGTCAGCATCCGCAACGACTTGCAGACCAACGGCATCCTGCTCAATGACGAGTGGTGCCGGTTTCTCAAGGAGCACGGCTTTCTGGTTGGCCTCTCCATCGACGGGCCCCGCGCACTGCACGACAAATACCGGGTGACCCGCAGCGGCAAACCCACCTTCGATCTGGTGATGGCGGCGGCCGAGCTGCTGCGCAAACATCAGATCCCCTTCAATGCCCTGACCGTCATCAACCGGCACAATGCGAAATATCCCCTCGAGGTGTATCGCTTTCTGACCAGGGAGCTGGGGGCCACCTACATCCAGTTCACCCCCTGCGTCGAGGCCAGCGATTTCAAACGCACGGCCCCGCAATTCTGGAACGACAGCATGCTACCCCTGGTCGGCAGCGAGCTGAGCAAACCCGGCCACCCCATGTCGATCGTCACGGACTGGTCGGTGGATCCCGATGACTGGGGCACCTTTCTGGCAACCGTGTTCGAGGAGTGGGTCAATAACGACCTGGGGCGCGTGCTGGTCAATCTGTTCGAAACCGCCGTGGCCCAGACCATGGGATACCCCTCCCAGCTCTGCGTCACCGCCGAGTTTTGCGGCAAGGCCCTGGCCATCGAGCACGATGGTAGCGTCTTCTCCTGCGATCACTTCGTCTATCCGGAGTATCGGCTGGGGGATATCAAACAGCGCCCCTTGAGCCACATGGCCTTCTCCACCCGCCAGGAGGCCTTTGGCATGTCCAAGCGGGACAGCCTGCCCGAATATTGCCTCAAGTGCCCCTACCTGACGCTCTGCTGGGGCGAATGTCCCAAGAATCGCCTGGTCAGGACCCCGGATGGCGAGATTGGTCTGAACTACCTCTGCCCCGGGATAAAGCGTTTCTTCGACTACGCAGCCCCCATACTGGCAGGCATAGCACAGGTGCTGAAAGAGCAGGATCAGGGCAGATAAGTACCGGGCATGGCCGCCCAGCGTTTGCCCACCTTTTCGCTCTCTGTATCAAGTCTCTTTGTCAGTCTCTTGTCTTCTCCAACCTTCTCCAACCCACCGGCCATCACGGTGGGTTGCCCCTCTTTACCTGCCCGGCACGCCATGTTTCATGGCTAACCCCATGTGGGTATTAACGCCAATAAATAACTGACAATTCTGATTTTTATTTTTCCAACTCCCAGTCCTTTTATTCACCCCCTATTATCTGGTCTGACCAAAAATAAATTACGTTACATTTTGCAACGTTCAATTTCATTAAAAAAACAGACTGAATACATCCAGCAGAACACAAAAAAAAGAAAACGATTTACCATCCAAAATGATATTAATCGACTCATTACATTTGACCAAACATGCCTTTTTGTTATATAGTAGAAATTAATTCACCTTTTGGTTTCACCTGAAATCTCAGGTTAAATAATAAAAAACAATACCCCGCGCTATATCAAGGACCCCTGATTCTCTCTTGCCTGAATTTATTTTGGCGGGATGAGTGCAGCTATTTCGGAAGGAAAAATCACACTCACAGTTCGGATCCTCTATGTCCATCAACAACATGACCATCGGCAAGAAGCTGAGCGCCGCATTCATCGTATTGGGGCTGATGCTGGCCTCCATCGGCGGCTTCTCCCTGCTGCAGTTCGAAAATATGAACACGCAGACGCTGGATATCACAGATGCGGTGATCCCCAGCATCAATCGCGCCAACGATATTCGCAATGTCGCGACCGATCTGCGTCGCCATGAATTGCTCTATTTCGTCAATTTCGATGATGAGCAAAAACGAAATGAATATCGGGTCATCATGGACAGCAAGCCGGCACAAATGGACATGCTGCTCGAGGAATATCGCAAGACGCTATTTGATCAAAACGAGACCCGTCTTTTCGAAGATCTGAAATCCGATTGGCGCAATTACCTGAATTTTTACTACAAGGTAAAAAATACTCTGGAACAAGGTGATACCCTCAACGCACGTTATATGTTCCTGCGCGATGGCACGCCCCTTTACGACAAGCTCCACGAGGCCGTCGAGGCACTCATCAAGATCAACCAGGACTATGCGGTCGAAGGGCGCAGCATGGCCGAACAGGCCTATGGCAACGCACGCATCAACATCATGATCACCCTGCTGCTGGGGGTCATCGCCGTGGTCGTGTTCGCCACCATCCTGACTCGCCAGATCCGCGATCCCCTGTTGATGCTGGCCGACCAGGCCCAGCAGATTGCGTCCGGCCGTCTGGGGCGCGGCACCCTGTGCGACTGGTTCGATCAGGGCCGCTTCCACAAGGACGAGATTGGCCAGCTTGCCCACTCCATCCGCCACATGAAGGAGGGGCTGACCGACCTGGTCAACGATATCGACGCCTCGGTCAGCCAGCTGAGCTGCGCCGTGGAAGAGGTAAGCACCATCTCGGTTCAGGCTTCCCAGAGCATGCATCAGCAGCAGCAGGAGATTGCCCAGGTCGCCACCGCCATGAACGAGATGCAGACCACGGTACATGAAGTTGCCCGCAACTCCACCGACGCAGCCGTCGCGGCCCAGCACGCCTTCGAGGCGTCCCATCAGGGCAATCAGGTCGTGCTGGATGCCATCGACAGCATCGAAGAGGTCTCCAGCCAGCTGGAGCAGACCGGCCGGGTGATCCACAACCTGGAGCAGGAGAGCAGCAATATCGGCGTGGTACTGGACGTGATCCGCGGCATCGCCGATCAGACCAACCTGCTGGCCCTCAACGCCGCCATCGAGGCCGCACGCGCCGGTGAACAGGGTCGCGGCTTTGCCGTGGTAGCCGATGAGGTACGCACCCTGGCCAAACGCACCCAGGACTCGACCTGCGAGATCAACAAGATCATCGAAATACTGCAAAACTGCGCCATCGATGCCGGCAATGCCATGCAGGCCAACCGCGACCAGATGGTGACTTCCGTCGAGCTGGCACGCCAGGCGGGCAACAGCATCGGCAAGATCAACGAAGCAGTGACCCATATCACCGACATGAACACCCAGATTGCCAGCGCCACCGAGCAGCAGAATACGGTGACGGGCGAGCTCAACCGCAACATGGTCACCATTCACGAGGTCGCCGACGAGAACGCCCAGGGTGCGCAGCACACGGCCCAGGCCTGTCAGGATCTCAACAAACTGGCCATTCACCTGCAGCAGAGCATCGGCCGCTTCAGCCTGACCTGATACCTATACCAACAACAAGCTCCCCCTATTTTCACGGCGCCATTCAATGGCGCCGTTTTTTTATGCCTCTCTAACTTTCTTTCGCCGAGCGACATAAAAAAGGCCCTGCTGATGCAGGGCCTTAGTTCACAAGGTTACGGCGCTTTAGCCGCGAACGCCTGATCACGGACAACTAAGTTGGAAACTTGTGAGTCAAAAATTTCAATATCTTAGCGACATCCAAAGTGACAATTAAGTTGGAAACTTAAAAGAGATTTTCCACCCGCTCCACAAGCAAACAGGACATTGAAGTTGGAAACCAAGCTCTTCTCGACGTGACAGGCCAATGTAACTTAATTACAAAAGGCGGCCAATTAACGTAACCGCCCCTTATACACAATCATACAGGCAGTTCCTTTAGGTGGTCATAACGCAAGACATCTATGAGACTGGAGCCCAACACAGGTCTAATCAACTCTTTTACCATCTCATATGAGCATTTAGTCTCAATCCAAAACACATCTTTACTCATCCGCTCAACCACAAGATCATCAATACGTACAAGATCTTCATATAGAGCATTTAAATACCTTTCATAGATTTCATCATCCGATGACTTAGCATCTTCAACATTCATCCATAGATTATTGGCAGGCATAACCTTAAATTCAAATTTCATATTTACCTCCAATCAACACAATCAAAAACACCACGGCACACCGTCTTAATTGAAAATAACACTCAACATAATATCGTAACAGTTTCATCCCTATCGAATATATAATAAATAATAGTGTATTTCCCCATCGCCCCTTATTCACCATGCGTCTGATCTCTACACTGGAAAAATGTCTCGGCATCGTGCTCCGCAGGCTTTGCATTTGAGCTTTTGCCTGACGTCATCGAGAGACAGTCCTTTGTTTGCTAGGACAAGTAGTTCTCGACTTTCAACGAGGCCAACAGGGCAGCATTGGGAACCACCGCAGATGACCCTCATATTGATACCAGCTTCTGCCCACGAGCGAAGGCTTTGCGTATCGTGATCCAGGCCATCCAAAGTGTTTTTCAGTCGAACAACTTCACCTTGTAGCCATTCGGCCACATCACCTTCTGGTCGTTTTACGTTCACTTGATAGATCTTGAATTTCATATCAAACGGCCCTGATGCAGGCCCACTTTTATAATCCGTTCCACGCTGAACTTTGTATTCCTGTGCTATGTAATCGTAATCATCTCCATCCGTGTCGTGGAAATAAATTAAGATCTCTGCAACAGGATTTCTGGGTAATAATTCCGTCAGATTAAAGTTGCGCATGCCTGTCACAGCCAATGGCTTGTCTACCTTCTCCTTATTGAAGTATCTGAGATTGGTACTCTGAACAATAGGAAATCCTTCGTTATCACCGCCTTTATAAAGTTCGATTCCCTGAGTTCGGCGTAGGAAGTGTAGGTACTTATTGCTACGAAGCGCGATATCCGCAAGTATAGGTAACGAGACACCTTCAAGCGGTGGCTGTATCCCACTAATCCATTGGTGATAGCGCACACCTTCTTTCAAAACTGTCAATCCATCTATTTTCCCTGTCATAGTCTGTCTCCTTAATACACAGAGCACTTGCGTGCTTTATGCTCTATTTTTGAGGGCATCTGCATAAATTTTTCCACCATGAAGCAATATTTCATCCTGATCCAAAATGCTAACCAGAACGCAGTGGTGCCTCCAATGAGTTGATTTCTGTGTGTTATGGCGGCTTTTGAAACCGATTGCTGAATCATAGCCACTATCACTGTTCAATGCCCTCGCTGCCAATCTGACCGAGTGTACCGTCGCAGAAAGACTCTAGTGGGTCATGCTCGCTATCAGTCAGGCCGATATGCCGTTCGCCTCTCCCAAATCGCCGCATCTAATGCCCATTATGTTGAATGGCAGAGTTCGCTTAGCAAAATGGTCGCTTTGCAGCCAAATAGTAATGTAGCGCCACTTTTACACCCTCTGTCGAAGCTCGGTAGGGCCTGATCGGGATGAAAGTTTAAGACAAATCGCTGGTGAGTTTGACTCAGCGAGGTGGCCGCTCTGGTTTGCCACAAGAAAGGCCGCCAAGCGGGCATTTTGATCGGTTTAGCACAATGACCCACTCGCCACCGGCAGACGATAGTCCTGCTCGGGCGAGATGCCAGGCGGCAAAGCGGAAACTAGACGAAAACTTTCGTCATCAGATGACACCTCTCATAGGTTGGCACACGCCTGTGCGGCCTCTCTACCCCTGGGGCCATGGCAGCTCTGGAGGATTGAATGTTTATAGGTTGTAGGGCCGCGCATAGACTGATTCTATTCGCAGCAATAGTCGCCAGAAAGGGAACAGATTGAGCGCACGATGGCTGCCATATGGATACCATCAACTGATTGGTGCACACTTGTGTTGAACGATAACTGAGCCAATCGGGGTTGGCCAACTTAAAGTATTGATTTATATATAATTACATCATGATGTCAATTTTGTAGCCAACGGCTTGCGAAATGCCCCAAACTAGATGATGACCCAATGAACTCCTGAGTGATGATTCGCATTGGGCTGCCATCAACAACCCCCAGACGGAGGCGCAGACTAATCATGACTCATGTAGAGCAATCTCCCCCAACCAGCAATCTATCTGTTCTGGAGTCGCTCGGTCTACCACGTAACTGGCTAGCCGCCCATCAGCACATAGTGTCTGGTGTATCTCCTGAGATCGTCGTCAAACTGAGCACGCTATTGGGGTCTAATACCCGAACAATTTGCCAGATGATTGGCATTAGCCGAGACACACTGAATCGCCAAATCAAACGGGGCAATCGCTTATCGACAGCTCAGGGAGATCGCGTTTACTGGGCAGCCTTAGCAGTGGACGCAGCCATATCCCTACACCGGGGAGATACTGCTAAAACGATGAGATGGCTCACCCGCTCTGCGTGGGGATTAGGTGGTGAAAAACCGGCCGATGTGATTACTACGCCTATGGGAGCGCAGGCAGTTATCGATCTTGTCGGCCGGATTCGGCATGGCATCCCCTGTTGATTAACAGTTCATACGTGACCATAAAGCACCAACAATAGGCTCATCTGGTGAGCCGATCACCCCGACCAATCGGCTCATTTGATGAGCCGATCACCTCGACCAATCGGCTCACTTGATGAGCCGATCACCTCGACCAACCGACTCACTTGATGAGCCGATGACCTCGACCAATCGACTCACTTGATGAGCCGATCAACACAACCACTCAAATCGTGGTTAGATAAGCTCTCGATTGCCTTCAATTTTCCCAAATTGATCAGGGTCTGCGGGTTGATAATCATCCGAAAACATATTCATCAACCGATGCTCCTGTCTCAGGTTGGCCAGCGCCCCAAAAAAGCAGCCTTCACATAGGTGTACCTGATATCGTTCACCATCGTGCTGCGAACCATAACCCCAGCAAGCTTCCAGCGTGCCGAATTCCTGCGTACCGAGCGATTTAGTAGTACTAGCACCACAGACATCGCACAAAATATCGACGACCTGTGTGGTAGGAACGATTGCTTCGACCTTCATGGCAATACTCCTCGTTGTGATGCCTGATATCAGAACCTGTATAGGTATCGACGGCGAGCATCAGGGCATAGGATGTTGAGCGGCATACGCCGCAACCAGCCGCACAGCCAATGCGTAACTGAGCGGTAGACGTGTTTTGTATTTCCTCAGGCAGTCTGGCCTATCGACTGCCCGTTCCAGTGCAGATAGAGAGCTTGCCTGCTCGGCCAGCAGCCCCAGTTGCTCAGCCAGTTTCCTATCCCGTTCTTCCCAATCCACACTGGGATGGTGAACTGCTCGCTTGGCGGCAGGTAACTGTTGATACAACCAGGCACGATCATGTTTATAGAGCCAGGTGAAAGCCGTTCTGCACACCTGCTCGACAAAGCCTCGACTAGCATCAGCATGTTTTGCCAAATATGCAGCCACCGTTACACGGTGCTCACGGAGACGGTTAACCCTTCTCAAATGCCGTCGCCAGTCAGACAGCCCTTGGTGGCTCTGAATAATGGCTTCGACCGCCCCGACAGAAACGCCATGACTGTGCGCGATCTGCTGCCGTGATCCCCCCATGAACGCCTGACGCCATATTCCCCGCTCAACTTCAGCTGTAATGCGCTTGGCACGGTGATCAACCGGTTGATTGTGTCTCAGGGCGAGTTGCTTGATATAGCCGATGCTGTATCCGGTCTGGCAGGCAATCTGTCGCATGGAAACCCGCTTCACCAACAATGTCAGTATTGCTGTTTCTGATAGCTGTCCGTCGCTAGGCATAGTGGATTGTATCTGCACCGCAGCTGGGCTACTGATAGAAAAAAATTCCGCTGGGCTACGGCTTACAAACGCCATCAGCATCACATGTTTCAGGTAGTGGTGACTGCGGTCACCGTGCACCAGCCCCGAGACGTATCGATAGTTGGCCAGCCCCGGCGGCACTATTGGCGTTATATCGGCAAACAACCCCTGCCAGAACTCCGTCATGGCCTGCAACAGGGGCTGGCTACGCAGATGGCCTCTGGCCGTCAGATAGCCCTGTTGCCCGAGCCATCGCTGGTACAGCTCAGCTAGCGACTCCGTTGGCGACTGGACGCACAGATACCGATGCATAGCGGTGATATATGTAGAAAGTTTGATTTCCTGTTCAGATGGACGCGATGGTTCACAGGGTATCTCGGGATCCGGTATTAGCAGTCGCCGATCAATACCTCCCGCACTGGCCGCCAGGGTTTGCAATCGTAGCTCATGCTTGGCACAGGCCGTGACCCCATACAACTGGTGTACCGTATGCCAATACCCACACCCGAACTGCTTTTCATCTTCTAGAAGACAGGCCGGACACCATTTCAGGCAAGCGCCACCGACCCTTAGTTTGCTGGCGGCTTGTCCTGACAGGGCCATTATTCCCCTCCCCTCACCCAGCATGGCGGCAGCCAGGGCGTGGACTTGGTGCTTATTGTTCAGCGTCAGGGCGAACAATGGGAAGGCCGAGCCGTGGTGCAGCAGGTATTGCGGATCCACCCCCGCCGCCTGGGCAGCCGCCTTAATATGGCCTGGTAATGCCGGATGCAACCGAACAGCAGGACAGTGGAATAGCTGGTTACAAAAATGGTTTCGATCACTGTATGCCGAATGAACAAAATACTGGCTGACCCAGCTGTAGGCCGACTCGCCAGGGATATAGGTGGGGATCACCGAGGTCAACACCGATCACCCCTCAGATCCCAAGAGCCTCACCAGATCGACGCCTGCATGCTGCAACATCATTAGGTGGGCCAGAGGGTGCAACGGATCTCGGGCTGACTTCTCATGGTAGCCCCGTGCATTGCGCAGCTGTGGGGGTAATTGCCATACCTGACCTGGCCCCCCACTATTGGTGAAATACGCAGTAAGTGCCAGGGGATCACATTGCGAGTCCATCTGCTGAAACCACGCATTGATCGTTTTGATACTTTTGACCGTGCGCATCGCCTCGCCCGAGATGCCCATCGAATCAGTCACCAGCTGAGTTAGTGCACACAGGGTGAGAGTGCTCGTGGACTGGGCCAATGCCAGCGACGCCAACTCAATCTCGTGCATCCGCTCGGAAAAATGACCATCGTATCCCCCCATCCAGTGTCCACAATGGGAACAGAGGCTGTCGTAGGGCGGGATCAGTTGCTCCGACAACAATTTGGCGGAAAAACCACAGCCTGCGCAGTGACCAGACAAACCGCGTTGATGCCGATGACAATGGAACACTCCTGGTAGTTGATGATCTCGGTGGTAGTAGGGCATACCATAGAGCTCATAATCCTCGGCAATACAGTCTGCGCACCAGCGCCAATATTGGTGTTGTACATTGTGCAGGCCAGTCACCCGTAACCGAAGCTGGGAACGGCCCGCCAGTGCTGATGCCACTATCCTCTGCTCATCCGGAGTCAAAAAAGAAGCTAAATAATTGCCGACAGAGTGATCCTGCCACGCACGTTGAACGTGTCGGGCCCGAAATTGGGTATCGAGGACAGGATCGTCGGGATGACATAAACGATGGGGACGGATTTGTGGGCTGCTCAGCCCCAGCATCTGGGCCGTTGCAGTAAACGTCCCGTGCGTGCTCAGCACATGCATCCGGCCAACTACCGCCCCTAAATGCTCACCAGGTAGCAACTCCAACCGATGGAGGATCATTTGCACGGCCCCTTATCTACAGAGTAACCGAGTTGCCCCAGCAATGAATCCGGGGATAATTGCTCTAAAGTTTTTAGCTTCTTTTCCTCTGTTTTTGGCAGCTTTTTGGTGATTTTAACCTCACCTTGCAGCAGGATTTCTCCCTCTGCTGAATATGTGTCTCCATCAACAACCTGACTATTTCCCACTGATTCGAGCAGTAACATCGGCGATAGGTCCTCAAATTGGTAGTAATCACCCTTACGCAGAGCACTCAACGCAGGCTGGAGGATTTTAAATTCGCGATTGAAACATAAGTCCAATGCAGCGATCGAGAGATCTTGATCTGTTGGTTTCAGCAGGGTTAGATATGATAGCGTGGCGCGAACTAGACTGGTTGCAATAGCCGGGATACCGGCACTCAAATAATGTATATGTTGGCGTAATACATCCTCTGATGTTTTCTGGTTTTTCAGAAATCTGGTTTGACATATCAGGCGGATAAAACGCAGCCAAAATGAGCTATGTATATCGCAGCTCACCAACTGCATAAATCCATTTTTAGTTGCTCGGCGGGTTAGCGTCATTTCGCTATCAAACAATTTCATCGTGGCCAATGTTCCGACAAACATCAACGGGATCCCCACTCGATTTAATAGTTCCTCTAGAAATTTCATGGTCGTTTTCTCGTTGTTACTGATCACTTCATTCTTGGCAGACCTGGCTAGGTTCTGCGCTTCATCAAGGATCAGCAAACCAACCCCATGGCCGATAAACGATTTTTGCACTACCGAAATCAACTCATTAACAGAGCGGTTCCTATGGGCGTGGCTATAACTCTCACCAGTGACAGCGTCGAGTGATTCTAACAAGTTCAGCAAAAGTGCTTTTTGGCCACGGCGATCATGAATTTCAATGTACAGATAGGTCACCTGCACTCGACTCACAATAATTTCGTGACCATGCAGGTCCGTATAGCGATCATGCTCTATCGTTTGTGGTATCTGTTGGCAAATTTGCCTAACCATCGTGCTCTTCCCACGTCCACTGAGCCCTAGCAGTAACAGGCTATACTGAACAGACAATTCTAGTTCCAATACATGTGAAGCTTTCCATGGCTCGGCCTTGTCACGATCAATCGCAGCTAATATTCGGCGTACATCGGCCCCAATTGGATTGCGTCGAGCATACCCAGCCTCGATCATCCGTCGTATCTGGTCATATAAACGGTACGCCTCATCTGGAGAGGTATAAACCTCCGCCAGTTGATCAATGGCAGTGCGGATAAAATATGAATGCAGCGATTCATCCACCCCTGCAAGATCCAGATCACACTGAAAAGGGATCTCACAGTTAGCATAAAATTGTGCCGTTGAGAGCGGCAAGCCAAGCCCCTCGATATAGGGGTTTCCCCGATATTTTGAATTGGGATGTGGGTAATATTGAGGTGCGGCCATGATTATTTCTCCTGAACTGTAAATATTGTCGGATCAGCAAGGTTCTGACTGGGTGTTTTTTTAATATAATTATCTTGCTGACATGTATTTCTTAAATCAGCAGCAATAGCCATTTCCTCATGATGACGTTGCAAGTTCCCTTCGACCTGTTTATGGATTTTCATTCCTGACTGTATATTTTTTGCAGTGGATTTTTTCAGTCCACGATTAGTTTTTCGAATTACCTCATCACATTCGCGAAAGTCCATTTCTAACACTGCGCGAGCATTGAATCTCTTCTCATCCAACGCAGCCAATTGTTGTTTAACAATATACAGGCGATGCATGACATTTGCCCAAACCTGATTCCGATATGCCTCACTGCGATCTGTCAGCTCAACCTGATAGACCTCATCACTCTCCTCAGTTTTAAACCAAAGATAATTAGTACATGTATCTATGTACCTGACTCTAATTTTGAAACGTCCGAGATTTTTCGCCTGATCCAGCCACTGCATTCGAACAATTTCATTACTGCTATAGTAAAGGCCTCGAAAAAATATCCCATCAGCACGCACCGTAGCCTCATCCTCTGGCAACAGCGCAAATCGCAGGCGGTCTATGGGAACAGGCCTCACTATCACTGAATTTTTCAGACCCCAGTTCCATACATCACGAGGAGTAAAACCAACCCCATCACGTGACATTTCTAGGTTGTGCGAGGTCACGCGCTGACGATGATTATTTGAATAGATAATGATATTAATGAGTCGATACATGAACTGTTCATACGTCAACAGGGGGCGACGAGATGCGTGCTGATCCTCCTTATGTGGATACTTAACCACCTTGCCTGCCTCGAACGGGATCGCTAGAGTCTGAATAATGTCGAAAGTTTTCTCCACTTGGCCTTTCATATCCCCGCGATGATAGGCATTAAAATTACCGACTGTGATACCAATGAGTCCGCGCAGCAGGCTGCAAATATTGGTATCAGTATTCTCAGAGCCCCGGTCGAACGTTAATTCACGACATGGTAAATTGCAGGGCCAGTCAGCCTCTTCGATCTCCACACCATACTGCCGACAAAACTCTCGCTTACTGCTCATCGCATTGAATAATGCTTGACTTGCTCCATGCCAACAAGGCGAGTCGAAACCGACATGCAATCCAACAATCATACTGCTGGCGGTATCAACGACAAAATATATAACCGGTCTTCCAGTACTCAGTAGCTCATCGTTACTGTACGGGTAACGGATGTAAACATCGGCAATAGTACTGTCTATTTCATATCGTGACGTTGGCCCCCGCAGGCCGGCACGGGCAAGACCTGGTTTTCCTGCATGGTCACGGGAATAATTAATACTGCCTACTCGCTTTTTCAGGAACGTGAGATCACTGACGAACTTTTTCAGATGATATTTAAATATTCTTGGTGATATTAAATATTCCCTATGAAGTAACATTTTAATTGGTTCTGCTATGTCACAATCCTCAATGCCCTTCGGTAAAACATTGACACATTCATATTTCAAACAATAGTCAAAGTATAGTTCTGACAACCTCACTTCAGAGCCAGATTTAATAGATTTTGAAAAACGCTCAATTTGTATAATATCTCGCTGAGTAATGCCACGATATGGTGTACCATATCGAGTAATTGGGCCACTCTTGGTTGCTTTCTGACCCAATGGCACATCTGGTAGTTGAAAGTTGCTGCCACAATTAAAATAGTGTGGAAGCAATGAATTTGGAAATGCCCCAAAAAAGAAATAACTATTCAATTGAGCGCAAATGTATTTCCTACTTCGGCCGGAATGTTCAATCAACGTTTTCAATATACCACTTGCATCACCATATAAATAGCGATGTAACAATTCAGGCTGACTAAGCAACGGACTAATTACAGCCAACCTCTCATTGCGAATCTTGATCCATTGAGGTTCTAGCTCACTATCAGAGGAAAATAAAACTTTTGGAAATTGATGTTCAGCCAGAGTCCACTCACCACTTTCAATATTAGACTCGACATTCTCGATTAATAGATTAGTCGGCCGTTTTGGTGGCCCATCTAATAATTCACTTACAGCTAACAACCCCATGTCATAACAAATAGAGACAATCAGAAACTCTGAACCACCATTTGTATTAGTGATCAGTTTCTGGTTAACTCGCATGAACCACCTCGTTGAATGGCACAGGCCTATATAACTCTAAACGTTGTGTAAGATCAACGATTATAACACCATGATAAACTGCATATTGAAATACACATTTCACCTGCACGTCAGAAATATTCAACTCCTTAGCCACCTGCTTGATCAACACTAACAAGGTATTTGAGGGATGGGCAATCAGGTGATGTTTGATACGTCCCAATATAATGAGGTATATGGTCTCAGATACCTGAATATACTCAGGCGTATCAAAACACTCACGCAGGAATTCCAGATTATATATATGTACTTTATTGAAGCTTTTTTCCGTTAACAGCACATGATCAATATTTTGAGTACGCCAATATTCAATGGCAATTTTCTCCTTTGCCCTTGTACGATTAACAACACGGGGGGATGTTATTTCCGGATCCAGCGCATCAGAATATTTGAAGCTATATGGACTCAATATATGCTTCCCTGCCTCCGTTTGCCGAATAATGACAAAATCCTGAGTCATAGTTTTGGCTGGGATGCGGCCACCATAATTCGCCCGCTCTTTGTAATTACCAGGATGGACAATGTGCAGAGATGCCGCAATTTTGAGCGTTTCATGCAGTGGTAACGGATACTGTTCGAGAATGTCGATAACAGTTGGATCGCGTTCGAAATAGAAAAATGGTGCCCTCTCGCCACGGCTGAGAAGATGATGCTCACGACCCGTTTTGTGGCTAAATACAATCTGCCCCTGGCCGTAGGTGTGGGACTGCCGCACCGTGACCCAGGGGCGATACCCCGAAGCTTTGATGTCTCGGTTGTACCGTGCTGTTTTTGCGATCTCCGCATCGGTGACGATGGGCTGCTGAACCGTTTTTTGCTGCATGACTACTCCTACCTGACCTGCATACAACCTAGTAACTGGGCAGGGGGTCGTCAACCGCAATAGTGCACGTAAGGCGTTGTTTTTACTTATTTATTTTTATAAATAATAACTATCGACGCTATCATGGCAAAAATGCCACACTCAACAAAATTTCATTTTTTATCTTAAAAAACATATAGTTATAAAAAATCACATAAGCATACATAATCACGAATATTTATTTTTATAAATAATAAGTAAATGTTTTTTATTCCTTTTTTGACATAATAGGGTGGCGGATATAGAACATTATTCTGAAGCGATTGATGATTCCGCTCAGAAAAAATGTCCGTTTTTGGCTACAAAAGGCTCCATGCGAAGAGCAATCAATGCATCCACACCAAAAAATTCAGCCCGGCAAGGGGGCCTGCCGGGCTGCGGGTGACTGACGAGCAGATAACTCAGGTCAACAAGCGATTAGCCATGCCATCCAGCTTCGCTTTGGTCTTTTCCCAACCGGGCATCACCTGACTCATCAGCCGGTAAAAGCGCTCGCTGTGGTTGTGCTCGGCGATATGGCAGAGCTCGTGCAGGATCACGTAATCGATACACTCGCGGGACGCTTTGACCAAATGTGGGTTGAGCGTGATCCGGCCATGGGGGGAACAACTGCCCCACTGTGTCTGCATAGTCAGGATGCGCAGTGCTGGTCTGCCCGTGACCCAGATGGCTTGATCCAGCATGGCGTTGAGGCGTCTGGCAAACACCTCTTTGGCACGGGCCTTGTACCAGTCTGCCAGCAGCTCACGAACTTTCTCGGCGCTACGTTGTCGAACCGACACCTCCAACTTGCCACGCAGCATTTTGACCCCCTGCACCGAATCAGGGGCTTCGATCATCTTGAGCAGGTACTGCTTGCCGAGGTAATAGTGGCTCTCACCGCTGATGTACTGGCGTGGGGTGACGTGCTCCAACTGCTGGCGAAAGTCGCGTAACTGTTCGTAGATCCAGCGTCCGCGCTGCTTGACCGCTGCGAGAACCGCATCATCAGCCGTCTCACGCGGGGCCGAGACCACGACGCGGCAATCGGGATGCACCTTGATAAGCACCTTGCCGCTAGCCTGTCTCCGTTGCACCCGCTCGAAGGCGATCCGCTCATCGCCGTAGCGAAAGCTAAAGGATGGAGCTGGAGCCTGGGGCTGAGCATCGCCCTTGACCCGAATAGGCACATTCATCTGATCAGACTCCGCTCAAGCCGACTCGGGTGATCTGCACCACCATCTCGACGATCTTCTTGGCCTGCTCCATACCACTGCCGATTGCTTTGCACTCCTGGAACATGCGCGGCAACAGTTTCTTGCGAATACCCGCCTCGATGTTCTGCGGGTTGATGGAGTGCTCGGCCACAGACGCATCCACGACCGTATCGATCTCGAAGGCCAGCTTTATCCACTTATCCTGTACTTGGCTGTCGGTAATGGCGAACACCTCCGGCAGTACCTTTTTGAACACCCCAAAGTAGGCCTGAGCGTGGCGATGCCCAGCAAAGGCGTCAGGTATGTCACTCAGGCGGCGCTCCTGCACCTGCTCTTCGAACTCCCGAAACAGCATGTACTGCTTGAGCGGGTGCTCGAACAGCTTCTCTGCCTCCTCGATAGCTTGTCGCAGCAGCTTGGAGAAGGCTTCCTGGGCGTAAGGGTCATCTCGTAGCTCCTGCTCAATCATGCGGCTGACCCGCGTTTTGATGATGTCGGTCTCGTTGCGGGTCTTGTTCTCGTTCCACTCTTCTGGCTGCTGCTGGCCCATCTTGCCGACCTCGTAGACGCCACCCGGCTCTTTGACCTCTACACCGACCACATGCTTATCCAGCAGCTTCTTCACCTGCTCGGCATATTCGTCGTAGTCAACCTTCTCACCGGCATCCTGCTGCACCAGTTGGCGCAGGCTGGAGAGCTGTTTCACCGTCTCCTTGTAGTGACGGCGATCCGCCTCGCTAAAGGCACTGTCCTCGAAGAAAGAGGCCGACTGCAACGCCACTTTTAGGCAACTGGCAAACGCCGTGAGCGCCTCGTAGAAGTCTTCTCGCACCTTGAGGTTCACATCCACCAGTTCGCCGTCCAGTTCCTCCATCTTGGGCACCAGCACTTGACGCAGTTGCTCGATATCCTGCTTGTTCTTCACCCCGGCGAAAATGTTCCACAGGGTCTGGTAGAGCTGAGGCAGCCGCTTATATTCGGTGCCCATCTGGTTGTAGAGGCCTTTGAGGTCGTCAACGTCATAGCCGCCCTGGGTGCGGGAAGCGAGATCCTGATACTTGCCGATAGTGGTATCCAGCTCGGATAAGATGCCGCGATAGTCGATAAGCAGACCGAACTGCTTCTTCGGGTGCAGCCGGTTGACCCGCGCAATCGCCTGGATCAGGTTGTGCTCTTTGAGTGGCTTGTCGATATAGAGCACGGTGTTCTTTGGTTCATCGAAGCCGGTCAACAGCTTGTCCACCACGACCAGCAACTTGAGGGGGTCATTTTCATCGGCAAAACGCTCGATAAGCGCCTTGGAATACACCTGCTCATCCTGAGTGCCGACATTCTCCTTCCACCACTGAGTGACCAGCGGGGTGGTTGATTCATCGACCTCGGTGTTGCCTTCACGACTGTCGGGCGGGCTCATCACCACCGCCGACTCGAACAGCCCCGCCTCGTCGAGGTACTTTTTATAGAGCACCGCCGATGCCTTGCTATCGCAGGCCAGCTGGCCCTTGAGCCCCTCGACAATGTGGTTTGAAAAGTGACTGGCGATATCGAACGCAATCAGCTTGATGCGATCCTCCGCGCTGTAGATCTCGCCCTTGCGGGCAAATTTGCGTTTCAGATCGGCCTGCTGCTGCTCGTTTAACCCCAGGGTGATACGCTCAAACCAGCTGTCGATGGCCCGCTCGTTGACCTCCAGATCGGGGATGCGCTCCTCATAGAGCAGCGGCGTCACCGTTTTGTCCTCGACCGCCCGCTGCATGGTGTAGGCATGGACGATGGGGCCAAACTTATTGGTGGTCTTGTCATCCTTGAGAAGCGGCGTGCCGGTAAAAGCCACAAACGCGGCGTTGGGCAATGCCAGCTTCATGCGGACATGGTTCTCGCCCCCCTGGCTGCGGTGGCCCTCATCGATCAGCACGATGAGATCCGGGCTCTTGTTGATGCACTCCGGCAACTTGGTCGCTGAGTTGAACTTCTGAATAAGCGAGAAGATGATCCGCTCGCTGCCCTTACCGATCTGCTCGGCCAGCCGCTTGCCCGAGGTAGCCATGGCCGCCTCTTTATCTTTCTTGCCCGCGAGTTCACCGCTGGAGGCAAAGGTCTTGCTGAGCTGGCTCTCCAGATCCACCCGGTCGGTCACCACCAACAGGCGACACTGTTTCAAACTGTCGTGCAGGATCAGTGCCTTGCTGAGGAACACCATGGTGAACGACTTGCCCGAACCAGTGGTGTGCCAGATCACCCCACCTTCTCTCCCGCCATCTGGGCGTTTCTGGTTGATACGCTCGATCAACCGCTTGATGCCAAACACCTGCTGGTAGCGGGCGACTATCTTGCCCGCCTTCTTGTCAAACAGGGTGAACAGGCGGGTCATCTCCAGCAGCCGATCCGGGGAGAGCAGGCTGATTAGCAGCCGATCCTGATCGCTGACCGCCAGCTCGCCAGCCGCAACCAGGGACTGATACCAGCCCAGATCGGCGGCGGGCCGGTGGCTAAACAGGGCAGAGCGTTGTTCGGATGAGAGCGGCTGATTCTTGATGGCTGTCATCTCACCATCGCCGATGTCTTCCTCACGCCAGGCGGCCCAGAACTTCTCCGGCGTACCGCAGGTGCCATATCGCCCTTCGATGCCATTGATGGAGAGCAGTAACTGGCTGTAGGCAAACAGCAGCGGGATCTCATCCGGGCGCTGGTTGCGCAGGCTCTGGGAGATCCCTTCCTTGATGGTCGGCCCTTTTTTGGCGTTGCCATCCGGGCGCTTGGCCTCGATCACCACCAAGGGCAAGCCATTGACGAAGCAGACGATATCCGGGCGACGCGACTCGATGCCGCCTGCGCGGGTAACCCGAAACTCTTCGGTGAAGGTGAAGCGGTTATTGTGCGGGTTGTGCCAATCAATAAGGGGGATGGTTGGGCTCACCTTCTTGCCATCAACAAACTCGGTGACCGACATGCCATAGAGCAAGTGGTTATAGAGCCGCTCGTTGGCCGCCTGCAACCCTTCATTCAGGGCCGGGCTGCACAGCTCGCTGACCAGATTGTCCACTGACTTAGGGGAAAGCGGATAGGTTTTGCCCGCAAACACAAAGGTGCGCTCGGCCAGTACGCTGCGCAGTTGTTGGCGCAGCACCACCTGATCGAACTTGTTATCCCGTGCCGCCAGCGTCTGTTCAGGGGAGAAGAAAGACCAGCCCAACTGGGTCAGCAGGGTCAGGGCTGGGATCTTGGCGCTGTACTCTTCTTGAAATTTCGGCAAGGCCTTCATAACGGGGATGCCTCAAACTGGTTGTCAATTTTTTGCTGAAAGCCGATCAACTCATGAATGGTACTCGTCGTCGGGTTATACACCCACTCATGGTCAAAGAGGCGCTTTAGCCGCTGAACCATATAAGCAGAGCCGACCACCAGAGAGTAAAAGCGGTTACCCTTACCACGCTGTTGCTCGATATTTGCCAGGGTCTCCGGTGGCAGATCCGCCATGATGAAGTCAGAAATCATCAACAGGTCGGCCTTTTGGTAGGTCTCTGCGGCCATGGTTTTCAACGCATGGCCAAGGGCTGGTGCCGCATCAGTACCACCATGAAACGACATTTTCAGAAAGTCGATTATCGACGCAAGGCCCCATTTTCCACTCAACTCCAAGGTCCTGATACCCGTAGAGAAGTTAATCAGGTAACAGGGGCGTTGCTCCTCTCTCGCTTTGGTTGCCAGAAATAGCGTCATCGCTTTGGCGATCGTCTCGGGCGCCCCGCTCATCGAGCCACTGGTATCAACGCAGAGGATCATGGGGCCGCGCTTCTCCTCTTCGTTGACCGGCCTCTCCTCTTCTCGTTCAACATGCAGATGTTGAGTCTGCATACCTGCCATATCAAAGCTCATCAGTCGTGACTCGACGAACTTCAAATCAAACAGCAATGCGGTCTCGTCATCAGCCAACAGGGCTTTCTCGCTGGGCAATACATGCTCCAGATCTCGTCCCAACCTAATAGCCACTATCTCCTCTCGGGAGTTGATATCGGGCAGACAGAGATCCAGAACGTGGTTGACCTTCACCCGCTCAATCTTTTCGGAGAGTTCAATCTGCCGGATCTTGCCGAGCAAGTCGCATAACGCATGCAACCCCTTGTCGTTTGCCAGATAGCTTGCCCACTTCTGGAACTGGGCCAGATCTTGGGCAGAGAGCTGGCCACTGGAGAGATCAACCAGTCGCCCCGGATCCAGCCCCAACGCTTCAAGCAGCGGTTGCAACTGCTGCAACAGCTTGAGCATGCTCTCCAATCGTTCCATTAACTGGCGACGCAGCTGCTCGATCCTGGCCAGCTCCCAACTATTGCGGGCTTTATCCAGCACCTTTTGCCATTCAGTAGCCAGCAGTTGGCAACTGACGGCCTTATCCTCTCTCGGCTGCTCTACGTCCTGAGCGAAACTATCGGCAACCTGCTTTTGCCAAAATGGCGGGTCCACCGGGTGCTGGCTGGCTTTACAGAGCGCGAGATAATCCTTCACCGCCCCTTGAAAAGAGGCTTTGGATATATCGCCAAGCGCACTCTCTCTTCGCCAATGGTTCAGCTTGTGGGCATGCTCAGCGAATGGACACTCGTTGGTCAACGCTGCCTCAGTATCTCTCTTCCACTCCTCGATGTGCTGCGAGACCTGGCTGGTCAGCGAGCTGGAGTGAGCCAGCAATCCACCATAGCTGTCGCGGAGTTCTTTTTGAGCGAGATGCGAAGCACTCTCCACCTGGCTTATTTGCATAAGGCTTCCAGCCGTTCACAATCTTTGATACGCAATTTGAGCCGAGCAATCTGCTCGGTAATGCCATCAATAGCCAATGCGCTCTGCTGGGCAGGAACGAAAATGGATGCCAATTTTTTCTCATAGCCTTGGCACTGTTTTTCTATCTTATTCAGAGTGGCTATAAGCTGTTCTCTGGTTTTTGCCACCGACTCAGCCAATGAGGTGATAAGCCGCTTGTTAATATTTGGTTTCTTGTCACCTTTATGGAAGAGAACTTCTGGTTTGAAATTAAAACTGCCATATCTGCTCTTCATTGATATCCGACAAGTACCCTGGCCATCAAATTGACAGACAATATAATTTAGTTCATTACCCGTTTCACTTGTCGGGTGGAATTCATGTGTGTTCTTAAGGTTATCCAATGGAATAAAAATGTAAGAACCAATCCTAGTATTATCAAAGTCGTTCTTCACTTTGAAAAAAGCGTGCCCATTAATAATCTGTGTATCGTAAATATCAGTGGCACTGAAAAGTTCATTATGGATCTCTTTCTCCAATGATTCTTTTTCGGCATCAATCTGCGCGAGATTAATACCACTGTCAAAACCGGTATCCTTAACGGCTTGCTCGACGATATCGTTAACGGCAAGACGGTTCTCTTCATGGGTCCACAAGCAGTGCCGCAATAGCAAGGCATCACTGTGATTGGTTTCGCTGCGGCCATTAAAGAGGGCTGCGGCCTTGAGCAGTTGGGTCGCCCGCTGCCAGCGGCGGTCGGAAACATAGACCTTCAGTTTGTCATATTTGGTGGCGAGTTCACTGCGGATCAGGCGAATAATGGTCAGGGTTTCCGGTGACAAACTCACCTCATGCAGTTGCTCTCGCCATTTAGCCCACTCATCGGCCTTCACAACAAGCGAGTCATCAATCCTGATAGCCGCCTCGGTCGGTTTACACGCCAGCAATCGTTCAAAATTATCAGACTGCTCAATGGGCCCGACCATCAGGCGGATGATAAAGCGATCATACAGCGCATCCAGCCCCTGATTGGCATCGGGTGTTTCATTCGACGCAGCCACCAAGGCTTTCAGTGGGGCCTGCTCGATCTGTTCGCCATTGCGAAAGGTGTGCTCATTGATAAGTGTCAGCAGGGTATTGAGGATCGCCGGGCTCGATTTCCATATCTCGTCCAGAAATGCGAAATCGGCCTGGGGCAGATAATGCTCGGTTTTACGAACATACCGATCTTCTTTGAGTGCCTTGATCGAGATGGGGCCAAAGACCTCCTCGGGGGTACTGAACCGGTTCATCAGATACTCGAAGTAGGCCGGATTGGCAAAGGCACAGGCGATGCGACGGGAGATCAGGCTTTTGGCCGTGCCGGGTGGGCCGTAAAGAAAGGTATTCTGACCACACAAGGCACCCAGCAGTGCCACCGAGATCACCTCCTCCCGCTCAAACATCCCTTCACATACCGCGTTGACCAGCCGTTCCATCCGTTGTTGTAATTTCATGTTTATCCCTAACTGACTGTTTATCTTATTTAATTTTTATGGTGATGCGATGCAACCAAGGCTCGCCATTCGCCTGGCCGTCACCCTCACTGAGGGTACGGGCCGAGCGCCTGATCAGTGCAAACAGCACTGCTTGTACTTCTTGCCGCTACCACAGGGGCAGGGCTCATTGCGCCCGACCTTGGCAGGGGCCTTGGCCGGTTTCACCGATGGCGCCGCGACAGGCCCCCTGTTTGGCCCCCGTTGTGCGAGAAAATAGGCGTGCAATTTCAACGCGGCAGGGCCCACTTCGGCCACGCTCTGCTGATGTTCCGGCAGCGACAGGCTGGCAAGCAGTGGCAATTGGTCATCGCTGCCATGCAGGCGGATCACCTCAAGCCAGGTATCCAGCTCCTCTGGCAGTGCTGGCCAGTTCCCCAGCGCCATGCCACGCAGATAGCCAAAGCACCACTCTTCGGCGTTGCAGATCTCTTGTTCTTCGAAAAGATTGACCATCAACACAGGGATAAAGTGCTCGGGCTGATAACAGAGGGTATGGGCCAGAATATTCATATGGCCCATGATAAGGTCTAGCGCCCGTTTCATCTCCCGCTCGGATGACCACTCGGTGGGCATGCCGCCCCAGAGCACCGGCCACCACTGGCTGGGTGATACCAGCTCGGGGCCGGAGAGCACGCCAGTCAGAAAGCCGTCGAGTGCCGACAGACTCAGCATCGAGTCGTCATTGCCATACTCCATCAGCCGCTGCTCCAGCCACTCAACGTCGGCCTCGGTCATGGGGTGAAGGGTCACTTTTTTCATGCGGCCCCCACCACCTTGACCCGCCGCTTGCCGGTCAGCAGTTGCTGCATCAGGGCTTTTTTCTCCTGCTTTAAGGCATCGAGCTTTTGTTGCAGGGTAGTAATTTCTTGATCGGCAGTGGAGATCACTACTGTTATTTTTTGTTGCTCCTCAAACGTTGGCAGATTCAGCTTCATTTTTTGAAACATAGGTAGCCGCAATGATTTCACTGTTGACCCAACTGCTTGAGATAGAAAATGCGAACGGAAGTAATGTATTGCGTAGAACAAGAATTTTCCGTGGCATTCGGGAAAATCCATGATTGCATAGGTGCGTTGGTGAAGGTCAAATTTTCCTACGAAATACTTAGGTATAAAGTCCTGCCCTTCACCTGGAACAATTACAGCCTCGCAATCAAATAAGTAGGTGTCACTAGTTCTTATATCTTCAGATCGATCAAAAAACGTGTATGCACCGTTCATATGTGAATCTTGCCGATTAGAGCTGCCAGTAGTTATTTTTGATATATCTCCCAACAAACGCTCGCGCCACCCCCCACTAAACCTCACACCATTGTTATCCAGCAGGCGTTTTTTGCCGGTGAGCAGTTGCTGCATCAGCGCCTTTTTCTGCTGCTGGCTATTGGCCAGCAGTTGCTCAGTAGTGCTGATCGCCTTATCCCAAGTGGAGAGGATTTTGGCGATTTTCTTTTGTTCAGGAAATGAGGGAAGCAGAAGCGGAGTATTTTCAACAACCGCTTTATTTATTTTCACCATTGAGCTACTACTGCCTGCGGCACAGCTTTTATAATACTGCCTTACCTCTGCTGACTTTAATTTTATTTCAATAAAATTGGGATCTGCTTTTTGGGTATCTACACAAAATCTCATCATAAGATCAGGGTAAGAGCAGTTTTGAACTTCATTTTTGAATCTAATCGAGCGCCCTACTTTGTCTGGGGTATTAGAACGACTAATCAAAAAATCACCATCAGAAAGTAAAGCTTGTTTTACCTTCTCATCAACTACCACAGGTTTTATTTCTAAAGGATTGATTCCATGGTCAGTCAATGCGCCAAGGCTTAATACCCAATAACCCGTAGTAGTTGAAGCTGGGAGTGGCGAATAACCGTTTTTGATGGTGCCACTAATAACACATTTGAGATGTGTTTTTTTCCACCCATTAGGCACCATAACCGAGCTCCTTCAGATAGTTAGCCATCTCGGTTTCCAGCTCGGCCAGTTGGGTTTTCAGTTGTTCGCGCTCGGCCCGCACCGCCAGCAGATCGATCTCCTCCTCTTCTTCGAAGGTATCCACATAACGGGGGATATTGAGGTTGTAGTCGTTCTCCTTGATCTCTTTAAGCGAGGCGAGATAGGCGTATTTATCGACATTGCCGCCATTGCGATAGGTGGCCACGATTTTGGCGATATTGTCCGCACTTAGCAGGTTCTGGTTTTTACCCGCCTTGAACTCACGACTGGCGTCGATAAACAGCACATTGTCGTCTACCTTCTGCTTTTTAAAGATCAGAATGGCGGCGGGGATACCGGTGCCATAGAAGAGCTTCTCCGGCAGGCCGATCACCGCATCGAGCAGGTTTTCGTCGATCAACTGCTGGCGAATTTTCCCCTCGCTGGAACCCCGGAATAGCACGCCGTGGGGCACCACCACCCCCATGCGCCCACTCTTGGGCTTCAGGGTTTCAATCATATGGAGGATAAAGGCGTAATCCCCCTTGGTTTTGGGCGGCAGCCCGCGCTTGAAGCGACCGAACTTATCGTTCCCCGCTTCCTCATAACCCCATTTATCCAGCGAAAAGGGCGGGTTGGCGGTCACGATATCGAAGCGCATCAGGTCGCCGTTTTTATCGAGCAGCTTGGGGTTGCGGATGGTGTCGCCCCACTCGATCTTATGGTTGTCTTCCCCGTGCAGGAACATGTTCATCTTGGCCAGCGACCAGGTGGAGCCGATGGCCTCCTGCCCGTAGAGGGCGTAGTGCTTCTCGCCATGGTTTGCCACCACCTTGCGGCCGCACTTCATCAAGAGTGACCCCGAGCCACAGGCCGGATCGCAGATGGTGTCGCCCGGCATCGGCTCCAGCAGCTCGGCGATAAGATCGGAAACTTCGGGCGGGGTATAGAACTCCCCCGCCTTCTGGCCGCCGCTGGCAGCGAAGTTTTTGATGAGATACTCGTAGGCGTTGCCGATCACATCCAGAGTGCCGACCCGACTCGGTTTGAGGTTGAGCTCATCCTTGGCAAAATCTTCCATCAGGTGGCGCAGTATGGTGTTCTTCTGCTTCTCTTCGCCGAGTCGGTCGGTGTTGAAGCTGATGTCCTGAAACACGCTCTTGCCCGCGTCTTTGAGCTTGGTGCCGTTGGCCTCTTCGATGGCGTGCAGCGCCTGATCGATCCGCTCGCCATTGCCCGGTTCAAAGCGACGCTCGAACAGGCTGTAGAAGCTGGCCTGTTTGGGCAACACGAAGCGCTCGTTTTTGAGCATCTCTTCAATGAGCTCCGGCTCATCGCCATATTCGGCCTTGTAGCCATCGTAGTGATCCTGCCAGACATCGGAGATGTATTTCAGGAACAGCATGGTGAGCACGAAGTCTTTATAGGTATCAGGGCTGACAGTGCCCCGGAAGGTGTCGCAGGCAGACCAGAGGGCCTTGTTGATATCGTCCTGGTTTATCGAGGTAGTCATAAGTCACAATTCCTTGGGTATTTCTTGGAAAAATGGGCTGCTCAGCGAAACTATTTCGCTGGCTGATCGGATTGTTCGAGCAGGCTGGCAGCGATGGCCTGCATTATCTGCTCGCCGTTACGTTGCAGTTGTTGCATCAGGTTCCGTTCTTCACGCAGGCTGTGGGCCAGCTTCATGATGGCGGCTTGTCTTGCAAGAGATGGGATACCGATAGGGGCCTCCTCCAACACCTGACGGCGAATACTTTTTGCCGCGCTGCCTTCGGCGTGAAGCTCGAAGTAGCGCTGGCAAGGGGACTGATTGAGCTGCCAGGCCAGAAATTCGGGACTGAGCGCCTCGCTATGCAACCGCACCACATAGAAGTGAGGGGCGGCTACGGCGGGCAATGGTGCAAGCCCGGTATCGACCAGCACGGCATAGTTAGTGCTGCCACGGGCCGCCACTAGGATATCGCCGGTTTGCAGCCAGTCAGGCTCCTTCTTGCTGGTAGGCTCGGAGCGAAGGCAGGCAGACCAGTCAACCCCTCCTTCTGGCGAGGCATCTCTCATCTGCACCACGGCCATGCTGCCGGAATCGATCTCCGGGATCTTGCCGCGATAGGGGTGCCCAGCACTGATGGTGGCAATTTGGTTCAGCTTCACAAAAAATCTCTTCATCGTTAATGATGCAGTTACAGTGTGTCGCATCTGACGCTACTGAGTCAATATCAACGCCCATTATTTTTGCATCAATTGGAATGATGCTTTTATGTGTGCCATTGACAAGAGGTAGACCCTGACCTGCCTGAAAGATCCAACTGAGATCATTTTTGTAATTTAATTACAGATATTCACCGCACAAAATAAAAAGGCCCTGCTGTTGCAGGGCCTTTGAGTTTCCAACTTGAATGGTCGGTTTCCAACTTCAATGTCACGGTTTCCAACTTAAATGGCCGTGATCAACGCCTCTTCTTACTTGGCGTAATCCTCGGTAGGTACGCAGGAGCAGAACAGGTTGCGATCGCCGTAGACGTCGTCGATGCGGTTAACCGACGGCCACAGCTTGCTGGCGCGCACGGCGTCGGACGGGAAGACCGCCTCGGCGCGGCTGTAGGCACGGTTCCACTGCTCGTCCATCACGTCATCCTGGGTGTGGGGCGCGTGCACCAGCGGGTTGTCGGTCAGGCTCCAGTGGCCGTCCTGCACCTTGGCGATCTCGGCGCGGATGGCGATCATCGCCTCGACGAAGCGATCCAGCTCGCGCTTGGATTCGGATTCGGTCGGTTCGACCATCAGGGTACCCGCCACCGGGAAGCTCATGGTCGGCGCGTGGAAGCCAAAATCCATCAGGCGCTTGGCCACGTCCATCTCGCTGATGCCGGATGCCTCCTTGAGCGGACGGATATCCAGGATGCACTCGTGGGCAACGCGATGGTTGCGCCCGGTGTAGAGCACCGGGAAGGCCTCGCCGAGCTTCTTGGCCAGGTAGTTGGCGTTGAGGATGGCGACCTGGGTGGATTTCTTCAGCCCCTCGTCACCCAGCATGGCGATATACATCCAGCTGATGGGCAGGATGCTGGCCGAGCCGAACGGTGCGGCCGATACGGCGCCGTTGTCACGGCTCTCTTTATCGGTCTTGACCACGGCGTGACCGGCCACGAACGGTGCCAGATGCTGCTTGACACCGATGGGGCCCATGCCCGGACCACCACCACCGTGGGGGATAGCGAAGGTCTTGTGCAGGTTGAGGTGGGAGACGTCCGCACCGATAAAGCCAGGCGCAGTGAGGCCCACCTGCGCGTTCATGTTGGCGCCGTCCAGATAGACCTGACCACCGTACTGGTGAACGATGTCGCACACCTCCTTGATGGTCTCCTCGTACACCCCGTGGGTGGAGGGGTAGGTCACCATCAGACAGGAGAGCTGATCCCCCGCCTCGGCCGCCTTGGCGCGCAGGTCATCGAGATCCACGTTACCGGCCTTGTCACAGGCGGTGACGATCACCTTGAGGCCCGCCATCTGGGCAGACGCCGGGTTGGTCCCGTGAGCAGAAGCCGGAATGAGGCAGATGTCGCGATGCCCCTCGCCGCGCGACTCGTGGTACTTTTTGATGGCCAGCAGGCCCGCGTACTCGCCCTGAGCACCGGAGTTGGGCTGCATGCAGACCGCATCGTAGCCGGTCACTTTCACCAGCCAGTCCTCAAGGTCTGCCAGCAACAGCTGGTAACCCCTGGCCTGCTCGAGCGGGGCGAACGGATGCAGCTTGCCAAACTCGGGCCAGGTCACCGGGATCATCTCGGCGGTGGCGTTGAGCTTCATGGTGCAGGAGCCGAGCGAAATCATGGCATAGTTGAGCGCCAGATCTTTTGCTTCGAGACGGTGGATGTAGCGCAGCATCTCGGTCTCGGAGTGGTACTTGTTGAACACTTCGTGGGTCAGCACGGCGTCGGTACGCAGCAGATCCTGCGGGATGGCGTGATGGGCCTGGGCCGCCTTGTCCAGCGCCTCCAGATCCAGGCCGTGGTCTGCCCCCAGGAACAGCTCGAACAGCTCGACCACGTCGTCACGGGTGGTGGTCTCGGACAAAGACACCCCCACGGCGCCATCCAGATCGGCGCGCAGGTTGATGCCAAGCCCCTCGGCCTTGGCGATCAGCGCAGCCTTGTCGACCGTCACGACGGTCAGGGTATCGAACCAGCTGTCGTGCTTGAGGGCCACACCCTTGGCTTTCAGCCCCAGCGCCAGAATGCTGGTCAGACGATGGACGCGAGAGGCGATGGTTTTCAGCCCCACCGGACCGTGGTAGACGGCGTAGAAGCTCGCCATGTTGGCCAACAGCACCTGGGCGGTACAGATGTTGGAGTTGGCCTTCTCGCGGCGGATGTGCTGCTCGCGGGTCTGCATCGCCATGCGCAGGGCATTCTTGCCACGGGCATCCTTGGAGACGCCGATGATGCGGCCCGGCATGGAGCGCTTGTAGGCATCGCGGGTAGCGAAGAAGGCGGCGTGAGGACCACCGTAACCCATGGGCACGCCAAAACGCTGGGCAGAGCCCAACACCACATCGGCGCCCAGCTCGCCCGGGGATTTGAGCAGCAACAGGGAGAGGATATCAGCGCTGACGCAGGCCAACCCTTTCTGAGCCTGCACCGCGGCGATCAGGGCGCGCAGATCCTTCACCTCACCCGTGGTGGTGGGATACTGGAACAGGGCACCGAACACCTCTTCGCTCACCGCCTCGGCGACGGGGCCCACAGCCACGTCGAAGCCGAAGTGCACCGCGCGCTCCTTGACCACGTCGATCACCTGGGGATGCACGTCGTCGGCCACGAAGAAGAGGTTGGACTTGGACTTGGCCATCCGCTTGGCGAGTGCCATGGCTTCGGCAGCGGCGGTGGCTTCATCCAGCAGGGAGGCGCTGGCGAGATCCATGCCGGTCAAGTCCAGGGTCAGTTGCTGGAAGTTGAGCAGGGCTTCGAGACGGCCCTGGGCCAGCTCGGGCTGATAGGGGGTGTAGGCGGTGTACCAGCCCGGGTTCTCCAGCACGTTGCGCAGGATGACATGGGGCACGTGGGTGTCGTGATAACCCATGCCGATATAGCTCTTGGCAATCTTGTTCTGGGCGGCGTAACCCTTGAGCTTGGCCAGGGCCTCCACCTCCGTCATGCTGGCGCCGATCCCCAGGGGGCCGGGGCGACGGATGGCGGCCGGGACCGTCTGCTCAATCAGATCGTCCAGGCTCTCGGCACCCACTTCGGCCAACAGCACGCGCAGCTCTTCCTCACCCGGGCCGATATGACGGCGGATGAAATCGGTTTTTTGCTCGAGTTCAAACAATGACTGGGTCATTTCCCTATTCCTGCTCATAAATCCTGATAAAAAGCACTGATAGTCGGCCTGGACCGACTCCACTCATGTTCATGGGTGCCGCAATGGAACTGTTATCCCATTGTGGCGGATGCGCGCCGGCATCCTGCGGCCCGCTCGTTGGCAGACCGTCATACAAAAGGGCCCCGCACGCTGTGCAGGGCCCGGAGGCATTACTCTTCGTCCACCACGTTCTGGTAGCCTTCGGCGTCCAGCAGGTTGGCCAGCTCGCCTGCGTCATCCAGCTTGATGCGGAACAACCAGCCAGCCTGGTACGGATCGGAGTTGACCAGCTCGGGGCTGCCTTCCAGCTCTTCGTTGACGGCGATGATCTCGCCGCTCACCGGGCTGTAGATGTCGGAGGCGGCTTTTACCGACTCGGCCACGGCGCAGTCGTCACCGGCGCTGACCTGCTTACCCACCTCGGGCAACTCGACAAACACCATGTCCCCCAACAGCTCCTGGGCGTGCTCGGTGATACCGACGACGGCCTCACCGTTGGCTTCGACACGGATCCACTCGTGGGAGGTGGCATATTTCAGTTCGCTCGGGATATGGCTCATTTGTGCTTCCTTAATGTACTTGGATCACTTTTTACAAAAGGGCGCGGCGCAGGACCTTCCTGCGCCGCCATCAATCATTACACCAGCGCCTGACCATTGCGGACGAAGGCGGGCTTGGTCACCTTCACGGTAACCAATTTCTTGCGGATCTCAACCTGGGCCTGTGCGCCGATGTCACGGGGCACCCGCGCCAGGGCGATGCTGTAGCCCAGGGTCGGGGAGAAGGAGCCTGAGGTGATCACCCCTTCCCGCGGCTCGCCATCGGCACCGGTAAAGGTGACCGCCATGCCGGCACGCAAGACCCCTTTCTCTTCCATCACCAGGCCCACCAGCTTGTGCTGGTTGCCCGCCGCTTTCTGCGCTTCCAGCGCGGCGCGGCCGATAAACTGGCGATCGGCCGGCTCCCAGGCGATGGTCCAGGCCATATTGGCAGCGAGCGGAGAGATAGACTCGTCCATGTCCTGACCATAGAGGTTCATGCCGGCTTCGAGACGCAGGGTATCCCGCGCGCCCAGGCCGCAGGGGGCAACCCCTGCATCCAGCAGCCCCTGCCACAGATCGCACGCCTTCTCTTGCGGCACCACGATCTCGTAGCCATCTTCGCCGGTGTAGCCGGTGGTGGCGATGAAGAGATCGCCGGCCTGCACGCCGAAGAAGGGCTTCATCCCCACCACGGCGGTGCGCTGGGAGGCGCTCAGGACGGAGGCCACCTTGAGCTTGGCGTTGGGGCCCTGCACCGCGATCATGGCGAGCTCGGGGCGCTCGGTCACGGTGACATCGAAATCGATGGCGTGGTGGCGGATCCAGGCCAGATCCTTCTCGCGGGTGGCGGAGTTGACCACCAGGCGGTAGAAGGTATCAGTCAGGTAATAGGTAATGAGGTCGTCGATGACGCCCCCTTCGGGATTGAGCATGCCGCTATAGAGGGCCTTGCCGGAAACGGTCAGCTTGGCCACATCGTTGGCCAGCAGGTGTTGCAGGAAGGCTTTGACCCGCTCGCCGGTCAGATCGACGATGGTCATGTGGGAGACATCGAACATGCCGGCGTCGCTGCGCACCGCGTGGTGCTCTTCCAGCTGGGAACCGTAGTTGATGGGCATTTCCCAACCATGGAAGTCCACCATTTTGGCGCCGGCTTCCAGGTGTTTGGGATGCAGTACAGTAGTCTGGATCATCGCATTCTTTCCTTAGCAAAAAGCCCTTTAGCGTTAGCGACAACTCTCGCAACCCGCCCGATTCACTGCAAAGATAAGCCTTCACAGCAAAGAGAGCCGGTCACCGGGTCTGTGCTCGCTCCTGCCCTTGCCGGGCAAGAGGGATTCCTTGAACGGGACGGATTATATGCCAAGCGGGCCCATGCGCCGCTCAAAAAAAACTAATCCCCTCCCGTTTAAGTGCTTCCAGACACTAAGATAAACGCCAAGATAAAAACAGCCGTAAACGGAAGAAGTCGAGATTAAATTTCGATTTTCACCGTTTCGTCACAATTTGCAGAAAAACGTTTCGCACTGCACCAAAATTAAAGGCTGACGCCTCGTCAGGGGCATCAGCCTTGCCAGATTACTTTTTTTATAAAAAAAGCCGGGTAATATTAGTTTTTTTCATCATTTTGGCGAAAGCTTGGCCCGCGGCACCGGGTTGACCGGTGTCACCGGCACCCACTCGGGACGGGCCAGGGCGGGCAATTCGCCCTCCAGCCCCATGGCGGCACGGATCACCCCCTCTTTGAAAGGCGTCAGCAGATCGGCCGCACGCAATCCCACCCCGCGCACCAGCTTCTTGAGGGGGTGAGCGCCGCTAAACAGTCGCTTGAGCCCCTCCATCGCCGCCAGCATCCTGGCCGCCTCGCTCTTGCGCCAGCGCTCGTAGCTGCGTAGATTGGCCTGCAGGCCGATATCCTTGCCGGCACGCTGGTTGGCGAGGATAAGCTCGGCCAGGGCGGCGGCATCCAGCAGGCCGAGGTTGACCCCCTGCCCTGCCAGCGGGTGTATGGTGTGGGCGGCATCGCCCACCAGCACCAGCCGCTCGCGGGCAAAATCGCGAGCATAGCGGGCGGTGAGCGGGATGGCGCTGCGCGGCCCCTCCACCTTGCACAGACCGAGCCGCGCATCGAATGCCGCTGTGAGCTGGCGATTGAATTTCTCATCGTCGCAGGCGCACAGCGCCTCGGCCCGCGCGGCAGGCAGGGACCAGACGATGGAGCAGAGATCCCCCTGCCACAGGGGCAGGAAGGCGAGCGGCCCTTCCGGAGTAAAGATCTGGCGGGCCACCGCCTGATGGGGCTCGGCGCAGCGCACCGTTGCCACCAGGGCGTGATGGCCGTAATCCCAGCTGGTCAGCGGAATATCGGCCTGACGACGGACCCAGGAGTGGGCACCATCGGCCGCCACCACCAGTTTCGCCGAGATGGCCTGGCCATCTTCAAGGAGCAGCAGGGCCCCCGCCGGGCCGCTCTGCAGGCTCTTGGCGCGAGCCGGCGTGAGCAGCTGGATGTTGCTGGCCCCCTCGATCGCCTCCAGTAGCGCCAGCTGGATGACCCGGTTCTCGACGATATGGCCGAGGGCGCTCTGGCGCAGGCTGGCGGCATCAAAATCGATGTGGCCGAAGCTGTCCTGCTCCCACACCGCCATCTTGTCGTAATGCTGCAGGCGGCGCGCCGCAATCCCGGACCAGGCACCGACCCGCTGCAGGATGCGCTGGCTGGCGAGGCTCAGGGCGCTGACCCGGTTGTCGGCCACCTCGCCAAGCTCGGAGTCGGGCAAGCGCCCCTCGACCACCACCACCTTGAGGGCACTCTCCTTGAGGGCTGCGGCGAGCCCCAGGCCTACCATGCCGCCCCCGACAATCACCACATCCACATCTTGCATCTGCATCATCTGTTCCTTTCATGGCTGGCCAGCGTGGCCAGCAGGGGGCGCCATCGCACATCCCCTTTCAGCATAAGTTGACCCCGGGCCCCTTAACGCTTGCCACACACATCGGCGACAAAGCCCAGGGTACGGGAGGCGAGCGGCGCCTTGAGACAGGGGAGCCGCCCCATCAGGGAGAGCGCCAGATTGCGCCCCGCCACCAGGGGATCGTGACCATTGGAGAAGAGCTGGGCCAGCGAGGAGGTGAGCCAGACGGTCTGCGCCTGATCGACCTTGCGCTGCTGCCAGTAGCCATTGAGTACGGCGAAGCTGCCGATATCCTCCCCCACCGCCAGGGCGCTGGCGATGGCGTCGGTCAGCAGATCGAGATCCCGCATGCCGAGATTGAAGCCTTGACCGGCGATGGGGTGCAGGGCGTGGGCGGCATTGCCCACCAGCACGGTACGCTGGGCCAGCGGATAGTCGCAGGCGGTCAATACCAGCGGATAGACATGGCGCTGACCGGTGCGCTCGAAACGTCCCAGCCGCCAGCCAAACGCCGCCTGCAGGCGAGCCAGAAACGCGGCCTCATCCAGTCCCATCAGCTCGTCCACCTCATGACGCGCGACGCTCCAGACCAAAGAGGAGAGCCCCTCCTGCATCGGCAGCAGGGCCAGGGGCCCTTGCTCGGTAAAGCGCTCGAAGGCGCGGCCGGCGGGATCTTCGGCGGTCTTGACGGTGGCGATGATGGCACTCTGTTCAAAATCGTGGCGGGTCACCGCCAGCTTGAAGTGCTGGCGCACGAAGGAGTTCCCCCCGTCGGCCGCCACCAGCAACCGGGTTTCCACCTGCTCGCCGCTCTCAAGCGTGAGCCTGACCGCCTCCTCCCGGGGCTGGATATCGCCGACCCGCGCCGGACACACCACCCGGATCTGCTTGCAGGCAGCCATGGCCTGCTGCAAGGCGTGACCCACGGCCGCCAGTTCAATGACCTGCCCCAGGGCGGGCAGACCGTATTCGGCCGCTGACAGGCGAGTCTGGCCACAATGGCCCCGATCCGAGACATGAATATGAGTGATGGGGGCGCAGTGGGGAGCAAACAGGAGCCAGAGCCCACGCCGCTCCAGCGCCTCGCAGGTGCCCGCCGCCAGCGCGATGGCGCGGGCATCGAAGCCCGGGTGAGCCGGTGCAGAGGCATGGATGTCGGGAGCACTGGCCTCTAGCAGCAGGATCGACAGGGGCGATCCATCGGGCTTGCGCAGGGCCGCCAGAGAGAGCGCCAGCACGGCACCACTCATTCCGCCACCGACCAGGGTCACATCGACCTGTCGCACATCAGATTGGGACATAAGCAGAGAAGGAGAAGTCAAAAACATGGCCTCATGCTACCACAAAGGGCGAGGCCGATTGCGCGGTTGGCGGCAAAAAACCGGTGTCAGCTCACAGGGTTAGTCAGCTTTTGCCATCACGTTGCAATCACTTTGCCATAACAAAAGAGCGCCACGGGGCGCTCTTTGCTTTCATCGGGTGAAAAAGGGTGATCTGTCACCACAATCGGTACATCAATGCAGGGTTGGCGGGGTAACCGGGCTGTCCGGACGCTTGCCAAACTCTTCGAAGGCCATCATGACCCCCAGTTTGACGTGCTCGTAGAGCACCAGGAAGGAGGCTTCGTTCTCGTCATCTTCCTGATCGAACTCGGCAGAGACCTGGGTGATGCTGGCGATATCCTGGATCATCTCCTGCAGCTCTTCCGAGGCGCGGGAGAGCTCCTGCTGCACCACACCGAAACCGGCCAGAAACGCCTGGGACCAGTCCACCAGCGAATCAATGCGCTCATCCAGCGGCGTCTCGTCACCGGGCAACAGCAGCTCGACCCCTTTTTGCGCCATCAGGCTCTCGACCACATTGTGATAAAGATCGGTCATCAGCTGGCGCACCGGGGCCGGCAGGCCGAATCCGTCGTTCACCAGATCGTTGAAATGGGGCACCCAGCTCTTCTCATCCAGCGCCACGCCACCACATACCAGACCACAGATCACACCGTGAGCCTCGACCGCACTGGCCATCAGCTCATGCTGCTCCATGATGGCCGTCACGGCCGCATAGTTAAGGGGGGTTGTCTTGCTCATAGTGGATCCGCTCAAAGTTCATGCAAGTTTGCAAAATTTATGGTCAGGATCCTAGCATTCTCCCTCTTCCAGAGCCAGCAAGGCCTTGAAAGTTATGCATCTGCGCTATATAGTCCCGCCCAGTTGTCCACGTGGATAAAGGCGGAAAGTTTCTTCGCCGTATTGAGGAAGGCATGAGCACAGAGGCCGTAGAAATCGTCATTTTGGGACGTCCCTACAAGGTATCCTGTCCCCTGGGACAACAGGATGCCCTGCGCCAGGCCGCCGAGCAGCTGACCGAAAAATTGATCGACCTGCGTCAACGTTCCAAAGTCTCCAGCAACGAACAGCTTGCTGTGATGGCGGCGCTCAATTTTTGCCATGAGCTCTGCCTTGAAAAAGAGAAAAACCACCAATACTCTGAGACCATGGACAAGCGGATCAAGATGCTGCAACGCACCATAGAAGCGGCCTTGATAGAGCACGGACAGTATGGTGATTCCAGCGAAGAAGAGGGGCAACAGCCCTAATCTCGCACCGTTTTAAATTCCCTGGGGTGTTTGTCAGCCGGTTCAAGTCCCCGAGCCGATATTCATACCAAACAGGGGATCTGCCTTCTGGCTATTGCGCATGCTCGGCACGACCGAGAAGCCTGCGGTCAGATCCGATCCCCGCCTTGAACCGACGGTTCAAGGGCCCAAACCGGCAACGGCATCTCCGGGGTTCCAACAGCAAAAAGCCCGTCACCATGGTGACGGGCTTTTTCTTTATTCTCCCCTCGCCTGCCTCACATCGGCAGGCTCAGCCTTACCAGCAGGCCGCCGAGTTGCGGCGCAGGCAGCAGCAACACCTCGCCATGATGGTAGTGGGCGATGTCGCGCACCAGCGCGAGGCCAAGGCCGGCACCGGGCTGATCGGCGCCGTTTTCGAGCCGCTGGAACGGCAGCCAAACCCGCTCGGCCTGCTCGGGGGCGATACCGGGGCCGCTGTCTTCCACCTCCAGCCAGACTTGCTTACCGGTGGCCTGCACCCGCGCCGTCACAGTGCCACCTGCCGGGCTGTACTTGATGGCGTTGTCCAGCAGGTTGGCACACAGCTCCCCGAGCAGCAGCGGCTCCCCGGCCACCATGATGGCGGACTCCTCCCCCTCGTAGCCGAGATCGATCCCCTTGCTGCGCGCCTGTGCCAAGCGGGAGAGACAAGCCTGCTGCACCAGTTCCACCAGCTCGATGGGCTCGCGCTGGCGAAGGCCGGAGCACTCGTCGGATTTGAGGCGAGCAAGCAGCAGCAAGCGTTCGGTCAGCGCTATGGTGTGATCGAGCCGGGCCGCCATGGCCGTCAGGCTCTCCTGCATCAGGGCGGGATCATTACCGCTGCGGGCCACCTCCACCTGGGTCTTCAGTATGGTCAGCGGGGTGCGCAGCTGGTGCGCCGCATCGGCGCTGAAGCGCTCCTGACGGGCCACCAGCTGGCGCAATCTGGCCAGATGGCGATTAAAGGCGAGGATAAGCGGCCGGGTCTCCTGCCAGGGGAGCAAGTCCGGCAGCGGCGCCAGGTTGGCGGCATCGCGGCGCAATAGCTCGCGCGACAGACGGCGCATCGGGGTAAGCAGGCGCTTGAGCAGCAGGTAGGCAAGCAGCAGGGTCAGGGCCACCAGGGCCCCCTGAGAGAGTACCGCATGCCACAACAGCTGCTCGGCAAGTTCACGACGCCCCATCAGGGTTTCGGCCACCGTGATAGTGGCCATGCCGCTCAGCCCCCCTTCGTTAACCGGTTGCAGCAGGGCGACGGCACGAATTGGCGTGCCCTGAAACTCCCCGTCGTAGAAATAGGCGAGCGCCGGATAACGGTCGGTGAGCGGCGTCTTGTCCGGCTTCGCCGGTAGTTCCTCATAGCCCGAGATGACCCGACCGGATGGCGAGCGCACCTGATAGAAGAGGCGATCGCGCATGTTGCGCTCGAAGCTGTCGAGCACCACGTAGGGGACATCGACCCGCAGCCGCCCCTGCTGCACGTCGAGGCGCTCGGCCACGGTGCGCGCCGAGGCGAGCAGGGTGCGATCATAAGCCTGGGTGGCGGCGGCCAGGGCGCCGTAGTAGCTGTACCAGGCCGACGCCCCCCAGAGGATCAGCAAGGGAGCGCCAAGAAACAGCAGCAGTTGATGAAGGAGCGAGCGGTTAATGGGAAGCCTCCGGCGCCGCTTCCAGCAGATAACCCAGCCCGCGCAACGTGGTGATCACCACGCCACTGCCCACCAGCTTTTTGCGCAGCCGGTGGATGTAGAGATCGATGCTCTCCTTCCCCACCTCGTCATCGAGGTTGAACACCTGCTCGAACAGCTGCCCCTTGGCCACCGGCCGCCCCTGACGATACATGAGGGCGGTGAGCAGCGCCTGTTCGCGCGGGGTCAGGGCCAGCCTGGCGTCATCCACCACGAAATAGCCGTCCGGATGCAGCATCAGCTGCCCCAGCCGCAATTCGGCGCCGCCACTTTCGCTGCGTCGCAGCAGGGCCCGCAGACGGGCGTCGAGCTCCCCCAGATCGAACGGCTTGGCGAGATAGTCGTCGGCGCCGGCATTGAGACCGCAGATCCGCTCCTCTACCGCGCCACGGGCGGTGAGCAGCAGCACCGGCAAGCCCTGGCCGCGGCGGCGCAACCGGCCGAGCACCGCCAGCCCATCCAGCCTGGGCATTTCGATATCCAGGATCGCCAGGGCATAACGCTCCTGACGCAGCAACTGATCGGCCCGCTCGCCATCAGCCACCCAATCCACGGCGAATCCGGCGCTGGTCAAGGCCCGCGACAGCCAGTGCGCCAGTTCATGATTGTCTTCGGCCAGCAGTAAACGCATCTCGTCTCCCCATACTGCGAGGTGTGATCCACTTCACGCTCCCGTCACTTAGGCCACGACTGAAAGGTGAATGAAAGGTTGTTGTTTTAACAATTTCGCATCACCTCGTCTACCGACGAGGTCACACCCGGAAAAAACAACAACAAGATGGAGCACTCCATGAAGCAACACACACGTCATGCCCTCGCCCTGCTGGCCCTGTTCGGTGCCCTGCCACTGCAAGCAGCCGACACCGCCAGCGCCCCTGATCGGACCGAATGCATCGCCCCCGCCAAGCCGGGCGGCGGTTTCGATCTCACCTGCAAGCTGCTGCAGGTGAGCCTGCAGGAGACCAACACCATCGACAAGCCGATGCGCGTCACCTACATGCCGGGCGGCGTCGGCGCCGTGGCCTACAACGCCATCGTGGCCCAGCGCCCGGCCGAGGCCGGCACCGTGGTCGCCTTCTCCGGCGGTTCGCTTTTGAACCTCTCCCAGGGCAAGTTCGGCCGCTACGGCGTCGATGACGTGCGCTGGCTGGCCGCCGTCGGCACCGACTACGGCATGATAGCGGTGCGTCACGACGCCCCCTACCAGAACCTCAAGGAGCTGGTCGCCGCCCTCAAGCGCGATCCCAACAGCGTGGTGATCGGCGCCGGCGCCTCCATCGGCAGCCAGGACTGGATGAAGGCCGCCCTGCTGGCCAAACTGGCCGGAGTCGATCCCCACAAGATGCGTTACGTCGCCTTTGAAGGCGGTGGCGAGCCGGTCACCGCTCTGCTCGGTAACCACGTGCAGGCGGTCTCGGGCGATCTGAGCGAGATGGTGCCCCACCTTGGCGGCGACAAACTCAAGGTGCTGGCGGTGTTTGCCAAGGATCGCCTGCCGGGCAAGCTGGCCGACATCCCCACCGCCAGGGAGCAGGGTTATGACCTGGAGTGGCCGGTCATTCGCGGCTTCTACGTGGGCCCCAAGGTGAGTGACGCCGAGTACCAGTGGTGGAAGCAGACCTTCGATCAGTTGGTCAAGACCGACACCTTCAAGGCCCAGCGTGATCAGCGCGGCCTGTTCGAGTTCGATCTCACCGGCGAGGCACTGGATAGCTACGTCAAGGCCCAGGTGGCCGACTATCGCGAGCAGGCCAAGGCCTTTGGCCTAGCCAAGTAAGAGGGAGCCAGCACCATGAGCGATCGTCTGTTTGCCCTGTGCTGGCTGCTGCTGAGCCTGGGGGCCGCCGCCCTCGCCTGGCAGTTGCACAGCGAATACAGCTACGAGCCGGTGGGGCCGCGCCCCTTCCCGCTTGTCATCAGCCTGTTGATGGCCGGCTGCGCCCTGCTGCTGCTTAAGCGCACGCCGGATCCGGCCAGCTGGCCGGAGCGTCCCGCGCTGCTGCGCATCGCCGCCATGGTGCTGGCCCTGTTTGCCTACGGCTGGGGCTTTGAGTGGCTGGGCTTTCCGCTCGCCACCACCCTGCTCACCGTGGTGGTCGGGCGGCTGTTTGGCGCCAGCTGGCGCGCCGCCCTCATCGCCGGGCCCCTGCTCGGCATCTGCCTCTTTTACGCCTTCGACCGGCTGCTGGATGTCACCCTGCCGCTCGGCGCCTGGCTGGCCTAAGGAGTTGTCATGGATACCTGGATGTACCTAGCGCAAGGTTTCGCGGTGGCCCTCACCCCCGAAAACCTGCTGATCGCCCTCATCGGCTGCTTCGTCGGCACCGTGGTCGGGCTGCTGCCGGGGCTCGGCCCCATCAACGGTGTGGCGATCCTGCTGCCCCTCGCCTTCGCCCTGAAACTGCCCCCCGAGTCGGCCCTGATCCTGCTCGCCACCGTCTACATCGGCTGCGAGTACGGCGGGCGGATCTCCTCCATCTTGCTCAACGTGCCGGGGGACGCCGCCGCCATCATGACGGCGCTCGACGGCTACCCCATGGCCAAGCAGGGACGCGCCGGGGTGGCGCTCTCCATCTCGGCGGTGAGCTCGTTCGTCGGCTCCCTGCTCGCCATCGGCGGCATCATACTGTTCGCCCCGGCCCTGGCTCGCTGGTCGCTCGCCTTCGGCCCGGCCGAGTACTTTGCCCTCATGGTGTTCGCCATCGCCTGCCTCGGCAGCATGATGAGCCAGAACCCGCTCAAGTCCTTCCTCGCCGCCCTGATTGGCCTCGGGCTCGCCACCGTCGGCGTCGACGCCAACACCGGCGTCTACCGCTTCACCTTCGACAGCGTGCACCTGTCGGACGGGATCCAGTTCATCGTGGTGGTGATCGGCCTCTTCTCGGTGAGCGAGATCCTGCTGATGCTCGAGCACACCAAGGGGGGTCAGCAGCTGGTGCGCCAGACCGGCCGCCTGCTGTTCAGCTTCCGCGAGCTGACCCAGTGCACCGGCACCATGCTGCGCTCGGCCACCGCCGGCTTCTTCGTCGGCATCCTGCCGGGGGCCGGCGCCACCATCGCCAGCGCCCTCACCTACATGACCGAGAAGCGCCTGGCCGGCCCGCAAGGCACCTTCGGCCAGGGGGACATCCGCGGCGTGGCAGCCCCCGAGGCGGCCAACAACGCCTCCGCCTGTGGCTCCTTCATCCCCATGCTGACCCTGGGCGTGCCGGGCTCTGGCACCACGGCGGTGATGATGGGGGCCCTGACCCTCTACAACATCACCCCGGGCCCGACCATGTTCACCGAACAGCCGGACATCGTCTGGGGGCTGATCGCCGCCCTGCTGCTGGCCAACATCATGCTGCTCATCATGAACATCCCCCTCATCGGGCTGTTCACCCGCATGCTCAGCATCCCGCTCTGGTTCCTGGCCCCGGCCATCGCCACCGTCTCGGCGGTGGGGGTCTACGCGGTGCACAGCACCACCTTCGACCTGCTGCTGATGGCCGGTCTCGGGGTATTTGGCTATGTGCTGCGCAAGCTCAACTTCCCCCTTTCGCCGCTGATCCTGGGCTTCGTGCTGGGGGAGATGCTGGAGCAAAACCTGCGCCGGGCACTCTCTATCAGCAACGGCGAACTCGACATCCTGTGGGGCAGCGCCATCAGCCAGAGCCTGCTGGTGTTGGCGGTGCTGGTCATCGCCCTGCCCCCCCTGGTGCGCGTGCTGCGCCGACGCAAGAGTGCCGCCGCCATGTCAGAGGCCAGCACGGGATCCGGTTCCTGACACTGTGCACCTCGTTAAGGTTGCCATCCCATAACAAGAGGGCCTCACAGAGTGAGGCCCTCTTTTATTTGCCGGATAACACTTGCTGCCAATCTGCGGATCCCGCCACCAGACCACATGTTCATTCTCTGTGGTCTCGCTACAATAGCGGACAACTTTGAAGCTCATCTTTTCTGGCGTAGGGATACATGAAAAAGAGAAAAGCAATCAACTGGGAGCGTTGGCACTGGTTAAGGCAGCACCTCAAGCAGGTACGCAAGTCACCGGAACCAGAAGAGCCCCAGGTCAAGATGGCCCACTTCCTGACCACTCTCTTTGCAGCCATCCCGATTATCACCGCCAGTATCTATTTGAGCGGTATGGCTCACTTTTACGGCAGATGTCTGGTCCATGGCCTCGATATCGCAGAGTTTCCCCAACCGGCTGATATCACGCTCGCCACGGGCTATTTGCTCTGGCTGCAGATGGGCAAGCTATATGGCCCTTACCTGCTCTATGCCGTTGCCGGTATTGTGCTGCTCACTTTCGTGTTGTTTCTTTCGGGCAGGCTTCGTCTGCGCTGGGCATGGTTTTGCCATCGCATCGGCTTGCGACAATATCCAAGAGCCAGGCGTTTCTTTCGCCGCAGGGCACGAGTCCCAGCCCCAAGACTCTATCTATTGCTTGCCTGGCTAAAGATTGTCTACGACCGCTTTGCCATTCTGGCTATACCTGCACTCATCATTCTGTTGCCCACACTCTCCAATTTCATGGAAGGACTCGATGCCGAAGAAGCGCGAGTCACAAAGCTGGAAAACGGCCAGTTGAACGAACGGTCGGATCGGGCCCTGTCACCTCTGCTGGGCGAAACCGCGCACATCAGGGTCATGTGCAATACCAGCCACTGCGCCTATCGCCTCAAAGGCGGAGAAATGAAACTGGTGCGCCATGATCAGGTTGAACTGGTGCGATGGATGGCACCTGTGGACGACGCAAACAAGCCAGCAAAGGAAGACAATATCGATAAATGAACAGAGGCTGCTATCTTGCCTGCCGCAGCGGGATACCTTCTGGCATCCGGTTTCTTGCATTTTCTATTGCTCGAGACTGGTGTTATCCCGCTCACTTTCCACCGCCATCCGGGAGCCATTTCACGATAAACAAAAGGCCGCTATTGCAGCGGCCTTGATAACACTTTGCTTGCTATGTTCAATCACTGGTGCCTGAGGCTTGCCTCAGCAAGATACCAGGCCAACAAGATAGTCATTCCCTGTCCCTCAGCCGCCCCTCATGATCTGCTAGCCTGGGACATATCCTGCCTGTCAGCACCAGTCCTCGGATCACCCCAAACCCGCGGTGAGATGGATCCCGTAGAACACCCCGCGCCCCACCAGCTCGGACACCAGGATGAAGCCAAACGACACAGCCATCAGCGCCGCAGTGGGTGTTCGCTTGGTAAACAGCGGCCACAACCACAGCAAGACTCCCGCAGCCAGCAACACGAGACGAACCGACTGGGTAACAGCCAGATCAGGTACCCTGGCCAGCGCGCTCGTCACGCTGGTTTCAATCCCGCCGAGATGGAGCGACAACAGCATCACCGCGATGGCCACCCCCAGCGCCACCAGTAGCCCCCAAACGGGAAGAACTGTGTCAGCCACAGCGACGTCATGACGCGCCGCCAGCAACAGCAAATGCGCCAGGGCGCCTCCCCCTCCCCCCATGGTCAGCAGAAAAGAAGCCGGCGTTAAACCTGTGTACCAGGTCGGCACAGTATCAATCATGTAAACCATGACCATGGCGTACATGAAGAAGAGACCCGCCAGGATGGCCCCCAGCATCAGACCTCTGCGTCCCCCTTCGCTCCCTTTTTCCGATACCGAAAGCAACCAATACAAGCCGCCGAAAGCGAAAAAGGCCATGCCGCCGGCGATCTCGTTAGACAGCCAGGAGTGGCCCACCATGTTCAGTGCATTCATCGCACGAAGCGGACTCCCCAGGTGCATCACGGATGCAACGAGGCCCAGCCCCATCAGCACCCACAGTCCCAACATGGCTCGATGCAACCGAGGTTCCGTTTCCGCTGAGATGCGCCGGGCAAGCAGCAGTGCGCTTAATATCAGAAACGCCCCCACCGCAGTCTGGGCCATCACTGTGAACAGGATTAGCGGCCATTCATGCCAAGCCATATTACACCTCCTTCGGGTTCGCCAAGTATCCAGTCGTATCCCCACAAGGTCGGGAATGGCGGTTTGGTTTGATGATGATGTTGGGTTTGGTCAAGGACGACGGCGGCAATGGCGCCACTTCGGCCAGAGAGCCGTACTTGGCACGCAACTCTTCGATGGGACCGAACGCCAGCGCCCGCAACGGGCAGGAGGCCACACACACCGGCGGTTTGCCATCGGCAACCCGTTCGTAGCAGCCATCGCACTTGGTCATATGACCCTTCTGCGCATTGTATTGCGGCGCATCATAAGGGCAGGCCATGGCGCAATATCTGCAACCGATACAGGTATCCGTATCCACCACCACGAAGCCGTCTTCCCGCTTGTGCATCGCGCCGCTCGGGCACACCTTGGTACATGCTGGCTCGGCACAGTGATTGCATGCTATCGACACGTAATAGGCATAAACGTCTTGACGCCATGCATCGCCGTCTTTCACCCAGCCACCTCCTGCGTATTCATAGACGCGGCGGTAGTTGGTGCCAACGTTCAGATCCTTGACGTCCTTGCAAGAGAGCTGGCACGTCTTGCATCCGGTGCACTTGCTTGAATCGATGTAAAAACCGAACTGTTTCATGGTTAGCCCTTATGCCTTCTTCACCAGTTGTACATCCACCAGGTTGGTATGCTGGGGATTGCCCTTAGCGAGCGGGCTCGGTCGCTGAGTCGTCAGCACATTGATGCAGCCTCCCTTGTCGACCTTGCTTCCGTCCGGGGCATACCAGCCTCCCTCCCCCAGTGCCACCACACCGGGCAGGATGCGTGGTGTGACCTTGGCCGGAATGTGGACCTCACCGCGATCGTTGAAGATGCGGATCAGATCGCCTTGCTGGATACCTCGCTCGTCGGCATCAAGGGGATTGATCCACAGCTCCTGACGTGCCGCATCTTTGAGAATGTCCACGTTGCCGTAGGTCGAGTGAGTACGTGCCTTGTAGTGGAAGCCGGTCAGCTGCAGCGGATAAATGGTCCGCTTCTTGTCGTCCCACCCCTCGAAGGTCGATACATAGACAGGTAACGGGTGGATCACCTCGTCTTCTTTGAGCTCCCAGGTCGCAGCAATCTGGGCCAGCCGCTCAGAGTAGATCTCGATTTTTCCCGATGGTGTACCGAGCGGATTCCCCTGCGGATCCTCGCGAAATGCCTTGTAAGCAACATAGTGACCGTCCGGATCCCGTCGCTTGTAGATGCCTTGCTTTCGCATGGTCTCAAAATCCGGCAGCCCTGGGTCTTGCTTCCGGGTCAGGGTGTAGAGATGGCGCAGCCAACTCTCCTGATCACGGCCTTCCGTGAAAGCCTCACCGACGCCCATGCGCTTGGCAATCTCGGAGCAAATCTCGTAAATCCCTTTTGACTCGAACTGGGGTGCGATGGCCTGATCGGCAAAAATGAAGTACCCCATGTTCCCCGCAAAGGCATCCATGCAGAAATCGGCCTGTTCTGAGGTAGTCAGATCCGGCAGCACTATGTCGGCGTACTTGGCGGACGACGTCATGTGGTTATCAATCACCACTATCATCTCGCATGCCTTCTCATCCTGCAGGATGTCGTGGGTCCGGTTGATGTCCGCATGCTGGTTGATGAGACAATTTCCCGCATAATTCCAGATGAACTTGATGGGTGCCTTCAACTTGTCCACGCCCCGGATCCCGTCCCGGGTTGCGGTCATCTCGGTGCCGCGCACGATGGCATCCGTCCATAGGAACATGGGGATGGAGGCTTTAACGGGGTTGGTCAGGGTAGGAAACCGGACAAAGGGGATGCTGTAATCCGATTCACGGGCCCCGGTGCCTCCCCCGTTGATACCGATATTGCCGGTCAGCAGGGCAAGCATGGCGATGGAGCGCGATGCGATTTCCCCGGCGGCGGTGCGCTGCAAACCCCAACCTTGCAGGATGGCGCAGGGCTTGGCTGTTGCTATCTCACGGGCCGTCTGGATAATAGTTTCAACCGGAATGCCGGTGATCCTGGTCGCCCATTCCGGCGTCTTGGCGACACCATCCGGCCCCAGCCCCAGAATGTAAGACTTGTAGTCGCTCCTGACCGGGGCGGAAGCTGGCAGGGTTTTCTCGTCGTAACCGACGCAATACTTGTCCAGAAAAGGTTGATCGACCAGCTCCTCGGTGATCATCACATAGGCCATGGCCGCCACAAACGCCGTGTCGGTTCCGGGGCGGATGGGGATCCACAGCTCTTCGCGCCCTCCTGCCGTATCGGTATAGCGGGGATCCACGACTATCATGCGGGCGTTGGAACGCGCCTTCGCCTCTGCCAGATAATAAGTCAGACCGCCCCCCGACATGCGGGTCTCTGCGGGGTTGTTGCCAAACTGGACAATCAGCTTGCTGTTCTCCAGATCGGAAAATGAGTTGCCATCGGCCCAACCACCGCCATAGGTATAATCCAGGCCAACCGTGATCTGGGCTGTCGAGTAGTCTCCGTAATGATTGAGGTAGCCGCCGGTCAGGTTCATCAGGCGGGCAATCAGGGTGCTGCCTGGAGGCCAGGACTTGGTCACGGTCCCCCCCAGGGTTCCCGTGCCGTAATTCAGATAGATGGCTTCATTACCGTACTCCTTGATGATGCGCTTCATACTGGCAGCGATCTCATCGTACGCCTCGTCCCAGCTGATCCGCTTGAACTTGCCCTCACCTCGCTTGCCAATACGCTTCATCGGGTACTTCAGCCGGTCCGGATTGTAGATCCGGCGGCGCATCGAACGGCCACGCAGACAGGCGCGCACCTGATGATTGCCGTACAGGTCGTTGCCCGTGTTGTCGGTTTCGACCCAGGTGATCTCGCCATCTACCACATGCATGCGCAGCGGACAGCGACTGCCGCAGTTCACCGTACAGGCGCTCCAAACTATCTTCTCCTCTTTCACTGCTGGAGCAGAAGCCGCCATGCTCTTGAAAGGCAGTGCCACGGCGCCCGCCGTGGCAGCCAGGCCGACTGCTGCGACACTGGAGGACTTGATAAAATCCCGCCTGGTCAACCCGCCGGTCAATAATGATTCCAGTGCATCTTTCATATGACAACGTCTCGATAAGTGGTTATCACAGACTAAATAGTCCACATCATATGGACTACTATCCTTTCGGAATCAGGCAAACGTTGTCGTAAATCAAAAAAATTGAAAACGGCTATTGCCGATGTTGGAAAATGAGATCAACGGCGACAATATAATTTTTATAAACTGATTGTGATTATTATCTTTAATATGGTTAGCATATCTAACAACTCCTGATTAGCGTGCTAATCAAGACATAAATTACAATGACGGCAAACATCACAATCTATTCATTTTATTATTTTCAATACTCTCGTTCCGGGGTGTCAATCTTTGACAAAAACAAACCACCTATGGTTTATTGGGATGATAGGGTTACTGGCAAAATATAAGTTGGCTGTACAACTATGTTAACTAACAATGCTATATATTCGCGCCTGTTGGGTGCGCTGCTCTATCATCCCCCGTCATCGCAGACTGTCGTCACCATACTGGACGGCTTTGCCGAGCAGGAGGATGAACTGTTGCAACGGTTATCCCGACTCGCCGGGGCAACAATGCCGGATGAGCTGGCCGCCGATTTTTTCAACCTGTTGCAAGGCAGTGGCACCATGCCTTCTCCCCCCTGGGGCTCTGTCTATCTCGACCCTGAAAACGTGCTGTTTGGCTGTTCAACACTGGAATACCGGACCTTCTTGAGCCATTTGGGAATGATGTGCGATACCGGTATGCGTGAACCGGAAGATCATATCGGCCTGATGCTGATGATGTTTTCGGTGCTGCTGGATAGAGGCGATATTGCCAATGCCAATACCCTGCTGGCGGCACATCTGATGCCCTTTGCCCCCACAATGCTGGGCAAGATGAAGGAAAATGCCAATACCGATTTCTATCAAGCTGTTGCAGCTTTCACACTGAATTGGTTAAACCTGTACTGCGCAGAACACGCTATCAATATTGTGCCAAGACCTTGTTGTTGAAAACCAGGATGACTGCCATGTACTTCCCTGATGATATCAACGACGTGCCCGCCAATCCTGGCCGCCGGGAATTGTTTGAGCGCGTCGCTCGCAGTGCCAGGGCAACCATGGCGCAAGAATCTCAACGTCCGATAAATACAGGGCGCCCATTGGGGGCCGTCGAAGAAGTCCTGTTTCAACGACTATGCAATCATTGTGGCGACTGTATCTCGGCCTGTCCTCAATATGTATTACATATGACGTCAGACGGGCCCAGGATGGATCTATCTCTTAATCACTGTACTCTGTGCCACCAATGTTTGAATGCCTGTCAGACGATGGCCCTGAATAACCTTGGTCAGAACGATACCGGGTGGCGACCCCAGATTGCAGACAATTGCAATGCCCGCACACTGGGCAACTGTGATGAATGTGCAGCAATATGCCCGCTGGGTGCCATCAGCGTTCCAGCAAACTCGCTCCCTATTATTTCGGATGAGTGCAATGGTTGTGGTGCGTGCAGAGCTGGCTGCTATATAGGTTCCCTGACGATGATCCCTGGCTAAGACATTGTTCACTATATTGCGCGAATAGCGTGTTCAAGATAACAATTTCCCACCACACTGACCTGCCATGCCTTCGCTATTCCAACTCCCTGTTTCAACAACTATCAGGCTGTAAATGCATTATCCACCGCCAATGATTGCATGGATTGTGGCCAGAGAGATAAATTGAAAAATCATTGTTTTTATTTTCAAGCTGCCGCTGTTACTGATGTTTATATAACAACACCATCAATGCCCGGAGTCATACCGCAGACTCTGCCCGCCAGTACTTTTTCACGCGCCGAAGATCACCTTCCCGTCGAACCCAGCCATCCCTCTCCATTCGATTAAGCAGTGGTATCACCTGCTTTCTTGCCAGACCCGTTCGCTGTCTGACATCCACAATGGAGAGCAATTCGCCGGGATGACTTGCACGGAAAATATCTTCCAGCAACGTCTGATAGCACTCGCGAGCAATAAACAGTTTGTCGCCCATGGGAACTATGTATTTTTTTTCTGTCAGCGCTTTGAGCTGTTGCGTCAGATGCGGGCGTTCATGCCGAACGGCAGAAAAGCAGAGCTTGCCTGCCGTATTGATTTCATCCAGCAACGTCTGCTGCTCGTGATTGAGTCGGCCAAAACTGGCCCCCACCAGGCTGACACCTTCTGCCGTCGTTTGCCATTCCCTCTCCTTGCACTGTTCGCCGACCAGCTCGCCAACCAGCTCCACCGGCATATTTCCCCTTGTCGCCAGTTCTTCCACCGTTAACGCCGATGTCGCCTGCTGAAGGATGTGATTCAGGCTCGATAAGCCGTGCTGCCAGTAGTGCTCCGTCAGCCACCAGCCAGCAAGGACATGGCATTCCGGTGGCGTTATCATCTCATCACTGGCGCGAACATAACCATCCACCGCCAGCTGTACGCGGCATCGCAACTGAGGTAAATCCACCTCCTGCGCCGCAAGCAACGTCTCGATAAGCCGTGGCCGCTGTTCCCGCTTCAACGGTCCTCTCCAGACCACACGGCCGGCCCCAGCCATACGGTGACCACCAGGCATCATCAGCAGGACATTTTGTCCCCAAAAAACCGGCAGCGATTTTAACAACTGCAGCCGGGCCAGGTTGCCCTCACCCAATAAATAGCAGCGCGCCTGTGTATGAGAGGTCCCCACCGCAACTTCCAGCTGGCACTGCTTCTTCGGCATACAAAAGCCAGGTCGTAGCTGAACAAGCCACTCCCGACTGGCGGTAATGTCAGCATCCGGCTTGGCCAGGCAATCACCGCGCGCCACGGCCTCTTTTTTCAGCTGGCGAAAACTCATCGCCACCCTGCTACAGGGCTGCGCCCGTTCGCGCGCAAGGTGGTAGCTCTGTATCAGTTTCACCTTCACCAGCTGGTTACCAGGAAAAAGACGCAGTACATCCCCCACATCAATCGTGTCACCGCGCAGCGTCCCGGTAACCGTCGTACCCACACCGTTGACGGAAAAAACACGATCAATATAGAGATGCGGCCCTTCCGTTAACGGCCTTGGCACGCTCAAGCTTCGAACCCGCGCCAGCAACCCCTGACGCAGCGCGTCAACGCCCTCGCCGGTCTTTGCACTTACTCGCCAGATGTCTGGCAACATGTCGCATTCGGCAAGAAAATGTTCGAGGATTTCTTCCTCGACCTGCCCCATGCGAGTGTCGTCAACCAGATCACACTTGGTAACGGCAACGACAATTTGCCGAAGGCCCAACGCGCCAATGACCCGTAAATGTTCCTGGCTTAACGGCGACCATCCTTCGTCCGCCGCGACGACAAACAGCACCATATCCAACCCCCATAAGGCGTTGAGCATATTTCGCAAGAATCGCTCATGCCCTGGAACATCAATGATGCCAATCTCATCGTCGTCAGAACTGCGCAGGCAGGCAAAACCCAAATCAATGGTCATACCGCGCATGAGTTCCTGTGGAAGGTGTGAAGGGTGAACGCCAGTAAGCGCCTGGATCAGGGCTGATTTACCATGATCGACATGTCCGGCTGTACCAATGACTGCATACATTAGGCTCTCTCCCTTTTGGTGCCTGCTGGAAGGGATACGGGATAAAGGTGGCGGAAGTGACAGGAGTCGAACCTGCCCCAGCCGATAGACTGACGACGGTTTTGAAGACCGCGGGGACCACCGGGCCCCATCAACTTCCTCAAAAAAACAGTATTGCTCCCTGTTCAATGACGTTTGTCGCAGACCTCCATTGCCTGACGCATGAAGCTCAAATCGATGAGCTGGAAATCACGTAATATTGCATCCGTCCAGGCCACAAGGGGCCGACCAGTACCGGAAAAATGACGATAGCGAACCAGCGCGTTTTCGATCATCTCCAGCGACGTGATATCCAGACTCGCATTTACGTCCTCCAGCAGCAGCGACCGGTACGGCGTTTGCCCTGGCTGCACGCTGCCGCTTTCCGGGTGCATCAACAAACGCTTCCCCTGATGAACGGCATCGCGCGCAGCCAGTAGAACCTGCAGATAATTGACCTGCTGACAAACCGGATAGTCGGCATAACGCGCCGCCACCATAGGGTTATTGGTCACAATAAACAGCGTCGTCACCATGCCATCCCCCGTCGTTTAACACCCCGACCACAGGCCAGTGCACCGGGTTTTAAAATACCGTCTGTCCTGTTACCGGCATTTGCAGCGCCTGCAGTGCCTTTTCCACCAGTTGACGACGAAGCTGCTTCTCTTCCTCAGGCTCCAACTGCGGGTTACCCAGAGGGTGCGGAATAGCGACAGCAGGCACAATACGGTTGGCCCCTACGGTCAGTGAGATAGGTACGACGGTTGCGATATGTACCACTGGCATCAGTTTTTCGATCTCTTTCACCATCGTTGCGCCGCAACGAGTACAGGTGCCTCAGGTTGACGTCAGGATAGCCGCGCTCACCCCGGCCTTTTGCAGTTTCAGCGCAATATCCGCACCGTATTTACGAGCGTTTGCCACCGACGTTCCATTCCCGACCGTTGCATAATAGTGGGGATAGAGTTTTCCTATGACCCCTTCACGCTCCAGATCACGTAGTACATCAACCGGTAACACGCGGTTAGGGTCGTCATTACAGGCCACCGGATCATAACCACCATGTGCCGTCTGATAATTGTCTGCGTCCAGCGCTTCAATCCCATCCAGCGAATACTCGCCGTAACGGGATGCGCTGGATGACTCGATATGATCGGGATTGCCTTTTGGCACGACGCCACCGGAAGTCACCAGCGCTATCGTAGCCTGCGCCATGCCCACCACAGGCGGCTGCGGATCCACCCGGTCAAATACCGGCATCGGGTACTCGGTACGAAAAGTCTCGCCTTTGAGCTTGCTCACCAGCATATCGGCGGCGCGCTCGGCACCGTTCAGCGTCTCAAAGTGGTTGATCCGCACGCCCCGTGGTAAGTAACCAGCCTCTTCAGGAAGGCCGGGGTTGCCCTGAGTGGCGATAAAGCGCTTGATCAGCGCCACCATCGCCGGAAGCGCGCTACGCATGCTGGCGGCAGAGTTGCCGGTTTCAACGGCATACATCCACGGACGGTACAGCTCATAGCCGGGGTTTTCCGGGTAAATGCCGCTTATCACCGGGATATCCTGTTCAGCGGCCACCTGCGCTACCTGACCGCAGGCCATCCCGTAACGTCCGGCGTTAAACGCCGGCCCGGCCACAACCATATCCGGACGAACCTCTGCCAGCACGTCGCGAACATACTGTTTGCACGCTTCGTTATTTTCGTTGAAATAGCTGTCGCCGCAGATGATGGTGGTGACGATACTGCCGTCACCACTAAGCATCTTCTCCAGCTGTAACCCAACACCGACAGGACCAGAGTGCATTTCAGGCATGTAGCCCGCAGCCTCTTCCCCCCCCTTCTGACCAAAAAACTGGTTGAGATAATGCAGGATCCGTAAACTCATTTGCGTTCACTCCTTATCCACTGTGCGCCGACAGGGTATGGATGCCCAGTTCGCTGGTTGCCCCCATCATGGCCTGTAGCTCTACGGTAATGCTGCCATCGTCCTGCAGGCTGCCATCGAAACCACCCGCAATCACGTCGGCATACAGCGAATGACCAATCACCCGCTCCATCGGCGGCAGCTTAATCAACGCGTTGGCATTCCCGGCGCTGATCACCGCATCCGCCGACGCATCCGCATCCGCCAGCGACTGGCTCTCGCCACTACGTCCGGCATACTCGTCAGTCAGCAGCACGGTCCGGATGCCGAGAGCCTCCAGTTTGTGGCAGTTCATCATCAGGTCCGCATCCGGATTGCCGAACCCTTCTTCCGTGATAATCGCGCCATCCAGACCAAGTAGCTCAGCCATCTTGGCGACCATATTGGATGAACGAACCTTGTCACCCAGGGTGACGTTCTCGTTGGTGAGAATGACGCCGATAAAGTTGAGGTCCTGCCCGTGGCGGCGGTATAACGCCCGAATGACAGGGTTATTCTGATGACTCCAGGTGGTATTTTTATCGCAGGCGGACACGCAGTTGCCGCTGACAATTGCGCCGTCCATCGCCTCGGTGGGGTACATCAGTGTCGGCACAATCTTTTTCACATCCACGCCGTAGTACCAGGTGTCGTGCAGCAACCCTTGGCTCTGGAGCATATAGACATAGCCCACGGATGGTAGATCCGGGTATTGCGCCTGCTGTTCAGCCAGCGGCAGCGTTTCAAAACACTCAACATCGTCAGCCGGTGTGGATTTTACCTGCTCGGCAATCCAGCGGGCGGTCATCAGGCCAACCCGGCACAAGATCTCTTCGTGCTGATACTGGTTGCAATGCTCATCCACTTCAATTCGCAGCACCAGGTTGCATAACGAAGAATACGGGCTGTAGGCTGCGCCCGGGCCGCTCATATCAATGATGCCCTCCTGAAAGCCCACGATTTTACCCGTCGTGACGACGGCAACCCCTTTCAGCGCCAGCGTTTTACCGCTGCCGACAATATTCTCTTCACCCTGGTTGAGACCGGGGAAACAGCATCCCCCATCCAGTTTGGTACGAGGTTCAATCACGTCTTTTACCGGCATGATTCTTACTGAATCGCCGGGATTAACTATTGTCGCTTCCAGTTCGACGATCTGCGGGTGGAGCGTACGGATATACTGCTCAAGTTCTCTTTTACTGAGCTGCAGATGACCGTCCTGCAGTGATGTTGTGTCAGCAAACGTGAACTGTTGGATATGAATTGTGCCAAGTTCCAGTTTCATCGCTGGCTCCTTAGTTCAGATACGATTGCAGGTGCGTGAGTGCATCAGCGCGTCGCTGGTGATTAACCATCAGCACCGGACCGGTGCACCCCATGCCGGTTTCGGCATATATACCTGCTCGCCACAGGCACAGCCTGGCCTCATCGAGTTGCAAAATATCGATGCCGTGGATCTCATCGTCCAGCACCACCTTTGGCGGTGGGGCAACCTCAGATGAGGGTCCCACCTTAGTGGCTACGGGGGGCGCATCCTGGCGAAGAATATCCTCAATGCCGCATGCGCAGGCTTGCTGCCAGCGACGCTGCCAGCAAGTCATCAACTGTCTCTGCGTCATCAGGGCGCAGAACCGCAGCGCATTGGCGATCGTCGCCGGGCCGCTGACGCGGGAGATGATGCCAATAGTCGCTTTCTGCTCCGGCCCCAGGCCAATACCGTAACCGCTGCCGAGGGTTTCCACTGTTCCGCCGCTCTGACCGGCACTGAACAGCTTGATCAACAAATTGCCGGTCAGGGTGTCGCAGACCATAACGTCCGGTGTGGCGCGGATCAGATCGTTGCCACGCATCAGCGCGCCGCCGTCCGCCCTGCCTGATGAGGCGAAGCGTAACGAAAATCCCGATTCGCTTAGCCGCGTCAACAACCGTTGCACCGCAGTGGCATCGTCCACATTGAGGATCCCCAGGCTGGGGTCAGCGATGCCCAGCGCATCTGCCAGTGCCAGCCCGGCGATCGCATTTCTCACCATCGCAGCCGGTCGTCGGACATCGCTGCTGCCCGTGGTACTGGCGAGCACCATTTGACGTCCTGTCGCCACGGAGTAAACCTGTGCCACGGTCGCCACGCCAAGCGGGAAGTTGTAATGCAGTGTGACGGCACCAGCCACCTCACCCAATGCCAGTTGCTGCTCCATGATACGGTGCGCTGACGAAAGATCGTCGGCAGGGAGATGGGGGTATCCGGGCAACCCGACGGGGCCGATGATGACTGGAATGAGCTGCTCCGTCGCTTGTTTTGCTGCCTCCAGCAAGACTTCCACGGGCAGCTCGCTCCCCAGCGCGGTAAAGGCGATTTTTGGCCGCTCAGACTCGCCGACGAGCGCATCCGCCATGCCGCGTAACGCCTGTGCAATTGAGTGTTCAGCCACGCTGACCTCCCGCATCCAGTACATCGGCAACCTTACGCATAGCCTCCGCCAACTGCGCGGAAAGTTCGTGCTGCCCCTGAGTGCTGCTCTCTTCATCTCCCCAGTTATGTTCCACCAGAACGCTGATACCATCGAACTGACTGGTCATCCTTCCGAGGAACAGGCTACCTTTGCCGACGACCATAAAGTTTTGTATCGCCTGCTCGGCAATCGCGCGCACACCGTGCCCGATAAACGGGATACCGGACGGGATATGCCCCTGCGTGGGTGCAAACCCCGGCATGCCGTGGCGAGCCACGAAGTCGTCGAGCTGACTGCGCTCCAGCCACCCCTCCATGACGCTCAATGCCGCAATCATTTTGTAGTTGGATTCGGGCACGTTGCCCGCACCTGCCGGCTGGGTGATCTCCGGGTTCTGCAACTCGACACTGAACTTATCAACATCTTCCGTCGTCATGCCCACCGCTTTCAGCGGCTGCGAGATAAGTGATGCCATCACCGACTGCGGCGATGACCCCGTACCTACCGTATGCCGCCCCGATACACGTGTATTCACGACAGGACTCACGCCGTCATCGGCGGTGATCAGCAAGGCGAAACTGCCGATCATATCCTCCAGCAGTGGCATACCATGCTTAATGTGATCGCGGCCATTCATGCCGAGTTTGGCGACCGAGCCGCCCGCCAGTACCAGTACGCTCTTATAAATGCCGCTTTGTACCAGCGCAGCAGCATTAACCAGCGCGTGAACCGGCGCAGCACAAAAGCCGCGCATGTCGATCCCTGTGGCCTGTCGACAGTGGATGCTTTCTGCTACTGCCTTTGCCAGATTACCGCCGCCGCGCTGATTGACATCGCCGATCGCCTCCTCTGAACACTCGATGACGTACTCAACTTGCGCCAGGGCCTCATCAGGAAGCTGCCAACCTGCCAGTACCGCACTGGCTTTCGCCACCAGGTTTTCCAGCATCACGTGTGCGGAAAGGTTGATGTCCAGCTCGTGAGCTGCCTTCACACATCCAACCAGCCGATTGCCAAACCATAGCGGAGCCGCATGTTGCTCAACCAGAAGTGCCAGCTCGTCATCGCTCACCGTGACCGCGCTGTCCAGCAGCGCATGCTGTGACAGCGTCGGGTGTTTGCTGAGTTGGTCCTTCATTTCACTAATAAACGATGCCTGCCACGCAGTTAAATCAAATGCGTCGACGTAGCAAAGCAGCGCATATAAGAAAGTTTCACTATAGATTTCCCCCCAATCGCTGCGGGGGCCGCCAGCATAATCCGACTGGGTCCACGGCTTGGGGGTCGCCGCAAGCTGAGCAGGGCTGAGGTTGCCGATGTAGCACTGATTCGGCGGATAACTCACCGCCTGCTCAAACGTTCTCAGATGGTCAGGAATCGCCGCTAGCCAAGGTTCATCCGGGTTTTGCAGCCGTGCTTGTTGCGCTGCGCTACCGTGCCACATCAACAAATTCGGGGCATGCGCCAAGATATAACCTACTTGCCGTATTACCGCTTTTCCCATATTTCCTCCTGGAGTCACTCCAGTCATTAGCTGGCTGGAAAGTCACTCACTGATCCAGGTAATGACAGTATGTTTCCCGATAGTGGCGCACCTCCCTGGCAATAGCGTCGACATCAAGTACCATCTCCATCATGCCAACCTGCTGCTGATACACTTCTGCATCAACGGCTTGCTTCACTTCATCTTCAACAATGTGATAACACTGGAGTCCTAACTGAACTCCGGCCAGAGGACCTGCAAAAGTCGGGTCACCGTTAGTCACTGTTTCACATGCCAGCCCAGATGCTTCTGCCTCTGCTCCCCCCAGGATCACAATCAGTTCCTGCGGCGGATATGTTTCTGACAATGTGAGAATGCGGCGCTGATTTTCCAGATCCATCGCTCCGGCACTTGTTCAGACAAAACACTCGGTTGTGCTGAACACCACTTCTGCACCTGTGGAACGCACGCACGCTTCTATCGCCGGGCCAGGTACACCATCCCGATCGCCGAGGAGGATGACTTTTTTACTACTCAGATCCATAACGCTCTCCTTTGGTAATAAAATTTTTATGCAGTGCCATGCAGCAAGGTTTCCAGCGCCTGACGAATTTGTTCACTATCCAGATCTTCTCCACTCAGGTGGATCGTCCGCTCGCCGTTTTGCCAGATGACAATAGAGGGCAATCCCATCACTTTTTGCGCCATCGCCAACCGACGATTGCCCTGAATATTCAAGCTACAGAAAGTCACCTGTCCGCGATACGCATCGGCAAGCTGATGGATATCCGGCATCAGCTCTTTACAGCGCTCGCAGTTTTCGCTCCAGAAATCAACCAGCACGATGCCCTGCGCGACCATGTCGTCAAAGTTGTCTTTATTGAGTTCAATCATGGGGGATCACTCCGCAAAAATGGCAGTAGTTAGCAATTCATCTGGCTGTACGATGCGTCGTCGGAACTCTTCACCTTGGTGCAAGCACAACAGCGTAGGCAGCTCAGTCACGCCATAACGCATCGCTAATCTTTGATTTTTGTAGGAATCGACCGGAACCAATCGCCAGTCAGGATGATTGTCGATGTCATGCTCAAGCTGCATCATCATCTGCACGCTCTGCGGCACCGTCGGCGACCAGAACAGCACCAGTATTTTGAATGGGCTGCTCAGCACATGCTGCTGCCAGAAGGTTTCTTGTTCGAGATACTGGCTCGCGGCGACGGCAGCGGATGCCCCCTCGCCCGCAGCGGTAACCACCTGGCGAAGGAATTTATTGCAGACATCACCGACGGCAAATACACCGGGCAAACGCGTTTCCTGCTGTGCGTTAACATCGATATAGCCCGCCCTTGTCAGTGGTAGCGCCTCTTTGAGCGGCGACAACCAGTCAGTCTGCGGCACTGTGCCGACAAACATAAAGACACCGTTGGTCGCAATCTGCGAACATTCCCCGGTTTTAACGTTTTTTACTTCGACGGCGTCGACCAGATCATCACCGGTAATCGCCATTACCGTACTGTTCCAGAGGAAGGTAATTTTCTCGTTGGCATAAGCCTGTTCACACACGATCCGGTCGGCATCAAGGTGACCTTCATCGTGGATCACAATCATCATCAGCGAGTTAACGTAACGAGTAAGAAAGACAGACTCCTCAACCGCCGTATTGCCGGAGCCCACCACGACAACATCAAGATCGGTGTAAAAATCGGCGTCGCAGGTTGCGCAGTAAGAGACGCCACGCCCGGCAAACTCTTTCTCGCCGGGGATCCCCAATACTCGGGGACGCGTGCCAGTGGCAATGACGACGCTTTTCGCCGTTAACACATTCCCATCTGTTAATTGCACCGTTTTCTGCAACCCATCTTCATTCAGCTTCAGGGATTGGACGCGCCCCTGAATAAACTCGGTGCCAAAATGACGGGCGTGTTCGGTAAAATTATCCATTAACTCCGAACCACCTACTTTAATTACTCCTGAATAATTTTCCAGAGTAGCGGTTGTTGAACACTGCCCTCCTGGTTTTCGTTTTTCCTCCACCACCAGCGTTTTTAATCTGGCGCGTGCTGAATAAATAGCAGCACTTAACCCGCCCGGGCCACCACCGATAATAATCACATCATACGCATCATTACCCATGGCAAAGCGTCCCTCCAGCATCAAGGTAAAAACGCCCCTGAACCGGGCGTAGAACGGCACAACTCAAAAGTGAGAGATGAATAGTAGAAAATAATGGAGCTAATAAAATAAAGACGTAACTATTCCGCTGAGGAAGAGTTAGATGACATGCTGCACCGCAGCATAATGTGAGGAGTCAATGATAAAGTCGGATAATGCTATCAACCAACGTAAACAACATAACACACTCCCCAAAGGCGTGATTAAAATAGATGATTAAGTTCAGTAACCTCTGGCACGAAAAACAAAATAGGTCATTGCGGTAACCCGTTTTGCGATCTACATCACTGTCAAAAGAGTTTATCTAGCTCTATTTGTCCTATATCACCTATCGCTTATATCGTTTTTCTTGTACTGGGATAATTATCATGACATCCAAGCATCACGAACGACAGGACCACAGCCAACTTGTCGTCTCCCAATGCTCAGGGACATTTTTAATCATTTCCTGTGAGCAGACCAAACAGTACTCGACTCCCTGTTCGAACAGATGAGTGCGCCTCTGTCCATTATGGCAGCGTCAGCAAACGGGTTCGCACGATGAAGGTGGTCTGTAATCAGCCAGCCCAAGAGAAATCCCCAGCCTGGCTATCCTACTTGACCGGGCTCAAGGTGTGTGGTCAGAGCGAGTGGAAGCTCAGAAAACACACGGTGCCGAGAAGCCGCGACGCTGGCACAAGTTACTCTCTGGTCGTTGATCCCGCGACCCAAGATATCGTCGTGCTGGAAGTCTCTTTGGAAAATGTCCATGGTAGCGCAGTCGTCCACTGGCGGAGAAAGCAATATTTGAATTCAAATAGATGAGAACCAGAAAAGTTTCTCTACAAAAATGCAACGACCAAGTGAGGGAAGTTATCGCGTATACGTATATGCATCCGATAAACAAACTGAACGTCCTTGTTCTACTTGTTAGAAAGCTCCAATATTAACTGTCATTCGGGGCAGGAGATATTATTTTTTGATGGCTGACTCAGGCAACAACACCGGTTATCAGTACATACTCATCAATTTTTAACTTTACTACTGTTCAATCAGTTGGTACTCCCATCATTATCGATAAACATGTTTTTTAGTGTATTCAATAACTATAGGCGATAGAATTAATAGCGCAATTATATTAGGTATAACCATCAACCCATTAAAAGCATCAGCCATGTTCCAGACCAAATCCACGTTAAATAACGAAGCACCAAAGACACATAATATCACCAAAATTTTCAAACACCTTAACCAGCGTGCTGAACTGCATAAATAACGAACATTTGTCTCCGCATAATAATACCATCCAATAATGGTTGAGAATGCAAAAAACAGCAGTGAAATAGATATGAAAATATTTCCCCAGTAACCAAACGTTTGTTCATAGGCATTTTGTGTAACTGTGATACCGGTTCCTTTTTCACCTATGAAGGAAAGAAGTTCTGATAAAGGAAGCCCTTCTTTATTAAGTGAGCTCAAACCGGTAGTAATGATAACCAAACCCGTCAGTGTCACGATGAGGCAAACAGTGAAAACCCCCATCATGGCCATTAATCCTTGATCCTCTGGATTTTTACCTTTGCCACAGCATGGGCATGTGGTGTGGAGCCCATACCAGCTTCATTAGAAAATAATCCTCGAGCAATCCCAAAACGAGCAGCCTGTTGGATAGATATACCTATTGCTCCCCCGAATGCAGCCTGAGGGGAAAATGCAGCAACAAATATTAAATAGAATGCTTGTGAAACATATTGGTAATTGACTATTAGCGTAATAACTGCACCCGTGATGTAAAGAGATGCCATTATTGGAATAAGTTTTTCATTGAGAGCAGCTATATAATGCAGGCCACCAACCACCACCAATGAGACCAGAATGGCAATACATATTCCGACAACCCATGTGCTGACGCCAAAAGAATTATGAAAAGCGTTGGCAATGGAATTAGACTGAACCATATTCCCAACTAACCCTAGTGCCAAAATATTGAGAATGGCAAATGTAACCGCCAACCATTTTTTGTTCAATCCTTGCTCAATATAATATGCAGGACCTCCAACTACCTGCCCATTACGATCAGTAGATTTATATTTTTGAGCAAGGATGGCTTCAGCATATATAGTAGACATTCCAAGAAGAGAAGATATCCACATCCAGAATATAGCCCCTGGCCCCCCCGCGATAATTGCGGTAGCAGGTCCCGCCAAGTTCCCCGTCCCGACCTGTCCAGCAACTGCAGTTGCAATTGCCTGAAAAGAGCTCATCCCTGCCTTACCCGCCTTTTCTCCAGAAAGAGAAACACCTCGCAGCAATAATAAAATCCCTTGTTTAAAGCGTAACACTTGGATAAATCTAAGTCTGACCGTGTAATATATCCCTACACTACAAAGAACGATTACCAAAAAATAATCCCATAAAAAAACATTTAATGTATCAATGATTATTTTAAGCGATTGCATACCCCACCTCCTTACCCACTTCACATGCTACAATGAAGAGTGTATTTCTTGATATAAATATGACGACACGAGCTTGACTTTCAAATGGCCAACAAAAATATCGCCAAAAGTTTAAATGCACCTATGATACAGGTGCATTTAAACTTTACTCATGCTATTAACTCCAATTTAAAATAACCTTGCCTGAACGGCCTAAACGCATGACATCAAAACCCTGCAGGAAGTCCTCCACTTTATAGTGGTGAGTGATGATGGGATAAATATCCAATCCTGATTGAATCAAACTCGCCATTTTGTACCAGGTTTCAAACATCTCACGGCCGTAAATACCTTTGAGCACCAGGCCTTTGAAAATCACTTGATTCCAGTCAATAGCCATCCCCCCGCTGGGGATACCCAACATGGCGATTTTTCCACCGTGATTCATGGTATCCAGCATGGAATGGAAAGCCGAGGAAACACCGGACATCTCCAACCCAACATCAAACCCTTCTGTCATACCAAGCTCGACCATCACGTCTTCGAGTCGCTCTTTGTTGATATTGACAGTACGGGTGGCACCCAGTTTATCAGCCAGTTCTAGACGATAGTCGTTGATATCCGTAATGACCACGTGGCGTGCACCAACATGACGGCAAACCGCGGCAGCCATAATACCGATAGGACCTGCGCCAGTAATCAGTACATCTTCCCCCACCAGATCGAATGACAAAGCCGTGTGAACAGCATTACCAAAGGGATCAAATATAGCGGCCAAATCATCACTGATATCATCAGGAATCTTAAAGGCATTGAAGGCAGGGATCACCAGATATTCCGCAAAGGCTCCTTCTCTATTAACTCCAACTCCGATGGTGTTTCGGCATAAATGGGGATGACCTCCGCGACAATTGCGGCAGTGGCCGCAAGTGATATGTCCTTCTCCTGAAACGCGGTCACCAATATTGAAGCCACGAACTTCCTGACCTATATCTACTACTTCGCCGACATACTCATGTCCTACAATCATGGGAACTGGGATGGTTTTTTGAGACCAGTCGTCCCAGTTGTAAATATGTACATCGGTACCACAGATAGCCGTCTTGCGGATTTTTATCAGCAAATCGTTATGGCCCATTTCAGGCTTGGGCGCGTCCACAATCCAAATACCTTGCTCAGGCTTTAGTTTACTTAGTGCTTTCATCATGTTACTCCATAAGGATAAGGAAAAATTCAGATATTCCCCATTTCATCGCCGATTCTAATGAAGGCCGTGATGGTCTTGTCCAACTAGTCACGACCGTGAGCAGCCGATATACGGATGCGGACCTGTCCTATGGGTACCACTGGAAAAGAGAAACCAATGACATAGATACCCACTTTAAGCAGATGTTTAGCTCTCCGGGATGTTCTGATGACATTTTTCAATCCTCCTTCACTGTAAAAAAATTGGCATCTTTTTTCCCTTAGAGGAGATCATGGTTCCTTTGTTAAGCAGTTAAGAATGCTTATGAAATCCTCTTATGGCACAATGAAAAATCTCCTTTTGTTTAACCCAGCTCCTTCTCTCCATTCGTTTTAGTAAAGAAACAATCCGCTGTCTTGATAAATTCAATCTCTCTGTGCAACCTGAAATATAAATCTGGTTCCCTTTTCGATATCTTCTGAAAAATAACCCCTCGAATTTTACCAGTCCAACAATTACTGAAACCTTATCGATAACTTTATATGCAGCCTCAATCAGTCGAACTGACAGATTGCCATCATTTTTCAAGGGGGAAGTAATATCTTGATTTTGTTTAATCAAGATCATGGTTATGCCTCTGTGAGGAATGACAACGAATAGGCATAATAAAAGGGAAGGATAGCGGAAAAGGCAACAGAAAAACTGTCGCTGTATGTGATCTGGAAAAAAACTCTCGTACTTGAGCAGTATTAATAGATTACTGAAGTGAGCGACTACTCCGCAGTCGGTAAAGTCGGGTCAATGACGGTCTACAAATCTATCCTTCACTAAAAGTGACATATTGTATTCCTCACAAAATACAAACCACTGACTAGCATTCGCTAGCTGGCATCGTAGGCTATAACCAAAACACATTATGTGAACCATGTCATGGTTTCAGGGAAGTAATGGGATGATTAGACCACTCATCTTCCCCTTCAGCCAGAAGGCATCGTGCCTCAGCTCGTTTTCACCTAGCTATTTTGAGAGAGAAACATTTGGGTGCGAGCTGAGTATCCTTAACGCCATAGCGATACTTCAGACGGACCGTACATGCCTAATTTATCGACCGGCAAACACAGTTCCTTCTCACACCATTTTGTAATTTTACCTGTGGCAACGATATCGGATGGAGCATCTCCTGCATCAGCATGGGAGACTTTTCACATGTAGGAGAAAGCAAAGAGGTAGCGCCAGAGCTGAGTGGTCAAGGCTTGGCATCGGTTTGGGGTATTTCCCCCAGTACACACTAAATACCCTCAAGGTATGTCATGAGGTTGCCTGATATGGCTTGAGAGAACAAAAAACCACATCGTCTTAGACCATGAAGGTTGGATACATGTTGCAACAACATCAACCTCGACGTGACGCTCGAAGATCTGCCGGAAGTAGGTTAGGAAAATTCCGTGTGGACCAAACGTGGACACGGGAAAAAACAAAAAGGCCACTATCGCTAGTGGCCTTCGTAAGTCTTTGATTTTAATGGTGCCCGAGGCCGGAATCGAACCGGCACGACGCGAACGTCGAGGGATTTTAAATCCCTTGTGTCTACCGATTTCACCACTCGGGCACCGCAATCGGTATCAAGTCCGCGCCGCGGGCTTGTCAATATGGAGGCACGTTCCGGAGTCGAACCGGACTAAACGGATTTGCAATCCGCTGCATAACCGCTTTGCTAACGCGCCATGCAAAAGAGAGAGGACTCTCTATTGTCTGAATTTGGAGCGGGAAACGAGACTCGAACTCGCGACCCCGACCTTGGCAAGGTCGTGCTCTACCAACTGAGCTATTCCCGCATTGGTCCGGCTGACTGCCTGACTACGAAGACGCATTCTAGCGATGTTCCTCGCTCAGTCAACCAGAAATATTTAATTAACTGATCGTTCGGGCATTTTTTGCCCTTTTTGAGCAGTTTTAGCGCCTTTGCCAATTTCTTCCATCAAATTGCCAGAAAGCGCACATTCCATCTCACCGGCTCAAAATCTGGAGTGATGGGTCAGATCGCCCCAGGCGGCCTTCATGTATTGGAACATGGACCAGAAGGTAAGCACGGTGGCGACATAGAGCAGCACATAGGCGAGCCACACCATCCAGACGTTGTACTGCCAGATAAGGCCGGTGAGCGACACCATCTGGATCATGGTCTTCCACTTGCCAATCCAGCTGACCGCGACGGCAGAACGTTTGCCCAGCTCCGCCATCCATTCACGCAGGGCGGAGATGATGATCTCCCGACCAATCATGGTCATGGCGGGGATGGTCACCCAGATAGTGTTGTAGTGCTCGACAATCACCACCAGGGCAGCGGCAACCATGATCTTGTCGGCGACCGGATCGAGAAAAGCACCAAAGGCAGTGGACTGATTGAGCTTGCGGGCGAGGTAACCATCAAACCAGTCGGTGGCGGCCGCCAGGATGAAGACGATGGCCGCAGCCAGATAGGACCACTGGTAGGGAAGATAGAACATGATGACGAAGACGGGGATGAGCAAAATCCGGAAAAACGTCAACAGGTTAGGTATGTTTGTCATTATTTTCAGCCACTTCTTGTACGTCGCTACATAGTGCGCCAAAGCCGATTTGCGATGCAACCGCGGCGGCGCCCGTCCTGGTCTTGTTAACCCAGCAATCTTCACGAAATGCGGGGTCATTATGGCATTTACGCCCCCTCTTCGTCACGGCTCTTGTGCATCAAGGAGTTAGCGATTTTCCCCGGCTGTCGGCCCCGTCGAATAAGCGGCTTCATTCAAGGCTCAGGCTGAATGCAAGCCATCATGAATGGTCTGGGCCAGCTCCTGGCTGATGCCGGGCACCTTGGCCAGCTCATCAACGCTCGCCCGTTTCACCTCCTGCAACCCCCCCAGGTATTTGAGCAGCGCCTGACGGCGCTTGGGCCCGACGCCGGGAATATCCTCCAAGCTGCTGCTGGTGCGAGCCTTGGCGCGCCGGGCACGGTGTCCCGTGATGGCAAAACGGTGGGATTCATCGCGAATATGCTGGATGAGATGCAGGGCAGGCATATCCGCCGGCAAGTGCAGCTCTTCGTGGCTCTCTCCCATGATCAGGGTCTCCAGCCCTGCCTTGCGGGTCACCCCCTTGGCGATACCCACCAGCAAGGGGTATTTGCCACCAAGAAACTCCAGCTGGCGGGCCAGGATCTCCTCGGCGCGGCGCAACTGGCCGAGGCCACCGTCGATAAACAGGATGTCTGGCACCTTGTCCGGCTCCTGAGGCTTGCCAAAGCGGCGCTCCAGCGCCTGCTCCATGGCGGCATAGTCATCCCCACCCGTGATGCCGTCGATATTGAAGCGGCGATATTCGGAAGAGAGGGGCCCCTCCCGGTTGAATACCACACAAGAAGCGACGGTGCGCTCCCCCATGGTGTGAGAAATATCGAAGCACTCCATGCGGGCGATGGGGGCCTCCAGCTCCAGCAGCTCCTCCAGCTGGCTGAAGCGGGCAGTGATGGTGCTCTTGTGGGCCAGACGCGAGCGCAGGGCCGTTTCGGCATTGATGGCGGCCAGCTTGATAAATCGGGCCCGCTCGGCGCGGGTACGGCTCACCACTCGCACCTTGTAGCCAGCAGTCTGGCTTAAGGTCTCGGCGATCAGCGCCTCGTCCTCTAGGGCTACATCCAGCAGTACCTCGCTCGGGATCTGCCGTCCCCCCTGCCCCGACAGATAAAACTGCAGCAAGAAGGCCTGCACCACTTCCTCTTGCGGCGTATCCCCCGGCACCTTGGGGAAATAACTGCGCGAGCCCAGCACCTTGCCCTGACGGATGAAGAGCACGTGGATACAGGCCGAGCCCTGCTCGAAGGCGACCCCCACCACATCGAGCTCGTCCAGCACGTTGCCGCTCACTGACTGCTGCTCGGTGACCCGGCGCAGCGCCTGGATCTGATCCCGGTAGCGGGCGGCCTCTTCAAAGCGCAGATCGCCGCTGGCGGACTCCATCTTGCCTACCAGCTCGCCTATCACTTGCTGGTTCTTGCCCGCCAAAAACAATTTGGCCAGCTCCACCTGCTGGGCATATTCGGCCTCACTCACCAGTCCGGGCACACAGGGTCCGGCGCAGCGTTTGAGTTGGTAGAGCAGGCAGGGACGGGTGCGGTTGGCATAGACGGCATCTTCGCACTGGCGTACCGGAAAAATCTTCTGCATCAGGTGCAGGCTCTCGCGCACCGCGCCGCCGGAGGGGTAAGGACCGAAATAGTCCCCCTTCACCTTGCGGGCTCCACGATGAACCCCGATGCGCGGGTGCTGATGAGCGGTGATGATGATCCAGGGATAGGATTTGTCATCGCGCAGCAGCACGTTGTAGCGCGGCTGATACTGCTTGATGAGGTTGTGCTCGAGGATCAGTGCCTCGGTCTCGGTGTGGGTCACCGTCACCTGAATATCGGCGATCTGGCGCACCAAGGTGCGGGTCTTGATGCTGTCGACGTTGGCCCGAAAGTAGGAGGCAAGCCGCTTTTTCAGATCCTTGGCTTTGCCCACATAGATGACGGTGCCACCGCTGTCGTACATGCGATATACGCCGCTCTGGTGGGTCACTGCGCGCAAGAAGGCCTTGCTGTCAAAGAGGGGCTCGGAAGATAGGGACATCGGTGACTCGACTCAATACAAAGGGGCGAAAACAGGTGCAGTGAACATCAACGGGGAGAGCATACTGCGCCAGGGTGGCAAAAAGCAAAAAGGCGGCACACGCCGCCTTTGTGACCACACATGACCCGGTTACAGGGTATCGGCATCCAGCATGCCGTAGCGAATGGCCAGATGGGTCAGCTCCACATCGCCATTGATGCCCAGCTTGCTGAACAGCCGGTAGCGGTAGCTGTTGACCGTCTTCGGGCTCAGATTCAGCTGTTCGGAGATATCGGTCACCTTCTGCCCCTTGGTGATCATCATCATGATCTGCAGCTCCCGCTCAGAGAGGGACTTGAAGGGGTTCTCGTCCGCCGAGGCAAACTGGCTGAGGGCCATCTGCTGGGCGATCTCCGGGGAGATGTAGCGCTGGCCCGAGTGCACCAGCCGGATCGCCTGGATCATCTCGTCAGGTGCGGCCCCCTTGGTCAGATAACCGGCGGCCCCCGCCTGCATCACCTTGGTGGGGAACGGATTTTCTGAATGAATGGTCAGCACTATGATGCGCACATCGGGGCGGATCCGCAGGATCTTGCGGGTCGCCTCCAGGCCGCCAATACCCGGCATGTTCATGTCCATCAGGATCACATCCGGATGGTGCTGACGACAAAATGCCACCGCGGTTTCCCCGCTCTGTGCCTCGCCCACCACCTTGATCCCGCGTACATCTTCCAGAATGCGTCTTATCCCTGTACGCACCAGCTCATGATCATCGACCAGGAATACATTTATCACCCAAACACCCCGTTCTTATCTCGTTATTGCCGCCCGGTTAGGGTTAACAGGGCGTCTTGCATCATAACCAAACTCGTCGCTTTGGCAAACTACGCAGGCCAAAAGTTTGAGAATGTGCATTAATGGCGTTTTAAATCAAATAATTATATAAATAATCAAAACAAAAAACGGTGTCTCGCGACACCGTTTTTCCATTTTGCTGGCAATGCATTCAGCTGGCCAGGAAAGCACGCACCTTCTCCAGATCCGCCGGGGTATCCACCCCGACCGGCGGCGCCTCGAGGGCCTGGGCGACGTGGATCTTCTCGCCGTACCAGAGCACCCGCAGCTGCTCCAGCGCTTCTACCTGCTCCAGTGCACTCGGCGCCCAGTCCACATAACGCTGGATGAAACCGGCGCGATAGGCGTAGATGCCGATGTGGCGCTGATAGTGCGGGCCAATCTGCTCGTGGCTTTGGGCAAAACGGTCCCGATCCCAGGGAATGCTGGCCCGGCTGAAGTAGAGGGCGTAGCCATCCTTGTCGGTGACCACCTTGACCGCATTGGGGTTGAATGCCTCCTCCGCATCCTGGATGGGCACGGAGAGGGTCGCCATCGGCGCCGTCGCAGCGGCCAGGTTATCAGCCACCTGACGGATGATGGTGGGCGGGATGAGCGGCTCATCCCCCTGAACGTTGACGATGATGGTATCGGCAGCAAAACCGTAGTGACGGCACACCTCGGCGAGGCGCTCGGTACCGGACTGATGATCCGGTGATGTCATGCACACTTCGGCGCCCATGCCTGCCGCGACAGGTGCCAGCGCCTGTGCCACCCGCTCGTCATCGGTGGCGACGATCACCCGCTCGGCGCCGGATTGCAGCGCCTTCTCCACCACATGTTGCACCATGGGCTTGCCATGGATATCCGCCAGCGGCTTGCCCGGCAAGCGGGTCGAGGCGTAGCGGGCAGGGATCACTACCACGAAGCTCATGATGGCAGCTCGTCGCTGTTGAGGGGACGGGCGCGGTTTTCCAGCAGCACGGGGATCCCCTCCTCCAGCGGATAAGCCAGCTTGTCGAAGCGACAGACCAGCTCATGGACAGCCTTGTTGTATTGCAGTTTCCCCTTGCAGACAGGGCAAGCGATGATGTCGAGCAATTTGATATCCAATGCCAAAACGATACTCCTTCAACAATGTCGAGCAGATAGGCCCGGCAAACAATGTGTCGAGCAAGCGCCTTGCCCGGCAAGGGAAGATGCCGGACAAGGTGATAATCCCTTCAGGGGCAGAGCAAGCCTGCCGTTTATTCTCTGGCGCCGGCAGCAGCGACAGTGGCCGACTTGGCCTGAGCCAGCTTTTGCAACAAGGTGTCCAGCAAGGAGGCGGGCAGTTGGGCGCTGACTGGCAGATACCACCAGTTGTCCCGGGCAAACGGGCGGCACTTGACCGCATCTTTTTCCGTCATCAACAGGGGGCGTTGGCCAAAACGGGCGACAAGTTCATCGCGATCAAACGGATGGTGATCCGCATAGCCGACGCTTTGCTGCAGCTCATAGCCAAGCCCGGTCAGGGTCGCAAAGAAACGGGGAGGATGGCCGATCCCCGCAAGGGCATCCACGGCGCGCGGCAGAGGGTCGGCAAGCGGGGCATCGTCGCACACCCGTCTCGGCCCATCGGCGATCAGGCTCATGGGATACTCCCCTTTGGCCGGCTCGCCACCATTGCAGATGATGGCATCCACACGCTTCAAGCGAGTCACCGGTTCGCGCAGCGGCCCCATGGGCAGCAGGCAGCGATTGCCAAATCGGCGCGCGCCATCCACCACCACCAGCTCGATGTCGCGGGCCAGCGCATAGTGCTGCAGGCCATCGTCGGTGATGATGATGTCCACCTCGCCGCTTTGCTCGAGCAGCCTGACCGCATCGGCCCGCTTGGGGGCCACCACCACGGGGCAGCCGCAGCGCCGGGCAATCAGGACAGGCTCATCGCCAGCCTGCGCCGTGGTGCTGGCAGCATCAAGCCGGTAGGGGTAATGGGGCGCCTTGCCGCCATAACCGCGACTCACCACCCCTGGCTTGTAACCGCGCGCCTGCAACTGTTCCACCAGCCAGATCACCACCGGGGTCTTGCCGTTGCCCCCCACAGAGATATTGCCCACCACGATGACGGGAACGCCGGCCCGATAGGCCTTGCGCCAGCCACGTCGGTAGGCGTAGCGGCGGGCACCGCTGATGATGGCAAACAGCAGGGCAAAAGGAGCCAGCCACCAGCGCCAACCGCTTTTGCCATACCAGAGTTGCTCCATCACTCCTTGTGACCCGCAGCCTGGTTGCCAAACTGGATGGCGCGCAGCTGGGCATAGGTGCCTTGCTGGGCCATCAGGGCATCGTGGTTGCCGCGCTCGACGATATGACCCTCGTCGATCACCAGGATCTCGTCCGCCTTCTCGATGGTGGAGAGGCGGTGGGCGATCACCAGGGAAGTACGCGCCTTGCATAGCTCGTCGATGGCGGCCTGGATATGGCGCTCGGATTCGGTATCCAGCGCCGAGGTCGCTTCGTCCAGCAGCAATACCGGAGCATCGCGCAACAGGGCGCGGGCGATGGCGATACGCTGACGCTGGCCGCCGGAGAGGGACGCACCGTTCTCACCGACCACAGTGTCGTAACCTTGCGGCATCTTGCTGACAAACTCGTCGGCGTGAGCGATGCGGGCCGCCTGGCGGATCTCGTCGCTGCTGTAGCGGTCCTCCGCCGCGTAGGCGATGTTGTTGGCCACCGAATCGTTGAACAGGTGGACATGCTGGGAGACCAGGGCGTACTGCTTGCGCAGCTCGCTCAGTTGGTACTCGCGGATGTTGATGCCGTCCAGCAGGATCTCCCCCTGCTCGATGTCATAGAAGCGGGTCAGCAGGCTGGCAATGGTGCTCTTGCCGGAGCCGGAGCGCCCCACCAGGGCCACGGATTTACCCGCCTCCACCTTGAAGCTGACGTTGTGCAGCGCCGGAGTGTCCTTGGTCGGATAGGTAAAGGTGACGTTGCGAAACTCGATTTCGCCGCGGGCACGCTCCAGAGTACGGGTGCCGGTATCCTGCTCCGGCTCGGTATCGAGCAGGCCAAACAGGCTGTGGCAGGCGGTGATGGCGCGCTGGAACTGGTTGTTGACGTCGGTCAGGCTTTTCAGCGGCTTGAGCAGCATCATCATGGAGGTGATCATGACGGTAAAGGTACCGGCAGTCAGCTCGCTGCGCACGCTGTCGATAGTCGCCACATAGAGGAAGGCGGCCAGGGCGATGGAGGCAACCATCTGGACGATGGGGCTGCCGATGGCATCCGCCGCCACCATCTTCATGGTCTGCTGGCGCATGTTGTTGCTGACCTGGAAGAAGCGTTTCTCCTCTACCTTCTGGCCACCGAACATCAGCACCTCTTTATGCCCCTTGAGCATCTGCTCGGTGGAGGTGGTGATGTCTCCGACCGCCTGCTGGATATGGCGGCTGATCTTGCGAAAACGACGGCTGATGAGGCCGATGATGATGCCCACCAGCGGCCCCACCACCAGGAAGATCACCGACAGCTGCCAGGAGTGATAGAACATCAGGCCGAGCAGGCCAATGACGGTCGCCCCTTCCCGCACCAGGGTCACCAAGGTGGTACTCGCGGCCGAGGAGACCTGGCTCGCATCATAGGTCACTTTGGAGAGCAGATGACCGGTGTTCTGCCGGTCGAAGAAGCTCATCGGCATCGCCACCATGTGGTTGAACACCTGCTGCTGCAGTCGCATTACTACGTGGTTGCCGACCCAGGCCATGCAGTAGTTGGAGAGAAAGTTGGCGAGACCGCGCAGGGCGACGATGCCGAGCACGAAGAAGGGCATCCATTTCAGCACGGTGGCATCGTTGCCATTGATCCCCTGATCGATAAGCGGCTTGATGGAGTAGACGAAGGTGGTATCGACCGCGGCATAACCCAGCATGCCGATGATGCCGCCAATGAGGCCCAGCTTGCGATCTCGAACATAGCCGAGCAGGCGTTTGAATACTGGCCAGCTCTCTTGTGAGGTTTCTTGTTGCATGAATAGCCGTTAGTAATGGAAATGACGGGCTATTCTAGCCAAAGCTTGGGCTTCCACCAAGCATCCCCATCTCGATAAAGGGCCTGGCACGATAAAAAGCGGATCAGGGCGCAGGCCAGAGCCCGGGTCGCCACCAGGCGCCATCACGCCGATACCAAGGGCCCCGGCTGCGCTCGGCACTGACCATCAAGCCTTCTCCCTCAGGCTGGATCAGGATGGCACCATGCAGCCCCGTAACCCACTGGCGGGCGGCCCGATAGCGCGCCACCACTTCGGGGCGGGGAAACCTCCATTGGTTCATGAAGCCTGCGCTGTGCACGACGTAGCGAGGAGCGACCACCGCGACAAAGGGCGGCGTGGAAGAGGTGCGGCTGCCATGGTGCGGACTCACCAGCAGGGTGCTGGCAAGCCCCTCCCCTTCCAGCGCTACCAGCCGCTGCTCAGCCTGGCGTTCGATGTCCGCGCTCAGCAGCACGCTGGTGTGCCCGTCGCGGATACGCACCACGCAGCCATCGTTGTTGCGCCCGCCCCCGGGATGTTCGGGCCAGAGCACAGAGAAATCGAGCCCCTGCCAGCGCCACTGCTGCCCCCGCTGGCAAAGCGACGTTCGTTCGTCGAACCGATGGGAAGAGAGCTCGCCACGTACCATCAGGGTGGTGAGCAATCGCTGGCGGTTGCCGGCATGATCCCTGTCCTTGTGGCTGAGGATAAGGCGATCGATGACCCGGATCCCGAGCCGGCTCAGCTGGGGCAGGATCACCGCGTCCGCCATGTTGTAACCGCCCGGGTAGCGATCGCCGGTGTCATAGAGGATGGCCCGATCCCCCTTGCTGATCAGCACCGCCAACCCCTGTCCCACGTCCAGCACCCTCAGCTGCCAGCGCGCCTCGGTGGGCCAGAGTGCAAGCGCCATGGCCAGTACGCCAGGCAACCAGAGCCAGCGGGCCGGTGGCCATCGCCAACCCGCCCAGAGCAAGAGCAGCAGAGAGCACAGGGGCAACCACCAGTGGGGCAGCGGCCACCACAGTTGCAACCGGGCCGCCAGCCAGGCCAGCAGACTCAGCACCCACTCGAGCCCAAGATCCGCCAGCCAGAACAGCCCGTAAGCCAATGGGGCAGCAAGCGGCGCAAGCAGCACCCCGATCAGGGCCAGCGGTATGATGGCGATGCAAAAGAGCGGCACCGCCAGCAGGTTGATCACCATGGCCAGCGGCGCTATGCCCTCGAACAGCGCCAACTGCAGGGGTAACAGACCGAGCAGCAACCAAAGCTGGATCTGCCAAAGCCCGGGGCGGGCATGGCAATAGCCGACCAGCAGCAAGATGGCCACCGCCAGAAACGAGAGCCAGAACCCCGCCGAGTAGAGGGCGAAGGGATCCCACAATACCAGCACCACAAAGGCCCACAACCAGATGCGATAGGCGGGCCACTCCCGCCGGCACCAACGTAGCAGACTCCACACCAGCACCATGATGAGTGCCCGCTCGGTTGCCACAGCAAAGCCCGCCAGCCAGCTGTAAGTCGCCGCAAACAGCAATGACGTGAGGATGGCGCCACGCAGCCCGAACAGGCGGCCAAGCCACCAGCCCAGCACGGCCACCAGGGCAATGTGCTGACCCGAGATGGCGATGATGTGAGTGATGCCGCTGCCGCGAAACAGGGTCCACTGCTCATCCGTAATCCCGCCTTGCTCGCCAAAGGTGAGCGCCGCCAGCAGGGGGCCATGGGTGAGCGGGCGCCAGCTTGCCTCGGCCGCCGCCAGCCAGCGTTCGCGCCAACCCGGTGGCACCGGCTGAATGTCGATGATCCGGCGCAAGTTGCCGGTGGCGGTGATCCCCTTGCCCAGCAGCAGGCGACGACCGTCCATCCCCGCCTCGTTGGCAAGCCCGTGTGCCGGTTTGAGGGAGCTGACCAGGGTCAGCCGGCTGCCTGTTGTCAACGCAGGCAGCGCCTGGTAGGCATTGACTCTCACCAGAGGCGCGGGCCAGAGCGATTGGCCGTCGAGTTGTTCCACCTGCAGCTGCAGGCGCACAAATTTATCGCCCTCGGGCTCTGCACTTTTCAGCTGTGCGGTTATGATGTGGCTCGCCTGATCTCCCAGCAGGTTCAGCCAGGCCAGTCGATACGACAGATTGGCCTGCATCCAGAGGATGCCGAACAGGAGAAACAGCAGCCGCCAGGCTCGATAATATGCAAGGGGAAGCAGCAGGGACAGCAAGAGTCCCCCCCATGCGAGTGAAGGTAACCATGGCCAGAGCAGTGAGGAGCTTGCCCCCAGGGCAAACGACAACAGACGCAGATCCATGGAGCAAGTATTTAGCAAGGTTACGATATGCCCAAACGACTCATACAGCGCTGGATGCCCGATCAGCAAAGCCTGAAAGAACACAAGCACTTGCGCCTGTTTGGCAAGCTGCTGCTCGATGCCAACCTCTGGCATCTCAATCGGCGCTCCGCCGCGGGGGCCTTTGCGGTGGGCCTCTTCATGGCCTGGGTGCCCCTCCCCTGCCAGATGCTGCTGGCCGCCGGGGGCGCCATCCTGTTTCGGGTCAACCTGCCCCTCTCGGTGGCGCTGGTCTGGCTCTCCAATCCCATTACCATGCCGCCACTGTTTTATGGCGCCTACCTGACCGGCTGCCAATTGCTGGGTCAGCACGCCCAACCCATCGACATCGAATTCACCTGGGCCTGGCTGGTCTCGGTCTTTGAAACCGTGGCCCCGCCGCTGCTGCTGGGCTCCCTGGTGCTGGCACTGCTGAGCTCCCTGATTGGTTATGCCCTGATCCGCACCTTCTGGCGGATCAGCACGGTGCGCCAGTGGCAAAAACGCAAGGTGGCGCGAGCATGCTGAGCGGCTGGCTTGAACGCCTCAAGATAAACCCGGACACCCTGCGCCAGCAGAAGTGGTTTGCCCTGTTTGGTGAGCGCCTGCTCAACCCGGCGCTATGGCAGACCCAGCCCCGGGCCCTCGCCGGCGCCGTGGCCGCAGGCATCTTTGCCTGCTGGTTTCCCATCCCCATGCATTCGCTGATCGCCGTCGCGCTGGCACTGGCCTTTCGCCTCAATCTGCCGCTGGCCCTGCTGGCAGTCTGGTTCAACAATCCGTTGACCCTGCCCTTCATGTATCTTTACGCCTATCGCACCGGCTGTCTGGTGCTAAGCCAGCCGCCGGAGCCCTTCCACCTCACCTGGACACTTCACTGGCTGGAGCAGGAGGCTGCCACCCTGGTCCCTCCCTTCCTGCTCGGCAGCCTGCTGCTGGCCATCATCACCGCCCTGCTCGGGGGCCTGCTGACCCTGCTGGCACTGCAACTGAAACAAAAGTTGGCTCAGCGCTAGCACAAACCGCCGTTATTCCGTGCCGAAGACGGGTCGCCATGGCCCGTCTTGCCTTCATCTGACTCTCCCGCCACACTCCTTGTAAGCCGTTGTTTCCTGCACACAATCCGAAACAAGGAGGCCACCATGGCCGACCCGCTGATCCTGGCCTATGCCGATGGCAAGCCCCTCACCCTGCTGCCCGCCATGGCCAATCGCCACGGTCTCATCACGGGGGCAACCGGCACCGGCAAGACGGTCACCCTGCAAGTGCTGGCGGAGGGCTTCTCCCGCCTCGGGGTACCGGTGTTTCTCGCCGATGTAAAGGGGGATTTGAGCGGCCTTGGCGCCGCCGGTACTGGCTCGGCCAAGCTGGATGCCAGGCTGACGCAACTCGGCATTCCAGCCCCCAACTTTGCCGCGAGCCCGACCCTGTTCTGGGATCTCTTTGCCGAGCAGGGACACCCGGTGCGGGCCACCATCTCCGACATGGGGCCTTTGCTGCTCTCCCGCCTGCTCGGTCTCAACGATACCCAGAGCGGGGTGCTGGAGCTGGTGTTCAAGGTGGCAGACGACGAGGGGCTGTTGCTGCTGGATCTCAAGGACTTGCGAGCCATGGTTCAGTTTGCCGGGGAGAATGCCAAATCCCTCACTACTCGTTACGGCAACGTCTCCACCGCCTCCATCGGGGCCATTTTGCGCAACCTGCTCACCCTGGAGAGCGCCGGTGGCGATCATTTCTTCGGCGAACCCATGCTGGACATTCAGGATCTGCTGCAGACCAACGAAGCGGGTCACAGTCATATCAATGTGCTGGCGGCGGGCAAGCTGACCCACTCCAGCCGCCTCTATGCCTGCTTCCTGCTCTGGCTGCTCTCGGAGCTGTTCGAGCAGTTGCCGGAAGTGGGCGATCCGGACAAGCCGGTGCTGGTCTTTTTCTTCGATGAGGCTCACCTCTTGTTCAACGATGCCCCCAGGGCGCTGCTGGAGAAGATCGAGCTGGTGGTGCGGCTCATCCGCTCCAAAGGGGTGGGCGTCTACTTCGTCACCCAGAGTCCGGCCGACATTCCCGACAGCGTGCTGGGGCAACTTGGCAACCGGGTGCAGCACGCCCTGCGCGCCTTTACCCCGAGCGATCAGAAGGCGGTGCGGATCGCCGCCAACACCCTGCGCGCCAACCCGGCCTTCGATGCGGCCGGCGTCATCACCGAACTCGGGGTCGGCGAGGCACTCATCTCCCTGCTCGACGAGAAGGGGCGCCCCGGGGTGGTGGAGCGCGCTTTTATTGCCCCGCCTGCCAGCCGGATCGGGCCCCTGAGCGAGGCAGAGCGACAGAACCTGATCCATGGCTCATTGCTGCATGGCCGCTACGAGACGCCGGAGGATCGCGAATCCGCCTTCGAGCGTCTCAACGGGGACAAGGTGACAACCACAAGCGAGCAAGGCAGCGAGCCGTCATCCAGCGGGGAAGGCGGGCTGCTCGATGCCCTGAACGAGATGTTGTTTGGCCGCACCGGCCCCCGTGGTGGCCAGCATGACGGCGTGGTACAGACCGCCGCCAAGAGCGTGGCCCGCACCATAGGCAACGAAGTGGGGCGCCAACTGGTACGCGGGGTGCTCGGCTCCCTGCTGGGAGGCAGCAAACGGCGACGCTGACGCAGCCAAAAGCGACGGATACAAAAAAGCCCGCCGGGTCTCCCCGGCGGGCTTTTGCCTGGTCTGGCGCCATCACGACTAACTTGTCACAGCACCTTGGCGATGGCATCGCACAGGGGATCGATGTTGGCGCGGGTGATCCCGGCCACGCTGATCCGGCCGGAACCGACGATGTAGATGGCAAACTCGCTCTTGAGGCGCTCAACCTGATCCTTGCTGAGGCCGGAGAAGGAGAACATGCCATTCTGCTCACGAATGAAACCGAAGTCCTGGTTCACGCCACGGGCAGCCAGTTTTTCCACCAGCAGCTCGCGCATCTCGCGAATGCGCACCCGCATGGCGGCCACTTCTTCCACCCACTCGGCATAGAGGGCCGGATCGCTCACCACAGCGGTGACCACGGCCGCACCGTGTGACGGCGGGTTGGAGTAGTTGGCACGAATGACGGTCTTGACCTGGGTGAAGGCCACCTCGGCGATCTCCTTGGTCGCGCTGACCAGGGTGAAAGCGCCAACCCGCTCGTTGTAGAGGCCGAAGTTTTTGGAGAAAGAGCTCGCCACCAGCAGCTCGTCGTGGCACTGGGCGAAGATGCGCAGACCCTCGGCATCCTCTTCGATACCGCGGGCAAAACCCTGATAGGCAAAGTCAAACAGCGGCAGCCAGCCGGCGGCGGCACTCTGTTTGGCCAGGGCGCGCCACTGATCAGCGGTCGGGTCGATACCGGTCGGGTTGTGGCAGCAACCGTGCAGCAACACCAGATCGCCGGCTTGCGCCTCGGCCAGCGACGCCTGCATGGCGGCAAAATCCAGTCCCTTGGTCGCTGCATCGTAGTACTTGTACCACTTGACGGTCAGGCCGGCGGCCTGGAACACGCTGACGTGGTTGGCCCAGGTGGGATCGGAGATCCAGACGGTCTTGGCGAGATTGTTGCGCACCACGAACTCGGCGGCGATGCGCAGGGCACCGGTACCGCCCGGTGCCTGGGCAGTCTTGGCGCGGCCACTGTTGACCAGAGGGGAGTCCTGCCCGAACAGCAGCTGCTGCACGATGCGACCGTACTCGATATTGCCTTCAATACCGAGGTAATTCTTGGTCTTCTCGTCGGTCAAGAGCTTCTGTTCGGCTCGCTTGACGCAATGAAGGATAGGGGTGGCACCGGTCTCATCCTTGTAGATCCCTACGCCCAGATTGATCTTGTGGCTGCGAGTGTCAGTGCGGAAGGCTTCGGTCAGGCCCAGGATCGGATCCGCTGGGGCGGCAACAACCTTTTCAAACATGGTATTCCCTGTATTCCGTTGATGGCTTGGATGGCAAAGCATGGTGGCAAACAAAAGCGCCCATCCTGCGAGCGCTTCGTCAGCTCTTTATATCACTGCGTTCAAGGAGGGAAAACCGCTTTTTAGCCCATCCGTGCGGCGATTTCAGCCGACGGCATGCCAGCTGGAGGCCAGTGCGCACACTTCGGCAGACAAACCACCATTGGATTCAACCAAAGCGCTACAAACTGCCAACAAAGATTTGGGCAGACGGCTCGTCTCCCAGGGCCGGCTCTCCGTCAGCGGCTGGCCATAGGCGCTCATGATGGGAGAGAGGGAAACGGGCAACCACCAGCTGGCCGGACGCCCGAGACGCTGGGCCAGCGCCTGGACCCGATCCACCCCGGCGGGGTCGAGGGCGGTGAGATGGCTCCACTGCACATTGGGCGGCAGGGCCGCCACGATTTGTTGCAGGGTCGAGTGGGCCGTGGCCGGCGCCCACACCAGCAAAGTGCCATCCGCGAGGGGAAGTTCGGCAAAAGCGCCGATGCAATCCGTGCTGATCACCCGCAAGAGCTCCCCCTCCCCCCACAGGATCTTGCCAAGCCCGGCCAGGGTGCGTTCCGGCAGGGCCACCTCCCCCAGGGTCTGCAACCAGGACGCGGCATCGAGCAGGGTACCGCCACTGAAAAACAGGCTGAAGGGGGCAGAGGCGCGTAGGCGCAGCAGCTGATCGCTGCAGAGCCGGATCCCCTTGTCCTCGAAGTCGATCTGCTCGACCGGACTGAACCCCGTCCCAGACTTGCGATATAGCGCCGCCAGCACCTGCTCGTTGACCAGCTCCCCCAGCTGCCACCCCTGGGCGTGCAGCCACTCCTCGGGAGCCGGTGGCGCCGTGGCGATCTCCGCCAGCATCAGCTCACGGGTCAGATAGCGTCGTCCCGCCGGCGTCAGCTCATAGTGGTGATTGCCTAGGGCCAGCAACAGCTGGTTGTCCCTGAGCAGGCCCACCAACGGCTGCCATTGGCGGCCCCGGATCGCCAAGGGCGAGTGTTCCAGCAGCTGCCGGGCCAGCTCCCGCCATTCGGGGTGACGAAAATCGATCACTTGCACTCCATCCCTGTGTCGCAACGAGAGCCGGAAATTAACTGATCTTGTGAGCCCCGGCCAAGCCCGGTCGGGGCAATCCGTGACTCAGCGCATGAACAAGGGAAGGCTGGCAGCAAGAATAGGCCCGACACCACCCTCCCCATCCAGGAAGCCGGCAACCCTTGCCCCAAACAAAAAACCCGCCTGCAGGCGGGTTTTTTATGAGTTCGACGGGCTTATTGAGGTTCGTTCAGGCGCAGATCGGCTTCATGCCAGCCAAGCGGCAGCGCCAGCAGCTGATCGATCAGCTCCCGCCGATCGGATTTTTCCAGATAGGCGAGATAGAGGGGGCGACTCAGGGGCTGCGCCTCTTCCACCAGATGCAGGGCCCCCTTCTCCAGATAGGGGCTCACCATCCGCCGCGGCAGATAGGCGGCACCGCCATTGGCCAGCACGAACTGCAACGCCATGCTGGCGGAGCTCGAATGCAGCACTGGCGTCTTTTGCAGGCTCTGCAGACGGCTCGGCTGCGGCTCGAAACTGGTGCCCCAGTCCAGATGAATATGGGGCATCTGGATCAGGTTGTCGGCATTGGCGGCCGGCTCCCGGCTCACCAGCTCGAACACCAGCTCGCCGATGGGGTGCAGGGCGATCTCGTCGATCTTGGTGGGCTCGGAGAGCAGCGCCAGATCGAGGGAGCGCTCCAGCAGCTGCCGGCAGAGGTGCTCGCGCGAAGCCGTTTCCAGACGCACTGCGAGCCCGGGGGCCAGGGCATAGATGTGGTTGAGCCAGTCGTTGAAGTCAAGCTCCCAGAACACCGCAGGCGCCCCTATAGCCAGCTGCTGACTGAATCCGGGGGAGAGGGCCACATCCTGCTTGGCACGACCCAGGGTATGCAAGATGGCGTCTGCATAAGGCAGCAGGCGCTCACCGGAGGCCGTCAGACGAATATTGTTGCGATGGCGGGCAAACAGGCTGACACCCAGTTGCTGTTCGAGTTGGCGGATCCTGAAACTCACCGCCGACTGGGTCAGGTAAAGATTTTCGGCAGCCCGGCCAAAGTGCCGGGTCTTGCTTACTTCAATGAAGGTCCGAAGCAGCTCGGTATCCATTAATCGATGGACTCGTCACTGCCACCGCCACCGCCCACGTCAAAGCTGCCACCACCGCTGCTCTCTTCGCTGGCACCACCCACGACGGTGCAGAGACGATGAACACGCTTGGGACCAATCACCTTGAGGTACTTGAACCACACCTTGGCATGGGGGTTGGCACCGGCAGCGCCGGATTTGACCTGCTCGATGAAGGCAGACTCAACCTCGTCACGAGGAGCCAGGTTGCCCTGATAGAGTGCCAGCATGGCGGTACCGTACTTTTCCAGACTGTCCGCTTCGGCCACAGTGAATTCACCACTGCGACGCAGGCCACGGGGAAAATGTTTGAAGTCGTTGAAACGCTTGTCTGATTCGAAGCTCATAGTGCTCTTTTTTTCTGGTTAGTTTGACCTTTGCGGGCAAGTATCATCAGGCCATCGCCGAGTGCAAAATCAATTTTTTCACTATGTTAATAAAAAATTTTTATTGATGTCGATTTATCCCGACCCTATTGATGATTTCGTCTCAAAACAAGAAAAAATCATTGATAAATAACGGGCTTATGCCAAAACGATGTCATCCTGACAGGCCGGTTTGTCACCGCGACAGATAAAAACAAAGCGCCATATGGCGCTTTGTTTTTATCGCGAGTCAACTCGTGTCGCAGGGCTGCAGAGCGAGTTACTCAATCATGGCCGGTTGCGCCAGGTTGTCGGCACGCCACAGACGATAGCGCACTTCATATTCCTGGGGCACATAGATGACGAACGGCAGCTTGGAGTTGTAGTTCACAAAGAAGCCCTGGCCATATACCTGAACGAAAGACTCCTTCTTCTGTCCATCCGGGCAGGCCATCAGGGTGCTGATGGGGTCGGACACCTTGCCCAGCACCAGGTAGTTGTAGCCCCAGCCCTTGACGCTGTGCTGTTCCAGATTGCCGGCAAAACGTGGCACGTTGCAATCCACCATCATCTTCTTGCCAACCTGCAGCTCGACCATCATGTCGGCTTCTTTTTCGACTTCGGGCAGGCGGATCACCACACGTTCCTGATTCACGTCAGCGGCTGGGAACATGCTGATATCAAATTTTTTCGGCTCGGCAGCGACGGCATGGCCGCCCAGCAACAAGGCGCCCAGCAGGCTAAAACGCAGTACGGTTTTCATCTGTACCTCTTGGGGTTGGTTCAACGCCGCTAGACTAACCGCTCTGCCGATTTCATGCCAGCGCTCTGCGCCGCAAATCTCGCAGGAACCGGCACACAATGACGCTATCTGGTTATTTTCTGACATGGTGCACACGCCCGTTGCGGGAGCCTCATGAAAAAGGCGAGGCCAACTGACCTCGCCATGCACCAACTTACTCTTTTTTCACTATTTTTTAGCCGTCTCATGGGCCTGGATGACGGCCACCGCCTTGTCCGGGAAGTCGCTGAACACCCCGTCCACATCCGCCTGATAAAGGAAGATGTTCAGGAGATCGGTGAAGTCCTTGGCATAGGCAGGGATCTGTCCCTCATCCTGACGGAAGGTATAAGGATGCACCTTGAGACCGGCGGCATGGGCCTCTTTCACCATGTTGGTGAAGACCGGCTTGCCAGGAGTACCCGGCTCGGTCACCACCATCGGCTTCCAGGGGCCAATCCCTTCGGCATAGGAGGCGATGGTCTTCATGGCGCCCGGCTTGAACATCCAGTCGTAGTCATAGGGGGTCGCCTTGCCCTTGGCGGCGTAGACCATGGTCTCGTTCCAGTCGGTTTCGGCCATCAGCTGCACCAGCTTGAGATCCATCCCCATGGCGGGCATCAGCTCGCTGTTGATGCGCTTGAGCTCGTTGGCATCGAAGCATTGCAGATAGACCTTGTCATCCTTGGTGGTGTAGCCGTACTCCTTGAGCACCTTCAGCACCGCCTTGGAGATGTCCTTGCCTTCGTGGCGAAACAGCCAGGGCGCCTTGATCTCCGGATAGATGCCGACATTCTTGCCGGTGCTCTTGTTCATGCCCTGGATCATCTCGATCTCTTCCTGGAAGGTGTGGATCTTGAAGTTGGACTTCCAGAGCGGGAAGCGGGCGGGATAAACGGGGATCTGCTTGCCATCCACCAGCTGGAACGGCTCGGTCATGCGCAGGGAGCGCACCTCGTCCAGGGTGAAGTCCACTACATAGTAGCGCCCATCCGGGCGGGCCCGGCCGGGGAAGCGCTCGGCCACGTCAGTGATGCCGTCGAGGAAGTGATCGTGCATCACCACCAGCTGGTCATCCTTGGTCATCACCAGATCCTGCTCGAGGTAGTCCACCCCCATGGCGTAGGCCATGGCCTTGGACTCCAGGGTGTGTTCGGGCAGGTAACCGGAGGCGCCGCGGTGAGCGATCACCACCTTGCCTTCATCGACGGCCAGCGCAGGCAATGACAGGGAGGCCCCAAGGCCCAACGCAATGAGGGAAATAGCGAATTTTTTCATATGTGATGCTCTTTATTATTGTGTAGGTAGTTGTTCTATCAGAGGTTTATTGCAGTTTTAGGGCGGGCTGCCTGGCAGCAGCCCGCTTTTTCATCAGCTTGCCTTGGGCAAGGCGTGATGATGTTGCGCCAACCAGGCTTGCAGTTGCTGCTGTTCGGCGTCGGAGAGGCGCAGCCCCAGCTTGCTGCGGCGCCACAGGATATCTTCCAGGGTAAAGGCCCACTCGCGCTCGATGAGATAACGCACCTCGGATTCATACAATCCGGCACCAAAGTGCTGGCCACGCTCCTCTTTCAGCCAGAGGCGGGCATGGCTGCCATAGGCTTCGGCGATGCGCAGGGCACTGCGATCATCGAGCCAGTCGAATTCGAGCGCATAGGCGCGCGCCAGTTCGCGTACCGTGCAATCGAACTCGCCGCCGGGCAGGCGGCTGCTGGCGGTCCAGTCGTCGCCCATCTGGCTGAACCAGGGCTTGAGCTTGTTGCAGGCAGCCTGGGCCAGCTTGCGATAGGTGGTGAGCTTGCCACCAAACACCGAGAGCAGCGGCGCGCCGTCGGACTCGCCGGAGAGTTCCAGCGTGTAGTCGCGGGTCACCGCCTGGGGCGAGTCGGATTCGTCATCGCACAGCGGGCGCACCCCGGCATAGGTCCAGATCACATCTTTCGGGGCGATCTGGCGGGTGAAGTGGGCGTTGACCACCTTGCACAGGTAGTTGACTTCGGCGTCGCTGATCCTGGCCTCGCGCGGGCTGCCGTGGTGCTCCACGTCCGTGGTGCCGATCAGGGAGTAATCCTGCTGGTAGGGAATGACGAAGACGATGCGGTTGTCCTCGTTTTGCAGGATGTAGGCCTCTTCGCGCTCATGGATGCGCGGCACCACGATATGGCTGCCTTTGATGAGGCGAATACCGCGCGGGGATGCCTCGTGCAGGCTCTCGTCATAGAAGGTTTTGACCCAGGGGCCGGCCGCATTGACCAGACCGCGGCAGGAGACGGTGAACTGCTCGCCCCCTTCCCGCTCCAGGGTCAGGATCCAGTGTTTGGATCCGCGCACCGCCTTGACGCAGCGGGTACGGGTCTGCACGTCGGCGCCCTTGTCCCGGGCCATCATGGCGTTGAGCACCACCAGGCGGGCGTCATCGACCCAGGCGTCGGAATATTCAAACCCCTTGCTGATGCCGGCGGTCAAACCATCTTGCGGCAGGAAGCGCACGCCGCTGCTGCCCTTGAGCTTGTCGCGCTTGGCCAGATTGTCATAGAGGAAGAGGCCGGCACGGATCATCCAGGCCGGGCGCAGGTGCGGACGATGGGGCAGGCGAAAACGCATGGGGCGCGCGATATGGGGCGCCATGCCGAGCAGCACCTCCCGCTCCGCCAGCGCCTCTTTCACCAGCCGGAATTCATAATGTTCGAGATAGCGCAGGCCGCCGTGGATCAGCTTGCTGGAGTTGGACGAGGTGGCCGAGGCGAGATCCTGCGCTTCAAACAGCGCCACCTTCAGCCCACGCCCCGCCGCATCGGCCGCAATGCCGACGCCGTTGATGCCGCCGCCGACGACGACCAGATCATAATGTTCGCTCATGTTCACCTACTTTCATTTTTATGATTGCTATGGCAGCAATGTTTGATTTCGCTCATTTTAGAACATGAAAAACCAACAAACGAACATTTTATGGCGAAAGTGTGATCGCACCATCCCACGAAAAGCGGCAAATATGGCATGGCACGCTCACCAGCGATGCGCTGCCGGACAGGGGGTAGCGCAGCCCAGGTGAAAACTAGCCATTAAGGGATATGAAAATAGAAAAGCCGCCCGAATGGGCGGCTAATAGTGATATCTGCCGACGATGATCAGCAGATATGGCAGGCGATCTGGTGCTGCGCCATCAGGCGCACCAGCTTCTCCGGCGGCTCCTGATCGGTGAAGAGGGCGTGAACCTGGCTGAGGTTGCCGAGATTGACCATGGCATTGCGACCGAACTTGGTGTGGTCGGCGGCCAGGAACACCTGACGGGAGTGGGCAATGATGGCCTGGGCAATCTTCACCTCGTGATAGTCGAAATCGAGCAGGGAGCCATCGCTGTCGATGCCCGAGATGCCGATGACGCCATAATCCATGCGAAACTGGCCGATGAAGTCGCGGGTCGCCTCCCCCACTATGCCGCCGTCCCGGTTGCGGATCTCGCCCCCAGCGATGATGACGGTGAAGTCATCCTTGGCGGTCAGTATGCTGGCCACGTTGAGGTTGTTGGTGACGATGCGCAGCTCACGGTGATCGAGCAGGGCGCGGGCGATGGCCTCGGTGGTCGTGCCGATGTCGATAAAGAGGGAGGAGCCATCGGGAATATTGGCAGCTACTTCCCGGGCGATACGCTCTTTCTCCTTGAGCTGCATCACCTTGCGGGCGCTGTAGGCGGTATTGACCGTGCTCGAATGCAAAGAGGCACCACCGTGATGGCGCCGGATCTTGTTCTGTTCGGCGAGATCGTTCAGATCCCGGCGAATGGTCTGGGGACTGACGTCAAAATGGCTCACCAGATCGTCGGTCGAGACAAATCCCTGCCGCGTCAGGACCTCCAGGATCTCCAGATGTCGTTGGGTTTGTTTCACGCTTTCACTCCGATGATGAAACGAAAAAAGGCCCCGGCAGATGCGGGGCCTTCTGGCAGTTTACCTGATCCCCTTTGGGATCAATAAGCTGGGGATCACGTTTTATGCCTTATTGGCCGCCGCCTTGGCTGCAACGGCGATGTTCTCGTGCTTGAGGGTCATCGCCAGCAGGATGATGGAGAGCACGCAGGATGCGGTCAGCACCACGAAGCCGCCATCCCAGCCAAAGTGGTCAACGGTGTAGCCCAGCATGGCGTTGGCCGCGACCGCACCACCCAGGTAACCAAACAGACCGGTGAAGCCTGCCGCGGTACCGGCCGCCTTCTTCGGTGCCAGCTCCAGGGCATAGAGACCGATCAGCATGACGGGACCGTAGATGAGGAAGCCGATGGCCACCAGCGCCAGCATGTCGACGGTGGGATTGCCCGCCGGGTTGAGCCAGTAGACCAGCACGAACAGGGTTACCAGCACCATGAACAGGATGCCGGCCGGGGCGCGGCGGCCCTGGAACATCTTGTCGGAGATCCAGCCACACAGCAGGGTGCCCGGAATACCCGCCCACTCATAGAGGAAGTAAGCCCAGGAGGATTTGTCGACGGAGAAGTCCTTGGCCTCTTTCAGATAGGTCGGGGCCCAGTCCAGCACACCGTAACGAATGAGGTAAACGAAGGCGTTGGCGATGGCGATGTACCACAAGAGCTTGTTGTGCAGCACGTACTTGACGAAGATCTCCTTGGCGGAAAACTCCTGCTCGTGGCTCTCGTTGTAATCCTTCGGATAGTCGTTCTTGTACTCCTCGATGGGGGGCAGACCAACCGATTGCGGGGTATCGCGCATCACGAAGAAGGCGATGACCGCGATGGCAGCGGCGGCCGCAGCCGGCACATAGAAGGCACTGCGCCAGTCATTGAACCAGCCCATCCCCAGAATGAACAGCGGGCCTATCATGCCGCCACCCACGTTGTGAGCCACGTTCCAGACCGAGACGATCTCGCCCCGCTCTTTTTGTGACCACCAGTGCACCATGGTGCGACCGCAGGGGGGCCAACCCATGCCCTGTACCCAGCCGTTCAGGAACAGGAGCACGAACATGATGGCGATGCTGGAGGTGGCCCAGTGCATGGTGCCCATCATGAACATGATGCCGGCCGACAGCAGCAGACCGGCGGAGAGGAAGTAACGGGCGTTGGAGCGATCCGACACGTTGCCCATCAAAAACTTGGAAAGACCATAGGCAATAGAGACCCCGGACAGGGCAAAGCCGAGATCCCCGCGGGAGAAGCCCTGCTCCACCAGATAGGGCATGGCCAGACTGAAGTTTTTCCGGACCAGGTAGTAACCTGCGTAACCGAAAAAGATCCCGATGAAGACTTGCCAACGCATGCGTTTATAGAAGGGGTCGACCTTGTCAGCCGGAAGCCTGTCGATGTGCGGTGCAGGCCTGAAGAGACTAAGCATGTTCTGCTTCCTTATTGTTGTTATGGGCGGTTGAGGATGCCCTGACCAAGCTGACGAATCGAGTGAGTCCTCAAATTCGAAAGCGAGCCAATTGTGCGCATAAACGCTCACAAGTTCTGTGACACATGCTCAAATATTGCAGATTTATTACAAACAAAAAGCCTCAAATGAGAAATCAATCATCAAGCGCAACCCCTTGTACGGCAAGGGATAGAGACTACCACCTTGGGGGTAATTGGCCGTTATCAGGTTGCTTTACGTCACATTTTCTTAGCAATGAGTGGGATCTTGCCCACATTTCCCATGGCGGGGGGATGGTGAATTCGTCGGGACGGGTTATTTTCTCACACGTCCGATAACGAACAAAAACGAGCATAACGTTTGCGTAAGGTGAGAAAAAACAGGGAAACGTTTCCGGACGCAACAGATAGATAGAAAAACGATAAAACGGAACATCGACAATAACAGAACATCAAACCTCTACTACGGGTGGATACGAGGAATACAGATATGAGCATACAAAGACCCAATACCCTGCTTGGTGAGTGCATCGCCGAGTTTATCGGCACCGGCCTGCTGATCTTCTTCGGCGTAGGATGTGTGGCCGCCCTGGTGCTGGCAGGCGCCAATTTTGGTCAGTGGGAAATTTCCATTACCTGGGGCCTTGGCGTAGCCATTGCCATCTATGTGACCGGCGGTATTTCAGGTGCCCACCTGAACCCGGCCGTCACCCTGGCGCTGATGACCTTCGCCGGCTTTGACAAACGCAAGGTGGTGCCCTTCATCATCGCCCAGATGGCAGGTGCCTTCTGCTTCGCCGCCCTTGTCTACTTCCTGTATGGTAACCTTTTCACCCAGTGGGAAGTCACCCATAACGTGGCACGCGGCAGCATCGAGAGCCTCGGCACCGCCGGCATCTTCTCTACCTACCCCAATGCCCTGATCTCCAACCTGCAGGCCTTCGCGGTCGAGCTGGTGATCACCGCCGTGCTGATGCTGGGCATTCTGGCGCTGTGCGACAACAACAACGGTGCCCCCAAAGGTTTCGCCGCCGCCCTGCTGATCGGTATCCTGATCGCGGTGATCGGCGCCTCCCTTGGCCCGTTAACCGGTTTTGCCATGAACCCGGCCCGTGACTTCGGTCCCAAGCTGTTTGCCTTCTTCGCTGGCTGGGGTGATGTGGCCCTGACCGGTGGTCGTGACAACCCCTACTTCTGGGTACCCATCCTTGGCCCCATCGTCGGTGCCCAGATTGGTGCCGCCCTCTATGTGAAAGTATTGGCCCCCTGTGTGCCGGGCAACCGTGTTGCCACCACCGAGCAAGCCACCCAAACCGCCAAAGCCAAAGAAGAGGCCGCCGCGTAAGAGCGGCCCCATAAAACGTGGAGAACATCATGTCTGCTGAAAAGAAATATGTCGTCGCTCTGGACCAGGGTACCACCTCCTCCCGCGCCATCGTCTTCGATCAGGATGCCAACATCGTCGGCACCTCCCAGCGCGAATTTACCCAGCACTATCCGAAAGCGGGCTGGGTAGAGCACGACCCGATGGAGATCTGGGCGACCCAATCCTCCGTCTTTACCGAAGTACTGGCCAAAACCGGCCTTCGCAGCGAAGAGATCGCCGCCATCGGCATCACCAACCAGCGTGAAACTACCGTGGTATGGGAAAAGGCCACCGGCAAACCCATCTACAACGCCATCGTCTGGCAGTGCCGCCGCACCGCAGCCATCTGTGAAGAGCTCAAGGCCCGGGGCCTCGAAGAGTACGTGCGCGAAAACACCGGTCTGGTGCTGGACGCCTACTTCTCCGGCACCAAGGTGAAGTGGATCCTTGACAACGTGGAAGGGGCCCGCGAGAAGGCGATGAACGGCGAGCTCTTGTTCGGCACCATCGACACCTGGCTGGTGTGGAAGATGACCAACGGCGAAGTGCATGTCACCGACCCGACCAACGCGTCCCGCACCATGCTCTACAACATCCGCGATCTGAAGTGGGATCAGCGCATGCTGGACGAGCTGGGCATCCCCATGTCCATGCTGCCGGAAGTGAAGCCCTCCTCCGAGGTGTATGGCTACACCACACGTGGTGGCGGCTCCCGCATCCCCATCGCCGGTATCGCCGGTGACCAGCAGTCCGCCCTGTTCGGCCAGCTCTGCTTCGAAAAAGGGATGGCCAAGAACACCTACGGCACCGGCTGCTTCATGCTGATGAACACCGGTACCGAGCCGGTTCGCTCCAACAACGGCCTGCTGACCACGGTCGCCATCGGCCCGAAAGGGGAAGTGAATTATGCCCTCGAAGGTGCCGTGTTTATGGGCGGCGCCACCATCCAGTGGCTGCGTGACGAGCTCAAGATCATTCACGATGCTCGCGACACCGACTACTTCGCCTCCAAGGTGGGCGACACCAACGGCGTCTACCTGGTACCGGCCTTCGTCGGTCTGGGTGCCCCCTACTGGGATCCGTATGCTCGCGGCACCATGGTCGGCCTGACCCGCGGCGCCAACCGCAACCACATCATCCGTGCCGCACTGGAATCCATCGCCTATCAGAGCCGCGATGTGCTGGATGCGATGCAGCAGGACTCCGGCATCAAGCTGGCGGCCCTGAAGGTGGACGGTGGCGCGGTAGCCAACGACTTCCTGATGCAGTTCCAGTCCGACATGATGCACACCCCGGTAGTGCGTCCGACCCGTATCGAGACCACCGCCATGGGCGCCGCCTTCCTGGCAGGCCTCGCCGTCGGCTTCTGGAAGAGCTCGGACGAGCTGGAAGACAAGTTCAGCGTGGACAGAGAGTTTATCCCGCAGATGGACCGTGACGAGCGCGCCAAACGCTACAACGGCTGGAAGAAAGCCGTCGAGCGTTCCCGCCGCTGGGCCGAAGAGGATTAATCGGCTAGCCGACTCCTTTTTGGAAACAAACATGCCAAGAGGCCGACAGCGATGTCGGCCTCTTTTTTATCTCGCGCTCTGTGTGTTCTGCCTTGACGACCACCTGCATCATTGAACCATCAAGACATCCATGCTCATCTCTAGCCTGCCAGAGGCCGAGAATGGGTTGGCACCTATATTCCTCCCAGCCCTGTTCAGCCCTTAGAGGGTGTGGCTGCCTAATTGCTCCTTCAAAAAATCGAGCCAGACCCGCAGCCGGATATCCCGCTGGGCATCTGAATAGAAGACCGCATTGATGGGGCGCGAAGCGCCGCTGTTGCTGCGAGCCAGTACCTCCACCAGGACGCCGCTCGCCCGATCCGGCCCGGTCATAAAGTCCGACAGGCAGACAATCCCCTGCCCCGCCAGCGCCAGCTGACGCAATGTCTCGCCACTGCTGGCACGCAGGGTCGGGTGAATGGGAAAGCGATCCCCCTGCTCTTCACTCAGTAGCGGCCAGTGATTGAGGTGATCGGGATGCAAAAAGCCGAGCAGCTCGTGACCCGTCAGCAGATCCGCCGGCTGGCGCGGGGTGCCGCGCGCCTTCAGATAGTCGGGAGAGGCCAGCAGCCGCAATCTGGATCGTCCGAGCGGCAGGGCGCGCAGGGAGGAGTCGCTCAGCTCGCCGATACGAATGGCCATGTCCACCCGCCGCTCCATCAGGTTGATAAAGCCTTCGGAGCTGTGCAGTTGCAGCTCGATACTGGGATAACGGCGGCGAAACTCGCCGATGATGGGTACCAGCCGATGCAGGATAAAGGGGGTAGCGGCATCGACCCGCAAGATCCCCTCCGGCTGTTCGCGGCGCATCAGCAGCAGCCCCTCCGCCTCGCTCATCTCGGTCAGGATCTTCACCGCCCGCTGATAGAACCAGCTCCCCTCCTCAGTCAGGCTGACCCGCCTCGTGGTGCGATTGAGCAGCACGGTAGCGAGCTTCTCTTCGAGCCGCTTGATGCCGCGGCTCACCACCGAGTTGTCCATGCCGAGGTTCTCCGCCGCCTGGCGAAAACTGCCCGCCTCCACCACCGCCACAAACAGGGTCAGTTCATCAGAATGGGTCTTCATTGCTGTTATTCCGGCAAGAGTAATGGGCCTTTATAGGCGCATTGGCCATGCACTGGCAAGGCCAACGGGACGCTACCAGCCGCAAAATCCTCGCCAATAACGTGATGGCCAACCCATCTATCCATCGGGCTTATGGGTAGAATGCCCGCCATCAGGCATCGTATGGCGCCACACATACTCACCAAGAGAGACCCCATGACATTCGAAGAGCGACTGGCCGCCGCCCATCAGGAGCTTGCCAGCAAGGGCGTATGGCAATCCCATTACGCTCCTCTCCTGTTCAGACTGCTGCGCAGGCTCGGTTACCCGGTCAAGCCACCCCACTATCAGAGCTGGCTTGCCAACCTGCTGGGATTTGGCATCAGCGCCGGGCTGATCTGGGGCCTGTTGATGTGGCTGTTCAGCTGGCATGGCACTGAAATGGAACCCGTTGACGCCCTGCGCCAGACAGCCCTGTTTGCAGCCCTCTTCGGTCTGCTGATGGCAAGCAACATAGGAATAAGGCGCAAACAGCTGAAATTGACCCCGTGGGAGCAGCTGGCCCCCACGACAACGACCCCCACCATCCATGAGTGACCCCATGTTCAACCAATTTTGTCCCCGCTGCGGGGTTGAAACCGCTCACCGCGAGCGGATCCTGCCCAAGATTCAGCACCACGAAGAGTCTCCCAGCGGGGTCCTCAAGGCCTTTCTCAGCGGCCTTTTTTCCGGCTCAAGCATGAGCGGCATCGCCGCCATGGATCAGGTCGACCGCTATCTGGTTTGCACCAGATGCGGGCTCGATACCCTGGCCAATCAGGGCGAGGAGTTTCAATAGGCAAGGTTTCTTCTGCCATCATCAACTCATCGACACCGCGCGGATAAGCCGGCGAACCATCGACCAGCAGGGAGCAACCCAGATGAAAGCCCATGAAAAACTGAACTATGTGGAGTTTGCCGCCAGGGATCTCGCCGCCACCAAGGCCTTCTTTCAGGCCGCCTTTGGCTGGCAGTTTGCCGATTACGGCCCCGACTACTGTGCCTTTGCCGGGGAAGGGCTCGATGGCGGTTTCTATCGCGCCGATCTCTGCAGCCAGAGCGCGCAAGGCGGGGCCCTCCTGGTGTTCTACAGCGCCAATATTGAAGCGACCCAGGCCAAGGTGGCCAGCGCTGGCGGCAGCATAGTACGGCCGCTCTTTGACTTTCCCGGTGGCCGCCGCTTTCACTTTACCGAGCCCAGCGGTAATGAATTTGCCGTCTGGTCGGAGTCGGCCAGCGCCTGATAGCAAGGGGGCGCCCTGCTGGTGTTCTACAGCCCCGATATTGCGGTGACCCAGAGCAAGGTAGCTAGCGCGGGGCACCATAGTTCGTGCCCTTGTTCGATTTTCCCGCTGGCTGCAGCTTCCACTTTGTTGAGCCCAGAAACAATGAATTTGCAGTCTGGTCTGGGCCAGACTGCATCTAACCCCTATGGGGAAGCAAGTCAGCATTTTTCAGCTGCTTATTCTATGCGATATCATGCTATTATATTTCGGCGCTAAGACTATTACAGGATAACACTGAAAATGATGTTCCCGACAGAATTTGAGCGTTCTCATGAATTGTGTTTATATATTCACGATGTCATGGTGGAATTTATTAAGTCTGGGGAGATGCATGATGTTTTCAATCAGTCTATAAATATAAATGAAGAAGAAATTTCTTCTTTAGAAAAGACCGACCAACATATCTTGGATTGGCTTGAAGAAAACAACAGAAGTGAGCAAAGAAATTTAGTAATACGAACTGTTGTACTGCCAGCAGTCTTATCAGACATGTTACATTGTATTTTTGAAGGCCTATCTACATCCAAAAAAGTAAAATGGCAGTTTCCTTTATGTTGTTGCGAAAACCATTACAGGAAAGCTTATATCTGCTTGAGTCAATGGCGATAGATAAAAACTCATTTGTAGAGCATTTATCTAAAGACCCATTATTTCTCAGGCCTAAAAATGGAGGTGGGCCAGTAGGCCATGCTCAACGAATAGACATTGTTTTAGATAAGATGGGTTTAAGGGAAATATTCAGCAGTCAATATATTTCTGAATTACGATATGACAAAAAGAGCTATGATAGCTTCGATAGAGTTTGTAATCATGCGATGCATCTTTTTACCGAACACTCATCGATAAAAACAGATTTATTGAACATAAATTTTATTTTTTCAGGTGTTGAGCAAATCTATAGTCAGCAACGATATTTATACACAAGGCTTCCATATTTACTTTATTATATTTATTGCCTTTTTGAATATATTGCTAGTGATATTGCACCAACGACTGCAGAATATGTAGAAAATATCAACCGTAGAATATCAGCATATTTTCTAATGGCCTATATCGATATGGATAATGAATTTATCACTGATGAGATACATAGACTGGCCAATCTTTTTAGGTATGCGTTAAAAATAGATCAGACACAATCGTTGAATTCATCCTCAATTATAAAAAGACTGGTTCATATAGCAGAAACAGGGTCATTGACGACAAATTAAGATAATCAGTCATAAAAAATCTCACTACTGCGATTGCTGCTCTCCCTTCAATACTGTTTTGTGGCCAGCGCCCTGTTTCCTGTGATAGACGGTGGGCATACTGAACCTTCATTTTGCAAGGAGGTTCAGATGTCATCGCCCGTGATAGTGATTGCCCAGCTTGAGGCCAAACCCGAATTTGCCGCCCAGTTTCGCGCCGCCTTGAGCCCCTTGATCGCGGCCACCTTGCAGGAGTCGGGCTGCCTGCGCTATCAACTGCATCAGGATCTGGACCATCCACACAGCTGGATGCTCTACGAGGTGTGGGAGAGTGAAGCCGCCCTCACCACTCACCAGAGCCAACCCCACTTTATCGAGTTTCTCGCCAAAACCGGGCCCTGGTTTGCCGGCAGCACCATTCGCCATTATCAGCCGCTGGGTACCTGAATGGCTCGTATCCCTGACGACGACACAAAGCACAGCCTTGCCCTTTCGCCCTGCCCTTTGATCTGTAAAGAGGGGCCAATCAATTTGAGGAATAGCATGATGAAGATGCCCAACCTGGGTCTTGGAACCTTCCGCCTGTCCGGGCAACCCCTGCGTGACTCCCTGCTGCAGGGGCTTGAGCTTGGCTACCGCCATATCGACACCGCCCAGATCTACGCCAACGAGGCCGAAGTGGGCCAGCTGATGGCCGAGAGCGGCGTGCCCCGCCAGGATATCTACCTGACCACCAAGGTGTGGACCAGCGAGTTTGGCCAGGGCAAGGTGATCCCGAGCCTGGAGATGAGCCTGGAAAAACTGGGCTCCGACTATCTGGATCTGGCGCTCATTCACTGGCCCTCCCCCAGGGATGAAGTGCCGATGGCGGTCTATCTGACACAGCTGGCCGAGGCCAAAGCCCGGGGCCTGACCCAGGAGATCGGGGTCTCCAACTTCACCGTTGCCCAGCTTAAAGAGGCCATCGAGATCCTGGGGCCAGGCTCCATCGCCCACCAGCAGGTGGAGGTTCACCCCCTGCTGCAAAACCGCAAGGTGGTGGAGTTCTGCCAGGCACAGGGCATCGCCGTCACCGCCTATATGCCGCTCGCCTATGGCAAGGTGCTGAGCGAGCCGCTGCTGATGGAGATCGGCCAGCACCACGGCGTCTCTGCGGCCCAAGTGTCGCTCGCCTGGCTGCTGGCGCAGGGCATGGCGGTGATCCCGAGCTCCACCAGGCGGGAGAACCTGACCGCCAATCTGGCCGCCCTCAAGGTGACGCTCAGTAGCGATGAGATGGCCGCCATCGCCACCCTGGATCGAGGCGAGCGCTGCGCCAACCCGGACTTTGCCCCCGCCTGGGATAACTAAGCCGGGATGTAACGCCCCTAGCAGCCAAAAACAAGCCGGGCGAAGGCGCTCCCGCCTTCGCCCGGATCTGCGGGAGCAAACCCCGCTTGCTGCTTTATCACGCCCCGTCAATCACCTCCCGTCAGGGGACGTTTGGGCAGAGCGCAGGATCAAACACTTGGTTCCAGTCCGACTTCATGTCGACCACCACCCAGCCCCGCGCCTTCGCCTGAGCCAACCCATCGACCAGCTTGCCACTGGCCGGAGGGTGACTGTCATAGGCATATTCCCGCTTGGCGTCCGTGTGGTGGACCAGCAGACCAAAGGTACGGTAGTCGGGGTTGGTCGAGGTGTACTGCAGCATGGGCACATCGCCATCGCTGTTGCCAAAGGCCGCCACCGGGCGCTGTCCCATAAAGAGGTGGATGGCCGCCGGTTTGGCCTTGCCATCGTCATAGTAGGCCCCCGTCATGGTCTTGCGGATCGCTGACCCATCCTCCGTCAGGGTAAACTCCCCTTGCGCAAACGACCCCACCACCTGCTGCGGCGGTATGCCATACATAGGCTCCGCCAGCTCCCGGATAAAGTCGGCGCCACCACCGGAGACAATCCAGGTCTTGAAGCCGTTTTCCCGCAGATAGGTGAGCAGCTGCTTCATCGGCAGATAGCCAAGCTGGTTGTAGTGGCAGCCATAGCGGGGATCTTTTTTGCTGCTCACCCAGTTGTTCACCCGCTTGGCAAATTCCGTGGTGGTCATGCCGCTGTGCGTCAGGGCCACCAGTTGCACAAGCCCCTTCTCCCCCATCCTGGTCAGAGCCTTGAGATCATCGTTCAGCACCGCGGCGACGACGGGCTCTTTTTTCCACTCAGGGTGGTCTGGCACCAGACGCTTGATCTCGTCTATCGCAAACTGCAGCTGAAACGTCAGGGGCGCCTCTGGCCACAGGGTGCCGTCATTATCAAACACCACAAAGCGCTTATCTTCCGGGATAAAAGTGGCCTTTTGCTGATCCGTGGCATCAGCAACCCATTGGGTGATCGCCTGCTTGGCGGCTGTGTCATTCCAGGCGAAGAGGGGATCCTGCGGGGCGGCCTGGGCGGCAAAGGCACCGCACAGCAAAAGAAGGGAGGATAGTCCGGTCAGTTTCATCTTGTGTCCTGTTTTGCAAGGGAAAAGCCATGACTGGCAGCCCTGAGCGACATCCCCCGTCATGTATCCGGGCCACTCCTGCACCAGCGCCTAAACCATCTACCGGAGCTTACCCCAACGCCCAACGAGTGCAATATGACACCACTGCCAATAGCCACAGCAAGCCAGGGGGAGAAGGCGATTAACGGCCAGATTGATGTGAATTGATCAAAAGTCATTTGAACATGCCGTCATTTTTGCCAACAAACTGCCTCGGCATACTGGCGCCATTCTCCCGTCGGGAGTCACCATCCAAGGAGTTGTTATGCCACTGGCGTTGTTTGCCCTCACCTTAAGTGCCTTTGCGATCGGCACCACCGAATTCGTGATCGTGGGGCTGATCCCCACCATCGCCGAGCAACTGAATGTCTCGCTCCCCTCGGCGGGCCTGCTTGTCAGCCTCTATGCCCTTGGGGTCGCCATCGGCGCCCCTGTGCTCACGGCACTCACCGGCAAGGTACCGCGCAAGTGGTTGCTGGTGGGGCTGATGGCGCTCTTTACCGCCGGCAACCTGCTGGCCTGGCAGGCGCCCGGTTACGAGAGCCTGATTGTGGCCCGCATCCTCACCGGGCTGGCCCACGGGGTCTTCTTCTCTGTGGGCAGCACCATCGCCACAGGCCTCGTGGCCAAAGAGAAAGCGGCGAGCGCCATCGCCATCATGTTCAGCGGCCTCACCATCTCGCTGGTGACCGGCGTACCGCTCGGCACCTGGATTGGTCAGGTGTTCGGCTGGCGCGAAACCTTTCTGGTGGTAAGCCTGCTGGGGTTGGTAGCCATGGTGGGCAGCCTGCTGCTGATCCCCAATAACCTGCCCAAAGGAGCCGCCTCGACCATCCGCGAGCAGCTCTCCGTGCTCACCAAAAAGCCCTTGCTGCTGGTCTATGCCAAGACGGCGCTGGGCTATGGCGGCGCCTTCACGGCCTTTACCTTCCTGGCCCCCATCCTGCAACAGGTGAGCGGTTTTAGCGCTGGAGCGGTGAGCCTCATTTTGCTGGTATACGGGGTCTCGGTCGCCGTCGGCAATATCTGGGGCGGCAAGCTCGCGGACAAGATGGGCCCGCTGCCCGCCCTCAAGCTGCTATTTGCAGGTCTCGCCATGGTGCTGCTGGTGCTCACCTTCACCGCCCCCCACCCGGTACTGGCAGTGCTGACCGTGCTGGTGTGGGGCGCCTTTGCCTTTGGCAACGTACCCGGGCTGCAGGTGCTGGTGGTGAAACAGGCCGAGCAGCACACTCCAAGGGCGGTGGACGTGGCCTCCGGCCTCAATATCGCCGCCTTCAACGTCGGCATTGCGCTGGGCTCCGTGGTCGGCGGCCTGGTGGTGGAGCACCTCGGTCTGATGCACACCCCCTGGATCGGCGCCCTTATCGTGCTGCTGGCCTATGTCCTCACCCATATCAGCGAGCAGCGTGAAGCCAGACTGGCGCTGGCAATCTAGTCCGCCACGCAACAGAACGAGAAGGCCGACATCCTGTGTCGGCCTTTTTCATTGGCAAGATGGCAATGGCTCAAGACTCCTTGAGATCCTCATCGGCGGCCCTGTTGCGCCTGCTACCGGTGGAAGTGAGCATCTCCTCCCCCGATGGCGGCTATTTTCTCTGGCTCGAGTTTGACCCGCGCCTCGACAGCCGCTCCCTGCACGCCCGGGCGCTGGCCAGCGGTTTCTCGCTGGCCCCCGGCGCGCTCTTTTCCAGCAAGGGGCTGCACAACCACTGCCTGCGGCTCAACAGCTCCCATCCCTGGAGCGAGCAGTTGGAGGGGGCTCTCACCCGGCTGGCAGAGCTTATCCACCAGCAGCTGGACGCCATTCCCCCAAAAAACAACAAGGCCCCGTAACGGGGCCTTATCGACAATCCATGTACTAACCGGGGATCAGGCGGGGGCATCCAGCTGGGCCACCTGGCGCTCTATGCTGCCTTTGAGGTTGTCATCGAGCTTGAGGGCGCGCGCCAGCTCGTCGAGATAGCCGCGTTCCATAAAGTGATCCACGTCGATGGCGAGCAGGGAGGCAAGATAGACCTCGGTGGCCAGCTCCATGTCGGTCACTTCCCGCGCCAGGGCGTGGGGATCGAGCGGGCGGGCCAGTTCGGCATCGATCCAGTGCGCCGCATCGCTCTGGCCCTGTTCGGTCAGATATTGCTGGATCTTCTGACGCTCGTCGTTATCGATATGGCCATCGGCCCGGGCCGCCGCCACCATGGCCCGCACCAAGAGAGCTGCGCGGGCATCCAGCGCGTTGCCCTGCAAGGTGCCGATGGGCTGGGTCGGCTGCGCCGGGCTGCCCTGCTGTGCCTGCCAATCCTGATAGAGCTTGTAGGCCAGACCGCCGAGGGCCGCCGCCCCACCGACCGCCGCCACCTTGCCACCATATTTGCGCATCTTCTTGTTGCCAAGCAGCAGGGCCATGGCACCGGCGGCGAGGCCACCCTGAGCCATCCCCTTCATCTGCGCCTTGCGGCTATCGCCGCCTTCATTGAGCCAGCCCTTGCCAGCTCCCATCAATTGCTCCAGCATTTGTTTCATGGGACCTCCTCGTTGGATGGTGAACCATGCTGAACCTGCCCCACTGAACTCAAGGTGAATGGATGCCACTGCCCCGCCTGCTGTTACTGACTCTGCTGACCCTGATGGCGTTCGCCGCCAACTCGGTGCTCTGTCGGCTGGCTCTGTTTGAAGAGCGGATGGATCCCGCCCTCTTCACCCTGCTGCGCCTGACAAGTGGCGCCCTGGTACTGGTGCTGCTGTGCGGCGCGCGCAAAAAATCGCCCCGTCAGGGGGATTGGGGCGGTGCCCTGGCTCTTGTCATTTATGGCGCGGCGTTTTCATTTTCCTACCTCACCCTGACCACGGGCACCGGCGCCCTGCTGCTATTTGCCGCCGTGCAGATCAGCATGCTGGCACCGCCCCTGCTGCGCGGGGAGTCTCTGCCCCGGCGCCAGTGGCTCGGCCTGCTGCTCGCCATGGCAGGCCTGGTGGTCTTGCTGCTGCCCGGCCTCAGTGCGCCGGATCCGCTGGGGGCAGCCCTGATGATAGTGGCCGGCATCGCCTGGGCCGGCTATACCCTGCGGGCCTCGCGCTTTGCCGATCCGGTTGCTGCCAATGCCGGCCACTTTCTGCGCGCCAGCCTGCCGGCCGCCCTGATCTATCTGCTGCTCGGGCAGTTGCAGACCAGCCCCGCCGCCATCGGTTATGCCTTGGCCTCGGGGGCGCTGGCCTCCGGCCTTGGTTATGCACTCTGGTATCTGGTGTTGCCCCATCTTGGCCGCACCCTGGCCGCCAGCGTCCAGCTGCTGGTGCCCCTACTCGCCGCCCTGGCCGGGCTCATCTGGTTGAATGAGTCCTGGCCACTGCGCTTGATATTGTCGACCCTGGGCATCTTGGGGGGGATTGCCCTGGTGATTGCCGGACGCCCCCCATCAGGAGAAAAATCATCATGAAGATGTTCGTACTGCTGCTCGGTTGCGCCCTCTCTAGCCCCCTGCTGGCCGCAGTGGAGAACAGAGATGCCAAACAGACCAAACTGGACGCCGCCTGCCAGCAAGCCCAGCAGCAATTGATTGAACAGGGCAAGCAGCAGCGGATCGACGCCTGCATCAAGGAAGGCGGCAAGGCTGCCAAGTGCCGGCAGGAGTTCGCCAGCTTCGGCCAGCGGGAGGGCAACAAGCGCCCTGCCCTTGGCGACCTGCCCCCCTGCCAGCAGGCAGAAACCTACCGCAAGAGTTACCGGCAATGAACCCGGATCAAGGAGAGTACATGACCCCACCCCGCGAGTTGACCCTGCAATTTCTGGCCGAGCCTGCCGACGTGAATTTCGGCGGCAAGGTGCATGGCGGCATGGTGATGAAGTGGATCGATCAGGCGGGCTACGCCTGCGCCGCCGGCTGGTGCAGCGGCTATGCGGTCACCGTCTATGTGGGGGGGATCCGCTTTTTGCGCCCCATCCAGATAGGCCAGCTGGTGGAGGTACACGCCCAGGTGATCCACACAGGCACCACCAGCATGCACCTGGCGGTGGATGTCTACAGCCGCCACCCCACTGAGGCCCAGCGTCACAAGACCACCCATTGCATCATCATCTTCGTTGCCATGGACGAACAGGGCAAACCGACCCCGGTACCCCAGTGGCAGCCGGTCTCGGCCGCCGATCTGCAGTTGCAGCTCTACGCCAAGAAGCTGATGGCCCTGCGCGAGCAGATCGACCAGGAGATGCGCCAGCACCTCTAACCCCAGTCAGTCGGGACGGGCCCCGTGTATAATGGCGCTTTCCCCTTACCGGAGCTCCCCATGTCACTGGAAAATGCCCCCCCCGAGGTCCAGCTCGCGGTGGATCTTATCGAACTGCTGGAGACCAACCGGATCGATCCGGCCCTGGCTCTCGCGGCGCTCGCCATCGTCCAGCAGGATTACCAGCGCAAGCTGGAAGAGGGGCGGGATCACTGATCCCAGCCTCTTTCCCAAAGCAATACACCGGCCTGATGGCCGGTGTATGTGCGAGTCGATGACGACAAAGCGAGCAGACAAGGCGCCCTAGCGCCCCTTCTTCTGCCGCCCACCCTGACCGGCGCGCGGTTTGCTCGCAGCGGGTTTGCCCCCCTTGTTCGGGGCCCCCTTGCCAGCACCGCCTTTGCCTGCGCCAGCTTTCCCTGCACCTTTACCGGCACCGCCCTTGCCGACCGGGGTTTTCTTCTCGAATGCTTCCGGGCCCGGCACATTGGGGCGTCCGCCAATTTCGTGGTCATCATCCCGGCGCGGTTTCTTGCCCTGCCCCGGCTTGCCCCCTTGTCCCAGGTTGCCAACCCCCTTGTTGCCCTGCGGGGCTGCGCCCTGCTTGCCCTTGGCCGGTTTCACCTCGGAGGAGGAGTCCTCAATCAGCTTGAACAGCTCAATGAGCTCATCACCGTCGAGGTCACGCCACTCACCCACCGGCAGCCCCTTGAGGCTGACGTTCATGATGCGAATACGCTCAAGCTTGGTTACCTCGAAGCCGAAGTGCTCACACATGCGGCGGATCTGGCGGTTCAGCCCCTGCACCAGGGTGATGCGAAACACGAACGGCGCCTCTTTTTTCACCTTGCACTTCTTGGTGACGGTGCCGAGGATCGGCACCCCGGCCGCCATCCCTTTGATAAAGTCGTCGGTCACCGGCTTGTCGACGGTCACCAGATACTCTTTCTCGTGATCGTTGCCCGCCCGCAGGATCTTGTTGACCAGATCGCCGTGGTTGGTGAGGAAGATAAGGCCCTGGGAGTCCTTGTCGAGACGGCCGATGGGGAAGATGCGGGTGCTGTGGTTGACGAAGTCGACGATGTTGTCCTTCTCACCCGCCTCCGTGGTGCTGACGATGCCCACCGGTTTGTTCAGCGCGATAAACACCAGGCTGTCCGCCTCGCGCGGTTCGATCACCTGACCGTTGACCTTGACCAGATCCCCGGCAAACACCTGATCCCCCACCCCGGCCCGCTTGCCGTTGATGAAGACGTGGCCCTGCTCGATAAAGCGGTCAGCCTCGCGGCGCGAACAGATGCCGCTCTCGCTGATGTACTTGTTCAGGCGCATGGATTCATCGGCCAGCATGGGTCACCTGCCTGCGGGCAGAAGCCTCGCCTCGTTGAACTCTGGTATTGTTTGCCAGCGAGGGCTCGGCCAGCGGCATCAACCGCGTCACCGCATCAAGTTTTTGCATAGTTTTCCATCTTAAAAAGGGTAAAGGCCAGCTTATCCGTCAAAAATGGCGACACAGTAGCATATTGCCAGCTTTAACACGCCGGATACTTGCTCGCGGCGCCCCTCTGCCAGCCAAAATGCGCCAGGGGTCACGCCTCTCCCTCCCGTTACACCTGTTCATCGTTATTTGGTTGTTATGCACAGGCGCCGTCTCTGCGCCATACGGAACTAATAATTTCTTGCTATTTATTAATCAAAAATGCATAAAAAGATTTTCCTCAACACGAATTATCTTGTGCCCGTCGCCCCGAGTCTCGGTAGTTTTCGACGATTAGCACAATAATCGGCGGCAATCCCGTCATTAAGTCGGATCTTTGTCTGCGTCCAAGCGACTTATAACCTCAAAAATTTGGATGCAGGGCATGTGCTTTTCTCTGGCAAGAGGCCAATTTCACCCTTCACTACAGGAGTTACAGATGAGTCATTCCCTATCCCGGGCGGACTTCCTGGCGCAGGTCGCCAGCCGCAATCCCCACCAGCCGGAGTTTATTCAGGCGGTCAGCGAGGTGCTTGCCTCCATCTGGCCCTATGTCGAGCGCCATCCCCGCTATCTGCAACATGGCCTGCTGGAGCGACTGGTAGAGCCGGAGCGGCTGATCCAGTTTCGCATCAGCTGGGTGGACGATCAGGGCCAGGTGCAGGTGAACCGCGGCTACCGCGTCCAGCACAGCTCCGCCATTGGCCCCTTCAAGGGGGGGATGCGTTTTCACCCCTCGGTGGATCTCTCTGTGCTCAAGTTCCTCGCCTTCGAACAGACCTTCAAGAATGCCCTCACCACATTGCCCATGGGCGGTGGCAAGGGAGGCAGCGATTTCGATCCCAAGGGCAAGAGCGAGGGAGAGGTGATGCGTTTTTGCCAGGCGCTGATGCTGGAGCTCCATCGCCACCTGGGGGCCAACACCGACGTGCCGGCCGGTGACATCGGCGTCGGTGGGCGCGAGGTGAGCTACATGACCGGCATGATGAAGAAGCTCACCAACAGCGCCGAGTGCGTCTTTACCGGCAAGGGGCTCTCCTTTGGCGGCAGCCTCATTCGCCCTGAGGCCACCGGCTACGGCCTGCTCTATTTCGCCCAGGCCATGCTGGCCCATCGCGGCCAGTCGCTGGCTGGCATGACGGTGTCGGTGTCTGGCTCGGGCAACGTGGCCCAGTACGCCATCGAGAAGGCGATGGAGCTGGGGGCCCGCGTCATCACCGCCTCCGACTCCGGTGGTACCGTGTACGATCCCGACGGCTTCACCCCCGAGAAGCTGGCCCGGTTGATGGAACTCAAGAACGAGCAGCGCAAGCGCATCGCCGATTACGCCTATGAACTGGGGCTCGAGTATTACAGCGGCCGCACCCCCTGGCATATCGCCACCCAGGTCGCCCTGCCCTGCGCCACCCAAAACGAGTTGCTGGAGGAAGATGCCCGTAAGCTTATCGCCCATGGGGTGCAACTGGTCGCCGAGGGCGCCAATATGCCGAGCAGCGCCGAGGCCATCGCTCTGTTTCACGAGGCCAAAGTGTTGTTTGCCCCGGGCAAGGCGGCCAATGCCGGCGGGGTGGCCACCTCGGGCCTTGAGATGAGCCAGAATGCCCAGCGCCTTGGCTGGAGCCGGGAAGAGGTGGATGCCCGTCTCAAGGGGATCATGACCAGCATCCACGCCACCTGCGTGCGTTACGGCCAGGATGAGGAGGGTCATGTGAACTACGAAAGCGGCGCCAATATCGCCGGTTTCGTCAAGGTGGCCGATGCCATGCTGGCGCAGGGGGTCTGCTAACTCCGCCTGTCCCATCTCGAGGGGATGGCCTGAACGAGCGCCCTCTCCCGCCAACAACAACGGCAGCCAATGGGCTGCCGTTGTTGTCTCTCTGCTCCACTTCACCGTTACTTCACCCAAGCATGGCAGGCTGCGCACTCCCCCTTTCTCACCGCATGTCGCGGACAAGGAGCACCCCATGACAAGACTCGGCATTCTGCTCATCCTGGCAGGGCTCGGCTGTTTTCTGGCCTTTCATCAAATAGGCGCCACTCTGGATACTCAGGGAGTCCTCCATGAGCCATTCGCCCTGATCCCTTTGGGTTATCTATTGCTCTTCGCAGGCGCATTGTTAGCCCTGCTTGTTCCGCTGCACTCGGTACTGCGCAGACGCGCCGCCAAGGGAGAATGAGGCAAGGCACCAAGAGGTCAGCGATAACGGCTTATTTCGATAAGGTTCCGATCCGGGTCGAGGAGATAAACCGACTCGATGGGCCCGCAGGCACCGCTCTTTATCACAGGCCCCTCCACTATCTCGACATCCAGGCTCGCAAGCTGGGCCAGCACCTGATCCAGAGGCCAGCGGGTAATGAGGCAGAGATCCCCCGAGCCTACCTGCGCCCGGTTGCGCGGCTCCTGCCCGAGCAGCTGCAAATTGATCTTCTGGTTGCCAAAGCGCAGGGCGCGGCGCCCCTCGCCAAAGGTAACGGCCTCCATATTGAGCACTGTACTGTAAAACCCCACCGAGCGTTCGATATCGCTGACTGTCAGTACCAGATGGTCGATATGGCTGATCATGCATCCTCCCTGTGATTATCGCTGTCATGGCTATCAAGATGATGGCGGCTCCCGCTATATACCTACCCTACTCACCTGGCGTGAACAGCGAGTGAGCAGAACGGCTCAAACGTGCGGCAAACAGCCTCTTTTTGAGAATATCGGTAGCCAGCCTCACTGCACCTTGGCACACGCCTTGTCACGCTGGGCCTGCAGGGCTTCATTCTCGCTATCCATGGCCGCCAGAATGGCCTGATTGCAGGCCCGTTCTGCCAATTGGGCCGGGTTCTGTCTGGCCTCCCCTATCTCGGCGATCATGGGGCGGTAGCTGACCGCCGCTTGGCAATACATGGCGCGAAACCTGGGCTGTTGCAAACTGCTGTCGTCTTGGCGATTCAGATCGTCGCAGAGCCGGTGAAACAGCGCCGATGCATTGACCGTACACTGACTAAAGCGCCGAACATCCTGCTCGTAAGGTCGGCAAACACTCTGTGGCTGGATCCGCCACAGCTGAAACGAGTAGGGCACCTGCTCCCCCTCATACTGCACCACCAGCGTCTTAAGCTCGGTGCCATAGATATCCGACACCTGCTGCTGCACCAGGTTGAGATAGGCCGAGAAAAGATAGGATACCGGATCCATCACCACCTCCTTGTGGTTGTGCCATATCACGGCATTGCGGCATGCCTATTCAGATGCCCGTTCTTTGCCAATAAGGGGAACGAAAAACTAGCCTGCTGATTTGTTTATAGAAATCGACCCAGTGTACCGACGTTACGACAAAATAACCGCTTAAAAAAAGGCGTCATTTGGATTAACATGCCCGGCAACGGCTGCAAACCCAGATGGCGCCTGCTTTCTGTGTTAAACGCCATCCACTGTCCTCTCACTGCCTCAATATCTCTAGGAGTTCACCTTGCGCGATAACTGGACCACCGAAGAGTTACGCGCGGCGGTCGCGGCCTATCTGGAGATGCATGGCAAAGCCCAACGGGGCGAGCGGTTTGTGAAAAAACGCTATTATCGCGAACTGGCCGAGCAATTTGGCCGGACCGACAAGTCCTTTGAATTTCGCATGCAAAACATCTCCTATGTCTTTGAGCAGATGGGACTAGGCTGGGTGCCAGGATTAAAACCGGCGAAGCATGTGGGCTCGCGCACCATAGCTATCCTTGAGGGGCTTATTCGCGATCTCGCTCCTCTGCCTGCGCCATCGGCCCCCGAGACTAACGTTCCTCAAGGGGTGCAAGCCCCCCAAGCACACTACCGCACGACAAGCCGCCATGAACGCAGTCAATCGGTGCGGGAGTGGGTGCTGACCAACGCAGCTCAGCGATGTGAATCCTGTGGTGAGCCGGCCCCCTTCTTAACAGCAGCGGGCGAGCCCTTTTTGGAGGTGCATCACCTCAAAGGGCTGGCAGATGGCGGGTCAGATACTGTGAGTAATACGGTGGCACTCTGCCCCAACTGCCATCGCGAGTTCCATCATGGTTGCAATAAGCTGACGGTACTCAATGAGTTATATCGCCGCCACCCTCGCCTCGTGAAAGAGTAACCGCTCACCGCATCACTCAGCACCATCACGCCACCATGCCATGGCGCCAAACCTGCCGCCATCTTGAGCAAAACCGCGGGCAAATTATCCGGTTGCATAATAACCCTGCCCCCTTGCGGTTGTTTAACGTGCCCTAAAATCAGATAATACCGCCCGCCTTCAAACCGGATAACCCGACATTCGATGACTGAGTACCTGCTTTTATTGATCGGCACCGTGCTGGTTAACAACTTCGTGCTGGTGAAATTCCTCGGCCTGTGCCCCTTCATGGGGGTCTCCGGCAAGCTGGAAACCGCCATCGGCATGGGGCTGGCCACCACCTTCGTGATGACCCTCGCCAGTGCCAGCTCCTATCTGGTGGAGCACTATATCCTGCTGCCGCTGGATATCGTCTACCTGCGCACCCTCGCCTTTATCCTGGTGATCGCCGTGGTGGTGCAATTTACCGAGATGGTGGTACGCAAGAGCAGCCCCACCCTCTATCGCCTGCTGGGGATCTTCCTGCCCCTCATCACCACCAACTGCGCCGTACTCGGGGTGGCGCTGCTGAGCATCAATGAGCGTCACAACTTTATCCAGAGCGTGATTTACGGCTTTGGCGCAGCGCTTGGCTTCTCGCTGGTGTTGATCCTGTTTGCCGCCATGCGCGAGCGACTGGTGGCCGCCGATGTGCCCGCCCCCTTTCGCGGGGTCTCGATTGCCATGATCACTGCCGGCCTGATGTCGCTGGCCTTTATGGGCTTTACCGGCCTAATCAAGATATAACCATGATCCATATTCTCTTTGCCATTCTGGTGCTCACCCTGCTGGCGCTGGCGTTCGGGATTATCCTGGGCTTTGCCGCCGTCAAGTTTCATGTGGAGGAGGATCCCGTCGTCGATCAGCTCGACGCCCTGCTTCCCCAGACCCAGTGCGGCCAGTGCGGCTACCCGGGCTGCAAGCCCTACGCCGAGGCGGTTGCCGGTGGCGACGCCATCAACAAGTGCGTGCCCGGTGGCGACGCCACCATGCGCAAGATTGCCGATCTGATGGGGGTCGAACCCCAGCCGCTCGGCGGGGGAGACGAGGCCGCCGTGCCAGTCAAGAAGGTCGCCTTTATCCACGAAGATCAGTGCATCGGTTGCACCAAGTGCATCCAGGCCTGCCCGGTAGACGCCATCGTCGGTGCCACCAAGGCGATGCACACCGTGATCGCCAGCGAATGTACCGGCTGCGATCTCTGTGTTGACCCCTGCCCCACCGATTGCATCGAGATGATCCCGGTGCCGACCACGGTCGATAACTGGAAGTGGGATCTCAACAACGTCATCATCCCGGTCAAGGTAGTGGAGTAACCATGCAGTCCTTACTCGAACATATCAAAGCCGGCACCTTGTGGGATTTTCACGGCGGCATTCATCCGGCCGACAACAAACGTCAGTCGAGCCAGACCCCGGTAGTAGACGCAGGTCTGCCGCCGCAACTCATCATTCCGGTACGCCAGCACGCAGGCCTGGCCGGCGATCTGCTGGTGCAGGTGGGTGATCGGGTCAAGAAGGGCCAGCCCCTGACCCGTTACGCCAAGGGGCGGATCGTGCCGGTCCATGCCCCCACCTCGGGCACCGTCACCGAGATTGGCAACCACACGGTTGCCCATCCCTCCGGTCTCGACGATCTTTGCATCACCCTCACCCCGGATGGCGAGGATGCCTGGGGCGAGCGCAATGGCAAACCCGACTACTGGAATCTGGAACGGGGCGAGCTGCTCGAACGCATCCAGCAGGCGGGCATCGCAGGCCTCGGGGGCGCCGTCTTCCCTACCCACAGCAAGCTCGATGGCCGTGGCCAGCTCACCGAGATCCTGATCGTCAACGGACTGGAGTGCGAGCCCTACATCACCACCGACGATCGGCTAATGCAGCAATACGCCGACGAAATCATGGATGGCATCCGGGTACTCAAGCACCTGCTCAAACCCAAGCTCACCCTGATAGGGGTGGAAGACAACAAGCCGGAAGCCATCGACCAGCTGACCCGCCACACCACCGACGAGGACGTGCTGGTCAAGACGGTGCCCACCAAGTACCCCTCGGGCGGTGCCAAACAGACCATTGAACTGCTCACCGGTCGTCAGGTGCCCAAGGGGGGCCGGGCGGTCGATATTGGCATCATGGTGCTCAACGTCGCCACCGTGTTTGCCATCAAGCGCGCCATCATCGACGGCGAGCCGCTGATCGAGCGGATCGTCACCCTCACCGGCGACAGCTTCAAACAACCCGGCAACGCCTGGGTACGCCTGGGCACGCCGGTGCGCTGGTTGCTGCAACGCTTCGAGCTGCAACCCGAGGCGGATCAGCGGGTCATCATGGGGGGGCCCATGATGGGCTTTACCCTGCCCCACGCCATGGTGCCCGTGGTCAAGGCGACCAACTGCCTGCTGGCACCGACCCGTGCCGAACTGCCCTTCCCCGGTCCGGAACAGGCCTGCATCCGTTGCAGCGCCTGTGCCGATGCCTGTCCGGCCACCCTGCTGCCCCAGGAGCTCTACTGGTACAGCCGGGCCAGGGAATACGACAAGGCCGAGCAGCTCAACCTGTTCGACTGCATCGAATGCGGTGCCTGCGCCTGGGTCTGCCCGAGCGAAATCCCGCTGGTGCAGTACTACAAGATTGCCAAGGACGATATTCGCGAGGCGCGTGCCGAGGCTGAAAAAGCCGAGCGTGCCAAGCAGCGCTTCGAAGCCAAACAGGCCCGTTTCGAGCGGGAAAAAGCGGCCCGCGAGGCTCGCCACGCCGAAGCCGCCGCCCAGCGCCGTCAGGCCATGACGGCCGCCGGGGGTGAAGACCCGGTGGCTGCGGCCCTTGCCCGCATCAAGGCCAAGCAGGAGGCCCCTGTCACGGCCGTTGCCGCCACCGCACAAGGCTTGCCCGACAACAGCGCAGTGATCGCCGCCCGCGAGGCTCGCAAACGGGAAGCGGAAGCGCGCCGCGCCGCCAAGGCGGCCGAAGCGGCGGTTGCCGCAGCGAGTGACACCGCAGCCACTGCCGAGGCGGATCCGAAAAAAGCGGCCATCGCCGCCGCACTGGCGCGGGCCAAGGCCAAGAAAGCCCGGGCTGGCGATGAGGCTGATGCCACCGAGCCAACCGCTGACAGCAAAGCGGTTCCGGCAGAAGTGGCAAGCACCGAGGTCGACCCCAAGAAGGCCGCCATTGCCGCCGCCATCGCTCGTGCCAAGGCCAAAAAGCTGGCCCAAAGCGGTGAGGGCAGTCAGGTAGAAGCGACGCCGCTCCCTGAAGCAAGCCGGGCCCAAGCCGAGCCGGCAAGCACCGAGGTTGATCCCAAGAAGGCGGCCATTGCCGCTGCCATCGCTCGTGCCAAGGCCAAGAAGCTGGCCCAAAGCGGCGAAGGCTATCAGGCTGAGGCAGCTCCGGCCCCTGAAGCAAGCGAGACCCCGGCCGAGCCGGCCAGCACCGAGGTTGACCCCAAAAAGGCAGCCATTGCCGCTGCCATCGCTCGTGCCAAAGCCAAGAAGCTGGCCCAAAGCGGCGAAGGCAATCAGGTAGAGGCAGCACCAGCCCCTGAAGCAAGCCGGGCTCCAGCCGAGCCGGCAAGCTCCGAGGTCGATCCCAAGAAGGCAGCCATTGCCGCTGCCATCGCTCGTGCCAAAGCCAAGAAGCTGGCGCAGCAGCAGGGCGAGGCGGATCACGCTGAGGCGACGCCAACCCCTGAAGCAAGCGAGGATCAGGCCGAGCCGGCAGGTACCGAGGTTGATCCCAAGAAGGCGGCCATTGCCGCCGCCGTGGCCCGGGCCAAGGCCAAGAAGCTGGCGGCACAAGCGGCGGCCAATACCGGTGCCAGTGCCACTGAAACGTCGCCGAACGAAGGCTCATCGCCACACTGATCGTTACAACAGAGGTAACCGACTTCTCCATGTTCAATATCGCGACTGCGCCGTTTGCCCATAACCGCAAACAGACCCGAACCCTGATGCTGCTGGTGATCCTCGCCTGCGTGCCGGGTTTTCTGGCCCAGACCTGGTTCTTCGGCTGGGGCACCCTTATCCAGATCCTGCTGGCGCTGGTGACCGCGCTGGGCTGCGAGGCGCTGGTGCTCAAGCTGCGTGGCCGGGCCATCAAGCCCGCCCTGCTGGATGGCAGCGCGGCGCTGACCGCCGTGCTGATCGGCCTCTCCCTGCCGCCACTGCTGCCCTGGTGGATGCTGGTGGTGGGCACGGCGTTTGCCGTCATCATCGCCAAACACCTCTATGGTGGCCTTGGCCAGAACCTGTTCAACCCGGCCATGGTGGCCTATGTGCTGCTGCTGGTCTCCTTCCCGGTGCAGATGACCAGCTGGTTGCCGCCAGAGAGCGTGCGGGCCTATGACTTGGGGCTTGGCGACGCCCTGTCGGTGATTTTCACCGGTTTTAGCCTCGACGGCTACAGCATGGCCCAGCTCAAGCAGGGGGTGGACGGCCTCACCATGGCCACCCCGCTCGATACCCTGAAGACGGGCCTGACCCAGGGGCTGACCACCAGCGAAATCCTGAGCGGCCCGCTGTTTGAAGGCTGGGGCGGTATCGGCTGGAGCTGGGTGAACCTGGGCTACCTGCTGGGGGGCCTGTTCCTGCTGCAGCAGAAGGTGATCAACTGGCGCATTCCGGTGGCGGTGCTCAGCGCCCTGCTGGTCTCTGCCACCCTCGGCTATCTGCTGAGCCCGGATGCCACCGGCACCCCCATCTTCCATCTGTTCAGCGGCGCCACCATGCTGGGGGCCTTCTTTATCGCCACCGACCCGGTGACGGCCAGCACCACGCCCCGTGGCCGCCTGGCTTACGGGGTGCTGATCGGCGTGCTGGTCTACATTATTCGTCGCTTTGGCGGCTACCCGGATGCCTTTGCCTTTGCCGTGCTGCTGGCCAACCTCTGCGTCCCGCTGATCGACAGCCTGACTCGCCCGAAAGTGTATGGAGCCCGTCGCAAATGATCTCTCTTCGTCCTCTTGTCACCGCCGCCGGAGCCCTGTCATGTTAAAGAGCATGCGAAAAAACGGCCTGATCCTGGCCCTGTTCGCGCTGGGTTGCACCGCACTGGTGGTGCTGACCCACGAATTGACCAAAGAGAAAGTGGCCCAGCAGCAGCAGCGGGAAAAGTTGCAAACCCTCTCGGCCCTGCTGCCGGAGGGAAGTTATGACAACGATCTGGTGGCCAGCTGCAAGCTGGTGACCAGCCGCAAATACCTGGGCAGCGATCAACCCCAGGCCCTCTATACCGCCACCAAGGGGGGCATCGCCACCGGCTATGCACTGGAGACCATAGCGCCGGACGGTTACAGTGGAGCCATCCGCCTGATTGTCGGCATCGATGCCAAAGGCACGATCAGCGCGGTGCGGGTACTCGAGCACAAGGAGACCCCTGGCCTTGGCGACAAGATTGAGCTGAAAAAATCGGGCTGGATCAACAGCTTCGCCGGCAAGTTCCTGAGTGCCGACAACGAGGCCAGCTGGGCGGTGACCAAGGATGGCGGCGAGTTCGATGCATTCACCGGCGCCACCATCACGCCGCGCGCCGTGGTCAAGGCGGTGAAGAACCTGCTGACGCTGCAACAAAAGCATCCCGAATGGCTAAGCAACGCCCCGGCCTGTCCGGCGGCCCAATAACCGGAGTCGATCCCGTCATGACACAGATGGAACAGATTGAAACGGGCACTGTCCCGACAGCCGAGCCGGACAACCGCAAGCGCGAATTCAAGGAGCTGATGGTACAGGGGCTGTGGAAGAACAACCCCTCCCTGGTGCAGGTGCTGGGCTTGTGCCCGACCCTCGCCGTCTCCTCCACCTTTACCAACGCCCTGGGGCTGGGCCTGGCCACCATGGCGGTATTGATCGGCTCAAACCTCGCCGTCTCCCTGGTGCGCAACTGGGTGCCGAAAGATATCCGCATCCCGGTCTACGTGATGATCATCGCCTCCCTGGTGACCAGCGTGCAGCTGCTGATGAACGCCTACACCTATGGGCTCTATCAGGCGCTCGGCATCTTCATCGCCCTCATCGTCACCAACTGCGTCATCATAGGCCGGGCCGAGGCCTATGCCTCCAAGAACCCGCCGCTGCTGGCCGTCATCGACGGCTTCATGATGGGGTTGGGCTTCACCCTGGTGCTGCTGCTGCTGGGGGCGATGCGCGAGATCATCGGCATGGGCACCCTGTTTGATGGTGCCGAGCTGCTGCTCGGCGACTGGGCCAAATCCCTGCGAATCGAGCTGTTCCACGCCGATGCCAGCCTGCTGCTGGCCATTTTGCCGCCGGGCGGCTTCATCGGTCTGGGGCTGCTCATTGCCGCCAAGAATGCCATCAACGACTGGCGCCACGAGAAGCAGTCGGCCACCGTCGCCCACTGCAGCGTGCCCCCCGCCAGAGCGCGGGCAACCCAGCTCTGAGACAAGAGGGAGCCATGAACAACCAGAAACGCCGCCAGATCCTGGAGCGGCTGCGGGAGCACAATCCCCACCCCACGACCGAGCTCAACTTCAACTCGCCGTTCGAGCTCCTGATCGCCGTGCTGCTCTCGGCCCAGGCGACCGATGTGAGCGTCAACAAGGCGACCGACAAGCTCTACGCCGTGGCCAATACCCCGGCGGCCATGCTGGCCCTCGGGGTGGACGGGGTGAAGGAGTACATCAAGACCATTGGCCTCTTTAACACCAAGGCCGAGAACGTCATCAAGACCTGCACCATACTGCTCGAGCGCCACGGCGGCGAGGTGCCGGAAAATCGCGAGGCGCTGGAGGCCCTTCCTGGGGTGGGTCGCAAGACGGCCAACGTGGTGCTCAATACCGCCTTTGGCTGGCCCACCATCGCCGTCGACACCCATATCTTTCGCGTGTCGAACCGCACCGGTTTTGCGATGGGCAAAAACGTGGATCAGGTGGAGGAGAAGCTGCTCAAGGTGGTCCCTGCCGAGTTCAAGCTGGACGTGCACCATTGGCTGATCCTGCACGGACGCTACACCTGTCTGGCTCGCAAACCGCGCTGCGGCTCCTGTATCATCGAAGACTTGTGCGAGTACAAAGAAAAGGTCTACCCGGAGAGCTGAGCCCGGTGACCTGAACAAGGTGGTTTGAACCGCAGGGCCCCTGCGCCCTTCAGCCATACCGGCCTCGCTCGCGAACATCTGCGGCAGCGGCTTCTCGCGTATCGAAGCGCTGTGTGAATACAAAGAGAAAACTACCCGGAGAACTGAGCAATGAGAATTCTGCATACCATGTTGCGTGTGGGCGATCTGCAACGCTCCATCGACTTCTACACTCGCGTGCTTGGCATGAAGCTGCTGCGCCAGAGCGAGAACAGCGAGTACAAGTACACCCTGGCTTTCGTCGGTTACGGTGACGAGAAGGATGAGGCCGTCATCGAGCTCACCTACAACTGGGGGGTGAGCGAATATGAGCTGGGCACCGCCTATGGCCACATCGCCCTGGAAGCGGACGACATCTATGCCACCTGTGACGCCCTGCGCGCCGCCGGCGCCAAGATCACCCGCGAGCCGGGCCCGGTCAAGGGCGGCACCACCGTCATCGCCTTCGTCGAAGATCCGGACGGTTACAAGATTGAGCTGATCGCCAAGAAAGATGCCGGCATGGGACTGGGCGACAGCCACTGATACCCAATCCGCAGAAGATAAAAAAAGAGCGCTCTGGCGCTCTTTTTTTATCTCTTTGGCAGTGCTCAAATCTCGCCGTTGCGGCCCATGCTGATCACCACTCGCCGGTTCTTGGCGCGGCCCTGCTCGGTCTCGTTGGAGGCGACGTGCTGCTTCTCGCCGTGCCCCTCTACCGAGATCTTGCCGGGATCCAGCCCCAGATCGACGAACACCTTCTTGATGGCGTCGGCCCGCTTCTCCGAGAGCTTCTGGTTCGGCCAGCGGCCGCCGTAGCTGTCGCTGTAGGCGTCGATCACCACCACGTCGATGCTCTTGTCCGCCTTGATGAACTCGCTGATCATCGCCAGCCGCCGCTTGGAGGAGATGGAGAGCTGATCGCTGTTCTTGTCGTAAGTGAGCACGCTAAAGGCAATGTCGTTGAAGCTGTAGGGCAGCAAGCCGCTCAGACAGTCGAGAAACGCCTGGTACTTGACCCGGAAATTGACCGAAGAGAGGGAGACCCGTACCGCCCGGTTCTGGCGATACCAGTCCCGATATTGAAAGGTCGGCATGCGCCCCCCTTCCAGCTCGTCCAGCATGGTCCAGGCAGTCTGCCCGTCGACCAGGCCATCAAACTGCTTGAAGAAACGCAGCTGGCTCACTTCCCGCCCGGCGATGCCGGGACGCCACATGGGCGGCATGATGCCGAGGCTTACCGTCTGGGTCTGGGCCTGGGGACGCTTGCCCTTGAGCTCGAAATCGAGGTTGATCTTGCGGCCGGCACGGCTGACGAAAGCCCCCGTGCCCCAGTTGGGAATGGGATGTTCGAGACGGCACTCGATCTGGCTGTCAGAGGTCAAACGCCAGACGGATTGATCCAGGCCGGCACCGAATTCGGTGACCCCCGCCTGCAACTGCATACTCACTGATATGCTGACCAACCCTAACACCCAAGCGTTCAATTGCCTGCCCTCCACGCGATCTCTTTTCAGATATCGGCAAGGGCAGGCCAAGCTTTAGGTATTAATGGCTCAGTGGGAAGCGGGGTGCTCCATCAGCCGGAAACAGGCGATACGCCCCGCCAGCTCGCGGGCCAGCTGATCCAGCTCTGTGCTGTTTTTTTGCAGGGTAACGGAGTGCTGGCGATGCGCCTCGTACACCTCGCGAATGGTCAGCATGTTGTTCTGGATATCGTCGGTGACGTAGCGCTGCTCCTCGGTGGCGGTAGCCACCTGGGCGGTCATCTCGCTTACCTTGCGCACCTCGTCCACTATATCGGTCAGCTCGCTGCCAGCCCGTTTCGCCTCGGTGACGCTGAGCGCCGCCTGTTCGCTGCCCGACTGCATGGCCACTACCGCCTGGCTGGCGCCAGAACGCAGGCGGGAGAGCATCTGTTCGATATCATCGGCCGCCTGCTGGGTACGGTTGGCCAGGGTGCGCACCTCGTCGGCCACCACAGCAAAGCCTCGCCCGGACTCCCCGGCCCGCGCTGCCTCGATGGCCGCATTGAGAGCCAGCAGGTTGGTGCGATCGGAGATCTGCTTGATAAGGCTCAGGGCCTCCACTGCCGACTCGGTATCCTGATGCAGATTGTTGACCAGCTGACGGGTCTGGGTGAGGGTATCGGCCACCTGGGCGATGGCGGCGATGGTCTGATCCACCTCCTTGTCCCCCTGGCGGGCACGGCCGATGGCCTGCTGGGTTGCCTGGGAGGTCTGGGTCGCATTGCGGGCGATCTCGGCCACGGTGGACGCCATCTCGGTGGCGGCGGTCGCCACCAAATCCACTTGCCCCACCCCGCGTTCGACCCCTTCGTTGACCTCGGCGATCACCTCGTTGGAGGCAAAAGCACTGCGCGTCAGCACATCGCAGGAGCGGCGCACTTCGCACAGCAAGCCTTCGAGGTGTTGCAGGAACTGGTTCAGATCCCGGGAAAGCGCCCCCAGCTCGTCGCCGGACTGCCAGTTCACCCGCACCGTCAGATCATTTTCATTGACCAGACGGGAGAAGGTGCGGTGCAGGGCGACAAAGCCCAGATGCAGATCCCGCAGTACCTTCCAGCTGATGAGACAGGTCAACAGCAAACAGACCAGCACCGCAAGGGTACCCCACCAGAAGTTGTGTTGACTGCTGATTTGCATCTGCGCTACCCGCTCAAAGAGTTGCTGGTAGAGCTGATCTTCACCCTGTTTGAGCAGATCGATCTTCTTGGTACTGACCGCAAACCACTGTTCGGGATCAACGCCAAAGCCCCCTTGCGCCATCTTGTCGAGGGCGACCTGTTCCAGCTTGCTGACCTCCTCCATCACGGGAGACTGCAGCAGGGTATCGAGCAGCCCTATCTGTTCATCCGTGGCAACCGCCCGGAAACGCTCGAGATAGCTCTGCTGGGAAGCGAGCAGCGACATGAACTGCTGCAGGGCGGCGGGCGTGAAGCTGTCTTTGGCAAACACGTTGCTCAGGGTCGCCCGCTCCATCCCCATGCGCTCCTTGTTTTGCAGGAAGGCGGCATAGGCGTTGGTCTGCAGGGCGATGCCCGCATCCCGGCTGCGCAGGCTGATCTCGTCTACCACCCCCAGCAGGGAGGCGATCAACTGGCTATAGAAGGCCACCTGACGAGGCGCTTCTATGGTCAGCTGACTGACCTGATCGCGGATCCCGGCCAGCTGGGCCAGCCCCTGATCCGCCTGCTCATGGGCGATCCCCTGATCCTCGGCCCGAAATCTGGCGATGGCCTCATCCACCGCCGCCCGCTGTTGTGGCAGGGCATCGGCAAACTTGCTGCCAGCCGAGCCGATAAACCCCGCCGACATGCCCCGCTCTTTTTGCAGCTCATGAACCAGCTGGGCACTGCTCTTGACGAGCACCAGCATCTGCTGGGCCTGCTCCATCTCCTGCGACACCCGATAACGGTCGTACACGTAGTGGCCAGCGAAAAACACCAGCGCCAATAATGGCAGGCAAATTGCCAGCAACATCTTGCCAGCCAGTCCCAGTCTGTTCATCACGCGCTCCTGTTTTCTCTATCAATTGATTGATTATATTCACTTCTCTCTCTTTTTCCGGCACCCACCCAACTATTTTCCACTCCCTTGACCTGGGTCAGGATAAGGGCTCTTGCCGCCACGGACGCGATGACCAGGCGCTTCTTGAATGCTGATTCGAGAGGATAAAACAGCTTCATTCGATAACTATCAAAATATTGGCAAGCTCGCCACTGGTGACATTGGCCACAAGCCCGTTACAGTAAGGCAAAAGACAGGATGTCTCGGATCGGAACCTCATCATGCATATTTCCCCTCTCTGGCTGCTGCCGCTTTTACTGGCGCTTCCCGCCCTATCCGCCAATGCAGGCCAGCTGGATCCCGCTCGGGCGCAGGAGCGCGCCAATGCGGTGATCGCCCTGATGACCTACACGGTCGTGCCGGATATCACCGCCAGCGATCTCAATATCGGCAGCGGCACCAACCAGTCGGCAGCCCTCGCCATGACCCAGTTTGGCGGTGGCTCAACCATGAGCGACCAGATCCCCGTCTATCTGGAGGGGGCAATAGGATTCAGTCGTTACGATCCCCAGTTCGTCATGAGCAATGGCACCGAGAGCCGCACCATTCCGACCCGCTGGAACAGCCTGACCGCCTCGGGGGGCGTCGGCTGGGATTTTTCCCTGCACCGGGATGAACAAGGGGGACACTGGGTACTTCGCCCCATCGCCAACGTCTCCCTTGGCGTGGTGGCCAGCGATCTGCGGATCGGTAGCTGGCTATTGGAGCGTACCCGGGGCTATTCACTGGATTTTCTCGATGGCGGCCAGCTCAACGTCTATGGTCTGGGGGGCTCCATGATGCTCGATTACGAGCTCTTCTCCCCCGCCCAGGATATCGATGCCGAGCTGCGCTACTCCTACCAGCACCTACAAAGCTTTGGCGGCACCTCCCACAGCGTGCGCGGGTCTGCCGAGGCGGAAAACCTCGGGCTCTATCTGCGCCGCCGCGCCCCCCTGCTGGACTGGACTCTGCTAGATCGCCCCCTGCGCTATGTGCTGGAAGGGGCCCGCACCGAATATCTCGGGGATCAGCGCGGCCAGCTCGGCTTCAACTCCCTCAACTCGTTGGGGCTGGGGCTGGAGCTCGACAGCAGCAAGTACGATATCTTCGTCACCCGCACCCGGTTGGTGGCCAGATACATGTTCAGCCGCCATACCAGCGGTTATTCCGTCGGGCTGGCCATGAGTTTCTAACCAGCTGTAAACGGCCATTAAGCATGAGTGAGAGAGCTTTCATTCAACCGCTAATCTCCCTCAGGTTCACATTTTTCTTGCCTCAAATGACTGGCAATGATGCTTGAACAAACCTGTCTTTTCATTCAGGTAGAAGGTCAATGCCCCACTAAGCGCCTTTATGCGCGCCACAACAAGATTCAATTTGCACCATCCTGAATGCTATCCTGACCTGCTTAATTCTTTTGGAACCATCTCATGCTCATCGCAACACTGCTGGCTTCTGCGCTCGGCTCTTTTACTGAAGGGATCTCTTTTCAACACAAGAACTGGGAACTGGCCTGCGACAACACACGGACATGCCGATCCGCAGGTTACAGCGCAGGATCTGGTGGAATATCAGTTCTGCTCACACGAGAGGCAGGAGCCAAGGGGATACTCAATGCCGAGCTGGCCATCACTGAAGTTGATGAACAAACCCCATCGGCCCCCAGTGATGGTTTGATAACACTGCGCATCAATGACGAAATACTCGGCACCGTAAAAGAGCGGACTCCATTTAGCCAGCATCAAACGGCAGCGCTAGTCCGAGCAATCAAAGGGACTGGCAAGGTGGTATTTGAATGGAACAAACATCAGGAACCGCTATCCGGTGCCGGTGCCTATGCCATTTTTCTCAAAATGGATGAGTTTCAAGGCCGTCTGAATACCAGTACAGCCCTGACCAAACAGGGCTCGCTACCCATCACATCCATTCCTCCTGCCTTGTCGGCCCCCGTGATCCACGCCGGTGCCGTTGCCGCAGACAATCTCTCTCGTCCGCTCACCAAGCCGGAGCTACAGAGCATAGGCAAGTGGCTAAAACAGCAAGTCGATCAAGATACCTGTCCCATGGCCTATGAAAAGTCGGAAGGTGGCAGGCTCTATCCCCTGAACCAAGAACGAGCCTTGATCCAGCTCCCCTGCTGGCTCGCCGCTTACAACGACGGATCAGCATTCGTTCTGATTGACGCAGAGCTTGACACCGACAGTGCGACCCTCATCAGTACTGACGCCAATGGTTATGGAATGGGTGAACTGAGTGCCTCACACAAGGGAAGAGGGATAGGAGATTGTTTTTCTTTCGAAAGCTGGGTATGGGATGGCAAAACCTTCGTGCAGAGCGAGAAAAGCACCACCGGAAGCTGCCGCATGATTGCACTGGGGGGCACCTGGCACCTACCGACACTGACCAGCAAGGTGGTCAAAGCACAGTAAACATAAGGCAGCCGCTGGGCCGCCCTTGTTGCTTTTGAATATCAGCGGATCGTCGCCATCTTTCTGACGCAGGCTTGCTCCCTGTCATCCACACGCTTGGCAAACCAGGCGGTAGTGAGGTTGCGGGTGATCTTGGGGCTCTTTAGCTGGATGCCCGGCAGGATGGCGCGGGGCAGCCGTTTGCCTGCCTGCTTGTCGGCCAGGGTGAAGACCCTGTGGTAGAGATCGCTCTTGGCAAAGTCGCTGCTATCCCCCAGACGCAGGCTCTGGCTGATGGCCTTTTTGCTCATATTGACCCGGCTGGCGAGGGTGTAGACCGCCAGCTCGGTATTGCCGGGCTTGTCGGAGTTGTAGCGAATGAGATCCCCGTCCAGCGCCAGGCTCTTGCCGCTCAGGCGGCTGACCGCGGCCTGGAAGGCGGCATTGCGGCTCGCGTACCAGCCCGCATTGAAATCGGCGAAGCGGTAGAGGGTGTCGGGATAGTCGGCCGGGTAGCCGAAGATGTGCTTGGTACCGAACCAGATGCCGCCGCGACGGGTAAAGACTTCGTGGCGGATGCTGTCCTTGACGGGATAGGGATAGCCTCGGGCATTGGCCTCGGCAAAGGCGATGCTCACCTGCATGGGGCCACCGGTGCGCACCGGGTTAAGGTTGCCAAAGAGCCGCTTGCCCATGGGCAGCATGCCGATCATGTCCTCGAAGATTTCACTCATCTCCCGCTCGGTGCGCACCCGATCGATGCGCTCGGCATAGGTCTTGCCGGTAGGAGAGTTGATCGAAAGGGCCGTGCGCACCACAAACTCCGGGATCAGCAGCTTGCCGGCACGGGCGTTGATCTCCTTCCAGGCGATCTTGCTTAAATTGGGTACCACGGGATCGGCCTGGTAAGTGGCTTCCTGCTCCGCCACCGCCAGCACTGAGCAGACGTTGTGATCACTGACTGTGAGTCCCTGACTGGTGAGGGCCGTCACCACGTCGTTAGCCCACCCCTGCTTGTCCGGCACCTGTCTTGGCAGAAAGCGCACGATGCGGGTCTTCATATCGGCCGGCTTGCGCGGCTGCATCGCCTTGGGCAACTTGGCGATGGCCGCCGCATCCTGCGCAGGGGCTCCCGGGTCGCTGGCGCAACCCGCAAGAAGCAGGGTGACAAACAGTGGCAACGCGCGCATGGCAGGAGAGATTGAGGAGAGTGAAAACGTCATCGAGGCATCCGGTACTGAGGCTGGGCGCAGACCCGGCCAGTGGCGGGCGCGCAAATGGTCGCTCATTGTAGAGGATTGATCCACAAGGCTAAAGCCCGATAGCCGCAGCGCTCTATTGCGCCTGACAGCCCCTGCCGTCATCCCCTCGCAAACCAGGGTAACAAAGGCCCATTGATAAGCTTTTATCGAGAGTGATTTACATTTAGAATGCCGCCGCCCGGACGCTCACGGTATGGACCCCATGGACAGACTGACCCTTCTCATTGACCCCGTGCAGCAGTGGCTGATCACGCCGCTCTGGCACTGCCTCACCGGATTGCTCGACTTCAACGGGCGCCTGGGTGCCCCCTTCCTGCTGGTCTCGGGCACGGTCGCCTATCTGCTCTATCGCCATCGCCGTCGCCAGGGAGATCCCGGTGCCCGCAGCTTTGCCGGTTTCCTCGGGGGGCGGGCCGTCTGGCTGCACCCCTCGGCCCTGCTCGACTACCAATACTATCTGGTGCGGGCGCTGCTCCATGTGGCCCTGATCCTGCCGATCCTGGCCCTGCTCCACCCCTGGCTGCTGCAGGCGGAGGATGTCCAGTCGGCCCTGACCCGGCTGTGGGGCGAGCGCCCCCGGCTGGCCGAGGCGAGCTGGCTGATGATGATCTATGGCCTGGGCGTCTTCCTCATCAGCGATCTGGTGCATTATTGGCTGCACCGCGCCTTCCACAGCCGCTGGCTCTGGGAGTTTCACAAGGTGCACCACAGCGCGACCGTGATGGTGCCGCCGACGGCGAGCCGCATCCATCTGGTGGAAAAACTGTGCGAGATGCTGGTCAAGGGGAGCTGTCTCGCCCTCTACGCCGGCGCCTTCTACTGGTTGTGTGGCGGCACTGTGCGCCCCTACACCCTGTTTGGCGTCAGCTATCTGGTGCTGGTGTTCAATTCCCTGGCCGCCAACCTGCGCCACACCCATATCTGGCTCTCGTTTGGTCCGCGGCTGGAACACATCTTCAACAGCCCGGCCCAGCACCAGATCCACCACAGCCGGGATCCCCGCCACTTCAACCACAACTTCGGCACCAACCTCTCGCTCTGGGACTGGTGGTTTGGCACCCTCTATGTGACCAGCAGTCAGCCCGAGCCCCTCTCCTTCGGGGTCGGCCCCCGGGACAACGAGCGCTATAGCCGCCTGAGCGTGCTCATCCTGCGCCCCTTCCTGGTGACGGCGCGCAAGCTGTGGCGCGCCCTGCCCCGCCCGCGCGGGCGCAATGCCCTGGCCGATTGAGGCGGGCAACAATAAAAAACGCCACTTTAATGTGGCGTTTTTTATTGGCGAAGAGGCGTGCTAGCTCAGGCACTCCGGCGCAGGGCCTGATGCTGGGCGGCACCGTTGATCACCGCCTGCAGGGAGGCGCTAACCACATCGCGGCCGATGGCCACCCCGCAGGTGCGGGTCCCATCGACGCTCAGCAGCACATAGGCGGCGGCGCGGGATTCGGTGCCGGCGGTGAGGGCGTGTTCGGAGTAGTCGAGCACGTCGATGTGCATGCCGGTGTGGCGTTGCCAGCCGTTGACCAGGGCCGTGATGGCCCCCTCCCCCTCACCGCACAGTTGCAAGGTGCCCGCCGGGGTCTGCAACTCCAGGCGCAGGCTCTCCTGGCTGTCGTGGCCGAGCTGGAAGCGGCCGATGCGATAGCCGTGGGCTGGTTCGAGGTAGTGGCGCTCGAACAGGACGCGGATCTGCTCCGGGCTCACCTCGCTGCTGCAAGCCTCGGCCTCGGCCTGTACCCGGCGGCTGAAGTCAATTTGCAGCCAGCGTGGCAACTGCAGACCAAGGTCGCGCTCCAGCAGGTAGGTGACGCCCCCCTTGCCGGACTGGCTGTTGATGCGGATCACCGCCTCGTAACTGCGACCGAGATCGGCAGGATCGATGGGCAGGTAAGCCACGTCCCAGTAGTGATCCGGTTTTTCTGCCGCGAGAGACTTGCGGATGGCATCCTGGTGGCTGCCGGAAAACGCGGTGTAGACCAGCTCGCCGGCATAGGGGTGGCGCGGGTGCAGGGCAATCTGGGTGCAGGCCCCCACGGTGGCGACGATGGCATCCATGTCGGAGAGGTTGAGCTCGGGATCGATCCCCTGGCTGTAGAGGTTCATGGCCATGGTGACGATGTCCATGTTGCCGGTGCGCTCGCCGTTGCCGAGCAGGGTGCCCTCGATGCGATCCGCCCCCGCCAGCACCGCCAGCTCGGCGGCGGCCACCCCGCAGCCCCGATCGTTGTGGGTATGGATGGAGATGCTCACCTCGGGCCGCGCCTTCAAATTGCGGCAGAACCACTCCACCTGATCGGCAAACACGTTGGGGGTGCTCACCTCCACCGTGGCGGGCAGGTTCAGGATCATGGGGCGGGCAGCCGGGCGCCACTCATCGATAACGGCGTCGCACACCTCGACGGAGAACTCCACCTCGGTACTGCTGAAACTCTCCGGCGAGTACTGAAAGCTCCACTCGGTGCCCGGATTGCGGGCCGCATACTCCCGCACCCAGCGCGCCCCCTGCACGGCGATGGCCTTGACCCCGTCGCGACCTGTGTTGAACACATAGTTGCGCTGGGTCGGGTTGACCGAGTTGTAGACGTGGACGATGGCCCGCTTCGCCCCCTTGAGGGCCTCGAAGGTGCGGGCAATGAGATCTTCGCGCGCCTGCACCAGCACCTGGATGGTGACGTCGTCCGGAATCAGGTTGCGATCGATAAGTTCGCGTACGAAGTCGAAATCGGGCTGAGAAGCCGCCGGGAAGCCCACCTCGATGTGCTTGAAGCCGATGTGCACCATCAGCGCCCACATCTGCAGCTTCTGGGCCACCGTCATGGGCTCGACCAGCGCCTGGTTGCCGTCGCGCAGATCCACGGCGCACCAGAGCGGCGCCCGCTCCAGCACCCGGTTGGGCCACTGGCGATCCGCCAGGTTGATCACGGGGGCACGGCGGTATTTGCGATGATCGAAGCTCATATTCTGATTCCCTTGGCTGATATGCGAGGCGCCGGGCGACTGACAACGGGCGGGGCAAGGAGGGGAAGCGGGTTGACGCGGTAACGCCGGCCCTGACGAGTCGCGAGGCGGTAACCCCGCGACCGGTTTTCCGGTGGCCCCGGTCGGTCACCGGGGCCGGCCGCTGCGGCCGGATAAGCCGCGGGCCTCGATCCTCTCGCACTATACCCGGGGGCATGTCGGTGCAGACGACCTTGTTTGTATGAGAACCCAGTATAGGGAGGCCGGGAGGGCGAGAGATTGCTAAGATTGCTTCATTTGCCGCTATATTGGCAATATTTGCCAACAAAAACCCTATATTAAGGGTTACTCTCACCTCCTCTCGCCCTGTTATTCTGGATGACACCTTCATCGGGCTGACACACGGACAATAAAAAAACCCCGCCATCGCTGGCGGGGTCTTGCGTGCATCGCAGTGGGCAGTCTCCTGCCCGCGTCTACACCTTAGCGGTTGTTCACCTTCTCGTGCAGCTCCTGCACCGAGTTCACGTTGGCGGTGGCATCGACGCTGATGGCCATGCAGGTGGCGAAGGCCGCGTGCAGCGTGGTGGTGTAGGCCACCTTGTGCTGCAGGGCGCCGCGGCGCAGCTGCTTGGAGTCCTCGATGGCCTGACGCCCCTCGGCGGTGTTGACGATGTAGGTGTACTCGCCGTTCTTGATGCGATCCAAGATGTGCGGACGACCCTCATGCACCTTGTTCACCAGGCGCGGGTTGATGCTCGCTTCCCCCAGGGTCACCGCAGTGCCGTGAGTGGCGTCGAGGTCATAACCGAGCTCCAGCAGCTTGGCGGCCAGGTTGACCACCCGCTCCTTGTCGCCGTGGCGCACGGAGAGCAGGGCGCGACCTTCGCGCGGCACCTGGTGACCGGCACCCAGCTGGGCCTTGGCGTAAGCTTCGGCGAAGCTGCTGCCCACCCCCATGACTTCACCGGTGGAGCGCATCTCCGGCCCCAGCAGCGGGTCGACACCCGGGAACTTGGCGAACGGCAGCACCACTTCCTTCACGGAGTAGTAAGGCGGGATTATCTCGCTGGTGAAGCCTTGTTCCTTGAGGCTCTGACCGGCCATCACGCGGGCGGCAATCTTGGCCAGCGGTGCGCCGGTGGCCTTGGAGACGAACGGCACGGTCCGGGCGGCACGGGGGTTCACCTCGATGAGGTAGATCTCGTTGTCTTTGACCGCGAACTGCACGTTCATCAGGCCCACCACGCCAAGCTCCAGGGCCAGTTTGCGCACCTGCTCGCGCATCTCGTCCTGGATGGCCTTGGACAGGGTGTAGGGCGGCAGGGAGCAGGCGGAGTCACCGGAGTGGATACCGGCCTGTTCGATGTGCTCCATGATGCCACCGATGACCACGTCGGTGCCGTCGCAGATGGCGTCCACGTCCACCTCGGTGGCGTCGTCCAGGAAGCGGTCCAGCAGCACAGGCGACTCGTTGGAGACGCTCACCGCCTCGGCGAAGTAGCGGCGCAGATCCTGCTCGTCATAGACGATTTCCATGGCGCGGCCACCCAGCACGTAGGAGGGGCGAACCACCAGCGGGTAGGTGATGCGCGAGGCCAAAGTAACGGCCTGCTCCAAGGCGGTAACAGTGCCGTTTTCCGGCTGCTTGAGGCCCAAACGCTCCACGGCGGACTGGAAGCGCTCGCGATCTTCCGCGCGGTCGATGGCATCCGGGCTCGTGCCAATCACCGGCACGCCGTTCGCTTCCAATGCCCGCGCAAGCTTCAGCGGAGTCTGGCCGCCGTACTGGACGATGACGCCCTTGGGCTGCTCGACCCGCACGATTTCCAGCACGTCTTCCAAGGTGACCGGCTCGAAGTAGAGGCGGTCGGAGGTGTCATAGTCGGTGGAGACGGTCTCCGGGTTGCAGTTGACCATGATGGTCTCGTAACCGTCTTCGCGCAGGGCCAGCGCCGCGTGCACGCAGCAGTAGTCGAACTCGATGCCCTGGCCGATACGGTTCGGGCCGCCACCGATGACCATGATCTTGTCACGGTTGGTGGGGTTGGCCTCGCACTCCTCGTCATAGCTGGAGTACATGTAGGCGGTATTGGTGGCGAACTCGGCCGCGCAGGTATCGACCCGCTTGTAGACCGGGAAGATGTTGTGGCGGGCACGCAATTTACGCACTTCACCTTCGGCCACGCCCAGGATCTTGGCCAGACGGGCGTCGGCAAAGCCCTTGCGCTTGAGGCTGCGCAGGAAGTCGGCATCGAGACCGGCCATGCCGCGCTCTTTCACCTGTTCTTCGAGTTTGACCAGCTCTTCAATCTGCACCAGGAACCAGGGGTCAATCTTGGTCAGGCGGAACACGCCATCCATGGAGAGACCGGCACGGAAGGCATCGGCGATGTAGAAGATGCGATCGCTGCCGGCATCCTGCAGCTCGTGGCGGATGCGGGTCAGGGAGTCAGGGGCATTGAGGTCGACCATGGGGTCGAAGCCGGTCTTGCCGGTCTCGAGGCCGCGCAGGGCCTTGTGCAGGGACTCCTGGAAGTTGCGGCCGATGGCCATCACTTCGCCCACGGACTTCATCTGGGTAGTCAGACGGTCGTTGGCGCCGGCAAACTTCTCGAAGTTGAAGCGCGGTACCTTGGTGACCACGTAGTCGATGGCTGGCTCGAAGGAGGCCGGAGTGCGACCGCCGGTGATGTCGTTCATCAGCTCGTCCAGGGTGTAACCGATGGCGAGCTTGGCGGCGATCTTGGCGATGGGGAAACCGGTCGCCTTGGAGGCGAGCGCGGAGGAGCGGGAGACCCGTGGGTTCATCTCGATGATGACCATGCGGCCATCTTTCGGGTTGATGCCGAACTGGACGTTGGAACCGCCGGTCTCGACACCGATCTCGCGCAGTACCGCCATGGAGGCGTTGCGCATGATCTGGTACTCCTTGTCGGTCAGGGTCTGGGCCGGCGCAACTGTGATGGAGTCACCTGTGTGGATGCCCATGGGGTCGAAGTTCTCGATGGCGCAGACGATGATGCAGTTGTCGTTGCGATCGCGCACCACCTCCATCTCGTACTCTTTCCAGCCGATCAGCGACTCATCGATAAGCAGCTCTTTCGTTGGCGACAGGTCCAGGCCCCGTTCGCAGATCTCGACGAACTCTTCGGTGTTGTAGGCGATGCCGCCGCCCGAGCCACCCATGGTGAAGGAGGGGCGGATGATGCAAGGGAAGCCCACTTCCGCCTGCACTTTCCACGCCTCTTCCATGTTGTGGGCGATGCCGGCGCGCGGGCACTCCAGGCCGATGCTGCGCATGGCCTTGTCAAAGCGGGAGCGATCTTCGGCCTTGTCGATGGCATCGGCGGTGGCGCCGATCATCTCGACACCGAACTCGGCCAGCACGCCGTGCTGCTCCAGCGCCAGGGCGCAGTTGAGAGCAGTCTGGCCACCCATGGTGGGCAGGATGGCGTCCGGGCGCTCTTTCTTGATGATCTCGCGCACCACTTCCCAGGTGATGGGCTCGATGTAGGTGGCGTCGGCCATCTCCGGGTCGGTCATGATGGTGGCCGGGTTGGAGTTCACCAGGATGACGCGGTAGCCCTCTTCTTTCAGGGCCTTGCACGCCTGGGCGCCGGAGTAGTCGAATTCGCAGGCCTGGCCGATGACGATGGGGCCGGCGCCGAGGATCAAGATGCTCTGTAGGTCGTTACGTTTTGGCATGAAACTCTTTCCTTTTCCTTAGGCGCGATACTGCTTAATCAATTCAATAAAGTGGTCGAACAGACCGGCACAGTCGTGCGGACCCGGGCTCGCTTCGGGGTGGCCCTGGAAGCTGAAGGCCGGGCGGTCGGTGCGATGGATGCCCTGCAGGGAGCCATCGAACAGGGAGACGTGGGTCGCACGCAGGCACTCGGGCAGGGTCTGCTCGTCCACCGCAAAGCCGTGGTTCTGGGCGGTGATCATCACTGTGTTGTCATCCAGACTCTTCACCGGGTGGTTGGCGCCGTGGTGGCCAAACTTCATCTTCACGGTCTTGGCACCGGAGGCCAGGCCCAGCAGCTGGTGGCCCAGGCAGATACCGAACACCGGAGTGTTGGTATTAAGGAAGGCCTTGATGGCAGTGATCGCGTAGTCGCACGGCTCGGGGTCACCGGGACCGTTGGAGAGGAAGATGCCATCCGGGTTCATCGCCAGCACCTCGGCAGCCGGGGTCTTGGCCGGCACCACGGTCAGGCGGCAGCCACGATCCACCAGCATGCGCAGGATGTTGCGCTTGACGCCGAAGTCATAGGCCACCACGTGATATTTCAGCTGGTCGGCATCCGGGGTGACGTGCCCCTTGCCAAGCTGCCAGCTCCCCTCGGTCCAGTTGTATGCCTCGGCGACGGTCACTTCCTTGGCCAAGTCCATCCCCTTCAAACCGGGGAAGGCGCGCGCCTGTTCGAGGGCGTACGCTTCTGCACTTGCTTCAATGCCCTGCTTGCCCGCCACTTCTTTGCCGGCATAAATGCAACCGGCCTGGGCGCCTTTCTCGCGCAGGATGCGGGTCAGTTTGCGGGTGTCGATGTCGGCGATGCCAACGATATTGTGGGACTTGAGGTAATCGGAGAGGGATTGCTGATTGCGGAAATTGGAGGCAAGTATCGGAAGGTCGCGGATGATCAGGCCTTGGGCATGGATCTGGGTGGACTCTTCATCTTCGCTGTTGGTGCCGGTGTTGCCTATATGGGGGTAAGTGAGGGTAACGATCTGACGGGAATAAGAGGGATCGGTGAGGATTTCCTGATAGCCCGTCATCGACGTATTGAAAACCACTTCACCAACGGAACATCCCTCGGCGCCTATCGACACGCCTTTGAACACAGTTCCATCTTCCAGCACTAGCAATGCAGTGTGATTCAAGACAACCTCCAGTTATTTAGCTTTAAATTCAGCAATTTACCTGGGTGTTGCGGGCTCGGTTCCGGTCTTTGACAGGACTCGAACCCGGCAGATTTCTGGCAAATTGGGCGCATTCTACTTAAAAAAAGTGGCATTTCAACGTCTTTTCTCTGACGAAATGCATCTAAATTCAATAAACAAGCAACATTACCCATTATCTATGCACTTTTTGCCTTTGCAACCCCCACCATCAAAAGAAAATGAAAAACCACCACCAAAAGCAACACCCAATGCGTCAATAGACACAGAAATCAAATTTAACCACAATAAAAACAACAAATTAAAAAATAACACAAAAACAAACCTGACCTGATATCGCACATTTAATCGAAGAAGATTTTCCAGAACGCATAGAAAACGTTTTTCTTGCTTTGCATTTTTAGTCTGTTTTGGTGAATGTAAAAAAATGGCTAAAAGGGGGATTTTTGACCGCAATATCGTCACGAGCCGATGACAATCCGGAGAGGGAAAATTGGGGAGCAGCGAGAATAGTAAGAATTTATGGCAATTCAAGCAAGAAAGCGACCATAAAGCCTATTTTGGTAGATAAAGTGGGAGTGGACGAGCAATCCCCCCGGCAGAGCGGGGGGATGAAGAGTGTGTTACTTGAGGCCCAGTACATCCTGCATGTCATACAGACCGACTTGCTGGCCACTGAGCCACTTGCCCGCCCGCACGGCACCGTTGGCAAAGGTAAGGCGGCTGGAGGCCTTGTGGCTGATCTCCACCCGCTCGCCGATGTCGGCAAACATGACGGTGTGCTCTCCCACCAGATCGCCGGCGCGAATGGTGGCAAAGCCGATGGTGTTGCGATCCCGCTCGCCGGTGATCCCCTCGCGGCCATAGACGGCGCACTCCTTGAGATCGCGGCCCAGCGTTTTCGCCACGACTTCCCCCATGGAGAGGGCGGTGCCGGACGGTGCATCCACCTTGTGTCTGTGGTGCCCCTCGATGATCTCGATGTCGGTGTAATCCCCCATCACCCTGGCGGCCTGCTCCAGCAGCTTGAACACCAGGTTGACGCCCACCGAATAGTTGGAGGCAAACACGATGCCGATCTCCTTGCCCGCTTCGTTGAGGGCCGCCTTGCCCGCCTCGTCGAAGCCGGTAGTGCCGATCACCATCCGCTTGTTGTGGGCCAGGGCGAACGCCAGGTTGGCCAGGGTCACTTCGGGACGGGTGAAGTCGATGATGAGATCAAAATCGTCACGCACCTTGTCCAGGCTGTCACTGATGGCCACCCCAAGACGGCCCAACCCGTTGAGTTCACCCGCATCCAGACCAATCACGGCAGAGCCCGGCCGTTCCAGCGCTGCACCGACCACTACCCCCTCGGCATTGGTAATGGCTTCCAGCAGCACCTTGCCCATACGACCATTACAGCCCATCACGGCCACACGGATCGGATTGTCCATCTCCACCCTCTCTTCTCTTTATTAAGGAAAGAGACCGTTTTACCAGCCCGCGTTGCCTTTGAAAAGCCCGGTGTGGGCCAGGGCTCACACCCGACAAAACAACGAGATATTTAAATAAAACCGAATATTTGACGGATTAGTACCAATGTACAAAATCCCCTGATAAAAACCCCTATCCATCTGGACGTCCATCTTGACCCATCAACCCTGACTCACTACTGTAGACCCCCCAACCGGGGCAGGATGCCCCCCTGTTTTTCCCCTATTCGCTTCAGATTTCGGCACAAAACAGCAAACGACAGGAGGTCATTGTTCAATTTCAGAGGAACACATGATCCAGACTCAACCCAGTGCCAAGGCCCTGCTGCCCCTGCTGGTCTTTCTCGCCCTCTTTATCGGTACCGGTACCTGGCTGACCCTGCAAGGGGTCGAGTTTGCCTTCTACCAACTGCCCGCCCCCGTCGCCGCCCTGCCCGCCGTGATGCTGGCCCTGATGCTGGGCAAAGAGGGATTCAACAAAAATCTCGAGACCTTCTTCAAGGGGGTCGGCCACAGCAACATCATGGCGATGTGCCTCATCTATCTGCTGGCGGGCGCCTTTGCCAGCGTGGCCAAGGCCACCGGCGGGGTGGATGCCACGGTCGCGCTCGGTCTGTCGTTGATCCCGGGCTGGTTCCTGCTGCCGGGGCTCTTCCTCATCTCTGCCTTTATTGCCACCGCCATGGGTACCTCCATGGGTACCATAGGCGCCGTGGCACCTGTGGCGCTGGGCGTCGCCCAGGCCGCCGGCATCGACCCCATACTGATGGCGGGCACCATCCTCTCCGGCGCCATGTTTGGCGACAACCTCTCCATCATCTCCGACACCACTATCGCCGCGACCCGCAGCCAGGGCTGCGAGATGAAGGACAAGTTCCGCGAGAACGTCAAAATCGCCGCCCCTGCCGCCATCGGCGTGATCCTGCTCTATCTGACCCTGGGGTCGGTGGGCGAGGCCCCTGCCAGCAACACGGCCATCGAGCTGTTCAAGGTAATGCCCTACCTGCTGATCCTGGGTCTGGCCCTGGCCGGGGTGAATGTGTTCGTGGTGCTGGGGATTGGCATTCTGGCCGCCGGCCTCGTCGGCCTGTTCAACGGCTATGAGCTTGGCCAGTTCAGCAAGGACATCTATCAGGGCTTTACCGGTATGCAGGAGATCTTCCTGCTCTCCATGCTGATCGGCGGCCTCGGCGCCCTGATGGAGCGCCAGGGGGGGCTGGCCTGGATCAGCACCCGCATCGCGGCCCTGATCGCCCGCTTCACCCGGGAGCACAGTGGCGAGCAGAACGAGAAGGCGGCCGAGCTGGGCATTGCCGGGGTGGTGGGCCTCACCAACCTCTGCACCGCCAACAACACGGTCGCCATTATTGTCGCCAGCAAGGTAGCCCGGGATCTGGCGGAGCACCACGGTGTCACCCCGCGCCGCGCCGCCTCCATGCTGGATATCTTCTCCTGCGTGGTGCAGGGGCTTATCCCCTGGGGAGCCCAGGCGCTGCTGCTCGGCTCCATCTTCGCGCTCTCGCCCCTGTCGGTGGTGAGCATGAGCTTCTACCCCATGGCACTGGCCCTGGCCGCCCTGGCGGCAGTGTTCATCAAGCACCAGATGCGCCAGCGTTGATCCCGCCGGCACCGGTCATGGCCTTGTCCGGTGCCGTTTGCCACTCTGGCCTCCCCTGATCCGCCGGAGTAATGTGTTAAGGTAAGGCGCTTTCCCCTGCGCAGCCATTCTCGAGGTGCCCCATGCAAGAGTCCCAGCCCGAACGTCAATCCCTGCGCCAACTGGTGAGGACGCGCAGAAAGAGCCTGACCCACGCCGAGCAGCAGCAGGCGGCCCAAGAGCTGCTGGCCCGCTTCAAGGAGCACCCCGAGATCCTGGCGGCCAAACGCATCGCGCTCTATCTGGCCAACGACGGAGAGATCAATCCCCTCCCCGCCATCCACTGGCTCTGGGCCCAGCAAAAAGAGGTCTACCTGCCGGTGCTGCACCCTTTCACCCCGGGCCACCTGCTCTTCTTGCGCTACACCGCCACCAGCCCCATGGTGCGCAACCGCTACGGCATTGAGGAGCCTGAACTCGATGTGCTGCAGGTGGTGCCCCACAGTACGCTCGACCTTATTTGCACGCCCCTGGTTGCCTTCGATGCCGAAGGCAACCGCCTCGGCATGGGGGGCGGCTATTACGATCGCACCCTCGCTTGCTGGCACGAACACAGAATGGGACCCAAGCCCCTTGGCATCGCCCACGACTGCCAACAGGTGGAGGCGGTGCCGCAAGAGGAGTGGGACGTGCCCCTGCCCCAGATCATCACCCCGGGACGCTGCTGGCGTTTCGAGTAGAGCCGCCAGGCTCCACTCCCCCTGAATCCAGTTAACAGATCAAGGTAAATGGGGAATAAACAGGCAAACGATTTACATCTTGCGGTTTTTTGCCCCGGAACGTGAGCCTGGTGGTCGCTCCGGGGGGACGGCTTGGATATAATGCGCCCGCTTTTTTCTTAAGGAACGATCATGACTCAAGATGAAATGAAGAAGGCGGCCGGTTGGGCTGCGCTCAAGTATGTGGTTCCCGGTACCATAGTCGGGGTCGGCACTGGCTCTACCGTCAACCACTTTATCGACGCGCTGGCGACCATGAAGGACGAGATCAAGGGAGCCGTCTCCAGCTCCGTGGCCTCCACCGAGCGTCTCAAGGGCTTTGGCATCCCGGTGTTTGATCTCAACGAGATCGACGCCCTTTCCGTCTACGTGGATGGCGCCGACGAGATCAACGCCACCCGTGACATGATCAAGGGCGGTGGCGCGGCCCTGACCCGCGAGAAGATCGTCGCCGCCGTGGCCGATCAGTTCATCTGCATCATCGACAACACCAAGACGGTCGACGTGCTGGGCACCTTCCCGCTGCCGGTCGAAGTGATCCCCATGGCCCGCGAATACGTGGCCCGCGAAATCAGAAAGCTTGGCGGCAATCCGGTCTGGCGTGAAGGGGTGGTCACCGACAACGGCAACCACATTCTGGACGTGAAAGGCATGGCCATCACAGATGCCAAGGGGCTGGAAGTACAGCTCAACGCGATCGTCGGCGTGGTCACCAACGGCCTGTTCGCCCACCGCGGTGCAGACGTGGTGCTGATTGGTACTCCCGATGGGGTCATCACCCAATAATCGCTCTGCGAATGAATGACGGCGCCTGATGGCGCCGTTTTTGTTTATTCCTCAACGAGTTGCAAGGTATTGCATGCAACTATCGTTGAAAACTTCAAAAAATTTGACTTTCGTCACAAATATTCCCTCTCCCGCACGTTTTTGCTACTTTACGGTTTTCTTCACACACCATACCTGCACTCGCGTTGCACACTTACAGAGGGATCGACATGACCGCCAAGTTTTCACTGGACAAGGATAAAATCAAGGTACTGCTGCTGGAGGGGGTTCACCCCAACACGGTAGAGACCTTCCGTGCCGCAGGTTACACCAGTGTGGAGTATCTCAAGACCTCGCTGTCCGAGGAGGAGCTGATCGAACGGGTACGCGATGTTCACTTCATCGGCCTGCGCTCGCGCACCCAGATCACCGAGAAGGTGCTGGATGCCGCCAACAAGCTGGTCGCCATCGGCTGCTTCTGCATCGGCACCAACCAGGTCGAGCTGGACGCAGCCCAGATCCGCGGCATTCCGGTGTTCAACGCCCCCTTCTCCAACACCCGTTCGGTCGCCGAACTGGTACTTGGCGAGATCCTGCTGCTGTTGCGCGGCATCCCTGAGAAGAATGCCAAATGCCATCGCGGGGTGTGGGAGAAACTCGCCAACCGCTCGGTGGAGGCCCGCGGCAAGAAGCTCGGCATCATCGGCTACGGCCACATCGGTACTCAGCTTGGCATCATCGCCGAGAGCATCGGCATGAAAGTTTACTACTACGACATCGAGAACAAGCTCTCGCTGGGCAACGCCATCCAGGTGCCCAACATGGTCGAGCTGCTCAACATGTCCGACGTCATCAGCCTGCACGTACCGGAGACCCCTTCCACCAAGGATCTTATCGGTGCCGAGCAGCTGCGCATGATGAAACCGGGCGCCATCTTCATCAACGCCTCCCGCGGCACAGTCGTGGACATCGATGCTCTGGCTGACGTCATCAAGAGCGGCCACATCTCCGGCGCCGCCATCGACGTCTTCCCGAGCGAACCCAAGTCCAACGACGAGGAGTTCATGACCCCGCTGCGCGGTCTGGACAACGTGATCCTGACTCCGCACATCGGCGGCTCGACCCAGGAGGCGCAGGAAAACATCGGTCTGGAAGTGGCCAACAAGCTCATCAAATACTCCGACAACGGCTCCACCCTCTCCGCCGTCAACTTCCCGGAAGTCTCCCTGCCGGGTCACAAGGGCTCCAGCCGCCTGCTGCACATTCACCGCAACCAGCCCGGCGTAATGAACAAGATCAACCAAATCTTCGCCGAAGAGGGGATCAACATCGCCGGTCAATACCTGCAGACCAGCAGCCACATCGGTTACGTGGTGATCGATGTCGAGACCGAGCACAGCGAGAAGGCGCTGGCCAAGCTCAAAGAAATCGACGGCACCATTCGTGCGCGGATCCTGCACTGATGGCGTGAGTCCAGCCCAGCAAAAAGCCCGTCATGATGACGGGCTTTTTTATTTTATGGCGCTCGCTTAATGAAGGCTGGCTTACCACCACCCCAGCAGATTGCGCCCCACCAGCGCCCCCCACACCAGGGCGTTGAGGGCCAGCGCGATAAAGACGGCAGCGGAGCCCAGATCCTTGGCGCGGCCGGAGAGTTCATGGTGCTCGGGGCCGATGCGATCCACCACCGCCTCGATGGCGGAGTTGAGCACCTCGACGATCACCACCAGCCAGCTGATGATGACCAGCAACAGGATCTGGTTGAGGGTCTCCCCCACCCAGAACGTCAGCGGCATCAGCAACAGAATAAGCATCAGCTCCTGACGAAATGCGGCCTCATTGATCCAGGCAGACTTGAGCCCTTTCATGCTGTAACCGGTTGCCTTGATGATACGGGTAACCCCGGTTGCCCCTGGCTTTGCCACGCTATCTACCTCATTTGGTATCGATTTTGGCCTCACATCCTATCAGAGCCCCCCAAGGTTTCAATCGGTGGACTTTTGCTTTATTTTATCCCTTTGCATTTTCGCCCCTGCGGCTGACACCACCCACTCGAGACTTGAGTTGTATGTCCATTCACACAGATGAATTGCGCACCCGTCGCCTGGAGTCACTGATCACTCCGAGCGAGCTCGCACACGCTTTCCCGATCAACGATACCATTGCCCAGAATCTGCTGGATGCCCGTCGCGAAGTGGAAGCCATTCTGGCCGGAGAGGATCAGCGCCTGCTGGCCATCGTCGGCCCCTGCTCCATCCATGATCCTGCCGCCGCCCATGAGTATGCCCGTCGCCTCAACCGCCTGCGCGAGCAGTATAAAGAGAGCCTGTGCATCGTGATGCGCACCTATTTCGAGAAGCCGCGCACCATCGTCGGCTGGAAGGGGCTTATCAACGATCCGCGCCTCGACGGCAGCTTTGACGTCAATGAAGGGCTGAAGCTGGCCCGCAAACTGCTGGTCGACATCAACGAGATCGGCCTGCCCACCGCCACCGAATTCCTCGACATGGTGACCGGCCAGTACATTGCCGACCTCATCACCTGGGGCGCCATCGGTGCCCGCACCACAGAATCCCAGGTACACCGCGAGATGGCCTCTGCCCTCTCCTGCCCGGTTGGCTTCAAGAACGGCACCGACGGCAACACTCGCATCGCCATCGATGCGGTGCGCGCCGCCCGTCACAGCCACATCTTCTATTCCCCGGACAAGGACGGCAAGATGACCATCTACCGTACCGCCGGCAACCCCTATGGCCACGTGATCCTGCGTGGCGGCCACCGCCCCAATTACGATACCGCCAGCATCGACGAGGCCTGCGAAGCCTTGGCCGACGTGGGACTGCCTGAGCGTCTGGTGGTGGATTTCAGCCACGGCAACAGCATGAAGGATCACCGTCGCCAGCTGCTGGTGGCTCAGGATATCTGCGATCAGCTGCGCCGTGGCCGCACCGGCATCGCCGGCATCATGGCCGAAAGCTTCCTGATGGAAGGGCGCCAGGATGTGGAGAACGGCTGCGCCGCCACCTTCGGCCAGAGCATCACCGATGCCTGCCTCTCTTGGGACGATACCGAGACCCTGCTGGCCATGCTGGCCGAGGCCGCCCAGGTGCGTCTGCACAAGTTGGGCTGAGCCTCGTCAGAACGTACAATAAATAAAGAAGGGCCAGACATCCTGCATGTCTGGCCCTTCTCTTATTAGGCAAACCCCGCTTACAAACTGGGCATAAACCAGACCCGGCCACCCGCCTCTATGCGCTCTGTTCTTATCTGGAACACCTGCTCCAGCAGCGCCTGGTCCACCAGCTCGACCCCGCCCTCGCTCACCACACGCCCCTGCTGTAGGCAGAGGATGCGATCCGCCCAGTCGATGGCCAAATTGATGTCGTGGATGGCGATCACCACCAGCAGCCCCTGACAGGCTACCGTCTTCAGCAGCCGCAGCAAGGCCAGCTGATGGTGCAGGTCCAGCCCGGCCAGAGGTTCATCGAGCAGCAGGATGCGCCCCGCCAGATTGAGCCCGGGCCACACCTGCAGCAGGGTACGGGCAATCAGCACGCGCTGCTGTTCGCCGCCGGACAGCCGGCTGAAATCCCGCGCAAGCAAATCATCCAGCTCCAGTGCCTCGCACAGGGCCTGAATAGCCTCGCGCTGGCGGGCTGGCTCACTCCCCTCGTCCAGCCCCAGACTCAACACCTGAAACACCGGGATATGAAACAGCTGTGGCTGGCGCTGGGGCAACATGGCGCGGCGGCGGGCGAGCGCCTGCCAACCAAGGTCAGTGAGCACTTCCCCATCCAGCAAGACGTCTCCTTGCGCAGGCAAAATGCCGGCCAGGGCGCCGAGCAGGGTCGATTTGCCGCTGCCATTGGGGCCGAGCAGGGCCACCAATTGGCCGCTCGTCCAGGCGAGATTAAGAGGGGCCAGCCGCGCTGGAATGGCGAGGGCGCGGGCCTCAATCAGAGGCGCGGCATCATTGTGGCACTCAGGTGTTGGCATGGACATCTTGCCTCAACAGCAGATATATAAAGAGCGGGGCCCCGACCGAGGCGGTGATGACGCCAATGGGCAACTCACCGGCACTCAAGGCCGAGCGAGCAACCAGATCGGATGCCAGCAACAGGGCGCCGCCCCCCAGCGCCGAGGCAGGCAGCAAGAAGCGCTGATCGCTGCCGCCACACAAGCGCAGCAGATGGGGCACCACCAGGCCGACAAAACCGATGACGCCGCACAGGGACACCGCCACCCCGGTGAGCAGACAGACCGCCAGCACCAATCGCACCCGCATCCTGTCCACATCCAGCCCCATCAGGCGGGCCTGGGTCTCTCCCAGCAGCAGTTGCTGCAGCGCCTTGCCCTGCCAGCAGAGCCAGCCCAGGGTGAGCGGCAACAGCAGCCACCACCAGGCGATCTGCTGGCTGCCATAAGAGAGACTGCCCATCATCCAGAACATGAATTCGCGCAAAGAGGCATCGTCGGCAAAGTACATCAGCCAGGTCATGGCCGCATTGGTGAGAATGCCGATGGCGACCCCGAACAGCAGCAGCCTGGCATGACCGAGCCGGGCACGGCGCGCCAGCCGGATCAGCATCATGGTCACCAGCAGGGCCCCGCCAAAGGCGGCAAGGGACAAGCCCCAACCCGGCAGATAGACGCCGAGGGATTTGGCCACCGCCATCGATAGCATGGCCGCCAGCCCAGCTCCGCTCGAGACGCCGAGCAGGCCGGGTTCGGCCACCGGGTTATGCAACATCACTTGCAGCACGGCGCCGCCACAGGCGAGCGCGGCTCCCGCCAGCAGGGCCAGCAGGGCGCGCGGCAGGCGCAGCTCCAGCAGGATGCGCTGCTCCAGCTCGCCAAGGGGTTGCCAGGGCAGCAGCACAAACTCCCCCCAGGCGAGGGAACAGACAAAGAGCAACAGGGTCAACAGGGCGAGGCCAAAGAGCCAGCGCCGCTGCCAGCGTTGCTGGCGGGCGAGCAAAGAGAGGTACACGCAAGATCCCCGAACATGAAGGCACAACCTTGCCACCGCTGTCGGCCAGACAGGGCAAGGTTGCAGGAAAAGGGCATGATAACAGTGGCTTGCCACCCAAGGTCAAGGCTGGTAGTGACTGGCCATCTGCTTTATGTCGCCGCTCTCCACCAGACGCTGCAAGGCGGTGCTCAGGGCGGACTTTTGCGCCTGATGGGGTGAGCGCTTGCTCATGCCAAGGTAGAGGGTCACCGGACTGTCCGGGCGGTAGTCCGCCTTGCCAAGACGCTCCCCGTCACCCTGGCGCAGTGCGTAATCAACCTGACAATCGGTGCCTATCATCAGCGGCAGGTGGCCCCGCTGCACCATGCGAAGCAGCTGATCCTCGGTCGGCACCCCGTGCTTGTTGAGTGCGGGATCAGAGTCAAAGGGTTCGAAGTAGGCGGACTTGAGCACATAGCCCACCTCCATTCCAGCCAGATCCCGATACTGGCGGATACCGGCCACCGTGGCGGGCTTGCCATAAAAAGCGGGCCAGCACTGGTAATAGGCGGGTTGCAGATAATCGATGAAGGCGGCGCGTTCGGCGGTGTGAGCCAGACCAATCATGAGATCGACCTGGCCGGATTCCATCTGCTTGAGAGCCCTGCCCCAGGGCATGCGCCGGATCTGCAACTGGATGCCGCTCTCCTTCTGCAGACGCTGCAGGATCTCCACATCGAGTCCTTGCAACTCGCCATCCGGTTGCAGGATCCGAAAAGGGGGCCAGAGATCGGTGGCGACCGTCAGGGTCGGAGCACCTTGAGCCAGGCAGGCAAACAGCAGACCAAGCACACCCCAGCTTGTCTTGCCCATTCGGTTGGATCCTTGTGTTGCGCTATCCATGATTGACTAAAAATACCCTGACCGCCCACTTATGAAAACCCATGGTTCAGAGATAAAATGCAATTGATTTTAAAGGAGAACCTAATGAACCCAATCTTTACCAGTATCGGTCTGTTGCTGTGTAGCAACGTTTTCATGACCTTTGCCTGGTACGCCCACCTCAAGAGTATGAACCACAAACCCTGGATCATTGCGGCGCTGGTGAGCTGGGGCATCGCCCTGTTTGAATACCTGTTGCAAGTGCCCGCCAACCGCATCGGCCATACCGTCATGAGCGTGGGGCAGCTCAAGATCCTGCAGGAGGTGATCACCCTCACCGTATTCGTCCCCTTCTCCATCTTCTATCTCAAGGAAGATCTGAAATGGGACTACCTCTGGGCCGGGCTGTGCATCCTGGGGGCGGTCTTTTTTGTTTTTCGCGAGAAACTCACCGGCGCCTGACGCTGTACACTCAATAACATCCCCGTTAACGGCATCTCCTTGATAGACGAGGCAAAACAATGGAATTGCGAGACATGCTACAGATCCTGGCCAAGCAGGACGGCTCAGACCTTTATCTGTCAACCGGCGCCCCCCCCTGCGCCAAGTTCAACGGGGTGTTGCGCCCGCTGACCGAGACGCCCCTCAATCCGGGAGATGTAGCGAGCATCGCCGACGCCATCATGGACAAGGAGCAGAAGGAGCAGTTCGAGCGGGAGCTGGAGATGAACCTCGCCATCTCCCTGCCCCAGGTAGGCCGCTTTCGGATCAACATCTTCAAGCAGCGCAACGAAGTCTCCCTGGTGGCACGCAACATCAAAACCGAGATCCCGCGCTTTGAAGATCTCAAACTCCCCCCCGTGCTGCTCGACACCATCATGGAAAAACGGGGCCTGGTGCTGTTCGTCGGGGGTACCGGCTCGGGCAAATCCACCTCACTGGCGGCCCTTATCGATCACCGCAACCGCAACAGCGGCGGCCACATCATCACCATTGAGGATCCGGTAGAGTTCGTTCACCGCCACCGCAAGAGCATCATCAACCAGCGCGAAGTTGGGGTCGATACCCGCAGCTTCCACGCCGCCCTGAAAAACACCCTGCGCCAGGCGCCGGACGTGATCCTCATCGGGGAAATTCGTGATCGCGAGACCATGGAGCACGCCCTGGCCTTCTCGGAAACCGGTCACCTCGCCATCTCCACCCTGCACGCCAACAACGCCAACCAGGCGCTGGACCGCATCATCAACTTCTTCCCGGAAGAGCGACGCCCGCAATTGCTCAACGATCTCGGCAACAACCTCAAAGCATTTGTCTCCCAACGGCTGGTGAAGACCTCGGACGGCGGTCGCCGGGCGGCGGTGGAGATCATGCTTGGCACTCACACCATACGTGACATGGTCAAACGGGGTGAATTTGGCGGCCTGAAGGAGGTGATGGAGAAATCCAAGGCCCTCGGCATGGTCACCTTCGACAGCGCCCTGTTCGATCTGGTGGTGGAAGGGGTGATCGATGAAGAAGAAGCAGTGAAAAACGCCGACTCGGCCAATAACCTGCGCCTCAAGATCAAGTTGTGGCGGGAGAAGGGCCAGATCGCCAGCAGCAGCGATGCCACCGGCTGGAGCCTCGAACCCACCAAGGATGAGAAAGACGACCTCTTCTGATCCAGCGCAGTTCAAGCACAGCCTCGTCAACCAAGGGGTTGTGCTTCTTTCCTCTTCTGTCACCGCCGCCCTAGCACCAGCGCCGCACCCGCTGGCAGTACTGGGCATACTCATCCCCGAAGCGAGCCTGCAACAACCGCTCTTCCGGGATGATCTGGAAGCGGGTCAACCAGGCCACCAGCAATACCGGTCCCAGCCAAACCCAGACGCCCCCCAGATAACAACCCCAGGCCAGCAGCCAGCAGAGCAGCCCCAGATACATGGGATTGCGACTGATACGATAGACACCGCAAGTGACCAGATGGCGAGTATGATGCGGCCGGGTCGGACTGACGGTGGTCTGGTGGTGGTGAAAGCGCTGCAGAGCCCCGAATCCAAACAAGGCGCCCAACGCTACCAGCAGGGCCCCCAAGCCCCATTGCCAGCCCGCAGGCTCCCCACCACCGCGCATTCCCCACATGGCCGCAGCAGACAGGGTAAAGATCAGCGGGGGGGGCAGACGTAACTCCAAATTGACCATTTTATTCCTCTGACAAGTGTCGCACGACGCTCGGTTGCGATAGACTCTCCATCACTCGGCAATCGCCGAGCCGTCGCCAAGATCATAATAATAACAACAAGTTGTCGCTAAACCGCTACGCTAGTATCGGCACTATCCCAACTCGAATAAAAAAGGAACGTCTATGCACAAGAAAACCCTACTCGCTACCCTGATCTTCGGTCTGCTGGCTGGTCAAGCCGTCGCTGCCCCCTATCTCCCTCTTGCCAATGACCATCGCAACGGTCAGGAGCAGACTGCCGCCAATGCCTGGCTGGAAGTGGATCTGGCCGCCTTTGAGCACAACATCCAGACCCTGAAGGAGCGCCTGGGTGACAAGGGCCCGCAGATCTGCGCCATCATGAAGGCCGACGCCTACGGTCACGGCATCGATCTGCTGGTGCCCTCCGTGGTCAAGGCGGGCATCCCCTGCATCGGCATCGCCAGCAACGAAGAGGCCCGCGTGGCCCGCGAGAAGGGCTTCGAGGGTCGTCTGATGCGGGTCCGTGCCGCCACCCCGGATGAGGTTGAGCAGGCCCTGCCCTACAAGATGGAAGAGCTGGTTGGCAGCCTGGCCAGCGCCCAGGGGATCGCCGACATCGCCAAGCGCCACAACACCAACATTCCGGTGCATATTGGTCTCAACTCCGCCGGCATGAGCCGCAACGGCATCGACCTGCGTCTGGCCGATTCCAAGGAAGATGCGCTGGCCATGCTCAAGCTCAAGGGGATCACCCCGGTCGGCATCATGACCCACTTCCCGGTGGAAGAGAAAGAGGACGTCAAGCTGGGTCTGGCTCAGTTCAAACAGGACTACCAGTGGCTGATCGACGCCGGCAAACTGGATCGCAGCAAGCTCACCATCCACGCCGCCAACTCCTTCGCCACCCTGGAAGTGCCGGAAGCCTACTTTGACATGGTGCGCCCGGGCGGCATCATCTATGGCGACACCATCCCCTCCTACACCGAGTACAAGAAAGTGATGGCGTTCAAGACCCAGGTTGCCTCCGTCAACCACTACCCGGCGGGCAACACCGTCGGCTATGACCGCACCTTCACCCTCAAGCGCGACTCCCTGCTCGCCAACCTGCCACTGGGTTACTCCGACGGCTACCGCCGTGCGCTCAGCAACAAGGCCTATGTACTGATCCAGGGCCAGAAGGTACCGGTCGTCGGCAAGACCTCCATGAACACCATCATGGTGGACGTGACCGATCTGAAAGGGGTCAAACCCGGTGACGAGGTGGTGCTGTTTGGCCGCCAGGGTGACGCCGAGGTGAAACAGGCGGATCTCGAGGAGTACAACGGCGCTCTGCTGGCGGACATGTACACCGTCTGGGGCTACACCAATCCCAAGAAGATCAAGCAGTAAGCATCGACCTTAAAACAAGGGCTCCCTAGGGAGCCCTTTTTACTTGTGCCTTTTGATATACCTTACGCCGTCTTCTTACGGGTCACCCAGAGGCTCAGCCCCATGGAAGCCAGCAGGATCAGCGCTACTACGCTCAGTGCGATGCCACTCAGGGGGATCTTGAACAGATCCCCCCAAATTATTTACAGCGCCTTCAAGCGGTCTTTTTACGAGTCACCCAGAGGCTCAGTCCCATGGAAGCCAGCAGGATCAGGGCCACGACACCCAGCGCAATGCCGGTCGGGATCTTGAACACATCCAGCAGCAGCATCTTGACCCCGATAAACATCAGGATCAGCGCCAGGCCGTATTTGAGCAGGGCGAAGCGCTCGGCGACACCGGCCAGCAGGAAATACATGGCGCGCAGCCCCATGATGGCGAAGATGTTGGAGGTGAGCACGATGAAGGGATCCGTGGTCACCGCAAAGATGGCCGGGATGCTGTCCACAGCGAAGATGAGATCGCTCACCTCCACCAGCACCAGAATAAGCAGCAGCGGCGTGGCGTAGCGCACACCATCACGCCAGACGAAGAAGTTCTCCCCCTCCAGGGTTTCGGTGACCTTGAAGCGGCGGCGCATCCAGCCGAGCAGGGCGTTGTTCTCGAGATCCGGCTCCTTGTCGGCCGCCCACAGCATCTTGGCACCGGTCAGCAGCAGGAAGGCGCCGAACAGATAGAGGATCCAGTGGAACTGCTCGATGAGCCAGCTGCCCGCGAATACCATGCCGGCGCGCATGACGATGGCACCCAGTACCCCGTAGAGCAGTACCCGGCGCTGCAGCTCGGCCGGAATGGCAAAGTAGCCGAACAGCATCAGCCAGACGAAGACATTGTCCACCGCCAGCGCCTTCTCGATAAGGTAGCCGGTGAGAAACTCCAGCCCCTTCTGGTTGGCTATTTCGCGCCCGGCACTGTGATCCAGCCAGAGCCAGATGGCCAGGTTGAACAAGAGCGCTACGCTCACCCAGACGAGGGACCAGATACCCGCCTCCTTGAGGGATACCTTGTGTGCCTTGCCGCCGCCGACAAAACGAATGTCAATCCATAACAGGACCAGCACTATGCTGAAGAAACCTGTCCACATCCACCATTCACCCATATTCACTTCTCCCCAAAACAACAAAACCCACGGCCGGGAGGCAGTGGGTTTGCGTCTGGAGCAGATACACCTTGCCTCTCGGCAAGGTCTCACTTACAGCCAATTTGCATCGACTGCCCGGCTGCCGGGTGCACTGCAGGAAAAGGTGTGCACCGTAATGACGACAAACCGGCGAGAAGTTACTCCCCTTGTTGCGGCGGATAGTAACAGCCTCGAAAGGTAACGCCAAGAGGCATCTTCACCCCCACACAAAAAATAAAAAGGGCGCCACATGGGCGCCCTCTTCTCATGCTCCAATCAGAGCGGATCCACCTTGAGGCAGGAGACCGCGTGGTCAAAATTACCTTCAAGCTGGGGCCGGGTCTTGGCACACTCGGGACCCGCCACCGGGCAGCGGGTGCGGAACACACAGCCGGACGGCGGGTTCATGGGCGACGGCAGATCCCCCTCCAGGATCTGAATGGTCTTGCTGCGCTCCAGATCCGGGTCCGGGACGGGCACCGCCGACATCAGTGCCTTGGTGTAAGGGTGCAGCGGATTGGCGAAGATCTCCTTGCGGGTTCCCAGCTCAACCGCGTTGCCCAGATACATCACCAGCACCCGATCCGAGATGTGTTTGACCACAGACAGATCATGGGCGATGAAGATGAGCGACAGTCCCATCTCCTTTTGCAAGGATTTGAGCAGGTTCACCACCTGGGCCTGGATCGAGACGTCGAGCGCCGAGACCGGCTCGTCACAGATGATCATCTTTGGCTCCAGGATCAGGGCCCGGGCAATCCCGATGCGCTGGCACTGGCCGCCGGAAAACTCGTGGGGATAGCGGTTCACCAGGTTTGGCAACAGGCCCACCTTGCTCATCATGGCGCGCACCCGCTCTTTCACCTCCTCCTTCGCAAGATTTGGATAAAAGGTGATGAGGGGTTCGGCGATGATGTCGCCTATGGTCATGCGCGGGTTGAGGGAGGCCAGCGGGTCCTGGAAGATCATCTGGATCTCTTTACGCTTCTCCCGCAGCGCCTTCTGGTCGAGCTTGGTCAGATCGTTGCCAAGCCACACCACCTTGCCGTCGGTGGCCGGCACCAGGCCGATGATGGCGCGAGCGAAGGTGGACTTGCCGCAGCCCGACTCCCCAACCACCCCCAGGGTCTCCCCTTCGTAGAGGCGCAGGGTCACCCCGTCCACCGCCTTCAGGGCCGAGGGTTTGGCCCAGGGCCATGCCTTGCCGCTTTTGATGCTGAAGTGAACCTTGAGGTCGGACACCTCCAGCAGCAGTTTCTTGTCAGTACCCATTTAGTTCACTCCCTTGATGATGGCATCCGAAACCCAGTGGCAAGCCCGCTCCCGCCCGTTGTTGAACGGGGTCAGGATGGGTGATTGCTGGCCGCAAATCTCGCTCACCCGGTGGCAGCGCTCCTGGAAGGGGCAGCCGGTGGGCAGACGCAGCAGGTTGGGCGGATTGCCCGGGATAGTGGGCAGCTCTTCCCCTTCGGTATCGAGGCGGGGAATGGCGCGCAGCAGGCCTTCGGTATAGGGGTGGCTCGGACGATAGAAGATATCATCCACCTTGCCATACTCCATGGTGCGACCGGCGTACATCACCAGCACCTTGTCACAGATGCCGGCCACCACGCCAAGGTCGTGGGTGATCATGATGATGGCGGTGTTGAACTCACGCTTGAGTTCGTTCATCAGGGTCATGATCTGGGCCTGCACCGTCACGTCGAGCGCCGTGGTCGGCTCGTCGGCGATCAGCAGCTGGGGCCGGCACAAGAGCGCCATGGCGATCATCACCCGCTGGCGCATGCCGCCGGAAAACTCATGCGGGTACATGCCCATGCGCTTGCGCGCCTCGGGGATCTTCACCGCATCCAGCATGCGCACCGACTCTTCAAACGCCTCGGCCTTGCTCACCCCCTTGTGCAGCATCAGCACTTCCATCAGCTGATCCTGCACCTTCATGTAGGGGTTCAGCGAGGTCATGGGGTCCTGGAAGATCATGGCGATCTTCTCGGCGCGGATCTTGTTGAGCTTGGACTCCGGCAGGTTCAGGATCTCGTCGCCCTGAAACTTGGCAGAGCCGGTGATGACACCGTTCTTGGCGAGCAGCCCCATGATGGCAAACGCGGTCTGTGATTTGCCCGAGCCGGACTCACCGACGATGCCCAGGGTCTCGCCCGCCGCCAGTGAAAAGTTGAGGTCGTTGACCGCCACCACATTGCCGTCCGGGGTCTTGAACTCGACCCGCAGATCTTTTACATCCAGTAACTTCATAAAAACTCCTTATCGATCTTTCGTGACGTATTCCTGTCGATCCGATGCGCTATCCGCCAGATTGAGCCGCACTGTGCGGCCCCTCGGCGCGTTGTTCCAGCGCTCCTTCGGCGCTTTTTTAGCGATCCTTCGGATCGAGGGCGTCACGCAGACCATCCCCGAGGAAGTTGAAACAGAACAGGGTCACCACCATGAAACCGGCGGGGAACAGGAGTTGCCAGATGGCCACTTCCATCGACTTGGAGCCTTCATCCAGCAGGGCACCCCAGCTGGTCATGGGCTCCTGGACACCGAGGCCCAAGAAGCTCAGGAAGGATTCAAACATGATCATCCCCGGCACCAGCAGGGTGGCGTAGACCGCCACAATACCGAGCACGTTTGGCACTATGTGGCGGGTGATGATCTTCCACTTGGAGACGCCGCAAACATGGGCCGCCTCAATGAACTCCTTGCTCTTGAGGCTCAGGGTCTGGCCACGGACGATCCGCGCCATGTCGAGCCAGCTCACTGCCCCGATGGCGATAAAGATAAGCGCCAGATTGCGGCCGAAGAAGGTCACCAGCATGATCACGAAGAACATGAAGGGGAAGGCGTTGAGGATCTCGAGTACCCGCATCATCAGGCTGTCGACCCGACCGCCGATAAAACCGGAGGCGGCACCATAGAGGGTGCCGATGATGACGGCCACCATGGCCCCCATGATGCCGACCATCAGCGAGATGCGCCCGCCGAGCAGGGTACGCACAAACAGATCGCGCCCCAGGCTGTCGGTGCCAAAGTAGTGGCCCGCCTCCATGTCAGGACCGGTCTGCATGGCGCCCCAGTCAGGATCGTCAAAGGTGTACTGGGACAGGTGCGGCCCGAAGATCACCGCCAGGCCAATCAGGCTCAGGATGATGAGGCTGGTGAGCGCCGCCTTGTTGCGCAGGAAACGGCGGCGGGCATCCTTCCACAGGGAACGCCCTTCCACCACGTCCACTTTCTGGGCGAAGGCCTCGACGGCCTCGCGTTTTTCAGTTGAAACAACCATGGTCTACTCCCTGATTAATAACGGATTTTCGGATCGATAAAGGCATAGAGAATATCGACCACGGCGTTAAAGGTGATGGTGAGGGCACCGACCAGAATGGTCAGGCCGAGCACCATGGAGTAGTCACGGTTCAGCGCTCCGTTGACGAACAACTGACCTATCCCCGGCAGGCCGAAGATGGTCTCGATCACCACGGAACCCGTGATGATGCCCACAAACGCCGGCCCCAGGTAGGAGACCACCGGCAGCATGGCCGGGCGCAGGGCGTGTTTGAGGATGATGTGGCGCAGGGGCAAGCCCTTGGCGCGAGCGGTGCGGATGAAGTTGGAGTTCATGGTCTCGATCATGCTGCCGCGCATGATGCGCGAGATGGCCGAGATGTAGTACATCATCATGCCGAACACCGGCAGCACCATGAACTGGATGCCGCCCCCCTGCCAGCCACCGGCCGGGAACCAGCCCAGATAGATGCTGAAGAAGAGCACCAGCAGCGGCGCCAGCACAAAGCCCGGGATCACCACCCCCGCCATGGCCGACGACATCAGCAGATAATCGATAATAGTGTTCTGTTTCAAGGCCGCTATAGTGCCGAACGTCACCCCCAGTGTCACCGCGAACAGAAAGGCGAAGGAGCCGATCTTGGCCGAGACAGGCAGGGCCTGGCTCACCAGATCGTTGACGGTGAAGTCCTTGTATTTGAAAGAGGGCCCCAGATCCCCCTGTACCAGGTTGCCCAGATAGGTGAAGTATTGCATGCCGATGGGCTTGTCGAGGCCGTATTTGGCTTCGATATTGGCAATGACTTCGGGGGGGAGCGAGCGTTCGCTGGTGAAGGGGTTGCCCGGGGCGAAACGCATCATGAAGAAGGAGACGGTGATCAAGACCAGCAGAGTCGGGATCGCTTCCAGTAGACGTTTTAGAATAAATTTCAACATAGACAATTCCTGTCCTGTACTGCTTCCAAATGGTCGCGGTTGTAATAAAGGCCCGCCGTCTGGCGGGCCCTGCTTGTTATGCGACTTGTTGCTTTACATCATCAGTGGGCGACGATGTACATGTCCTTGCTGTAGAGGTTGTCCAGCGGGTTGGCCGGGTAGCCACCCACATAGGGTTTCACCATGCGGGCAGTCACGTACTGGTAGATGGGGGCGATCGGCATGTCCTTGGCCAGGATCTCTTCGGCCTGGACATAGAGCTTGTTGCGGGCTTCCACATCCACCTGATCGCGGGACTCGTTCATCAGCTTGTCAAACGCCGGGTTGGAGTATTTGCCGTCGTTGTTGCCGTGGGTGGTCTGCATCAGATCCAGCATGGAGGAGGCTTCGTTGTAGTCGGCGATCCAGCCGGCACGGCCCACGTCAAACTGACCCTGTTTCTTGGTTTCGAGGTAGGTCTTCCACTCCTGGTTGACCAGGCTCACCTGCACGCCCAGCTTCTTCCACATGGAGGCGACGGCCACAGCCACTTTTTTGTGGTTGTCGTCGGTGTTGTAGAGCAGCTCGAACTTCAGCGGCTTGCTGGCATCGAAACCGGCTTCGGCCAGCAAGGCTTTCGCCTTGGCATCGCGCTCGGCCTGGGTCATCTTGGACCACTCGGGCGCCACCGGCTTGAAGCCGTCCACGAAATCAGGCACCAGGGTGTAACCCGGGGTCTGGCCCTGGCCCATCACCTTGTCGGCGATCACGTTGCGATCGATGGCGTAGGAGAGCGCGGTACGCACGCGTACATCGTCAAACGGCTTGCGCTTGACGTTGTACTGGTAGTAGTAGGTGCCCACATAACCGGTCACTTTCAGCTCGTCCGGCTTCTCTTTCTTCATCTGCTTGAAGCGCTCGATGGGCATCTGGTAGGTCATGTCCACTTCACCGGCCAGGTAGCGGTTCAACTCGGCGTTGGTGGACTGGATCGGCAGATAGGTCACCTTGTTGATGACGGTCTTGGCGTCGTTCCAGTAGTTTTTGTTGCGCTCCACATCGACGCGCTCGTTCACCACCCAGTCTTTCAGCACATAGGCACCGTTGGACACCATGTTGCCGGGCTGGGTCCACTTGTCACCAAACTTCTCGACCACTTTTTTCGGCACCGGGTAGGTGGTGGTGTGGGAGAGCATGCTGACAAAGTAAGGGATCGCCTTCTCCAGTTGCACCTCGAAGGTGTAGTCATCGACCGCCTTCACACTCAGGGTGTCGGCAGGCTTCTTGCCAGCGATGATGTCGGAGGCGTTGACGATGGTCGGGATCTCCAGATACCAAGAGTAGGGAGAGGCGGTTTTGGGGTCGACGGCACGCTTGAAGGCAAATTCGAAATCGTGAGCGGTGACCGGCTCACCGTTGGACCACTTGGCGTCTTTACGCAGGTGGAACACATATTTCTTGTTGTCCGCGGTTTCCCAGGACTCGGCCACGCCGGGCAGCACTTCGCCCTTGGGACCGGAGGCGACCAGACCTTCGAACAGATCGCGCAGGATATTGGATTCGACCGTTCCTTCGGTCTTGTGCGGGTCCAGGGTGGCGGGCTCGGAGCCGTTGCCTTTGACCAGCTGCTGCACTTCGGCCAGCTTGGTACCGGCGGGTACATCGGCGGCTTGTGCCATTGTGGCGCCACCAAACAGCGCGGCCACCAGGAGGGTGTTAATCATTGTTTTTTTATGAGTCATTTCCATACTCCAACAAGAACATTCCATGCAATTTTTTCAATGACGGGGTAACAACCCGCTCCCAGCATAATTCCCTGCTTATTGTGATGATGCAATAGATATTATCAGGAGCAACGGCCATCCATGGTCAAAAAAACAGCTTTTGACAAGAATTTCAGTATTTAAATGCCCCGCAACCGACGGTTTTTTATACAAATCGCTCGATTCTAGAAAATGGCATTCAAAAAGCAACCAATAAAAAGCCGGTCACGAGGACCGGCTTTCATAAAACGGATCTGGCTCACATCAGGCTGGGGAAGACACCCTTGATCCCGGCCACCATGATCTCGATACCCAGCGACATCATAATAAGACCCATGATACGGGTCACCACGTTGATGCCGGTATTGCCCATGATCTTGAACAGCAGGGGGGCGGCGCGAAAGATTAGCCAGGAGCAGAACGAGAACACCACCACCACCAGCGACATGCCGAGCATCTGCTGCCAGTGGCTCTGGCTGGCGTAGACGATGACCGACGAGATGGCCCCCGGTCCCGCCATCAGTGGCAGCGCCAGCGGCACGACCGCGATGGATTCGCGCACCGCCAACTCCCCTTTCTCCTGCTTGTTGTGCTTCACCTCACCCAGCTTGCCTTGCAGCATGGACCAGGCGATCAGGGTGATAAGCGAACCGCCGGCGATGCGAAACGACGCCAGCGAAATGCCAAAACCGTCCAGGATCAGCTGCCCCATGGTCATGGAGACCAGCAGGATCACCATCACGGCGATATTGGCGGTCGTGTTGGTCTTCATTCTTTCGGCCGGGGTATGGTGACTGGTCAGACTGACAAACACCGGCAACAGACCAAGCGGGTTGATGATCGCAAACAAACCGACAAAAAACTTCAGATATAAAGAGACGTCAATTGCCGCCATAGACCCCTTCCAATAGTGTGCAAGCCCGCGGGCTACTCCATATCAATGCGTGCGTAAATTTACACCATAGCCAGGATCCGCACCAATTAAATAATCTCACCAATATCGGGGTTTTTTAGTTAGTTCCGCTAATGATTCCCCCTCTTCCCAACAGATAAGCCAGTGCGAAACGATCTCCGCGGCGCAAGTCGCTACCTCCTCTAATCCGTGGTCCAGGCACACCCCCCTGTCGCCGCGGCTGTTTTTCCGGCTCCTGTTCCGACGTTTTCCTGACACAACGATCAACACCAGGAACCGAGGGTCATGATTGCCTATCAGATGCCAGCTGCCAGCCACAGCCCGCCTGCCAGCGCCTAAACCACCTTTGCAGAAGCCCGGCAAGGAAGGGCATTCCGATCACCTTGTACCACGCTAAAGGCAATAACGAGCTCCTAACGGGTCATACCTCTTCCCCCTCTATCCAAGGTAAGGGAAATGCGAAATTGCGTGTAAAAAAGCGCCAAAAACGGTGGGGAGAAACGGCAAACCAAACGGTCAAAATATACAAATCGATAACAGACAGTGGAAAATCTGCCACCACTCGAGTGTCAAAGGTTAAGTTTGATCACAATGGCTGTGTGATGGCTGTCATGCAGCGGTTTCCTCCAAATTGTTTATCAAGCCTTAACTTGATGAAAAATCTGGACTAAAACCGTTCATTCAGGGTTCATAAAGGATTTGTTCAACTCCACAACTTGATAACATCCGACCAGAAAAAAATTGTGAAATAAAATTTCTTTTGTTCTTTTGCAACACTTGATCGAGATCAAGTTTTTCTGGGTCTACCCCGCTCTATAATCGACTCGGAAAACAATTTAGTAAGGCATGTAAATACCCCTGTTGCAGTAATTGTCGCCTTGACAGGCCAACTATAATTGCCGGGCATTGCCAACGTCTTACTAAACAGTTTTCAAATAATCAGGAGATAAACATGGCAGTAACCAATTTGGCAGAACTGGATGCACTGGTCGCCCGCGTTAAGGAAGCACAGCGTGAATTCGCCAGCTTCTCCCAAGAGCAGGTAGACAAGATCTTCCGTGCCGCCGCCCTGGCCGCCAACAACGCCCGTATCCCTCTGGCCCAGATGGCCGTCGAAGAGTCCGGTATGGGTATCATCGAAGACAAGGTTATCAAGAACCACTTCGCCTCCGAATACATCTACAACAAGTACAAAGAAGAAAAGACCTGCGGCATCCTCAGCGAAGATGACGAGATGGGTACCATCACCATCGCCGAGCCGGTAGGCATCATCTGCGGTATCGTACCGACCACTAACCCGACCTCCACCGCGATCTTCAAATCCCTGATCTCCCTGAAGACCCGCAACGCCATCATCTTCTCCCCGCACCCCCGCGCCAAAAACTCCACCAATACCGCAGCCAAGCTGGTACTGGATGCAGCCGTTGCCGCCGGTGCCCCGAAAGACATCATCGGCTGGATCGATCAACCGTCTGTTGAACTGTCCAACGCTCTGATGAAGCACAACGACATCAACCTGATCCTGGCCACCGGTGGCCCGGGCATGGTGAAAGCCGCCTACTCCTCCGGCAAGCCCGCCATCGGCGTGGGTGCCGGTAACGTACCGGTAGTCATCGACGAAACCGCCGATGTGAAGCGCGCCGTCGCCTCCATCCTGATGTCCAAGACCTTCGACAACGGCGTGGTCTGTGCCTCCGAGCAAGCCGCCATCGTGGTTGACTCCATCTATGAACAGGTCAAAGAGCGTTTCGCCACTCACAACGGCTATGTGCTGAGCAAGGACGAAGCTGACAAGGTTCGTAAAGTCATCCTGATCAACGGCGCCATGAACGCCAACATCGTGGGCCAGCCTGCGGTCAAGATCGCCGAAATGGCCGGTGTTACCGTGCCTGCCAACACCAAGATCCTGATCGGCGAAGGCGTGAAGATCTGTGAAGAGGAAGAGTTCGCTCACGAGAAGCTCTCCCCGACTCTGGGTCTGTTCCGTGCCAAGAACTTTGAAGAAGCCGTTGAAATGGCCTGTGACATGGTCAACCTGGGCGGTATCGGCCACACCTCCGGTCTCTACACCGACCAGGACCGCAACGCCGACCGCATCAAGTACTTCGGCGACAAGATGAAGACTGCCCGTATCCTGATCAACACCCCGACTACCCAGGGTGGTATCGGTGACTTGTACAACTTCGCGATGGCACCGTCCCTGACCCTGGGTTGCGGTTCCTGGGGTGGCAACTCCATCTCCGAAAACGTGGGTCCCAAGCACCTGATCAACAAGAAGACAGTCGCAAAACGGGCAGAAAACATGCTGTGGCACAAACTTCCGAAATCCATCTACTTCCGTCGTGGTTCCCTGCCGATCGCCCTGAGCGACCTGGAAGGTAAGAAGCGCGCCATGATCGTGACCGACCGCTTCCTGTTCAACAACGGCTACGCCGACGAAGTGGTTCGTCTGCTCAAGGGCCTGAAGATGGAAGTGGAAGTGTTCTACGAAGTAGAAGCCGACCCGACCCTGACCGTGGTACGCAAGGGTGCCGAGATGGCCAACTCCTTCAAGCCGGACGTGATCGTCGCCCTGGGCGGTGGTTCACCGATGGATGCTGCCAAGATCATGTGGGTGATGTACGAGCATCCGGACACCGCGTTCGAAGATCTGGCCATGCGCTTCATGGACATCCGCAAGCGTATCTACAAGTTCCCGAAAATGGGCGTGAAGGCCGAGCTGGTCTGCATCACCACCACTTCCGGTACCGGTTCTGAAGTGACCCCGTTTGCGGTCGTGACCGACGACGCCACCGGCGTGAAATACCCGCTGGCCGACTACGAGCTGACCCCGAACATGGCCATCGTTGACGCCAACCTGGTGATGGGCATGCCGAAATCCCTGTGCGCCTTCGGTGGTATCGACGCCGTGACTCACGCCATGGAAGCCTATGTTTCCGTGCTGGCCAACGAGTACTCCGACGGCCAGGCACTGCAAGCCCTGAAACTGCTGAAGGACTACCTGCCCTCCAGCTACCAGAACGGGGCCAACGACCCGGTTGCCCGCGAGAAGGTGCACAACGCTGCCACCATCGCCGGTATCGCATTCGCCAACGCCTTCCTGGGTGTGTGCCACTCCATGGCCCACAAACTGGGTGCCGAGTTCCACATCCCGCACGGCCTGGCCAACGCCCTGCTGATCAGCAACGTCATCCGCTACAACGCGAACGACAACCCGACCAAGCAGACCGCGTTCTCCCAGTACGACCGTCCGCAGGCTCGTCGTCGCTACGCCGAAGTGGCTGACCACCTGGGTCTGACTGCCGCCGGTGACCGTACCGCCGCCAAGATCGAGAAGCTGCTGGCCTGGCTGGACGAGCTGAAAGCGACCCTGGGCATCCCGGCCTCCATCCGTGACGCAGGTGTTGCCGAAGCCGACTTCCTGGCCAAGGTTGACCAGCTGGCCGTTGAAGCCTTCGATGACCAGTGCACCGGCGCCAACCCGCGCTACCCGCTGATCAGCGAGCTGAAAGCCATCCTGCTGGATACCTACTACGGCCGTCCCTTCTCCGAAGAAGCCCAGGTAGCTGACAAGGTGGAAGTGAAAGCCGAAACCAGCAAGAAAAAATCCAAGGCCTGATAAGCGGTCCCGAGATTAAAAAAGCCCGCGCCACTGCGCGGGCTTTTCTTTGCCTGAAAGCCTGCACCTTCTTTACCGGACAACAGAACCTCCCCTCCCCCCGCATTGCCAGCCGTATGCTCCCATTGTTCGCTATGACATCCGCAATCAGTGCCAAGTGCAGCCCGTCCCCACAGACAAGTCACAGCATTTTCCCCCTCTCAATCAGACGAAGGCGAAGGCACAACCACGGCGAGCGCATCTACCGCCAGCGGACAAGAAGAGTCAGTAGGACTGGAGCGTTAAGCGAGGATAAGAAAAAAGAGAGCCGGTTTTACCGACGGGATAAAAAAATGGCAGCCATCTGGCTGCCATCGGGAGAGCATGAGCGGGCGATCAGAGGGTCGCGGCCACTTCGTCGGAAATGGAACCGTTGTGGTACACCTCCTGCACGTCGTCCAGATCTTCCAGCATGTCGATGAGGCGCATCAGCTTGGGCGCGGTCTCGGCATCCAGTTCGGCTTCAGTGGAAGGGATCATGGTCACTTCGGCGCTCTGGGCCTTGAAGCCGGCGGCTTCCAGACCGTCGAGCACGGTACCGAAATCGTTCGGGGTGGTGTACACCTCGATGGAACCATCCTCTTCGGTCACCACGTCGTCAGCACCCGCTTCCAGGGCAGCATCCATCAGGGCATCTTCATCGACGCCCACGAAGGTCAGCAGGCCCTTCTTGGTGAAGAGGTAGGAGACGGAACCGTCGGTACCCAGGTTGCCACCGCTCTTGCTGAAGGCATGACGCACTTCGGAGACGGTACGGTTACGGTTGTCGGTCAGGCACTCCACCATGACGGCGGTACCGGCCGGGCCGTAGCCTTCGTACACGATAGTCTCGAGCTGCTCGCCGTCACCACCGCCAGCGCCACGCTGGATGGCGCGGTTGATGGTATCGCGAGTCATGTTGTTGGTCAGGGCTGCCGTCACCGCCGCACGCAGACGCGGGTTGTTGGCCGGATCCGCATCACCGAGACGCGCGGAGGTGGTGATTTCGCGGATCAGCTTGGTGAAGATCTTGCCACGCTTGGCATCCTGAGCGGCCTTGCGGTGTTTGATGTTGGCCCATTTACTGTGACCTGCCATAGGGACTCTCCGTTATATTTTTAACTTTCAGTAACACAAGGGGAAACGTGAAAGGCCGCATTGCTGCGGCCTTTGGTGCCGGATTACGGCTTATTCATCACCCTTGACGGTGGTCGCAATCGCCAATTCACCCAGTTGGGCCGGGTTGGCGAAGCTGGGGGCGTCTGTCATCAGACAGGCGGCCGCGGTGGTTTTCGGGAAGGCAATCACGTCCCGAATGTTGTCGGTACCGGTCAGCAGCATGCTGAGGCGGTCCAGGCCAAAGGCCAGACCGGCGTGGGGCGGGGTACCGTATTTCAGGGCATCCAGCAGGAAGCCGAACTTCAGGCGCTGTTCGTCCGGGGTAATACCCAGGATGTCGAACACGGTGGCCTGCATTTCGCTGTTATGGATACGCACGGAGCCGCCACCTACTTCGTAGCCGTTGATCACCATGTCGTAGGCGTTGGCGTAAGCACCCAGCGGATTGGCTTTCAGCTGTTCCGGGCTCAGGTTGCTCGGCGCGGTGAAGGGGTGGTGCATGGCAGCCAGACCGCCTTCGCCATCTTCCTCGAACATCGGGAAGTCGATGACCCACAGGGGCTTCCAGCTGTTCTCCAGCAGACCCAGATCGCGGCCCACTTTCAGGCGCAGGGCCCCCATGGCGTCGCACACAACTTTCTTGGAGTCGGCGCCAAAGAAGATGATGTCGCCATCGGCCGCGCCGGTACGGGCCAGGATCTCGCGCACGATCTCGTCAGAGAGGAACTTGGCCACCGGGGACTGTACGCCTTCGATGCCGCTCCCGGCCTCGTTGACCTTCATCCAGGCCAGGCCCTTGGCACCGTAGATGCCGACGAACTTGGTGTACTCGTCGATCTGCTTGCGGGAGAGCTCGGCGCCACCCGGTACTTTCAGGGCAGCCACACGGCCTTTCGGATCGTTGGCAGGGCCGGCAAACACGGCGAACTCGACGGCGGTCAGCAGATCTGCCACATCCACCAGTTCCATCGGCAGACGCAGATCCGGCTTGTCGGAGCCAAAGCGGCGCATCGCCTCGTCGAAGGTCATGATGGGGAAGTCGCCCAGATCCACGTTCAGGATATGCAGCCACAGTTTGCGGATCATCTCTTCCATCACCTCACGCACTTGCGGTGCGGTCATGAAGGAGGTCTCCACGTCGATCTGGGTGAATTCCGGCTGACGGTCGGCACGCAGGTCTTCGTCGCGGAAGCACTTGACGATCTGGTAGTAGCGGTCGAAGCCGGACATCATCAGCAACTGCTTGAACAGCTGCGGGGACTGCGGCAGGGCGTAGAACTTGCCCTTGTGCACACGGCTCGGCACCAGGTAGTCACGGGCCCCTTCCGGGGTGGCCTTGGTCAGCATCGGGGTCTCGATGTCGAGGAAGCCGTGCTCGTCCATGAAGCGGCGCACGAAGGCACTGGCCTTGGCGCGGGTCTTCAGGTACTTGGCCATCTCGGGGCGACGCAAGTCCAGGTAGCGGTACTTGAGGCTGATCTCTTCGCTGTTGACCTGGTTGAAGTCAAGGGGCAGCGGCTCGGCGCGGTTGATGATGGTGAGCTCGTGGGCGAACACCTCGATGGCACCGGTGGCCATGTCGCTGTTGCGCTGGGACTCCGGACGGGTGCGCACCACGCCGGTCACCTGGATGCAGAACTCGCCACGCAGCTCGGAGGCCAGAGCGAACGCTTCCGGCTTGTCCGGATCGAAGAACACCTGCACGATCCCTTCGCGATCGCGCATGTCGATAAAGATCAGACCGCCGAGATCACGACGACGGTGGACCCAACCGCACAATGTAATGGTCTGCCCTTCATGGGCCTCATTGACCTGTCCGCAATAGATAGAGCGCATGGACTTCTTCCTTCGAAATTGTAGAGAGACGGTTAACCTTGGGCCGCCGGGCACGACTGGCAAGCACCGTCTGTCTCACAGCTGGCCAGATTCTTTTTCTTACCCGGTTTGAAATCAGTCTCGTACCATCCGGTTCCCTTGAGCCGGAAGCCTGCCGCCGATATCAGCTTGACCAGATTCGGCTTGCTACAGGCCGGGCAGTCGGTCAGGGGGGCATCGGAAAGCTTTTGCAGTTTTGCCAATTCATGGCCACAGACGTCGCAACGATATTCGTAGATAGGCATGGGTCACAAGAAATTGAAAAACAAAAGGGCTGGCATTATAGAGGAAAACCCCCATTTGGGTAAAATGGCCAGCAACCCCCTTTGCCCAGTTTTTTTGCCTCCGATGCCTAAATTCGGCCAAAAAAACGTCGCACCTTCTCCATGAGCGGAGCAAACAACCAGCATGAGCCTCTATCTGGGCCTGCCGCAATGGTCCCACCCCGCCTGGCCGGGGCAACTGCTTGGCCTGGGCGCCAAACCCGCCGAGCACCTAGCCCACTACGCCAGCGTGTTCGACTCGGTGGAAGGAAACACCACCTTCTACGCCCTGCCGACACCCGAGACGGTACAGCGCTGGGCCGATGCGGTGCCAGCCCGTTTTCGCTTCAACTTCAAGTTTCCGCAAACCATCAGCCACCAGAGCGATCTGGTGAGCACGGACAAGCAGGTAGCGGACTTTATCGCGCTGCTCGCCCCGCTGCACGACAAGCTGGGGCTGCTCACCCTGCAGCTGCCCGCCCGCTTCGGCCCCGAAGGACTGCCCCGCCTGCAGGCCTTTTTCAACCGGTTGCCGGGCGAATTTCGTTATGCCCTTGAGGTACGCCATCCCGATTTCTTCGCCAAGGGCGAGGTCGAACGCGCCCTGAACAGGATGTTGATGGAGAAGGGCATCAACCGCATCATGCTGGACAGCCGACCGCTCTTCTCGGTACCGGCCACCACAGCTGCCATGATCGATGCCCAGGGCAAGAAACCCAGGCTGCCGGTACATCTGCTGGCCACCGCTCGAGCCCCTGTGGTGCGCCTCATCGGCCTGCCGGATCCGGCGGCCAATCACCCCTTCTTGCCGGGCTGGCTCCCCCACTGGCAGCAGTGGCTCGCCGAGGGCAAGGATCTCTACCTGTTCATCCACACCGCCGACAACGCCAGAGCCCCGGAGCTTGCTCGCCAGATCAGCCATCTGCTTGGTCAGGAGATGGCCTCCTGGCCGGGGGAAAACGATCGCGCGCGCCAGGGAGTGCTGCCCTTTTGAGCGCCATCGGCTGATGCGTAAAAAAAGCCGTATTTTTCTGGTCTGGCTGGGCCTGGCGCCAAGACAAATGGCCTACAATCCTCTACACTAGCGCCCCAAGCGAGGGGCCCGAATGTTTCGCATTGCAATCCGTTGCAACCGACGACGGGGCTCCGGTTCAAGGGTCCGGAACATGACCCGTACGAACAGGGCCGGTCCAGGGAGCTCATGACCCGTCACCCGTTCGTAAAGAAGGTGATATATCAACTCTGATGGCTATCACTCAACGACTCAATTGAACAATGCCGTCGGTTTATTCAACGACGGTCAGGTTGCGCCAGCATGCATACCAAAGATCAAATTTTTGCCGCCCCCATCGCCCGACTGGGGGATTTCTGTTTTGACGAGCAGGTCGTCGACGTCTTTCCCGACATGATCCAGCGATCGGTGCCGGGTTACAGCAACATCATCTCCGCCATCGGCATGATGGCCGCCCGCTACGCCCAGCCCGAGAGCCGACTCTACGATCTCGGCTGCTCCCTCGGGGCCGCCACCCAGGCGATGCGCCGCCATGTCAATCAACCGGGTTGTCGCATCACGGCGGTCGATCTCTCCCATCCCATGATCGAGCGGGCCCGTGCCCACCTCTCCGGCTTCAAATCCGAGGTGCCGGTGGAGCTGGTGGAGGCAGACATCTGCGACATCGAAATCGAGAACGCCTCCGTGGTGGTGCTCAACTTCACCCTGCAGTTCGTGGATCCCGAAAAACGGGCCGCCCTCATCCAGCGCATTCACGACGGCCTGCGCCCGGGCGGCATCCTGATCCTCAGCGAGAAGTTCCGTTTCGAGGACGAACCGGTCAACGAGCTGCTCATCGACCTGCACCTCGACTTCAAACGGGCCAACGGCTACAGCGAACTCGAGATCAGCCAGAAGCGCACCGCCCTCGAGAACGTGATGCGCACCGACAGCCTGCCGGTACATCAGGCCCGCCTGCGGGAGGCCGGCTTCGCCCATCAGGATCTCTGGTTCCAGTGCTTCAACTTCGGCTCCATGATCGCCATCAAATCGAGCGGGAGCGAACAGCCATGATCGACTTTGCCAACTTCTATCAGCTGATCGCCAAGAACCGCCTGAGCCACTGGCTGCATACCCTGCCCGCCCAGCTGCACGCCTGGCAGCATGACAACCAGCACGGGGATCTGCCGCGCTGGAATCGGGCCCTCAACAAACTGCCCCAGGTTGAACCTGACCAGATCGAGTTGAAAGAGCGGGTCGAGATTGGCTCGACCGAAAGCCTGGGGGAAGGCGAACGCAAGAAGGTCGAGAGCCTGCTGCGCCACTTCATGCCCTGGCGCAAGGGGCCCTTCACCGTGCACGGCATCCACATCGATACCGAATGGCGTTCCGACTGGAAGTGGGATCGGGTGCTGCCCCACATCAGCCCGCTGGCGGGACGTTATGTGCTGGATGTTGGCTGCGGCAGCGGCTATCACCTCTGGCGCATGGTGGGTGAAGGGGCCAAGCTGGCGGTCGGCATCGATCCGAGCCCACTGTTCCTCTGCCAGTTCGAGGCCATTCGCCACTTCGCAGGCAATGACCAGCGTGCCCACCTGCTGCCCCTTGGCATCCAGGAGCTGCCGGAGCTGCGCGCCTTCGATACCGTCTTCTCCATGGGGGTGCTCTATCACCGCAAATCCCCCATCGAGCACATCGAGCAGCTGCGCAACCAGCTCAAAGACGATGGCGAGCTGGTGCTGGAGACCCTGGTGATCGACGGCGGCGTCAATGACGTACTGATGCCCACCGACCGCTACGGCAAGATGCGCAACGTCTGGTTCATCCCGTCCAGCGCAGCACTCAAGCTCTGGGTTGAACGCTGCGGTTTTACCGATGTGCGGATCGTCGACGAGAATATGACCAGCACCGACGAACAGCGTCGTACCGACTGGATGATTAATGAATCCCTGAGTGATTATCTGGATCCGGACAATCCGGCGCTCACGGTAGAAGGACACCCGGCCCCCAAGCGGGCCGTACTGATTGCGCGCAAGGCCAAAGACTAGCCGATGGCTGCTGTGGACGTTACACTGACCAAATTCCAGGAAGCACAGTTAAATGAATGACATGAAAAGCAAATTAAAAGGAATGACCCTGCTCTCCCTGCTTAGTCTCGGCGGGTGTGTCAATATGGAAAAACCTCCCCAGGTCCCCGCTCTGACCCTGGCCGAGCTGCGTAGCGAGCTCAGCCAGAGTGAACAGCGCCTGCAAACAGCCATGGAACAGCAGCAGAAGCAGTATGCCCAGCAACAGCATCTGCTGGTTCAGCTCAACACCGATGTCACCAAGATGAAAGAGTCCGTCAAGCACGTAGATCACAAGCTCGCGAGCCTCCCGACCGAACCGCCCAAACCCCTGCCAATTCCGGCGGCAAAATGCCCCGCCCCGGATCAGGGCCACACCATAGATGGCAAACTGCTGGTGGGTGAAGCGGAGTGGATCTGGGTCGATGCCGCCAACGACGCCTTCCAGGCTCGGGTCGATACTGGCGCCACCACCTCCTCCATCAGCGCCCAGGAGATCACCATCTTCGAGCGCAACGGCAAGAACTGGGTGCGCTTCTTCCTGAGCCATCAGGAGATGGACGACAAGATCCAGATCGAGGCGCCGCTGGTGCGTCACGTGCGGGTGCGTCAGGCCTCCGCTGACGATCTGGACCGTCGCCCCGTGGTTCGCCTGGCAGTGCGTATCGGCGATATGACCGAAAAGGCCGAATTTACCCTGAAAGACCGCAGCGACATGACCTTCCCCGTGCTGCTGGGTCGTGAGTTCCTCAAGGATATCGCTGTGGTCGACGTGGCCCGTGAATATATCCAGTCCAAACCCAAGCTCAAGGATGTGAAATAATCCATGGTTTCTCGCAAGCCGTTCTATTTGCTGGTTGCCCTGCTGTACATTGTCGGCCTGGGGATGACCCTCTATCACCACATCGCCCTGGACGTGCCCCTGACGCCGGGTGAAAAGCGCCAGATTTGGTCCATCGAGGCCAAGCTGGAGTTTGATGCCACCGGTGAGCCGGTGATCGCCTCCCTGGCTATTCCTGGCACCCAGCCCGGTTTCACCCTGATGAACGAGAATGCCGCTAGCCCCGGCTACGGCCTTTCGTTTGTCGAAAAAGATGGCGATGCCCGCGCCGAGTGGTCAATTCGCACCGCTTCCGGCCGTCAGGAGCTCTACTACCGCGTCGACATGATGGCGGATGCTCACGCCAAGCCAGCCGCCAACCCGCAGCCGCCTGCCATCGAGAAGCAGATCGAGAGCGAACCCTATGCCACCGCGATGAAGCAGATCCTGGAACGTGCCCAGGAACGCTCCGCCGACGGCTATACCCTGACTCGCGAGATCATCAAGGAGATCGAGAAGCAGGAACAGAACGCCGAGCTGCTGAAAAAGAACAAGTCTCGTGCCAACCTGATCGCCGAGCTGCTCAACAACGCCGACATTCCGGCCCGTGTGGTCCATGCCCTCAATCTGGAAGATGGCCGCCGTCGCCAGGAGCTGGTGGATTACCTGCAAGTCTTCAACAGCCCGACCGACTACAAGCTGTTCAACCCGCAGACCGGTGAACAGGGCCGCCCGGCCAACCTGCTGCTGTGGGAGTACAACTCGGGCGCCCTGCTGGACGTGACCGGCGGTCACAACTCCCGCGTCACCTTCTCGATGATCGAGCAGGAGCAACCGGTGAGCGTCGCGCTGGCCCAGAAGTTCGAAAAATCCGAGATGTTGAACTTCTCCATCCACAGCCTGCCGCTGGAAGAGCAAGCCCTGTTCAAAGGCCTGCTGCTCATTCCTATCGGCGTGCTGATGGTGGTGTTCCTGCGGGTACTGGTGGGGATCAAGACTTCGGGCACCTTCATGCCGGTGCTGATCGCGGTCGCCTTCATCCAGACCTCGCTGGTGACCGGTCTCATTGGTTTCCTGCTTATCGTGGGCACCGGCCTTATCATCCGTTCCTACCTCTCGAGGTTGAACCTGCTGCTGGTCGCCCGGATATCGGCGATCATCATCATGGTGATCTCGATGATCGGCATCTTCTCCGCATTCGCCTTCAAGCTGGGGCTGACCGACGGCATGAAGATCACCTTCTTCCCGATGATCATCCTCTCCTGGACCATAGAGCGGATGTCCATCCTGTGGGAAGAAGAGGGTCCGAAAGAGGTGTTCCGCCAGGGCGGCGGTTCCCTGCTGGTGGCCGTCATCGCCTACCTGGCCATGGATAACGAACTGATCCGTCACCTCACCTTCAACTTCCTCGGTCTGCAACTGGTGCTGATGGCGACCGTGCTGCTGATGGGTAACTACACCGGTTACAAGCTGAGCGAGCTCAAGCGCTTCAAGCCGCTGGTGGACGAGATGAAGTCTGGCGCCACGCCGGGTAAGGACAAGTAACAGATGTGGTTCTGGGAAAAGTACACCACCCCGTGGAGCCTGTCTCAGTCAGGCATCCTCGGCATGAACAAGCGCAACCACTCCTACATCAGCCGCTACAACCCGCGCCGTCTCTACCCACTGGTGGATGACAAGCTGCAGACCAAGCGCATCGCGCTGGATGCAGGCGTGACGGTGCCGGATCTCATCGGCACCATCCGCGAGCAGCACGGGGTGGGACAGATCACCGAGCTGGTGAAAGAGTGGCCGGGCTTCTGCATCAAGCCGGCCCGGGGTTCCGGCGGCAAGGGGATCCTGGTGATCCTGCGTCAGGAAGATGGCCTCTTCTACAAACCCAACGGCAGTGCCTGCAATGGCCAGGATCTGGAGCGCCATGTCTCCAACATCCTGGCGGGGCTCTACTCTCTGGGGGGCAAGCCGGACGTGGCGCTGGTAGAAGGGCTCATCAACTTCGATGACGTGTTCGACGGCTACTCGTTTGAAGGGGTGCCCGACTCCCGGGTCATCATCTTCAAGGGCTTCCCGGTGATGGCCATGATGCGCCTCTCCACTTCTGCCTCCGACGGCAAAGCGAACCTGCACCAAGGCGCCGTGGGAGTGGGTTTGTGCCTGCGAACCGGTCGCGCCCTGCGGGCGGTACAGTTTGGCTCACCCATCCGCCACCATCCGGATACGGGACTCGACCTCTACGATCTCAGGGTGCCCCACTGGGATACCCTGCTGACCCTGGCCGCCTCCTGCTACGAGATGTCGGGGCTCGGCTATATCGGGACCGACATGGTGCTGGACAAGTTCCGCGGCCCCATGCTGCTGGAACTCAACGCCCGTCCGGGCCTTGCCATCCAGATCGCCAACGGCCGCGGCCTGGTGCCCAACCTCAAGACCATTGAGAAGCTGGGCCAGGTCAAGATGAACGTGGAGCAGCGGGTCAACTTCGCCAAGGATCACTTCGGGATCTTCGACGAATAATCCGGTTGCTACCCGATGCCAAAAGCGCGCCCATGGCGCGCTTTTTTATACCTGCCCTACAAGCTGTTACTGCATCCACCATCCAAATAACAGGCATAAAAAAACCGGCGCCTTGGCACCGGTTTTTTACTTCGCATCAACCCATTACAGGGCGTCGGCGTTCTCGGACAGGTATTTGGCTACGCCATCCGGAGAGGCCTGCATGCCTTTCTTGCCCTTTTCCCACTGAGCCGGGCACACTTCGCCGTGCTCTTCGTGGAATTGCAGGGCGTCGACCATGCGCAACATTTCGTCGATGTTGCGACCCAGCGGCAGATCGTTCACCACCTGATGACGAACCACGCCGTTCTTGTCGATCAGGAAGGAGCCACGGAAGGCAACACCGGCTTCCGGATGCTCGACGTCATACGCCTTGCAGATCTCGTGCTTCACGTCGGCGATCAGCGGGTACTTGACCTGGCCGATGCCGCCATCTTCCACCTTGGTGTTGCGCCAGGCGTTGTGGGAGAACTGGGAATCGATGGAAACACCGATCACTTCCACGCCACGCTTCTGGAACTCTTCATAACGATGATCGAAGGCGATCAGTTCGGACGGGCAGACGAAAGTGAAGTCGAGGGGGTAAAAGAAGACAACGGCGGCTTTGCCTTTGATGTGGGATGACAGGTTGAAAGAATCAACGATTTCGCCATTACCCAGAACGGCTGCGGCAGTAAAATCGGGTGCGGGACGGCCTACCAATACCATATTCAATTCCTCTTTTGTGAAGTGAACAATCCGCTCAGGATTGGGCCACCTTGGGCCTGGTCCATCTAATTCAAGCGACAAACTATAGGCCCGGTGGTAGATTAGTCAAATCAAATTAAATAGATAGCATTAATCGGGTTTTTCTATGCAACGTTGGCCCAGCCTCAAACAGCTGCAATATCTGGTTGCTCTCGACGAGCACAAAAACTTCAACCGCGCCGCCAAGGCTTGCCATGTCAGCCAGTCGACCCTGAGTACCGGGATCCAGACCCTGGAGGACATGATGAACCTGCAACTGGTGGAGCGGGACCACAAGAGCTTCATTATGACCCCGGTCGGCATGGAAATCGTCGAGCGGGCTCGCAATTTGCTCTCCGACGCGCGGGATCTGATGGAACTAGGTCAACATCAGGGGGGAGTCATGCAGGGGACAGTGCGCCTCGGCTGCATCCCCACCATTGCCCCCTTCCTGCTCAGCAAACTGCTGAAGGTGTGCAGCAAGACCTATCCTGACCTCGAATTGTTGCTGCGTGAAGACACCACCAGCAATCTGCTCAAACAGCTGGAGCAGGGTCAGCTTGATCTGCTGATCCTGGCGCTGCCCATCGAGATCGGCGGCTTTCACTGCAAGACCGTCGGCCAGGATCCCTTCCACATGGTGATGCCTGCCAGCATGGCGGCCGGGCTGCACACCCCGTTCGACTACAAGGAATTGCCCAACCAGAGCATCTTCCTGCTGGAGCGGGAGCACTGCCTCACCGAACATGCGGTCAGCGCCTGTCGCCTGCGGGACAAGAGCAAGATCAACCCGTTCGCGGCCACCAGCCTGCACACCCTGGTGCAGATGGTAGAGGCGGGCCTGGGCACCACCTTCCTGCCCCAGATGGCCATAGATGCCGGCATTCTCGACAACTCGGATCTGGTGGCCATCCCGCTGCCCGGCGAAAAATCCTACCGCGAGATAGGCCTGGTGTGGCGTCCCAGCACAACCCGGGTGCAGACCTTCTACAAGCTGGCGGAGCTGCTCACCCCGCTGATCAGCCCGGCCAAATAAGCTCAAACGCCAGCCCTCCGGCTGGCGTTTTTTTTAACGCAGCCCCGCATTTTTGCCATTTGAGACTAGGTCTTGGGCCAGATCCCTGTTTATGATGGAAAAGTTGTCGTGCCGGTCATCTTCTGACGCCGGTGTCCAAGCCTGATCTGTAGAGAGAGCACCGATGTATCGTTTCTTGCTGCTATCCATACTGACCCTGCTGCTGGCTGCCTGCTCCAGTACTCCCGAACCCACGCTACCCGCCCCTCGCCAGAGCAGTGCCTTCGACGGCTTCTACCAGCAGTGGCGCGGCGTACCCTATCGCATGGGGGGCTCGACCCGGGCCGGCCTCGACTGCTCCGCCTTCACCCAGCTGGCCTACCAGCAGGTAATGGGGTTTTCCCTGCCCAGAACCACAGAATCCCAGGCCACCCTCGGCACACCGGTCGAACGTTATCGGCTGCAACACGGGGATCTGGTCTTCTTCAAGACCGGCTGGCGCCAGTACCACGTCGGGGTCTACACGGGATCGGGGGAGTTTATCCACGCCTCCACCAGCAAGGGGGTGATCCGCTCCCGTCTCGACAATGTCTACTGGAACAGCCGCTACTGGCAGGCTCGCCGCCTGACCCAATAAGGTACCAGGCCCACTTACCAGTCCTTTCATCTTCCCGTGAAGGGCCATGGATCATTGCTTATAACCCAATTGAACCCAAAACCTGCGTTTCTGCTCATTTTGTGATAAAGTGGTGACCCTTTTTCAGGCATAGCCCTGTTGCGCCGGGTTTCCCTTCGTATGAAAACAATGCCCCAGACAGGCAAACGCAACAGCTGTGGTGTGGCAGGAGCGGCCACGCAGCGTCAGCGCGGGACGAGCGACTGGCCACACAACACGGGTTTCAATCGTCAATTTGATAAGGAGATCGTGCAATGAAGCAATATCAAAGCTGGTTGGGACAATACCTGATGAGCCGTCGTGACGGTGACCATGCCATGGCTTCCGAGCTGGCCAGCTCCATCTGCGAGTTCTGGCAGCAGCAAGGGGATGAGGCCGAGCTGGACAAGTGGCAGCAGATCTACCAGCACCATCTGGAAAGAACCACTTAATCATCCGATTCCTTGCCTTGCAGCCCCCGAGCTGCAAGGCTTTCTTTTGTTTACCCTTTCCGGCTCCCCTCCTCATCTCCGTTTTGTTGCCAATCGCGGCAACCTGATGTCGATGTCATCCCTGTGCCATCAGTTCGCACCAGACGACAGAAGCCTCGGCTCTAGCCCTTGCACAGCGCACGCATACAGCCATAAAACTCTCTTTCGCCTCTCCTGCGGCATGTCGCCTCAACGGTTCAACTACCCAAGCACGATTGAAATGAGTGGTACGCCGCCACATCACCCCACTTCCGCCTTGCCCCTCCCCCTCCCCTTTGTTAGAGTCGCGCGCCGCGCGGCGACCGCGCCCACAAAAACAATGAGCGCCTAGGGCGCCAGCAACGAGCGAGAACAATCCATGCGTGAGCGCATCAGACAAGAGTGGTTTGGCAACATCAGGGGGGATCTGCTGTCGGGCACAGTCGTGGCCCTGGCCCTGATCCCGGAGGCCATCGCCTTCTCCATCATCGCCGGCGTCGATCCCAAGGTGGGGCTCTACGCCTCCTTCTGCATCGCCGTCATCATCGCCTTCACCGGCGGTCGCCCGGCCATGATCTCCGCCGCCACCGGCGCCATGGCCCTTTTGATGGTGACCCTGGTGCGCGAGCACGGTCTGCAGTACCTGATGGCCGCCACCCTGCTCACCGGCCTGCTGCAGATCCTGGCCGGCTACCTGCGCCTCGGCGCCCTGATGCGCTTCGTCTCGCGCTCGGTGGTAACCGGCTTTGTCAACGCCCTGGCCATCCTCATCTTCATGGCCCAGTTGCCGGAGCTGACCGACGTCAGCTGGCAGGTCTACGCCATGACCGCAGCCGGGCTTGGCATCATCTACCTGTTCCCGCGCCTGCCGCGCATCGGCACTTTGCTCCCCTCGCCGCTGCTGTGCATCGTGTTGCTCACCGCGGTCAGCGTCGGCATCGGCCTCGAGGTGCGCACGGTCGGCGACATGGGCGCCCTGCCGGACACCCTGCCGGTCTTCATGTGGCCCGACGTGCCCCTCAATCTCGAGACCCTGGCCATCATCTTCCCCTACTCCGCCGCCCTGGCCGTGGTGGGGCTGCTCGAATCCCTGATGACCGCCGCCATCGTCGACGACATGACCGGCACCCGCAGCGATCGCCACCGCGAGTGCAAGGGCCAGGGGCTGGCCAACATCGCCGCCGGCCTGATGGGCGGCATGGCGGGTTGCGCCATGATTGGCCAGTCGGTCATCAACGTGAAATCCGGTGGCCGTGGCCGCCTCTCCACCCTGGTGGCGGGGGCCCTGCTCATCGTCATGGTGGTGTTCCTGGACGAATGGATCCGCCAGATCCCCATGGCTGCCCTGGTGGCGGTGATGATCATGGTATCTATCGGCACCTTCTCCTGGGGCTCAGTGCTGCGCATGCACAAGACGCCGCTGGCCACCAACCTGGTGATGCTGAGCACGGTGGCCGTGGTGGTGGTGACCCACAACCTGGCTCTCGGGGTACTGACCGGCGTGCTGCTGGCCTGTCTCTTCTTCGCCCACAAGGTGGCGCGTACCCTGCTGGTGCACAGCGACAGCGAGCGCCACGGCGCCACCCGCACCTACCGGGTGCACGGCCAGGTCTTCTTCGCCAGCACCGAGCAGTTCTGCGCCGGCTTTGACACCGGCGAATCCCTCGAGCGGGTGGTGATCGATGTAAGTGATGCCCACTTCTGGGATCTCAGCGCCGCCGAGGCCCTGGCTACGGTGCGCCGCCGCTTCGAGGCGGCCGGCACCGAGGTGCAGCTGACGGGGGTGAGCGACGCCAGCGCTGCCCTGCTCGGTCGATTCGCCCCGGCGACCTGACCGAACGCCGCTTCAGGCGCCACACGCCCATAAAAAAGGCCAGCCCCATGGGGCTGGCCTTTTGCATCTGTACAGACTTACATCTGGTCGATCATGTCCTGAGCAAACTGGGAGCAGGAGCGCAGGGTAGCGCCTTCCATCAGACGCTCGAAGTCATAGGTGACGGTCTTGTTGGCGATGGCCGCTTCCATCCCCTTGACGATGAGGTCAGCTGCCTCGGTCCAGCCCAGGTGGCGCAGCATCATCTCGGCAGAGAGGATCAGCGAGCCCGGGTTGACCTTGTCCTGACCTGCATACTTCGGCGCGGTGCCGTGGGTGGCTTCGAACAGGGCCACGCCGTCGCCGATGTTGGCGCCCGGGGCAATGCCGATGCCGCCGACCTGGGCCGCCAGGGCGTCGGAGATGTAGTCACCGTTGAGGTTCATACAGGCGATGACGTCATACTCGGCCGGACGCAGCAGGATTTGCTGCAGGAAGGCATCGGCGATGACGTCCTTGACGACGATGGTCTTGCCGGTTTTCGGGTTCTTGAAGGAGCACCAGGGGCCGCCGTCAATCAGCTGGGCATCGTACTCTTTCTGGGCCAGGGCGTAGCCCCAATCCTTGAAGGCACCCTCGGTGAACTTCATGATGTTGCCCTTGTGCACCAGGGTCACGGAGTCACGGTCGTTGTCGATGGCGTACTCGATGGCGGCGCGCACCAGACGCTCGGTACCGGCCTTGGACATGGGCTTGATGCCGATGCCGCAGGACTCGGGGAAGCGAATCTTCTTCACGCCCATCTCGTTTTGCAGGAAGGAAATCACCTTCTTGGCTTCGTCGCTGTCGGCCTTCCACTCGATGCCGGCATAGATGTCTTCGGCGTTCTCGCGGAAGATCACCATGTCGGTCAGCTCGGGGTGCTTGACCGGGCTAGGAGTGCCTTCGTAGTAGCGTACCGGGCGCAGGCAGACGTAGAGATCCAGCTCCTGGCGCAGGGCCACGTTGAGGGAGCGAATACCGCCGCCGACCGGGGTGGTCAGGGGGCCTTTGATGGCCACGCAGTATTCACGAATGAAATCCAGGGTTTCGGCCGGCAGCCAGGCACCTTCGCCATAGACATGAGTCGATTTCTCGCCGGTATAGATCTCCATCCAGGCGATCTTGCGCTCGCCTTTGTAGGCTTTCTCGACCGCGGCATTTACCACATTCAACATGGCCGGGGTCACGTCCACGCCGATACCATCCCCTTCGATAAACGGAATGATGGGATTGTGGGGAACCTGCAGCTTGCCGTTGGCATCGACTGTGATTTTCTGGCCCTGGGTCGGGATAACTACTTTGCTTTCCATCGGCATCTCCTAACTTCCGTTTGTTATCAATCTGATCGTTGCGCGCGGCCATCTTAGCCCATTCATTTTCATAATAAAATGGCGATCACCCATGTCAGACCAAAGAGGTAGCCCCCGGGCGATCCGGGTCACAATCCCGCCCCGGCCGCGGCTCTGGCGCCAGTCGCTATCCTTCGGCCTCGCAGGCCAATGTCTGGGGTTGGCTCAGGGCGCGGTATTGGGACGGCGTCAATCCCGTCTTCTGCTTGAACACCCGGCAGAAGTAATTTACATCGGTGTAACCACAACGGCTGGCTACCTCCTCCAAGCGGAAGCGGTACTTTTTCAGCATGAATTTGGCCCGGTCGATGCGCACCCAGCTGATGTAATCGGCCAGGCGCATATGGCCCTGCTCACGAAACAGGTGGGAAAGATGGCTGGCGGAGACATTGAAGCGGTGAGCGATGGAGTCGCGGGTAATGGGGCGGTGAAAATTTTCCTGGATATAGATGCAGATGCCGTGAAACAGATCCGCCCCCCGCGGCCTGTCAACGGCGGACTCTGCCAGCAACTGACGCGTACTGGTGAGCAGCGCCTGCAGCAGCAGATCGTCAGTAGGCGCACGACCGGGATCCTCGGCCAGCACATTGAGCGCTCCCAGAATATGCTCCGTCACATGACCCGCCCGGGCCATGATGCTGTGTTTTTGCACGTCGAAAAAATCGGGCTCTTCCCGGCGTTTGCTCACCAGGCTGAACCCTATCTGGCGCTTGCCAAACAGCAGGCTCAATACGGAGCAGTCGGTGGTCCAGAGCGGCTTGTTCCAGCCGTTGGGAGGGATATAGAGCGCCTGCCCGGGCTGCACACCAATCTCCTTGCTGCCAGCCTCCCTGTCCCACACCTGGTTAAGGTACTCGCCGCTGAACACCAGCTCGAGGCGGGGAAAGTTGACCTGATAGCTGAAGCTTGGGGGCAGACCCTGTTCACTGGCGAACCAGATTTGGTCGAACGGAACCTGTTCACCGAGGGCACCATCAAGCAACTGGCTGAAAATGAGTGACATGCTGATCCTGATCAAGAGAGAGGCAAGCGGTTGCGGCGCACGCAATGGCCCATGTTATAGTCCGGCTCGGACTATCAATGCCACCCTTTTCTTCACCCGCTCCTCTTCATCTTAAAACGAGGCATTCTTATGAGCAGTAGCGTCTTGCCCTCCTTTCTGTTGATGCAAAACCCGATTCAAGGCTACGACTGGGGCAGTCATGACTCCCTCACCACCCTGTTCGGGATCCCCAATCCGGAGGGCAAACCCCAGGCCGAGCTGTGGATGGGGGCACACCCCAACGGCTGCTCCGAGATCACCTGCGGCGATCAGGTACAAAAGCTCTCCACCCTGATCGAGAGTGCCCCGGCCGCCGTGCTGGGTGAGGCAACCCTCGCTCGCTTTGGCAGCCTGCCGTTCCTGTTCAAGGTGCTGTGCGCCGAGAAGGCTCTCTCCATCCAGGTGCACCCGAGCAAGGCGCAGGCTGAAGCCGGTTTTGCCAGGGAAGAGGCTTCCGGTATCTCGCCCAAGGCAGCCAATCGCAACTACAAGGATCCCAACCACAAGCCGGAACTGGTGTTCGCGCTCACCCCGTATCAGGCGATGAACGGCTTTCGATCCATTCCCGCCATCCTGGCGCTGTTCGAGCGGGTCAAGCTGGCGGCTATCGCCGATCTGACCGGGGCCCTTGCCGCCGCTCACGCAGCCAATCAGGGCGAAGCCGGGTTGCAACAATTCTTCCAGCAGTTGTTGATGCTGGAAGGGGTACGCAAAGAGGCGGCGCTGATCGATCTGCTGGCCTACGCCAATGAACATCAGGACGAAGAGACCTTTGCCCTCATTACCTCCCTCGCCGCCCAGTACCCGGGGGATGTGGGGCTCTTCTCGCCGCTCTTGCTGAACGTGGTAACCCTGCAGCCCGGTCAGGCGATGTTCCTTGATGCCTGCACCCCCCACGCCTATGTGCGCGGTACCGGCCTTGAGATCATGGCCAACTCCGACAACGTGCTGCGCGCCGGCCTCACCCCCAAATACATAGATGTAGCCGAGCTCCTGGATTGCACCCACTGCCTGCCCAAGCCGGATGACCAGATCCTGCTGGCCCCCCGCCGCGAGAGTGCGGTACAGCACTTCGAGGTGCCGGTACCGGACTTTACCTTCAGCGTCTATCCGGCGGGTGAGCATCAGCTCACCACCGCCAGCGCCGAGATCCTGTTTGCCATCGACGGCCCCGTCATCCTCAAGCGCGGTGATGACACCCTGTGTCTCGAGAAGGGACAATCCGCCTTTATCCCCGCCGCCACCGGCAGTTATCAACTGCTGGCCGAAGGCCGGGTCGCCCGCGCAGGCAACCGCTACTAAGGCGCGAACCGGCGAGTTAAAGAGCCGATACACGCACAAGGGCCATCATGGATGGCCCTTGCGGTTGTTCTCTGCGTTACTGTTCACCTGACTTAACTGATTCGCCCTCGCCCCATCAACCGCACAGGAAGGGTCGTCTTTTAACCCATGTTTAGATACTGGCGGGACTATTTTCTGGATCAACCAGCAGTTATTAACTGTCAGCGTCTTGAGCCGGGATATCGCCGTTTCTGCCAAGCGGCATCTAATGATGACCCTATCCATGGCTGCGACCTAAAAGAATACGTTAGTTAATAACAGACAGTTCCCGTTAATCCATACTTTTCCTGCCGCGTCTTTATAAGATCCGGCTCACGCTCTCGACTTCAACGTATCGACAGCATGCGACATTTAATTATTTCCAATCAGAATAAAACCTCATCCAATATAACGCTCATAAAAACTCATGATTTAATAAACCCATCTATTAAAAATCAAGATATAACAATGCGTTATGTCGGGAAACAATATGAATACCAATATAAAAATTCCGCACAAAAGGAAGGAGTATATAGCTGCACAATGCAATTGCATGAAAAAATCCTCTCTATCCATTTGTCGCATTAAAACCAATATTTGTAGTTATTGTGATAATAATTACTAGATGCAATAATCAAAGACATAGATTACACCTTTATTTGTTTTAAATAGAGTGTGATCCTACTCGCAACCAAATACTATCTGACTCCTATACCCTGCATCTGAAAAAGTTTTCAGCCCCCCTATTTTCCATCACACACCAATCACAATATAACGGAGTTTATTATGAAACAGGCTCCTCTCCTGCTCGCTTGTGCGACCCTAGCCGGGTTGATGGTCATTGCCGGATGCAAGGAGGACACGCAAGATCCTGTCAGCCCTCCCGAATTGGGTGTCACCCGCTACGTCAATCCATTAATCGGTACGGGTAATCTCGGCAATACCTATCCTGGCGCAACCACCCCTCACGGCATGATCCAGCTCTCCCCGAATAATGGGGCTGTTGGCTGGGAATATACGTCCGGCTATTACTATCACGACAGACGCATCGCCGGTTTCTCTCGTACCCATCTCTCTGGGGCGGGTGCCACCGACTTGAATGATATTCTGGTGATGCCCATCAACTCGCGATCCGATTACAAGATAGAGAAGGGGGGCAATCTCGAAGCATCCCGTTATCGTCACAAGGATCAACAGGCAACGGCGGGCTACTACAAAGTGGATCTGCTCGATTACGGCATCAAGGCCGAATTGACTGCAGGCGATCGCGTCGGTGTCCATCGTTATACCTTTCCTCGCGATGAGAGATCCGAAATAGTGATTAACCTGGGTGTCAGTTTTATCGACGGCACATCAGGAACAGAGATGAAGTGGGACAAGGAGAATAACCGCATCGAAGGCTATCGCTTCTCTTATGGCTGGGCCCCCAGCCAGAAAGAGTTCTTCGTGATGGAGTTCAATCAGCCAATCAAAAACATCCGCTTTGCCTACTACGACAAAGAACGGGATCGCTATATCGACGCGAGGCAAAGCACCACGGAAATGGCCAACGAGGCGATCGACAATTATCAGCCTGTCCGCACCTTTGTGGAATTTGATACCTCGACGACGGGCTTGACCGTTGAGGCCAAGGTGGCCCTCTCCAGCGTCGAAATAGGCAAGGAGGGCAAATCAGGCGCCTCGCTCAACATGACCAAAGTGGCTGGCATGACATTTGATGATGTCCGGCAAGCCGCCACCCGGAAATGGGAAAACGAGCTGGGAAAAATCCGGGTTAGCGGTGATGAAGAGTACAAACAGACCTTCTACACGGCGCTCTATCATGCCTACCTCGGCCAGACTATCTACTCCGATTTGGATGGTCGCTACCGCCAGGTGCATCAGGGAAGCGGCGCAAATCCCGATGGCAACACCCAAGACGGAAAGCTGACCGAGACGCTGAAAGAGTCAGTTCGTACCGCCGATGCCAACAGAGACGGTAAAGCCGACTTTACCCGCTATGACACCTTCTCCCTCTGGGACACCTATCGCGCCGTGCAACCTCTCTCCTCCATCCTGGAACCGGATCGTCTCGCGGATGTCGTCCTCTCCATGCTCTCCTATGCAGAAGAGGAGTGGATCGACGATGAGGGCAACATGCGTAAAGGGCGCTTGCCAGAATGGACTCTCAAAGGCAATGAGACCGGCATGATGATGGGCATGCATTCGACCCCTGTCATCCATGACGTTTTATCCAAGGGCTCCCTTGATAAACGCATGATTGACCTTGGTTTTAATGATGCAGAGCGCCAGCAGATCAAGGAACGCCTCGTGAATGCCATGGTGACCGATGCGCGCGCCTCGACCAGCCAGGGAGTAGCGTGGATCAAGGAGTACGAAGAGCAGGGTTATGTACCGGCCCAGCTTCACGATCAACCCCCCTCTGACCCCTGGGCGGCCCATTCTCCCTTCAAAGACTCCTGGACTGCATCCTATTCGCTGGAGTACTCCATGAACGACTGGGCCATCGCCCAATCCGTCAAGACCGTATTTGGTGAAGACGATCCTCGCTATCAAGAGTTCGCGGATCGCTCGAACAACTGGCAAGCGCAATTTGACTTTGGTGGCCAATACAAAGGCTGGTTCAAGGCCCGCGATTATGCTGGCAACTTTATTGACGCCAACTGGGTAGATCCGAAAACGGGACGGGAAGTCGGCAAAAACTGGCGTCCGGAGATGTTCAACTGGGCGTTTGCCGAGTCCAACGGCTGGCAATATTCGTTCAGCGTCCAGCACGATATTTCAGGCCTGATCGACCTGATGACCCGCTTCGACCAGAAGCAGGATCCTTCGGCGAAACGTGGCGACTTGTTTGCCAGGCGGCTGGACGAATACTGGACCACCTACCCGGATCGCAACGCAGCGGACAACCAGTTCCCCATCTTCAATACGGGCAATGTGGGTCAGCATGTGCAGGGCAACGAGCCGGATATCCACGTGCCCTATCTCTACAACTACATTGGCCAACCCTGGAAAACCCAGGCCGTCATCGTCGACACAACCAACGTCTGTTACAAAAACACCCCTGACGGTATTTGTGGCAACGATGACTTCGGCACACTGTCAGCCTGGTTCGTGTTCCGTGCGCTGGGTTTCTTCCCGGTCAATGCATCGTCCGGCATCTACGAGATAGGGACGCCCATGTTCGAAACGGCGTCCATCGATGTGGGCAATGGCAAGAGATTCACAGTCAAGGCGCCAAATGTCAGCCGCGACAATATCTTTATCCAGTCGGCACGACTCAATGGCAGCGAATTCACGCGCACCTACCTGACCCATGACGACATCATGAATGGCGGTGAGCTGGAATTTGTGATGGGAGATACCCCCAACAAGGAGTGGGGAGCCCGACCCGAAGATCTGCCACCGGCACAAGGCATCGGCACCTTCTTGCACGAAAGCGATATGCCCGAGGGATCCCGTTAATACGGTTTTAAGGGGGGAAGAATCCCCCCTTCTGGCGATAAATCGCTTCCATATCATATTTGGGGAGGGCCAATCTGCTGGTCCTTCCCATGTCGCACGCGCACAAAACAGTTATCGTCGGTTCATTTCTTGATACACCGCAACTCTTTATGATTTCGCGCTTTAACCCATTGTGTCATTGGGTATGATTCCCGTCTGGCTATCACGCATTTTTGCCATATCCATGGGCCTCGCTCGTCCGTTACCTGCGCACGTTCAGGAAGAACATCATGAAACGCTATTCCGGGTTATCACTTTTACTCTTGGCACTATCGAGTGGCCCAGGTTACGCCGCCTGTGACAATGCAGCCGCGGTCAAGCTGGCCAAGGCTTTTTGGAGTGAACACAGGGACTTCTATTACACAGAACCGGCAAAGGTGAAAGCGCTGCTAACACCGGCATTTTTTGCCGTGCTGAGCGAGGAAGCCAAGTGTAATGGCGAAGGGGAGGTGTGCGCTATCGATGCCGATCCCTGGATCAGTGCGCAAGATGGCGAGGTCACCGAGCCCATCACCTTCCGCCTGGCTGGCCAGCAGGATGGCATCGTCTCGGTCAGCATGGATTACCGCTTTATGCTCTCGGAGACCCGGCAAGAGCCAAGAGCCGTCCTCTTTCAATTTAAAACTGCCGGCGATCGCCGCTGTTTTCTGCTGGATGATTTTATCAGCCCGGGCGAGGGTTCACTGAAACAACGCCTGCAGCAGTGGCAGGCACAAAACGGTGCCGGGCCGCAATAATTAACCCCCACGGCCCGCTGGGCGGTGGGGGTTGGGTTATTCTGGCGATCCTTTCGCTATCTCAGAAAAACGGACTGCGACCATCAGAGCGGGCTAATACTCGGCCTCTTCAGAGTGAGGCTCAGAGGAGCGGATGCGCTCCAGCTCATCGACCCGGGCTTGCCACTTGTCGTGGGCCTGTTTCAGACCCTGCAGCTCCAGCTCCTGACGCATGGTGTCGATCTCTTGGTCTAGTTTTTCCATCAGAATGTCTCCTTCATTCATAGAGTTACACACTGGCTGACGGCACTTGGCCAACCTGCTCTCCCCTATTCTGACATCCGGAATCGCGCAACTGCCCAACGAAATAAACGATTGATTGTGGTAAAACCAATCTAAAATTTTGTTTTATTTTCCACATAAGCCCCACTTGGCCCACCCACGGCTGCCGCCGATTTCTGTCTATCCGCTCACATTTCGCTCACGCCTTGGCCATCACACAATTCTCCATCCCGTGTTTTTATCCCTATTGAATCATTGCTCAGCAGTTGATTCCCCATCTATAGAATCTGCCTGCAACTATTTGTTTTTAAATGCAATTAATTAAGATAAATGAACATTAACCGGTTCAATAAAAGTGCGAGCAGGGTCACAGGGCGGGGCATAGCGCACAAAAATCCAGTGAACGGCACATTTGTCCGATTTCGGCAGGGCGGCAAGGGGAGAACAATATTCGGGACAACTGACCCCACCTCATGACGCTCGGGAAGAGCAAGGAGAGTGAAATGTTACCCACCATGACTAATGACGGACTCATCTGCCTGGCATTACGGGCAACCAGCAAGGAGGCCCTGTTTGACGAGATGACCGAGTTGCTGGTGCGCGATGGCGCCGTGTCGGATCGGCAACAATTTATCAGTGATCTCTGGGCCCGGGAGCAGCTTGACTGCACCGGCTTCGAGCAGGGTGTGGCCCTGCCCCATGCCAAGAGCGGCGCGGTGCGCCGTCCGACCATTGCCATCGGGATCAGCCAGCAGGGGATCGAATACGGCTCCGAAGATGGCCAGCCCGCCCAGCTGTTTTTCATGATCGCCTCCCCCGAGGGCGGGGCCAACCACCATATCGAGGTGTTGGCCGAGCTCTCAACCCGCCTGCTGGCGCCGGGTTTTATCGAGCAAATGAAGGCAGCCACCAAAGTCGATGAGGTGCTGTCGCTGCTCTCGGCAGGATCCTGCGCGGCGCAACCCGCCAAGGCAACCCTCCCCACCGAAGAAGAAGAACCTGCCAGGGAGCGCGGCTTCAAGGAGCGGCTCGCGACCCTGAAACAGCATCTGCTGTTTGGTACCTCCCACATGATCCCCTTTATCGTGGCGGGGGGCGTGCTGCTGTCCCTCTCCGTGATGATGAGCGGTAAAGGGGCCGTGCCAGAGACTGGTTTTCTCAAGGACATGGCGACCATGGGGATCGCCGGACTCACTCTCTTTACTGCCGTGCTCGGTGGCTATATCGCCTATTCGCTGGCCGACAAACCGGGCCTGGCCCCCGGCATGATCGGCTCCTGGGTGGCGGTACAGCACTATCAGACCGGTTTTCTTGGGGCCATTCTGGTGGGCTTTATCGCCGGCTTTGTGGTCAACCAGCTCAAGCGGATAAAGCTGCCTGACTCCATGAGTTCCCTCGGCTCCATCTTTATCTATCCGCTGATCGGCACCTTCCTGGTATGCGGCATCGTCATGTGGGTAATTGGTGCACCGATTGCCGCCATGATGGAATCGATGAACCAGTGGCTCTCCGGCATGGCAGGCTCCGGCAAGGTGATGCTGGGCACCATTTTGGGGGGCATGACCGCCTTTGATATGGGCGGCCCGGTCAACAAGGTGGCGACCCTGTTCGCCCAGACCCAGGTCGATACCCAGCCCTGGCTGATGGGCGGCGTCGGTATCGCCATCTGCGTGCCGCCACTCGGCATGGCATTGGCCACCCTGATGTCCCCGAAAAGATACAAGAAAGAGGAGCGTGAATCGGGCAAGGCAGCCGCCATCATGGGGATGATCGGCATCAGCGAGGGGGCCATTCCGTTTGCTGCTGCCGATCCGGTACGGGTCATTCCGGCCATCGTCGCGGGGGGCATAGTCGGCAACGTCACCGGCTTCATGATGAACAGCATCAACCATGCCCCCTGGGGGGGCTGGATCGTACTGCCGGTGGTCGAGGGCAAGATAGGCTATATCGTCGGTACCCTGCTCGGTGCCCTGACCACCGCCATCATAGTCAACCTGCTGAAAAAACCGGTGACCGAGGAGGAAGAGGAAACGAGCACAGCAGATGACTACCAGGCCATCGAGGCGGAAGGAGAAGCGGGCGTACTCGCCATCACCGCCTGCCCCTCCGGTGTGGCCCACACCTTCCTCGCCGCCAAGAGCCTGCAGAAGGCAGCCGCCAGGGCGGGGATCAAGCTCAAGGTGGAGACCCAGGGCGCCAATGGCATCATCAACCGCATCACCGCCAAAGATGTGGCCAACGCCCGCTGCGTCATCCTGGCCCACGACGTGGCCATCAAGTACCGCGAGCGCTTCAAGGATATCGAGGTGATCGACACCAAGATCCGGGAGGCGATTCATGACCCGGACGGGCTGCTGGCCCGCACCCGGGCAAGCACGGGGCAAGATGCGGCCTGATCCGCCGTGACATGCTTTGCCACCAGCAGCAGGGGCCCATTACGGGCCCCTGCTCTGTTAGCGGCGACCAACTTTTCATCATCTCATATGGCAAACCACTGATTTAAAACACATTAACTACCCTTCCCCCAAATCCCGGCGCGCCGTCACAAATCCGCTTCGTGTAAAAAAACAGCAATTGAATAGCTGGTCAGATCTCATGTCAAATGGCTCCGCCTACTAAACTGGAGCATCACAAAAATGATAAAAATCAATAGATTGGTTCTGGCTATCACCCTCATCCTCGGTGCCGCACCCGGCTTTGCCGCTGGCTTTGTCTGCGGCGATCACGTGCGCTTCGGCGCCCCGGCCGGCTCGGATCAGGAGTTGTGCCGTCAGGGATACGCAGCGGGCTACAACTACGACTACAAGGTGGCGAACTGGGTCTCCTACCGGATGACGGCCGAGAGCGCTCAGGGCAAGGTCAAACGCAAGGATGCCTTTGCCGAAGACAAGGAGGTGCCGGTCGCCTTTCGCGCCACCTTGGCTGACTACAAGCGTTCCGGCTATGACCGTGGCCACCAGGCTCCGGCAGCCGACATGGCCGCCACCGAGGTGACCATGAAGCAGAGCTTCCTGTTGACCAACATGACGCCGCAACTGCCGGCCCTGAACCAGAAGGCGTGGCGCATTCTGGAGGAGAAGGTGCGCCAGTGGGCCATCGCACGCGAGGATGTGCAAGTGATCACCGGCCCCGTCTTCACCCACTCGGAAGAGTACATCGGCAACGGGGTGATGATCCCGAGCGCCTACTACAAGATAGTGATGGACCCGGCCAGGCTGCAGGCCATCGCCTTCATCATGCCGCAAGAGGATATCCCCACCAGCCAGATCGCCAACTATCGCGTCTCGGTGCGCGAGGTGGAAGAGCAGACCCAGCTCGACTTCTTCAGCGACATGCCCTACGAGCAGCAGGAGACGCTGGAGGCCAGGGTATCCCCCATGTGGAACTGATTACTGCCGATGCGCTCACGCAGGCCATGCCATCTGGCTGGCCTGCACTCCCGCCCTTCCCGGGGGCGGTTTCAATCCCCGGCCTTGCCGGCCTGTCTCACAGTTTGCTCTCCCCTTTCCTGTTATATTTCTCACTTTGCTTTTAATGCCAAGGTTTATTGATAAGCCGATGAATTATCACGCATTTATAAGCAGCACACGGCATCTGATAGCAAATATGGCGCCTGATGGCGCCCACACAGAGGAATCACAGATGAAACAGACCCTGATTGCCCTGACGTTAGGCGGCTTGCTGGCCCTCTCCCCACTCCCCCTGCTTGCGGCCGACAGCACGATGCAGATGGAGAGCGATCTCAATACTCTGGTCAGCAAACGCCAGGCGGTGGACATGCTGCTCGGCGAAGCGCTGCAGATCTACAAATCCCCGGCCAAGATCTCCCACGCCGGCTTTACCGCCAAGATGCCGAGCAACATGGAGCTGGTGACCGAGCGGCTGCTGGCCGCCTATCAGCTGGAGCCCTATCGCACCGATCTGCTGATCTCGGCGGCCAATGCCCAGATTTACAACGGCAACCTGACCCGGGCCATCGCCCTGTTCGAACAGGCCCAGGCGGTGGCGCCCGATGATCTCGACATCAACTCCTATCTCGCCATCTGGCAACTGGTGAAGGGCAACAAGGAGGCATCGCGCACCTATCTGGCCAGGGTGGCCGATCGCAACGGCGGACGCGCCGCCGATCTGGAGGAGATCATCGCCCGGGTGCAGCGGGTGACCTCCACGCCGCTGCAGACCAAACTGACGGACGATCAGATCAAGGCGGCCAAAGAGGGCAAACGGGCCATCGTCACCCTGGGCTATGCCCTGAATCCGGACGGCAGCATGGACAAGATCCTGCTCGGCCGCTTGCAGACCACCCTGGAGCTGGCCAAGGCGGATCCGGATGCCCTCATCATCCTGACCGGCGGGGTACCGCAGAATCGCCAGACCGAAGGCAAGCTGATGGCCGACTGGCTGGTGAAGCACGGCATCGATCGCAGCCGCCTCATTGAGGAGAACTACGCCACCAGCACGGTGGACAACGCCCTCTACAGCGCCTATGCCCTGGCCCGTCACCAGATTGACCAGGCCGTGCTGGTCAGCTCGGCGAGCCATGTGCGCCGTGGCCAGACCCTGCTCGAGATCGCCTGCGATCAGATTGGCCCGGCCGGGATCAAGGTGGTGAGTGTCAGCTACCCGGACAAGCCCCTCAAGGAGCTGGCCACCCCGAGCGAGAGCGAGCTGCTTGGCATCTACCGCGACGCCCTGCGTACCTACGGCATGTGGAGCTACCGCTCCGCCCCCCTGCTGGAGCGCTGATCCCCCGGCTTCAAGGCGAACCATCCGTGATGGACAATAAAACCCGCCCCTTTGGCGGGTTTTATTATTGCCAAAAAAGGGCTCTCTTTTTGCCGCTATCGCTCATTGAACCATCTCTTGTCTGATAAAGAGAAGTGGCCATTCCTCAATTTATCGGACGTTCTATCTCACGCCGGGAAATATATTCAGACGCTATTTCCCGCTTGATAAATATCGACTTCGATGATTGAGATATATAAATAAACACATTGAATTACCGTTCTTTTTCTAAGAACCATTGCTCACCCTAACAATATTTTTGTTCTTTCATTGTCAGTCAGATAAATGGGAAAACAGCTGTTCCACTCTCCTGATAACGGAATAGCATCATGACAAGGAAAGGATATTCTCTCTGGCTGGCGGCCCTCGCCATCATCAGCCTGCAGGCCAACGCCATCGAGGTAACAGTGGCCTACCAAACTTCCGCCGAACCCGCCAAGGTGGCCCAGGCCGACGGCACCTTCGCCCGCGCCAGCGGCGCCACGGTGAAATGGCTCAAGTTCGACAGCGGCGCCAGTGTGGTACGGGCGCTCGCCTCCGGCGACGTGCAGATCGGCAACATAGGCTCCAGCCCGCTGGCGGTGGCGGCAAGCCAAAACGTGCCCATCGAGGTGTTTCTGCTCGCCTCCCAGCTCGGCAGCTCGGAGGCGCTGGTGGTCAAACAGGATCTTCCCTCCCCCGCCGCCCTGGCCGGCAAGCGCATCGCCGTCCCCTTTACCTCCACCACCCACTACAGTCTGCTGGCGGCGCTCAGGCATTGGGGAGTGGATCCGGCCAGCCTGCAGATCATCAACCTGCAGCCGCCGGCCATCATCGCCGCTTGGCAGCGGGGCGACATCGATGGTGCCTATGTCTGGGCACCGGCCCTCAACGAGCTGAACAAGGAGGGCAAGGTGCTGACCGACTCGGCTCAGGTGGGCAGGTGGGGGGCCCCCACCCTGGATGTGTGGGTGGTGCGAAAAGAGTTTGCCAAGGCCCATCCCGAGCTGGTGCAGGCCTTCGTCGACAGCACCCTGGCGGCCCAGCGCGACTACCTGGCCAACCCCGACGACTGGCTGGCAAAGCCGGACAACCTCGCCAAACTTTCAGCCTTGAGCGGCGTGCCCGAGGCGGACGTGCCCGACCTGGTTCGCGGCAACACCTACCTGAGCGCCAGCCAGCAGAGTGCAGAGCTGAGCAAGCTGGTAAACCAGACCATCATCGACACCGCCCGCTTTCTCCAGGAGCAGGGCAAGGTGCGAAGCGCCGGCAGCGACTATCGCGATTACGTGACCGACCGTTTCGTCAAGGCACAACCCCACTGACCCTGCATCACAAGGAGGTAGCCATGTTGCAGCTCACTCACCTGTGCGCCGACTATGACGGGCGCAGAGTCCTCGACAACATCAACCTGACCCTGGATGCGGGGGAGCTGATGGTGGTGCTTGGCCCCTCCGGCTGCGGCAAGACCACCCTGCTCAATCTCATCGCCGGATTTCAGCCCCATCAGCAGGGGAAAATAACTCTGCACGGTAAACCGGTGACCGGCCCCGGCGCCGAGCGAGGGGTGGTCTTTCAGCACGAGGGGCTGCTGCCCTGGCGCAACGTGCTGGACAACGTGGCCTTCGGGCTGCAACTGGCCGGCGTGCCACGCCGCGAGCGCGAGGCCAGGGCGCTGGCCATGCTGCGCAAGGTGGGGCTGGAAGAGGCCAGTCACGCATTCATCTGGCAGCTCTCCGGCGGCCAGCGCCAGCGGGTCGGCATCGCCCGGGCGCTGGCCAACCAACCGCAACTGCTGCTGCTCGACGAGCCCTTCGGCGCCCTCGATGCCTTTACCCGCGAGCAGATGCAGACCCTGTTGCTGCGCCTGTGGCACGAGCAGCGCCGCCAGGTGCTGCTCATCACCCACGACATCGAGGAGACGGTGTTCATGGCCACCGAACTGGTGCTGCTCTCCCCCTCACCGGGGCGGGTGATGGAGCGGCTGACCCTGGATTTTGGCCGCCGCTTCGCCGCCGGCGAGCCCTGCCGCAGCATCAAGTCGGATCCCGCCTTTATCGAGCGGCGCGAGTACGTGCTCGGCCGGGTCTTCGCCGAGCGGGAGGTGTTTGCATGAGCCTTGCCCTCTCCCGTTCCCTGAACCCGGCCCGCCATGCCCTGCGCCGCAGACTTCGCTGGCCGCTGCCACGCCGGCTTGGGGTGAGCCTGCTTACCCTCGGCGCCCTGCTGACCCTCTGGTGGCTGGTAGCGCGCCTTGGCTGGATCAGCCCGCTGTTTCTGCCGCCCCCGGGCCAGGTGCTGCAGCAGCTGCTCACCATCGCAGGGCCGCAGGGCTTCATGGATGCCACCCTCTGGCAACACCTCGCCGCCAGTCTGCAGCGCATCCTCATCGCCCTCGTGGCCGCCACCCTGTGCGGCGTGACGGTGGGCATGGCCATGGGGCTCAACCCCACCCTGCGCGCCATGCTCGACCCGCTGATCGAGCTCTACCGACCGGTGCCACCGCTCGCCTACCTGCCGCTCATGGTGATCTGGTTTGGCATCGGCGAAACCGCCAAGGTGCTGCTTATCTATCTGGCCATCTTCGCGCCGATCGCCATGGCGACCCTGGCGGGAGTACAGGGCGCCAAACAGGTGCGAGCGCGGGCCGCCCGGGCGCTGGGTGCCAACCGCTGGCAGGTACTGTTGCACGTCACAGTGCCCGGTGCCCTGCCGGAGATCCTCACCGGGCTGCGCATCGGGCTCGGGGTCGGCTGGTCCACTCTGGTGGCGGCCGAGCTCATCGCCGCCACCCGCGGCGTGGGCTTCATGGTGCAATCCGCCGGCGAGTTTCTCGCCACCGACGTGGTGCTGGCGGGCATTCTGGTGATCGCCCTGATCGCCTTCATTCTGGAACTTGGTTTACGTGCGCTGCAGCGTCGCCTGACGCCGTGGCATGGAGAAGGACTATGAGCAATTCCCTGCGCATCACCCCCCTCGGCCCCCATATCGGTGCCGAAATAAGCGGTCTCACCCTGGCCAAGCCCCTGAGCGGGCAGCTGTTCGAACTTATCCAGCAAGCCCTGCTGACCCATCAGGTGCTGTTCTTTCGAGAGCAGCCCATCACCCCGCTATCACAGCGGGCGCTAGCCCACCGCTTCGGCGATCTGCACATTCACCCCGTGTACCCCCACGCGCCGGAGGCCGAGGAGATCATCGTGCTCGACACCCACCACGACAATCCGCCGGACAATGACAACTGGCACACCGACGTCACTTTCATCGAGACGCCGCCAGCACTGGCCATTCTGGCCGCCAAGCAGCTGCCGCCGGTGGGGGGCGATACCCTGTGGGCCAGCGGCATCGCCGCCTTCGAGGGGCTCTCCCCCCAGTTGCAACAACTGTTGGCAGGGCTGGAGGCCGAGCACGACTTCACCAAATCGTTTCCGGCCCATCGCCATAACGCCAGCCCGGCAGAATACCGGCGCTGGCAGGAGGCGGCGGCCCGTCACCCACTGCTGCGCCACCCTGTGGTCCGCACCCACCCCTTGAGCGGCCGGCAGGCGCTGTTCGTCAACGAGGGCTTCACCACCCGCCTGCCAAACTTGCCGACGCAAGAGAGCGAGGCGCTGCTCGCCTTCCTGTTTCGCCATATCGCCAGGCCTGAGTATCAGGTGCGCTGGCGCTGGCGGGAGAACGACATCGCTATCTGGGACAACCGGGTCACCCAGCATTACGCCAACGCCGACTATCTGCCGGCCCGGCGCATCATGCACAGGGCGACCGTGCTCGGTGACAAGCCTTTCTGGCGCGCCTCTTGACGTCCGCCAACGAAAGAGGGAGGCATCGGCCTCCCTCATCTCATGACTAATGGCTACATTCCCTAGCTGATAAACCCCTGGGGCGCAGGCGCCTTGGGATCGTCCCCGAAGCGGTTGGGGCCGCTATTCCCCTGACAGACCAGGAAGTAGATCAGCACCAGGGTGCCCACCACGGGAATGAGGCCGATAAGCAACCACCAGCCGGTACGGTCAGTGTCGTGCAGGCGGCGGGCCGCCACCGCCAGGGCCGGCAGCAATACGGCCAGGGAGTAGATGCCGCTGAGCAGTTCGTTGCTGCCCAGCACCTTGTCCAGCGTCTTCATCAGCAGCACGGCCAGCAGGTTGAACAGCACGAACATCCAGTATTCGGTGCGGTGGGCCCGCCCGCTGAATACGGCATATTTTTTGAGTACGGCAAGATACCAGTTCATTGCGCCTCCAGGCTCAAGTGAAAACAGAATGCATAGGGTCAGAGCTTAACGAGTTCACTGGCGGGGTGCGAGCAAAAAGACCCGCCGCAACGCCTGCCTGTCTATCAGATCAGGCTGAGCGCTCTGGCAATACTCTTTGGGGCCGCTATCTCTTGCGCGCCTGGGGGCCGGGCCGCCGCGCCACGGGCTGATGGTAATCGCCATAGGGGAAGACATTGCGAAAACGCTGGGCGACCGGCTCGGGAATGGAGCGGGAAAACACCAGCCTCACCCTGTCGCCATCAAGCTGGCCGAGGATCCGTCCACGCACCGTCTCGTGACGCAGTATCTGCTTGATCTGCTCAAGAAAAGCGGGAGGCACCTTGCCCTCCTTGACCACCACCTTGCCAGGTTGCAGCCGGATCTCGAACAGGGCGCCACGCCCCAACTTCATCAGCCACCAGATAAGAGCAAGTGCCACTCCCAAGGATAACCAGGCCATGTCGTTCCCTCCCAACGTCTTGATATCTGGCAGTATAACCACCAAGAGAGTGCCTTTTATGGGGCCGGGCTCACACCCCGGGGGTCGACGTTTTCCAATTGGCAAACAGGCACCCATCTTGCTTGCGGGTAGACCTTTTAATAAAACGACCAATCTTTGACGGAGACCTCATGACTGCGCACCAGTTCACCCCCAGGTTTTATGCTCAATTTCAATGTATTGGCGATCAGTGTGAAGACAATTGCTGCCATGGCTGGCACATCAACATCGACAAGAAGACTTACCGTCACTACCTCGCACACCCGGATCCGCTGATCCAGCACATCGCCGCGGGTTCTCTGACCCAGATCAGACGCTCGAACGAGGAGTGGGCCAGCATCGACCTTGACGACACCGGGCACTGCCCCTTCCTGAGCGAGGGGCTGTGCCAGATCCACAAGCGGGCCGGGGCGCAGGATCTGAGCCTCACCTGCCAGAGCTACCCCAGGGTCTCGAACCGGCTGGGCAGCCATCACAAGCTGAGTCTGGCCCTCTCCTGCCCAGAGGCGTGCCGCCAGGTACTGCTCGACCCCGCCGCCATGGTGATGGAGGTCACCCCCTTCAAGGGTTATTACAAGGAGCAGATCCTGCCGCCCCTGACCGAGCAGTTGCACAGCCATATTCTCGACGTGCTGCTGGCTAGCGGGATGAGTGTGGAGGAGAAACTCTGGGTCATTGGCCTGCTGATCCACCGGGATCCCGCCCCCCTCTCCCATGACGCCTTTCTGGCCCAGATTGGGCAGTTGGTGGCAGCCGGTCAGCTCTCAGCCGCCTTTGCCCAGCTTCCCTTCATCAGCCAGGTACAGTGGTCAGCCCTGCATCACCTGACCTGCCTGCAGGTGGTGAATGCCAAGGCGAGAGCCGGACGGGGACTGGCCACCATGCAGCGATGTCTGGAGCAGATCCAGCGGCTGCTGAGCGGGGACTTCAATACCGGGCAGCTGGCTCAGCTACACGAAGTCTGGCACCATCAGGTCGCCCCGTTTCTGGCGGCTCGCCCCCATATCCTGCACAACTATCTGGTCTATTACGTCTATCACCACAATTTTCCCTACCACCCGGAGCGCACCCCGCAGCAGTGCTATCAGCTGCTGATCGCCGACTACTTTCTGCTGCGCAGCTACCTCTGCCTGCTGGCCATGGAGAACAAGCTGAGCGAGCAGGATATCGTGGATCTCTTCTACAGCTACCACAGCCTGCGCCAGCACAATGGCGACTATGAAGCAGCCATCGCCAGGGTGCTGAGCGAGGGGGGCGAGCACAACGACGTCGCCCTCTACGCGCTGCTGCAAACCGCGGTGGCGCCGGATAGCGCCATGTGAAGAGAGTGTGGCGGGTGAGTGGCCCGCCACACCAGGGGTTATGCGCCGCGCCCGGCGCCCCAGGCCACCAGGGTTTCGCGATAGAGGGCGAGCAGCGCTTCGTCCCGCACCGCCACCCCGACCCGCTGGGCAGGGCAAGTTGCCCACTCATCATGGGGATGGGATTTGCCATCGAACTTTTGCAGGGTATGGCCGATGGCGGGGCCATGGGTGATGACCCGCACCGGCCCCTCGCGCAGGGTGAACAGGGTCGGCTCTATCACATAGGCGATGGCGGAGGGGTCGTGCACATGGCAACCATCCAGGCCGATGCGATCGGAGTAAAACCTGAGATAAAAGCGGCTCACCTCCCACAGGAAGCGGCCCGGCTCCCCCGCCTCGTCGCGCAGGGCATCGAGATAGGCGCTGCTGAAAAAGCTCTGCTGGGTCACGTCCAGCCCGATGATCACCAGGGGCCAGTTCGCAGTAAAGACCTGGTCGGCAGCATCGGGATCGTCGTGGATGTTGGCCTCGGCATAGGGGGTCACATTGCCGCGATGACCGTTGACGCCAAAGGCGCCCCCCATCACCACCACCTGCTTCACCAGCCTGGTGATCTCGGGGGCATGCTGCAGCGCCAGCGCCAGATTGGTGAGCGGCCCTATGGTCACGACCGTGATCTCGCCGGGCGCCGCCTTCACCGCCTCGACGATATATTGCCAGGCCGGACGGGGATCCGGGGCTATAGTGACCTCCCCCGCTTCCAGATCGCCAAAGCCGCTCGGGCCGTGCACCACGGTCGTGGGGCCGACCGGTTCGCGCCGAAGCGGTCCCGCCGCGCCCCTGGCCACATCCGCCTTCATGCCATATTTTTGCTTGAGCCAGAGGGCGTTGCGAGTACCGTTGTCGATGGTGGCGTTGCCAAAGACGGTGGTGATGGCGAGCAGGTCGATGGCGGGGTGCGCCTCGGCAAACAGGATAGCCATGGCATCGTCGATGCCCGGATCGGTATCGAGAATAATCTTGTGAGTCAGGGTGTTGTCAGTCATGGGGCCTCCCTACAGCGACAAAGGGGAGAGTCTACCCAGCCCGCCGCAACCAATCCCGGCAGGGGATCACAGAACCCGTCACAACCGGGCCTGGCGATGAAGATGCAAGGGGCACGGCACCTTGCCGGCGCCGCGCCCCTTTTCTTTGCATTATCCGCATCTGCCACGCGTCGGGACAAGCCGCGAGCACAGACCCTCTATGGCTTAGTGCTTGCGATGCCAGCGCGGAGAGGTGGCCTTCTCCCCCCAGGGGGTGACGCAGGGCAGCAGGGCTCCCTCTATCACCACATCACTGACCGCCAGCGCCTCGGCAATCTTCTGGTGCAGTACCCGCAGCACCTTGCCCTCGTGTTCGGCCAGGGAGTGGCCGGCGGCAAAATATTCCGGCTGATATTGCAGCGCCAGCTTCTGGGCAAATTCATAGGTGTTGAAACAGTCCGGCATCCGCTCGACCACATCTTCAAGCCGGGCCAACAAGCTGTTCAGTTCCCTGGTCATAATGCTCTCTCCGTGTAGATGAATAGTTGAAAACTACCCCTTATTAGATAAGCCACCAATCAACAAACCGCAAAAGTGTGGGGTGTAACACAGTTCTCTCTTGCCTCCAGCCCACAGTGGCGAGGCCTCAGCATGCCAGCTTTACATCTGCGCAACAAATCGCTAGATTTAGACCGACCAATCAGTCGGTTGTTTTTTATACGGAGAAGATCATGGGCGCGGCACCGTTTCACCATCCTGAGGATACCCAGGCCATCAAACTCTCCCTGCCGGATCAGCTGGCCCGGCTTAAACAGGCCTATATGGCCCATCCCATGTCTACCCTGGCCGAGCGCAAGGCGCAATTGGGCAAACTGAAACAGGCCTTGCTGGCGCACAAACAGCCCCTGAGCAAGGCGCTGGCAGAGGATTACGGCCAGCGCAGTCACTACGACAGCCTGATCGCCGACGTACTGCCCTGCATCATGCAGATCAACTACACCCAAAAGCGCCTCAAACGCTGGATGCAGCCCCACCGCCGCCACGCGGGCCTGCTGCTGGCCCCCGCCAGGGTGGAGGTGCACTTCCAGCCCCTCGGGGTGGTCGGCATCATAGTGCCGTGGAATTTCCCGGTGATGCTGAGCCTCGGCCCTCTCATCACCGCCATCGCCGCCGGCAACCGTGCCATGCTCAAGCTCTCCGAGTTCACCCCCCACACCAATGCCGTACTGCGCAGCCTGCTCACCAGCGTGTTCGACGAAAATGAGCTGTTGATCATCGAAGGGGATGCCCAGATGGCGGCCGCCTTCAGCTCTCTGCCCTTCGATCACCTGCTGTTTACCGGCTCCACCCAGGTGGGCAAGCTGGTGATGGCCGCCGCCGCGCCCCAGCTCACCCCTCTCACCCTGGAGCTGGGCGGCAAGAGCCCCTGCCTGATCGCCCCCGACATGCCGGTGGCCACCGCGGTGGAGCGGATGATCTTCGGCAAGAGCCTCAATGCCGGGCAGATCTGCGTCGCCCCCGACTATGTGCTGCTGCCCCGCGCCGAGGTGGACAACTTCATCGCCGCCTATCGCGCCCGCTTCGCCAGGCTCTATCCCAAGGGGCTGGCCAGCCCGGATTACGGCGCCATCATCAACGATCGCCAGTACCAGCGCCTGGTTGGCTGGCTGGAGGAAGCCAATCAGGCGGGCGCCCAGCTGCACCCCTGCGCCTCGCCGGCACGGGATGACAGCCGACGCCTGCTGGCCCCCCATCTGCTGACCGAGGTGCCGGAGCGCTGTCAGGTGATGCAGCAGGAGATCTTCGGCCCCCTGCTGCCGCTCATCCCCTACGACACCCTGGAGGAAGCCCTCGCCTACGTGGCCGAGCGGCCCCGCCCGCTCGCGCTCTACCTGATGAGCTTCGATCCCGAACTGCAGGCCAAAGTGACCCGGGAGAGCCACTCCGGCGGCATGGCCATCAACGAGAGCCTGTTCCAGGTGGCGGCCGACGATGTGCCGTTTGGTGGCATCGGCGCCTCCGGCATGGGCCACTACCACGGTCACGAGGGATTCCTCACCTTCTCCAAGGCGAAAACCGTGCTGACCCGCGGCAAGTTCACCACCGGCTCTTTGATCCACCCGCCCTACAAGGGCTGGATCCAGAAGCTGATGCTGGCCTTCTTCCTGCGCTGATCGAGGAGTTCGCCATGACCGACAAGCGTCGCCAAATCCTGGACGCCGCCCTGGCCCTGTGCGCCGAGGATGGCCTGCAGGGAGCCGCCACCGCCCGCATCGCCAAGGCGGCCGGGGTGGCCAACGGCACCCTGTTCCACCATTTCCCGAGCAAGGAGGCGTTGATCCTGCAGCTCTATCAGGACGTCAAGCAGCGCATGGGGGCCGCCATCTGCGAGGCCGATCCCGCTCTCTCCCTGCGCGAGCAGACCCGCCACTACTGGCAGCTGGCCATGGCGTGGATGCTGGCGCACCCCAATGAACTCAAGTTCGTACTGGGCTTCTTTCACTCCCCCATGCTGGCCAGAGAGACCCGCAGCAAGGTGCTGAACGATGCCCTGCGTTTTCTGCCAGCCCTGCTGGCCCAGGGTCAGGCGAGCGGCGAGCTGATGCAGGCCCCCGCCCCCCTGATGCTGGAGGTGTGCCAGGGGCAGTTTCTGGCCTGCGCCTCCCTGTTCGTCGATCAACCCGAGCTCGGGCAGGATGCCCACTGGCAAGCCAGTGCCTTCGCCCTGTTCTGGTCCGCCATCTCAGGAGCCAACCTCGATGACACATCCAACCCTTGAATCCCTGGCCAACCGGGGCCGCCACCTCTGGATCACCCTCCTCTTGTGGGTGGTGGGGCGCACCCTCTGCCGCGCCGCCCGCATCGATGAGGCGGTGCGCCGCGAGCTCGCCCCCCTGCCGGACGGGCTGGCCATTCGCCTTGAGGTGGGTGGCCTCCCCTATGCCATGCAGATCCACAAGCAGGGCGGTCGCTGGCTGGCTGGCCCGCCGCCGGCCCCTCACGCCTGCATCCACCCGCTGCGGGTGCGCTTCAAGCACCCCAATATCGCGTTTCGCGCCTTGAGTTTCCGGCTCGGGGTCAATCAGGCGTTCAGTGAAAACCGGCTGCTGGTGGAGGGGGACCTCACCTGTGCCATGCACCTGGTGCGGGGGCTTGAGCAGTTGCAGTCCCTGATCCTGCCCGCCTTCATCGCGCTGCCATTGCTGCGCCACTATCCGGCCCCGGCCAACAAGCTCGGCCGGGCCTGCAACATCTATCTGGGTCTGGTGACCGGCTGAGAACAAGGAGCCACTCAATGAGCCGCTATTACGATTTCTTCTGCCCGGTCAAGCTGATGGCCGGCGAACAGGCGCTGGAGCAGCTGGCCAGCGAGCTGGCGAGCCTGGGGGCGCACCGCCCCCTGCTGCTGACCGACAAGGGGGTCAATGGCACCGGCCTTGCCACCCTGCTGGCTAATGTGTTGGCCGAGGGGGAACTGCCGGTCGCCGCCATCTGGGACGAGATCCCGGCCGACTCCTCCACCGCCGTGGTAGAACGGATCGCCAAACGCTACGCAGAGCTTGGCTGTGACAGCCTGGTGGCGCTGGGGGGCGGCTCGGTCATCGACACCGCCAAGGCGGTCAACATCCTCGCAAGCCTTGGGGGAGAGCATCTGCTCGACTACGCGGGGGCAGGCTGCCTCACCCGCCCCCTCAAGCCGCTGGCGGTGGTGCCCACCACGGCGGGGACCGGCTCCGAAGTGACACTGGTGGCAGTGATCAAGGATGAGGCGAGCGGGCGCAAGATCCCCTTCACCTCCCCCTTCCTGTTGCCGCAGCTGGCGGTGCTCGATCCGCGCCTCACCCAGGGGCTGCCCCTCAACATCACCGCCGCCACCGCCATGGATGCCATGACCCACGCCATCGAGGCCTTTATCGGCACCGCCAAGAATCCGGTCAGCGATGCCCTCGCCCTGATGGCGGTGGAAAAGATTGCCGGCGCCCTGCCACTCATCGTCAAGGATCCGCAAAACCGCCAGCTGCGGCTGCAGCTGGCGGAAGGGTCGACCCTGGCGGGCATGGCATTTTCCAACTCCATGGTGGGGCTGGTCCATGCCCTCGGCCACAGCCTGGGGGCACGCTGCCATCTGCCCCATGGCCTGTGCATGAACCTCTTTCTGCCCACCGTACTCGACTACAACCGCCCCGAGGTGGATGGCGAGCTGGCCCGTTTGCTGCTGCCGCTGGTGGGGGCGGAGCGCTTTGCCGCCACCCCCGCCCACCAGCGGGCCGAGGCAACCATCGCGGCCATTCGCGCCCTGCGCGATACCCTGTGGCAGGAGGTCAAGCTGCCTCGCACCCTGAATGAGGCAGGAGTAAGCGATCGCTCGCTGCTGACCGAGATCCGCGACCTGGCCATCAACGACGGTGCCATGCTGTTCAATCGCAAGGATGCCGATCGTGAGCAATTGCTCACCCTGCTGGAGCGGGCCTGGGCGTAACGAAAGCGCACATCGGGGAGCGCGGGTGCCGCGCTCCCCGGCAGGTGTTCTGCAGGATATTGGCCACGGGCCACGATGATCTGTTCTATACCTTGGCTAACCCTTATCCTGTCCAGGCAGCCCTTTAGCATCAGAGGTGACACCATGAACGAGATCATTCATCAGGCCAACCAGCAGCAGTTCATCTGTGTGGTAGACGGCAAGGAGTCACGGCTGCGCTACCGCCGCCTCGATGCCAAGACCATCGATGCCTACAGCACTTTCGTCCCGCCGGAGCTGCGGGTGCAGGGGATCGCCGATCAGCTGGCTCAGGCTTTCTATGACTGGACCCAGGCACAGGGGCTCACTATAGTGCCCACCTGCAGTTACATCGATGTCTGGTTACGCCGCCATGCCAACAGTTGAGCTTTCACCGTCTGTCAACGAACTCCACCTGCAAACCCGTACCGAAGCCCTGCTGCGGGCAGATCCCCTTCGCATGGCCTGCCTGGCGGCCGCCGCCGAGCTGGCACTGCCCGACTGGGCTATCGGCGCCGGCTTTATCCGCAACCTCATCTGGGATCACCTGCACCACAAGTCGGCACCGACCCCGCTGAACGACATCGATCTCATCTATCTGGACGAACGCGATCCGGCGGGGCTGGCCGAGCCGGATCACGAGGCCTGGCTGAGTGCAAGGGTGCCGGGCCTTCGCTGGGAAGCGCGCAACCAGACCCGCATGCACACACGCCAACGGGTCGAGCCCTTCACCAGCAGCCTGGAGGCCCTCGGCCACTGGGCCGAGGTGCCCACCTGCATCGGTGTGCGCCTGAACGGGAATGGTCAGTTCGAGTGGCTGGCCCCCTACGGCTTTGCCCACAACTGGTCGCTGCAAGTGAGCGCCAACCCCCACTGCCCCCAGGAGAGCCAGGTCTTCACCCGGCGCATTCAGGAAAAACGCTGGCAAACCATCTGGCCTGACCTTGTGATCAACTGGCCATAACCGGATTGCAATCTTTCGATAACCTTGGGCAGACTATGAAAAAGCTCCAAGTTACTCAATGGGTTAAATAATGCGCGAATTTTTCTCACTCGAACGCTGGCTACCGGGCCTCGCCGCCCTGCTGCAATACCAGCGCGCCTGGCTGATGCCGGACCTTCGCGCCGGATTCTCGGTGGCCGCCGTGGCCCTGCCCGTGGCCATCGCCTATGCCGAACTCACCGGGGTCGGTGCCATCGTCGGCCTTTATTCCTGCATCCTGCCCATGATGGTCTACGCCCTGTTCGGCACCTCCCGTCAGCTGATCGTCGGCCCGGATGCCGCCACCTGCGCCGTCATCGCCGCCGTGGTGACACCGCTGGCGGCGGGGGATCCCACCCGCCACTGGCAGCTGGTGATGACCATGACCGCCATGACCGGCTTCTGGTGCCTCATCGCCAGCCGCTTCAAACTGGGGGTGCTGGCGGACTTTCTCTCCCGCCCAATCCTGATGGGGCTGCTCAACGGGGTGGCCATCACCATCATAGTGGGCCAGCTCTCCAAAATTTTCGGTTTCACCTTCGACGAGCGTTACCTCATCGAGCGGATCGCCAGCGGCGCCAGCTACATCACCCAGACCCATCTGCCGACCCTGGCCATGAGCCTGATCGCCCTGCTTACCCTGCTGCTGGCCAAGCGCTACAAACCTGCCTGGCCCTCCTCCATGGTGGCCATGGTTGTGACGGCGGCCCTGGTGTGGGCGCTGGATCTTGGCCAGTTCCATATCGCCACCCTGGGGAGCGTCGGCTCCGGCCTGCCCGCGTTCCAGATACCGGAGTTTCCCCCCGGCCTGATGCGCGAACTGGTGCTGCCGGCGCTTAACCTCGCCATGGTGAGCTTCGTCTCCATGATGCTCACTGCCCGCAGCTTCGCCGCCAAGAACGGTTACGAAATCGACGCGGACAAGGAGTTCAGGGCGCTGGGCATGGCCAACCTGGCGGCCGCCGCCTCCCAGGGCTTTGCCATCAGCGGGGCCGATTCGCGCACTGCGGTCAACGACGCCAATGGCGGCAAGAGCCAGCTGGTCTCCATCATCGCCGCGGCCGTCATCGCCATCATCACTTTTTATCTGACCGGCCCGCTGCAATACATTCCCACCGCGGCGCTCGGGGTGGTGCTGGTGATGGCCTCCCTGTCGCTGACCGATTTTCGCGGCTTGTGGGCCCTGCGCCACTCCGATCGCTCGGCGTTTTGGCTGGCGCTGATCACCTTTATCAGCGTGCTGACCATGGGGGTTATTCCGGGGATCACCCTCGCGGTCTTGCTCGGCCTGTTCCAGTTCCTGCGCAACGTGATGCGCCCCACCGATCAGCTGCTCGGCATGGACGATGAAGGGGTGGTGCGCACCCTGGGGGACAACGAACAGGCCAAGGCCATTCCCGGCATCCTGGTCTATCGCTTCAACTCGCCGCTGACCTACTTCAATGCCCCCTACTTCAAACGGCGGGTGCTGGCACTGCTGGTGCAGGATCCCCAGAGTCCCCAGTGCCTGGTGATCGATGCGGTGGCCTGCTTCACCCATCAGGACATCAGCGTCATGAGCATGGTGGGGGAGCTGCATAAGGAGCTGAAACGGCGCGGTATCCACATGGTGATGGCGGGCCGCCACGGCCAGATGACCCACTGGCTCAAACAGGCCGGGGTACGGGTGGGGGATGAAGGGATCATCCTCTGCCCCGACATGTATCAGGCCCTGCGCATGACCCGCTGTTACCGCGAACCGGTGTTCAAGGATGACGAGATCACCGAGAGCACCACAGATGCCCTCCTCTCCCGCTGGCCCCAGGATGACGCACTGCCCGACTCGGCGCGCCTCACCCTGCCAAGCGAACAGGAGGCGGGTGCCACCCCGGCCTGAGCCACGGCCCCACGCAACCGACCGGGGCAGAGCCCCGGCCGGTGATTGCACCCGCCAGCCTCTTGGTGTTAAATGCCCGACCAGATGGCACCGTTCGCGTGCCACCAGCCGTTGGACACACCATGCAAACTCAATCCCACGCAGGTCCGGGTACGCTGTTCGCGCTCACCTGGCCGCTGTTTATCGATCTCGCCCTGCACTTTCTCACCGGCGCCCTCAACACCTTCATGGTGGGCCATGTCTCCTATCAAGGTGTAGCGGCGCTGGCGGTCGGCAACCAGGTATTCGATCTCGCCATCACCCTGTTCAGCTTCGTCAGCATCGGCACCAGCGTGGTGATCACCCAGTATCTGGGGGCCGGCGACAAGGAGAAGAGCCGGGTGGTGATCCACACCGCCATCGGCTTCAACCTGCTGATCGGCCTCATCGCCGCAGTCGGGGTCATGGCCGGGGCCGGCACCATGCTGACGCTGATGAACCTGCCCGCTCACCTGATGAGTGACGCCACCCTCTACCTGCAGATCATCGGTCTGTGCCTGCTGCCGGAGGCGGCGGCGCTCTGTCTGGCCGCCACCCTGCGCGCCCACGGTCACACCCGTCAGGCCATGTACGTGACGCTTATCGTCAACCTCATCACCTTCGTCGGCAACCTGCTGCTGCTCTACGGCTGGTTCGGCCTGCCCCAACTCGGGGTGGCCGGGGTCGCCATCAGCACGGTGGCAGGACGTCTGGTAGGGGTGGTGCTGCTGGTGTGGCTGGTGGCCAAAAAGACCGGCATCCACCTCAAGGCGCGCGATATCGTGCACCCCAGCCGCGAGATGCTGGGCAAGGTGTTGCACATCGGCCTGCCCGCCGCCGGGGAGAACCTCTCCTGGATGCTGCAGTTCATGGTGGTGACCGCGTTTGTCGGCCTGCTCGGTGACAAGGCGCTGGCCACCCAGTCCTACTTCTTCCAGATCTGTCTGTTCATCCTGCTGTTCGGCCTCTCCATCGGCCTTGGCAACGAGATCATCATCGGCCACCTGGCGGGGGCCAGGCAGTTCGATCGCGCCTACCAGCAACTGATGAAAAGCCTCAAACTCGGCCTCATCGTCACCTGCATCATTGCGCTGGCCGCCGCCATCAATGGTCGCTCCATCATCTCGCTCTTCACCGATGATGCCGACATCATCACTCAGGTGGCGCAGCTGTTTTTGATCAGCCTCATCCTCGAACCCGGCCGCACCTTCAACCTGGTGGTGATCAACGCCCTGCGTGCTACCGGGGATGCCCGTTTCCCGCTCTACATGGCGCTCATCTCCATGTGGGGAATTGCCGTACCCCTTTCCTATTTCCTTGGTATCATGCTGGGCTATGGACTGGTCGGCATCTGGTTGGCCCTTGCCTGCGACGAGTGGGTACGCGGTCTGGCCATGTTCTGGCGCTGGCGCAGTCGCCGCTGGCAAAACAAAATTCTGGTTGAAACATAAGTGGAATCACAATGAAGAAGATAGGACTCTTGCTCGCTGCCCTGTTGCTCAGCCCGCTGACACTGGCGCAAACCGCCCCCGCCACCCCCAAGGCGGTGGCGCCCCAGACCTGGTATGTGGCCCCCATCGCCATCGATGAGACCAGCGAAGCCCAGAAGGCGCTGACCAAGGACTTCATGGCCCAGATGCTCAAGACCATCAAGATCAACGAGTACCAGACCGGCAAGGCGGTGGGTAACACCAAGGATCCCAAGTGGCTGATCCGCACCAAGCTGATCCCGGCCAGCGACGCCCCGCTGGTGGGCAAGAAGCATCCGCAGGGACTCACCTACGGCAAGGGTACCCCGACCCAGGAAATCGTCGGCGAACTCCTCATGAACGGTACCCTGGTGGCCCATATCGGCCAGGGCTGGCGCGAGCCCATCGTCCCCGGTACCCCGGTGGCAGAGAAGCTCTCCATCGCCAACTACCGTTATGCCATTGGCGATCAGGCCAAGGCACCGGATCTCGAGGAGCTGGCGGCCCAGATTGGCTTCGAGGCCGGCAAGGTGATCGCTCGCGGTGGCAAGCCGCTGCCTGAGAAGAGCAAGAAGAAAGAGCCGGCGGACAAGACCAGGGAGTAAGCCTGCTGGCCGTCATCGAGGGGACCTTGGGGTCCCTTTTTGTTTGCCGCTGCGTTGGCCGACTTCTGTGAAGATGCGCACAAATTCGTCGCACCGCCATCATTGATGGTTTTATTATCTTGTTTAAATTCAACTGGTTAAAAATATCCCGCTGGCAGAACCCAACGAATGGCATCAAATTCGATCGGGATCACATTCCTCACCACGGCGAAGGGGTAGCTTGGATTCACAGGCACAATCAAACGAAACCAAGGAGGCTCCATTACATGTTCCCAGAGTACAGAGAACTCATCTCGAAACTGAAGAGCAGTGATGTCCATTTCCAGAAGATGTTTGACTTGCACAACGACCTGGATGAGGAGATAAGGAAGCTGGAAAAACACCATGCCAGCGATTACAGCTCCGAGGTGAAGGATCTGAAAAAACAGAAACTGAAACTGAAAGAGGAGATATACGAGATCCTCAAGCAACATCCACAGCAATAGATGCCTCAACGAATATCCGGATAAGCAATTTATCCCTCAGCCCGGCTTCCGCGCCGGGCTTTTTGCTATTTATGTCAATTAGCGGGACAATAGCGCTACCTGCCAAGGCGGTTATTTGTTAAATTTTTCCCTTGTGATTCAATGGCTAACGCCGACAATAATATGAATATGACATTCCCCTTCCATGTGCTGTTGCTGCTTGCTCTGTTCTGCTTCACCTCTCCCCTGCAGGCCCGCGGCCCCGCGCTGGAGCTATGGCACTCCCAACAGGCCGGCTACGTCATCGACGAGGTGATCGCCCGCTTCAACCGGGAACAGGATCAGCGGGTGAGCGTACTGCAGATAGAGCCCAGCAAGATCAAGGGGGATATCCTGCTGGCGGCCCAGTCCAGGGGGCTGCCGGATCTGATGCTGATCCCCTCCGATTTTCTCGGACTCTACCGCCAGATGAAGCTCGCCCCCCTGCCGGCCGACTGGTTCTCCAACGAGCTGATGGCCGAGACGCTCTCCTATGTCACCCTCGATCGGCAGCGCTGGGGCATGCCCATGATGCAGGGCAACCACCTGATGCTGTTTTACAACAAAGAGCTGGTCTCCACCCCGGTGACCGAGTGGCAACAGTTTACGCAGATCGCCCCCGACCTGACGGCCAGGGGCATAATGCCCATCAGCTGGCCCTATGAGGATATGTATTATCTTGCCGCCTTCCTGCGCACCTTCGGGGGCTCCCCGGTGACCGACGGGCGCATCACCCTCGATACCCCTGCCATGGTGCAGGCGCTGGAGGCCTACCGTACCGTGGCCCGTCAGGGCTGGGTCGATCCCGATGGCGACTATGACGCAGCTCTCTCCCGCTTCAGCACGGGCAGGAGCGCCTATCTCATCAACGGGGATTGGGCCTTCAGCGATCTGACGAAAAACATGGGCGAGAGACTGGGGGTGGCTCTGCTGCCCGCCTGGCAGACACGCCCCATGAGCTCCATGAGCGGCGCCTATGTGATTGGCGTTGCGGCATCCGCCATGGAGGATGAGGATCGCCGTCCCGTCATCCAGGCCCTGATGGCTTTTATCCAGCGCAGCGATACCCAGGATTTCATCTACCGCCGCGGCGCCCTGCTGCCAGTCAATCGGGATAGCTTTGCCGCCATCTGCCAGAGCCCGGATCCCCGTGCCCGCGTGCTGCTTGAACAGTTCACCCGCAGCGCCCCCATGCCTTCCGGGAGCGCCATGGCGGTCGCCTGGCAGGCGATGGCCACCGGTTTTGAACGGGCCCGGGAGGGAGGCAGTGCGACCGACACAGCCCGTTACATGCAACAGCTGGCGGATCGCCAGCATCTTCAGGTCAATGCACCATGAGTACCCGCACCTTTCGCCTGGGGCCGACCCTGGTGGTCATCCTGTTCGCCGTCGCCCTGCTGCCCACCCTGCTGGCCAGCGGGGTGCTGCTGACCCGGCAGCACGAGATCATCGCCCAGAGCGAGCAGGATCAGCTCGAACGTGCCCTTGCCAGCATGGCCCGGGATGTGCGCTTTCGCAGCGAACTCATCGGTACCCAGCTCAACCAGCTCAGCCACGACAGAGTGCTCCACCAGGCTATCGACAATTTCCTCTTCTCGAGCCACGCTCGCCTGATCCTCGCCAGCTTCGTCAAGGGCAACGATCTGATCCACGCCGCCTACCTGCTCGACAAGTCCGGTCAGGTGGTCGAGTACGTCAACGGCCGTGCCATCATGCTGGAATCGAGCGATCTCATCGCACCGTTGCTGACCTGGAGCAAGACCCGGGAAGCCCGCCAGGGCAAACACCTGCTGCTTCCCGTCAGCGATCCCGCCTTGAGTGCCATGCCGGGCGGACAAGGGAGCGGCGGCATCGCCCTGGTGGCCCCCGTCTATCGCAACTACCAGCGGGCCGGCGTGTTGCAGACACCTTCCGGCTTCGTGCTGGCGATCCTCCCCTGGAAGAACATCGCCCGGGTGCTGGAGCCCTATCTCAAGGGGCGGGAGTCACTGAGCATCACCCATGATCAGACGCTGCTCTATCAGAGCCCAGTCCCCACCGATCTCGCCCTCGATCCGGACATGTCGCTGGAGATGGAACACCCCATGTCCATCGACTGGCCCCTGCTGAGCGATGGATTGCAGGCGACCATCACCCTCTCCAGCTACAACAACGACCGGGTGCAGGAACTGAACAACTCCCAGCGCATCTTCACCTGGTCCATCGTCGTCATGCTGGTGCTGGTGGTGCTGGTGTGCATCTGGCTCACCCGCTGGCTCAGCAGACCCCTGGTCGCCCTGGCGGCCATGGTACGTGGCTACGGCCGGGGGGATTACCAGCAACAGCTCGCTCCGCTGCGCTTCGTGGAATACGACGAGGTGCGCCGCCTGCTGCAGGAGATGGCTCGCACCATCTCGGCGCAGGTGATGGCGCTGCACCAGCAAAACGAGCAGTTGCAGCTGGCCAACCGGGAGAAGGAGGCCTTCAACCAGCAACTGCGCGACTTCAACGACAAGCTGGAGCTGGAGGTGGCCACCCAGACCACGGCGCTGCGTTCGGCCCTGAGCCGGGTAGAGCGCAGCCGTCACATACTGCAATCCTGGCTGCAATTCGCCCTGCACCAGCAGTTGGACGTGAACATCTCCCAGCTGGCCACTTCCGCCTTGCATCAGCTCTCCCAGCTCTACCATGGCCATCGCTGGGGGCTGGTGATCCGGCGCGAGGGGCAGGATCCCTATGTGCTGACCCAGGAGCTGGCGGCCCCCGAGCGTGCGCGCCTGACCGCCAAGCTGACCCGACTGGTGGCGGAAGATGTCCCCCCAAGCCCATACCCGTGGCACGATGAGATCTGGCGGGTGCTACCCCTGCCCGGCAGCCAGGGTGGCGTGCTGTTTGGCTACCTGATGGTAAGCGCCGAAGGGCTGGAGCCTGACGATGACGCCATCCTCCACCTGTTTGCTAAACAGCTGGCGACCGGGATCGAAGGGCGGCTCTTCACCGATGAGCTGGCCCGGGTGGCCCGCACCGACAACCTGACCGGCCTGCCCAATCGTCAGGCCTTCGAGGAAGCGTTTGCCCACTATCAGGCGGTGCATGCCCGCCACCCGGAGCGCCCCCTCTCCCTCTTCATGCTGGATCTCAACGGCCTCAAACACACCAATGATCACTATGGCCACGAGGCCGGAGATGCCCTGCTCAATGGCATGGCCCAGCTGCTGCTCACCCACTGTCGCCAGGACGAACAGATATTCCGCATCGGCGGGGATGAGTTCGTGCTGCTGGCCGAGGCCGATGAGGCGGGCTGCCAACGGCTCGCGGCCCGGCTCAAGGAGAGCCAGCAAAGCGCCATGGCGCATCATGGGGCGCAACACTTCCCCCTGCGCTTTGCCATCGGCTGGAGCTGCAGCGAACAGACCCCGCTGGTCAACCTCAGCCGGGTGGCGGACGACGCCATGTATGCCGACAAGGCCCGTTTCTATCGCGAGCGCCCCTGAGCCCGGTTGGCGAGCCTTTCGCCAAGGCCGCGGCGGCTTCGCAAAAATGGGGCGCCACGCTGGACGCCATCCGGGCCATGACTAAGATAGGGGCACTTGCTTATATCGATTCAGAAGGGAGTAGGAAATGGAGTTAGTACTTGGCCCACTGGAAGCCCGCGTCATCGGCTGCCTGATTGAAAAAGAGATCTGCACCCCGGATCAATATCCCCTCTCCCTCAACGCCCTGGTCAACGCCTGCAACCAGAAGAGCAACCGCGAGCCGGTGCTGGAGCTCTCCGAGCTCGATATCCGCGCCGTGGTGGACGAGCTGATCAGAAAGCGCCTGGTGGTCAACACCGCCGGTTTCAACGCCCGGGTACCCCGCTACCAGCACAGATTCTGCAACACCGAGTTCGGCGAGCTGAAGTTCGATGCCCGCGAGCTTGGCATCATCTGCGAGCTGCTGCTGCGCGGCCCGCAGACCCCGGGGGAGCTGCGCTCGCGCACCAACCGCCTGTGCAGCTTCGACGACGTCACCCAGGTGGATGCGGTGCTCAATACCCTGATCGAACGCGGCCCCTACGTGGTCAAGCTGCCTCGCGAGCCGGGCAAGCGCGAATCCCGCTACGCCCACCTGTTCAGCGGCGAGGTAGATATCCAGGCCCTGATGGAGTCGGCCCCGGTGGCCGCCTATGCCTCCCCTGCCGCGGATCGCCTGAGCGAGCTGGAGCTTGAGGTGAGCGAGCTTAAAAACCGGTTGGCCGTCATGGAGGCGCGCCTGGCAGCGCTGGATGGTCAGGGCTGACGCCATCATCCCCATGCCCTATCAGGGAGCCGGGGCGGCAAGCCCCGGCTCCCTGTCTATTGACCGATTATGAGGAAATGCCGTGATCACCCTGATCAAAGAGTCTGACCATCAGAAGATGCCCTGGAAGAACAAGCAGGGCACCACAGCCCAGATCCTCATCTCCCCCAAGGGTGCAACCCTAGATGGGCTCGACTTTGACTACCGGCTGAGTTCGGCCCCCATCAAGGGGGCGGGCACCTTTTCCCGCTTCCCCGGCTATCAGCGCATCCTGTTGCCCGTGAGCGGCGCCGGCTTCGTGCTCAACGGCCACCCCTACGCCACCTTCGAGGCGGCCCACTTCAGCGGCGACGACGAGACCCACTGCGAGTTGCTGAAAAAAGAGGTGACGGATCTCGGGCTTATCTACCATCCGGATCGCATCAGCGCCAACGTGCGGGTGCTGACCCTCCCCTTCCCGCTCACCCTCACTCTGGAGGCAGACAAGCACTACCTCTGCCACCTGCTGGAGGGCCAGCTCACCGTGCAGGGGCAACGCGTCGCGCCTAACGAGACCTTAGTGATCAACGGCGAGGAAAGCATCCACTTCGAGTGCGGGAAAAAGACCACCATCGCCTTCTTTACCTTGCAATCAACTATGCAATAACAGACTCCCGCCAACTCTTATTGACTACATAATCCACAGGTTGATATTTAATCGGTAGGGGGTAGTATGGATCTCTCTGGTTTATGTGATGAGAGATCCTATGCAATACACATTTGACGGGTTTGAAGCACCACCTGAGCTCAGTACGGAAGAAGAAAAAAGTAATCAACAGCTACAGAAGAAAATTAGGGACATTTTAGAAGAATTTAAATATGTAGAAGGAAGTGACCTTTCTATTCCAAGAACCTTCAAAGCCAGAGTCCCTTATGAAGATCTGTATGGACTAAAAGCCTTTAGTGCTTTTGTTATCAACCATCCTGTTGATGGCTTAACGAGGGTAGAACCTCACCAACAACAGGTCTCAGGCTCTGTGGACCGTAAATTCCCTTTCTTTTTACAAAGTGCACATAAAGCACCAGAACCAAACGTCATTATTTTGATTGAAGGCCAAGGACATAAAAAAGCAGCCTTTGAGTGGTTGAAGTCTGAAGCAGCAAAATGCGCCGATAAAAATGTCAAATGTTATGACTTGGCGGAGTTCACTCTCTGGCTATAAGTATCCTCTATCCTATCGCGCCCTGAAAATTGCACGATAGTGCGTAATACATCGTTATTTGCTCTTATTTATGATGGATGTTTCATCCGCAATATATTGCGCCAGCAAAAAGCCGGGATCATCCCGGCTTTTTGCTGGTTGCTACCAGGGCGATTAACCGACCTTGAAGGTGCCTTTCATCATGGCGAAGTGGCCCGGGAAGGAGCAGAAGAAGGTGAGGTCTTTACCGGCCAGCCCCTCGGTCTTGAAGGTCACGCTGCTGCTCTCGCCGCCGCCGATCAGCTTGGTGTGGGCCAGCACGCGCGGATCATCCTTGGGCAGATAGTCATTCTCGGCACCGGCGCTCATGCCTGCGGTGGCCACGGCCTGGTAATCGGCGGTGGGAGACAATACCCAGTTGTGGCCCATGCCGGTCACCGGCAGCTTGCCGGTATGGTTCAGGGTCACCGTCACCTCCTTGCAGGTGGCGGGTACCGTCATCTCCTTGAGATTGAACTGCATGGCATCATTGCCTTCGATAACCAGTGCGCACTCGTCAGCCAGCACCGGAGCGGCCAGGGTAGTCAGAAACAGCAGGGTAATCGCCTTTTTCATCATCTTCTCCTTGGATGAGCAATGGATGACGACAGGTTCGCTTGGCATAACAGGAAGAGGCCAGCAAAGATGTCGTCAAAATCGACCTTCATCTTACCCGATTGTCTTCAATCGGCGATGACTTTAGCGCAAAGGTGCGGGCCAGCTCACCCGACAGGCAATATTTCCCCTCCCTTTCACCGGCAAGTGACCCGGGCTGTTTAATTTTTCCGGTCATTTTCCGGTGCTTGCCGCCCTCCCCTTGGCTAAGCTAGCGCCCCGATGATGCAACCTCTGTGCGAGACGCCTTTCCATGATGCCGATTTCCTCTCTGCCAGCCCTGCGTGGTCTGCTGTTTGTCCTGTTGCTGGCCCTGACCGGCTGCCAGCCCACGCCACCCGCCCAGACCCGAATTCAGGGCAAAACTATGGGCACCTACTATGTGGTGACCCTGAGCGATCCCTTCCCGGGGGGTGAGCCCGCGCTGAAAGAAGAGGTGGAGCGCCTGCTGGCCCGGATGAACAAGGAGATCTCCACCTACGATCCCGCCTCCCTCATCTCCCGCTTCAATCAGGGCCCCGCCAATGCCCCCATGGCCATTCCAACCGCCATGGCCAAGATAGTGCAGCAGGGGATCGACGCCGGTCACCTCACCGGCGGCAAGCTGGATGTGACCGTGGGCCCGCTGGTGAATCTGTGGGGCTTTGGCCCGGACAAGCGACCGGTCAAACGACCGAATGCACAGGCCATCAATGATGCCCGCCAGAGGGTCGGGATCGACAAGCTGACCCTGCTTCCCCAGGGGGATCACTTCCTGCTCGGCAAGTCCATTCCGGACCTCTATCTCGATCTCTCCACCCTGGGGGAAGGGGCCGCGTCGGACGAGATTGCCGCCCTGCTTGAAGGCAAGGGGGTCAACAACTACCTGATCGAGGTGGCGGGGGCGGTGCGCAGCAAGGGCAACAACAGCAAGGGCAAGCCGTGGAAAGTGGCCATCGTCGAGCCTTCCGATCAACCTGGCGCCTTCTCTGACGTGGTGAGCCCGAACGGCATGGCCCTCAGCACCGCCGGCAGCTATCGCAACTATTACGAGCTTGATGGCAAGCGCTACTCCCACATCATCGACCCCGCCACCGGTCAGCCGATCACCCACAAGCTGGTCTCCGCAAGCGTGATCACCCCGACCGCGCTCGAGGCCGATGCCCTCGACACAGCCCTCATGGTGATGGGGCCCGAGCAGGCGATGGCCTTCGCCAAGGCGCACCAGCTGGCGGTCTATCTCATCGTCAAGAGTGGTGACGGCTTCAAGGCGCAGTACACCCCCCAGTTTGCCCCCTATCTGGCCCGGGAGAAATCCTGAACGCCAGAAACGACAAGAGCCTGACAAGGCTCATTTGACCAAGGCTAAATGCCCTCTTGTCTGCCCCATCCAATCGCTGCGGGCCAATTGCCTCTGCGGGCCCTTTGGTGGCACACTGCCCCCATCAGCCCGCAGCGCCTCGACCCTGACAAATGCAGACACCGGAAAAAGAGCCTGAAAAGAAAACCACGCCCAAGCCCCAGCGCATTCTGATGGTCAACGAGCAACGCACATTTCAGGTGATGATGAAGGCGATGCTGATCAACATCGGCATCAGCGACATCACCTTCTGCAACAACGCCGAAGAGGCGCGCCGCCGCTGCCAGAAGAGCAGCTACGACATCTACCTTATCGATTACGATCTCGGGGTCGGCGAGAATGGCCGCCAGCTGCTCGAGAGCCTGCGCGATCAGAACCTGATCCCCCCCAAAAGCGTGGTGATCATGGTGAGCGGCGACAGCTCCCGCGCCATGGTGCTAAGCGCCCTCGAGGCCGAGCCCGACGAATACCTGATGAAGCCCTTTTCCCAGGAGCAGTTCTCGTTTCGCTTGAAGCGCGCACTGGCCCGCCGTCAGGCCCTCTCCAGCATCTTCTCTGCCCTGGCCGACAACAATCTGCCCGCCCTGCTCACCGCCTGTGCCGAACGGGCCGAAGCCGTGCCCCGCTTTGCCAACTATTGCCGCTGCCTGCAGGCCGACACCCAGCTCAAGCTGGGCCAGGCCCAGGAGGCCCGAACCCTGATGCGCCAGCTGCTGGCCGGGCAGGACAACAGCTGGGCCCGGCTGACCCTGGGCAAGGCATGCAATACCCTGGGGCTTCATGAAGAAGCGGTCAGCCACCTGCAGGCGACCCTCAAGAATACGCCCCTGATGGTGGAGGCCCATCGCTGGCTGGCGGAATCCCTGCTGGCGCTGGGCAAGGATGAACAGGCCCAGCAGGAGCTCAGGCGGGCAGTGGATATTTCCCCCCAGTCGGTGCCGCTCTCGCGCCGGCTCGCGGAGGTGTGCCTGCAGCGCCACGACTACGCCCAGGCCAAGGATGTGTTGCTCTCGCTCATCGATCTCTCGCGCAACTCCATCCACCGCACCCCCCACTACCTGGGGGCCTATATCCAGACCCTGACCCTCTACGCCCTCAACAGCAACGACAGCTACCACATCGCCAACCTGCAAAAACAGGTGAACAGCGCCCTGTCGCGCATTCGCGACTCCCTGATGATGTCGGAGTTCAACTACCCGGTATTCGAGCAGATCTGCCAGGCCAGGGTGCAGATCGCCCTGGGGGAGCTGCTCAAGGGCAAGAAGATGCTCTATCGCGCCAACCAGAACTGGCTCGACGAGCCGGCCACCATGCCGCCGGCCCTGCTCGGGGAGACCATCCTCGCCCTCTACCAACTTGGCGAGTTCGAATATGCCGAGAGCCTGCAGAGCCTGCTGGCGGAAGATGGCGATCGGCTGCTCACCACCTGTATCCAGGCCACCCGGGATGACAAGACGGTGCTGGAGCGCCGCCAGCGCTACCAGCAGCTTAACGAGCTCGGCATCAAGGCCTATCAGTCCGGCGAGCTGGAGCAGGCGCTGGGCCATTTTCGCGAGGCCCTGCGCCGCGCCCCCGCCAATACCGGCGCCGCCCTCAACAAGATCCAGGTACTGCTGCAGTTGATGCAAAAAAATCGCAAGAGCCCGGAGTTTGGCGCCGAGTGCAAGGACACCCTGGATATCCTCGACGGCATCCCTCTCAACCCGGCCCAGCAGGATCGCTTTCGCAAGCTGCGCCAGGAGTACAACCAGTTCAGCTGACCCGTCTCGCCTATGCTGATATTGACTCGGCAAGGGGAGGAGACGGGCGATGGCCATGTGTCGATATCTGGTGGCGGATGGCCGCCACTGCAGCGAAGAGGCGGGAGAGCATGATCTGTGCCGCTGGCACGATCCCCATGGTCACCATCAGGATCCCCACACCGCTCGCGAACTGGAGCACTACATCCACCAGGGCGGACTGTGCCACGGCCTGCAACTGGCCCGCGCCAACCTGGCCGGCCTCAATCTGGTGAAGAAGGGCTCGCCGCACGGCTTTTTGCTGGAGCAGTGCAACCTCTATCGGGCCAACCTGCAGGGCGCCCATCTCTACGGCATTCGCATCAAGGGTGGCAGTCTGATGAAGGCCGATCTCAGCGATGCCAACCTGCACTGTGCCTCCCTCGACGACGTCAATCTGCTCGGCATTCGCTGGCACAACACCCGCCTCGACAACCTGGATACCGGCAAGTGCCTGATGCAGGAGCGGCGCGGGCGCAAGGAACGGGATCCGGTGCAGGCCCGCATCTGGCTCAAAGAGGCCGAAGAGACCTACCGGGATCTGCGCAAGGCCTCGGAGGCCCAGGGCATCTTCACCATGTCCGGCCGCTACATCCAGCAGGAGCTCACCATGCGCCGGCTGCAGCTGCCGTTCTGGTCGAGCCACCGCTTCACCTCCTGGGTGGTCGATCTCTTCTGCGGTTACGGCGAGGCCCCGATGCGAGTGGTGCTCTTCTCCTTGTTGCTGATTTTCATCTGCAGCATCTTCTACTTCTTCTTTGGCCTGAGTTTCAACGGCAACCCCCTCATCTACCGCCCCGACGCCCCCCTGGAGCAAAATGCCATCTTCTTGCTGGAGTGCCTTTACTACAGCGTGGTGACCTTCACCACCCTGGGCTATGGCGACTTTACTCCCATCGGCTTCTCCCGGATCTGCGCCGCCTTCGAGGCCTTCACCGGCAGCTTCACGCTGGCGCTGTTTGTGGTGGTGTTTGTCAAAAAGATGACCCGCTGACAACCTGTCCACGATCCTACTGCGAGGCGGTGATCAAGGCTCATGTGCTGCTCGCTTATTTGTAACCAAGAGTTCTCACGTATATCTATGCGCTCCGGTTCCTGCGCTGCGCTTCACCTTGCTGACGACCTCTCGCGACAGATCGTGAACAGGTTACCGAGCAGCTGCGCCAGTCACAGCCCCCGAACTTGCATCCACCGCCGATTCCTAGTCCAATAGCCACTTATAAAAATGACATGAGCATCCCGGACATGAAGATCATCTCTTTCAATATCAACGGCCTGCGCGCCCGTCTGCATCAATTGCAAGCCATCATCGACAAGCACCAGCCCGATGTGATCGGCCTGCAGGAGATCAAGGTTCACGACGAGGCCTTCCCCCTCGCCGACGTGGAAGCCATGGGTTATCACGTCGAATTCCACGGCCAGAAGGCCCACTACGGGGTGGCCATAATGAGCAAGCAGAAGCCGGTCAAGGTGGAAAAGGGCTTCCCCACCGACGATGAAGAAGCCCAGCGCCGGATGATCATGGCCACCTTCGAGCGGGAAGATGGCTCCCTTATCAAGGTGATGAACGGCTACTTCCCGCAGGGGGAGAATCAGGATCACGAGACCAAGTTCCCGGCCAAGCAGAAGTTCTATGAAGACTTGCAGCACTACCTCGAGACCCATCACACCCCGAGCGATCAGCTTGTGCTGATCGGGGATATGAACATCTCCCCCACCGATCTCGACATCGGCATCGGCGAGGCGAACCGCAAGCGCTGGCTGCGAGATGGCAAGTGCTCCTTCCTGCCCATCGAGCGCGAGTGGATGGCCCGTCTGGAAGGATTCGGCCTGACCGACACCTTCCGCGCCGCCAACCCCACCGAGTGCGAGCGTTTTTCCTGGTTTGACTACCGCTCCAAAGGCTTTGACGAGAACCGCGGCCTGCGCATCGACCTCATCATGGCCTCCGATGCCCTCAAGGACAAGGTGACCGAAACCGGCATCGACTACGAACTGCGCGGCATCGAGAAGCCCTCCGACCACGCCCCCATCTGGGCCTGCTTCGCCTGAACAAACGTCAAATGTTAATAAAAAAGCCAGTGTAGAGGCCCCTCTTCACTGGCTTTTTACATTGGCCCTCGACAACGTCAGCGGCCCGCCAACATTTTCATTCAAATCCCAAAAAGGGCTTGAGCCGGGCGGATGGCCCTTGCCACAATTCGTTGCCCATCAAAAAGGTGAAAACTTTCACTTTGAGAAGGTTAGGTTCAAGATAGTGATCCTATTATCCCGATTTCCGATTTTCCGTTTGTAATGACGTTAATCATGACTTGTGCACAGAGTGCGGATCGCCACGACGGCGATCCATCCAACAGGAGTGTAAAGATGAAGGTGCCGACTAGCCCAATAGCGAGATTCAAACAGAGCGTGTTGACGCTGGCACTGATCGGCGGACTGACGGCCTGTGGTGGTGAAACCGACCCGGCAGCCAACGCCATGCCTGCCGTCCCTGTGGTGGTTAACGAGGTCACCCCGGTCGATGTGCCGCTCACCACCGAGATGGTGGGGGAAACAGCCGGTTTTCGCGAAATTGAAGTACGCTCCCGGGTGAGCGGCATCCTGCTCAAACGCACCTATGTGGAAGGCCAGCCGGTCACCGCAGGCCAGGAGCTGTTCCTGGTCGATCCGGCCCCCTACAAGGTGGCGCTGGAGCAGGCCAAGGGCACCCTGGCTCAGGAGCAGGCCCGCCTCAACAAGGCCCGCGCCGACAAGGATCGCATCATCCCGCTGTTCAAGCGCCAGGTGGTGAGCCGCAAAGACTACGATGACACCATCGCCAACTACGAGGCGGCCGTGGCCAGCCTGCAGGCGGCCCAGGCCAAGGTGAAAGAGGCGGATCTCAACCTCAGCTACACCCAGGTCACCGCCCCCATCAGCGGCATGGCGAGCAAGAGTTCCCAGTCCGAGGGCAGCCTCATCTCCACCAGCGGTGACAGCAGTCTGCTGACCACCATCACCCAGTTCGATCCCCTCTATGTGAACTTCTCCTACTCGGAGCAGGACCGTCTCAACTTCGAGAAGTCGGTCAAGAAGGGGCTTATCGAGGCCAAGAGTGCCACCGACTGGCGTACCCATATCCAGCTGGCCGACGGCAGCACCTATCCTGAACCCGGTCGTCTGAACTTCTCCGACACTCGGGTCGATCCCCAGACCGGCACCATCCGTGCCCGCGCCATCTTCGACAACAAGGACGGCGCCCTGCTGCCCGGCCAGTTCGTGCGCCTGACCATCGATCTGGGTACCCGCAAGAACGCCATCGTGGTGCCGCCGCGCGCCATCGTTCAATCTCAAGCCGACCGCCTGGTGATGGTGGTGGATGCAGACAACAAGGTGAGCCCGCGTCCGGTCAAGCTGGGCCCGACCGTCAGCAGCGGCATCATCATCGACAGCGGTCTGCAGGCCGGCGATCGCTACATCGTCGAAGGGTTGATGAAGGCGCGTCCCGGCGCCGTGGTCAAACCGGTTTCCGCCGAGGAGATGAAGGCGATCAACGCCAAGATCACCCAGGGTGCCGCTGGCAAATAAGGAGCCCCCATGTTTTCCAAGTTCTTTATCGAACGCCCCATCTTCGCCAGCGTGATCTCGATCATTATCGTGCTGGGCGGGTTGGCGGCGATGCGCGCGCTCCCGGTGGAGCAGTATCCCCAGATCACCCCCGCCGTGGTCTCGGTGACCGCCTTCTACCCGGGTGCCACCCCGGAGGTGATCTCCCAGACCGTGGCCGCCCCCATTGAACAGCAGGTCAACGGGGTCGAGAACATGATCTACATGCAGTCTGGCTCCGCCTCCAACGGCCAGATGAACCTCAACGTCTACTTCGACATCGGGGTCGACCCCGATCAGGCGACCATCGACGTCAACAACCGGGTCTCGGCCGCCATGGCCCAACTGCCGGAAGAGGTGAAAAAGCAGGGTGTGACGGTGCGCAAGAAGTCCACCTCCATCCTGCAGGTGATCACTCTGCAGTCGCCGAACGGCTCGTTTGATACCACCTATCTGTCGAACTACGCCCTGCTCAACATCATCGACGAGCTCAAGCGTATTCCCGGCGTGGGTGATACCTCCCTGTTCGGGGGTACCGACTACGCCATGCGGATCTGGCTGCGCCCGGACCGACTGGCCCAGCTGCAACTCACCCCGAGCGACGTGATCGGCGCCATCCGCGAGCAGAACACCCAGTTCGCAGCGGGCAAGATCGGCTCCCAGCCCACCAGCACCCCCACCGACTTCACCTACACAGTGCAGACCAAGGGACGACTGGATGACGTGAAGGAGTTCGAGAACATCATCATCCGCGCCATGCCGGATGGCTCCAAGATCCGCGTTCGTGACGTGGCCCGGGTCGAGCTCGGTGGCAAGGACTACGACGTACTGGCCCGTGCCAACGGCAAGCCGGCCATCGGTATCGCCACTTACCTGCAACCGGGTGCCAACGCGGTCGCCGTGGCCGATCAGGTGCGCGCCACCATGGAGCGTCTGCAGGGTCGTTTCCCCCAGGACGTGGAGTACCAGATCCCCTACGACACCACAGAGTTCGTGAAGATCTCCATCGAGGAGGTGGTTCACACCCTGCTTGAGGCGATCGTGCTGGTATTCGTGGTGGTCTACCTGTTCCTGCAGAACTTCCGCGCCACCCTGATCCCCTGTATCGCGGTGCCAGTGTCCTTGATCGGTACCTTCGCCGGCATGCTGATGCTGGGCTTCTCCATCAACCTGCTGACCCTGTTCGGCATGGTGCTCGCCATCGGTATCGTGGTGGATGACGCCATCGTGGTGCTGGAGAACGTCGAGCGGATCATGAGCGAGAAAAAGTGCTCCGCCAAAGAGGCCGCCATCCTCGCCATGCAGGAAGTGTCCGGCCCCGTGGTCGCCATCGTGCTGGTGCTCTCCGCCGTGTTCCTGCCGGTTGCTTTCATGGGCGGCATGACGGGGGTGATGTACAAGCAGTTCGCTATCACCATCGCCGTGTCGGTGGCCATCTCCGGCCTGGTGGCACTCACCCTGTCGCCAGCCCTGTGCGCCATCTTGCTGAAAGAAGGTCACCACAAACCGGCCCGCTTCTTCGTCTGGTTCAACAACGCGTTTGATCAGCTGACCCGTCGCTATGTGCGCGGGGTGGCCTTCCTCAACCGCCGCGTCGGCGTGGCCTTTGGCATCATCGCCATCATCCTGAGCTGCAGCTATGTGCTGTTTCACAAGGTGCCGGGCGCTCTGGTACCTGACGAAGACCAGGGCTACCTCATCGGCTCCGTGATGCTGCCCGATGCCGCCGCCCTGACCCGTACCCAGGCAGTCGCCAACGACTTCGACAAGATCGCCATGGCCAACCCCAATGTGAAGGACGTGGTCACCTTCTCGGGCTTTGACATCCTGTCCGGCTCCATCATCAGCAACCGCGGTCTCACCTTCGTTACCCTCAAAGACTGGAAAGAGCGTCAAGGGGAAGGGCAAGACTCCTTCTCCCTGGCCAAGACTTTCCAGGGTCTGAGCCTGATGGGGCTGGCCGATGGCTTCACCGCCACCTTCAACCCGCCCCCCATCACCGGCATGTCTACCACCGGTGGTCTGGAAGGCTATCTGCAGAACCGGGGTACCGGCGACGTGCACGCCTTCGCGGGCGAGGTACAACGCCTGCTCGACGCGGCCAAGGAGCGTCCTGAGTTTGCCAGCGTGACCACCACCTTCCGCGCCAACGTGCCCCAGGTCTTCCTGGATCTCGACCGCGAGAAGGCCAAGGCGCTGGGGCTGCCCATCAACGCAGTGTTTGACACCATGCAGGCCACCTTCGGCCAGGTTTATGTCAACGACTTCAACCAGTTCGGTCGTACCTACCGGGTGCAGTTGCAGTCCGAGGCGGACTACCGCGCCAAGAAGGATGACATTCGCAACGTCTATGTGCGCTCCAATACCGGCGAGATGATCCCTCTCACCAGTCTGGTGACGGTACGCGATGCCACCGGCCCCGAGCTGGTCGAGCGTTTCAACATCTTCCCGGCCGCCAAGATCATGGCCCAGCCGGCGCCGGGCGTGAGCTCGGGCCAGGCGATCAAAGCCCTGGAAGAGGTCGCCGCCCAGACCCTCGGCAACGACGCCAAGCTGGAGTGGACCGGTGCCGCCTACCAGGAAAAAGCGGCAGCCGGCAGCGCCGCCATGGCGTTTGGCTTCGGTATCGTGATGATTTTCCTCATCCTGGCCGCCCAGTATGAGCGCTGGAGCCTGCCGTTTGCGGTGATCACCGCCGTGCCGTTCGCCCTGTTCGGCGCCCTGCTCGCCACCTGGGCCGTGGGGCTCACCAACAACGTCTACTTCCAGATAGGTCTGGTGACGCTGGTGGGTCTGGCGGCGAAGAACGCCATCCTGATCGTGGAGTTCGCGGTCATGAAGCATGAAGAAGGGATGACCCTCATCGAGTCGGCCCTGGAAGCGGCGCGTTTGCGTTTCCGTCCCATCGTCATGACCTCCCTCGCCTTCATCCTGGGTTGTGTGCCCCTGGTCACCTCCAGCGGCGCCGGCGCCGCGAGCCGCCATGCCCTCGGCTGGCCGGTGATCGGCGGCATGCTGGCGGCGACCTTCATCGCCATCTTCTTCATCCCGCTCTTCTTCCGCCTCATCATGAAGGGCTCGGAGAAACGGGCCAAGCAGTAATCCTGTCACTTCCTGACAGCCCAACACCCCCGCCCATGCGGGGGTGTTTTTTTATCATCGCCCGCCACGCGAGGCGCCATGCCTTGACCTTCTCCTCAAGGTAAGGTTTACAGTCCAACCATCTGATCTCGAAGGATATCCGGATTGTCACTCACCCAGCTTGCTGCAAGATTGCCCTCTGTTGCCTTGGCCCGGCTGTTGCTGGCGCTGATGCTCATCTGCAATCTGACCCTCTGCATCAGCTGGCACGGCGCCTCTCTGGCCACCACGAGTGCCTCTCTCTCCCTCTTCACGCCGCAAACACTGCCTGACTCCATGATCCCGTCCCATGGGAATGACGCGGGCCCACGCACCATGGCGCTGGATCAGGAGAACGCTTCCGTGACTCTCTCCTGCCACGCCAGTGCCGGAAGCGAATCGACCGTGACGGGAGATGAGTGCCAGATGCAGACCGGGCTGTCTGGCGCCGCCAATGCCCTGCCTCTGCTCGGCATGCTGCTCTCGGCTCTGCTACTCCCCCTGTTGCTGCTGCCGCTGGGGACCCTGCCCCGCTTGCTGGATCTCTGGCTGCGTGACCCCTTCCTTAGAACCCGCGGTACTCACCCGCCCTCCTGGCCCCGCCGGCATCTGATGCTGTCGGTGTTGCGCCACTAGAAAGACCATCTCTTGCGTGCCTGATCAGGGGTCACCCTGTCATGGCTGCGCTCCTTGCCTGAGCCTGCGCCACCTGCGCAGGAGAACGGGCGTCCCTGACGCCCCGTTGGCCGGGCAAACCGTGTGACGCTTATCCCTTGTTCGTCACCGGCCCGGCGATCCGACAGAAGAGAAGATGGTCCATGTCATCAGTCCGATTTAGCGAATACGCAGCCGCGCATCCGTGCGCCCTTGCCCCCCTTTCCCTGCGCCTGGGAGGTTTCCTATGAGCCAGAAATTGCTCGTCTCCGCCCTGCTGCTCGCCCTCGGGGCCGGCGGCGGTTACTGGGCGGCCAAACAGACAGTCACCGCGGTTGCCAAGGAGAAGACACCGCTCTACTGGGTCAACCCCATGGATCCCCGCGACAAGCGCGATGCCCCCGCCAAGGACAACATGGGGATGGACTTCATCCCCGTCTATGAAGAGAAGCAGGGCGGCTCCCCCGGCACCGTCACCATCAGCCCCGAGATCCAGCAGAACCTGGGGGTACGGCTGGCCAAGGTGGAGAAACTGCCCGTCCACCAGCAGATCGAGACGGTCGGCTATGTGGGCTATGACGAGGAGCGCCTCGAAGCCATCAACTCCCGGATGGCGGGCTGGATCCGCAACCTCGCCATCAAGAACGAGGGGCAGCAGGTCACCAGGGGCAGCTTTATCTACGATCTCTACGCCCCGGACCTGGTGAACGCCCAGCACGAATACCTGCTGGCGCTCAATACCACCAATCCCCTGCTGCTGCGCGCCGCCGAGGGCAAGCTCAAGTCCCTGCAGGTACCGGCGGATCAGATAGCGGCGCTCAAGCGCACCCGCAAGGTGCAGGAGACGGTGCGCATCTATGCCCCGAGCAGCGGCTATGTCTCCGAGCTCAAGGTGCGTGAAGGCCAGTATGTGGAACCCGCTGCGCCCCTGTTCAACATCAGCACCCTCAAGCAGGTGTGGGTGAGCGCCGAGGTGTTCGAGCGCCAGGCCGCCCAGATCAAGGTCGGCGATCCGGTCACCATGACCCTGGACTATGCCCCGGGCCGCAGCTGGCAGGGACGGGTGGATTACCTCTACCCCACCCTGGATGCCAGCACCCGCACCCTGCGGGTACGCCTGCGCTTTGACAACCCGGACGAGTTCTTGAAACCCAATATGTTCGCCAAGGTGAGCATCAGCACCGGCAAGGGGGAACCCCGCCTGGTGGTGCCGAGCGAAGCGGTGATCCGCACCGGCAGCCAGGATCGGCTGGTGCTGGCGCTGGGGGATGGCAACTTCAAGTCGGTGGCCGTCACCCTGGGCCCCCAGTTTGGTGACAAGGTCGCCATCGATGAGGGGGTCGAAGCCGGTGACAGCATCGTCAGCTCGGCCCAGTTCCTGCTCGACTCCGAATCGGCCATCGACTCCGACTTCCAGCGCATGACGGCGGTGCGTCCCATGCAGGTGTGGACCCAGGGCCAGGTGCAGAACATCGATCTCGCCGGGCGTACCCTCGGCATCTCTCACCAACCTATCCCCGAGTGGCAGTGGCCCGCCATGGAGATGGACTTCACCGTGGCCGACGATGTGGACATCAGCCAGCTGAAACCGGATCAGACCCTGCATCTGCAGGTAGAGCAGGAGGGGGACGAGTACCGCATCATCCAGATCCATGTGGAAGATAAACCGGCCGCGGGCGACGCAATGAAAGAGACCAAGGGCGAGATGACAAGCATGGAGGGCATGGATCACAGCCAACACCAGATGGGGGATAAATCATGATCCCGGCCATGCTTCGCTGCATTGAGCACAAACCCAACCTGCTGCCAGCCCACCGAATGAGAGGAGCCCAGTCATGATCCCTTCCATCATTCGCTGGTCCGTCGGCAACCGCTTCCTAGTGTTGCTATTGACCCTCATGCTCACCGCCTGGGGGCTCTGGTCGGTCAAGCAAACCCCGGTGGACGCCCTGCCGGATCTCTCCGACGTGCAGGTGATCATCAAGACTTCCTACCCGGGCCAGGCGCCCCAGGTGGTGGAGGATCAGGTCACCTACCCGCTCACCACCGCCATGCTGGCGGTGCCGGGGGCCACCACGGTGCGCGGCTACTCCTTCTTCGGCGACTCCTTCGTCTATGTGCTGTTTGACGACAGCACGGATCTCTACTGGGCGCGTGCCCGGGTGCTGGAGTACCTGAGTCAGGTTGCCCCCAATCTGCCTGCCGGGGCCCAGCCCCAGCTCGGGCCGGACGCCACCGGAGTGGGCTGGGTCTACCAGTACGCCCTGGTGGACAAGACCGGCAAGCACGACCTGAGCGAGCTCACCTCCCTGCAGAACTGGTTCCTGAAATACGAGCTGCAGACGGTGAACGGCGTCTCCGAAGTCGCCACCGTCGGCGGCATGGTGCGCCAGTACCAGGTGCGGGTCGATCCGGACAAGCTGCGTGCCTACGGCATCCCGCTCTCCCTCATCGAGACCGCCATCAAGCAGGGCAACCAGGAGACCGGCGCCTCCGTCATCGAGATGGCGGAGGCGGAGTACATGGTGCGCTCCAACGGCTATCTGAAGAACGTCGAGGACTTAAAACAGATTCCGCTCGGCACCAATGTGCGCGGCGCCCCCCTGCTGCTGGGTGACGTGGCGGACGTAGTCACTGGCCCCCAGATGCGGCGCGGCATCGCCGAGCTCAACGGCGAAGGGGAAGTGGTGGGCGGCATCATCGTCATGCGCTACGGCGAAAATGCCCAGCACACCATAGACGGGGTCAAGGAGCGCCTGGCCGAGCTGAAATCCAGCCTGCCGGAGGGGGTGGAGATCGTCACCGTCTACGATCGCTCCGACCTTATCCAGCGCGCCATCGACAACCTCTCCGGCAAGCTGCTGGAGGAGTTCGCCGTGGTGGTGCTGGTCTGTCTCGCCTTCCTGTTCCACCTGCGCTCGTCCCTGGTGGTGGTCATCACCCTGCCCATCGCGATTTTGACCGCCTTTATCGTGATGCACCTGCAGGGGATCAACGCCAACATCATGTCGCTGGGGGGCATCGCCATCGCCATCGGCGCCATGGTGGATGGCGCCATCGTGATGATAGAGAACGTCCACAAGCACATGGAGCGGGAGGAGCTCACCGACAAGAACCGCTGGCGGATCATCACGGAGGCGAGCATCGAAGTCGGCCCCGCCATCTTCTTCTCCCTGCTCATCATCACCATGAGCTTCTTGCCGGTGTTTGCCCTGGAGGCGCAAGAGGGGCGCATGTTCCATCCGCTCGCCTTCACCAAGACCTACGCCATGGCTGCCGCCGCCGCGCTCGCCATCACGCTGGTGCCGGTGATCATGGGCTATTTCATCCGCGGCAAGGTACTGCCCGAGCAGGCCAACCCCCTCAACCGTGGCCTGAGCCAGGCCTATATCCCGCTGCTCAACGCCGTGCTGGCCCGCCCCAAGACCACCCTCGCCGCCGCCCTGGTGGTCACGATCGCGGGCTTCTGGCCACTCCAGCACCTGGGCTCCGAGTTTATTCCGCCGCTCGATGAGGGGGACATCATGTACATGCCCACCACGGCGGCCAATATCTCGGTGGGCAAGGCGCGGGAGATTTTGCAGCAGACCGACAAGCTCATCCGCACCGTGCCCGAGGTGCAGAACGTGTTCGGCAAGGCGGGGCGAGCCGACAGCGCCACCGATCCCGCCGATCTGGTGATGATGGAGACCAGCATCCAGCTCAAGCCGCGCGATCAGTGGCGCCCCGGCATGACCCCGGAGAAGCTGAAAGAAGAGCTCGACTCCCTCATCCGCTTCCCCGGTTTGACCAACGCCTGGGTCCCCCCCATCAAGACCCGCATCGACATGCTGGCCACCGGCATCAAGACCCCGGTGGGGATCAAGATTGCCGGGCCTGACCTCAAGGTCATTCAACAACTTGGCCAGCAACTTGAGCAGATCGTTGGCAAGGTTGAGGGGGCCTCATCCGTCTACGCCGAGCGGGTGGCCGGTGGCCGCTACGTCAAGGTGGACATCGACCGGCTCAAGGCGGCCCGCTACGGTCTCAATATCGCCGACGTGCAGGCGGTGCTCGCCACCGCGGTGGGTGGCATGGAGGTGGGGCAGACCATCGAGGGGCGCGAGCGTTACCCCATCAACCTGCGCTATCCCCAGAGCTATCGCGACTCGGTGGCCAGCCTCGAGCTGCTGCCCCTGGTTACCCCCAAGGGGGAGCGGATCGCTCTGGCGGACGTGGCCCGGGTCTACATCAGCGACGAGGCGCCCATGCTGCGCAGTGAAAACGCGCGCCTCAACGGCTGGGTCTACGTAGACATCCGCGGCCGCGACATCGGCTCCTTTGTGGCAGAGGCCAAGGCCGAGGTGGGCAAGCAGCTGGTGCTGCCGGCGGGCTACGCCCTCAGCTGGTCCGGTCAGTACGAATACATGGAGCGGGCCATGGAGCGCCTCACCTACGTGGTGCCGCTCACCGTCGCCATTATCGTGCTGCTGCTCTATCTGGCGTTTCGCCGCTTCCAGGAGGTGCTGCTCATCCTCACCACCCTGCCGCTGGCGGTAGTGGGCGGGATCTGGACCCTCTGGCTGCTCGACTTCAACCTCTCGGTGGCGGTGGGGGTCGGCTTTATCGCCCTGGCCGGGGTGGCGGTGGAGACGGGCGTGCTGATGCTGGTCTACCTCAACCACGCCTGGGACGATCTGGTGGCCGGCGGCAAACCGGACCAGGCCGGCCTGCACCGGGCCGTGGTCCACGGCGCCGCCCTGCGCCTGCGCCCCAAGATGATGACGGTGGTGACCATCATCGCGGGCCTGCTGCCCATCATGTGGAGCCAGGGCACCGGCTCAGAGGTGATGCAGCGCATCGCCGCCCCCATGATAGGCGGCATGGTGACCGCCCTGGTACTGACCCTGCTGGTGCTGCCCGCCGCCTATTACCTCTGGCGCAGCCGCACCCTGAAGACCCTCGACCACACGACTGCGCAGACGGATACGCCCGCTGCGCCCTGATCAACCGGACAACCCAAACAAGGAAACCAAGATGAACTACAAGACGCTGACCCTGACCCTGCTGCTAGGCCTCGCTACCCACACCGGCCTACAGGCCGAGGAGATGATGAACCACGAAGGCCATGACATGAGCCAGATGGGTGACATGCAGCAGATGGAGGGAATGCAGGAGAGGGTGATGACCAAGGGAGTCATCAGCCGCATCGACGCGGCAAATGGCAAGGTGGGCATCAAGCACGAGGCCATCGCGAACCTCAAGATGCCCGCCATGACCATGGTGTTCACCCTGGTCGAGCCGGCCCAGCTCAAGGGGATGAAAGTAGGTGACGCCGTCAGCTTTCATGCCGAGATGCGCGATGGCAAGCTGCTGCTGACCAAGATCCAGCCGCAATAAACCGTCAACAACGACCATAAACAGAGGGAGGCGCAAGCCTCCCTCTTTCGTTTCATCGGCTCGGGATGGATTCGTCAGCCACGCTTTTGCAGCAGGGTCTCCACGTCCGCGATTACCTTGAGCGCCGCCTGGGGGCCGCCGGACGAAGTCCAGAGTGAGCCATCCACGGCGCCAAAACGCTTCTCCCTGATCACCGGCAGCTGCTGGTAGGCCGGGGTCTGCTCGGCCTGGCGCATCGCTTCCACCGCATCGCCGCTGGCACTCAGGGTGCCGATCACCAGCCAGTCTGCATCCAGCAGATTGAGAGACTCCAGACTCAGGGCCGGGGAGTGGGGTGCCCCCTTGCCCTGCTGCTGGGCCGGGCGCACCAGCCCCATCGACTCCACCACGCTGCTGGCGAAGGTGCCCGGATACATGAAGCTCGGCCCCTTGGGATTCCAGCGCACTATGCTGATGCTCTCCCCCTGATGCCCGGCCAGGGTGGTGCGTGCCTGCTGCAGGCGCGCCTCGTATTGTTGCAGGAATGCCTCCCCCTCCTGTTCACGGTTGAGGGCGCTGGCGACACGGCGCAGCAACGGCTGCCAACCGTCGGTCCACTGGCCGGTCACCACGGTCGGGGCAATCTCCCGCAGCAGCGCCAGCTGCTCCGGGGTGGTTGGGCCGGTCAGGATCAGATCCGGCTCCAGGGTGATCAGGGTCTCCAGGTTGGGGCTGCCAAGATCCCCGACCACGGGGATCCCCTCTCCCACCTTGTCCAGCAGATAGCGCGGCAGGGTCGGCTGACCGCGACCATTGACGGCGCCAACCGGCTTGACCCCCAGAGTGAGGGCGCTGTCGAGATCAATCTCGCTCAAGGTCACCACCCGCTGGGGATTGGCCGGTACCTGGACGCTCTGGCCAAACGCATCGGTCACCTGACGCATCTCCTGCGCCTGAACCAGGGGCGCGGCCAGCATCAGGATAGTGGCGGCCAGGGAGGCAAAACGCTTCATTATCTCACTCCTTCTCTTGAGGTACTGCGTTGGTATAAACGGTATTCAGGGTCATGGCTTCAACTCGCCCGGCGCACGGCATCATCTGCATAGTGACGACGCGGCACTATGATGGGGGCACCATCGCCGGGGGCATGGAGGATATCGACGCTGGTCTGGTAGAGGCGATCGATAAGGGGCTTGGTCACCACTTCGCGGGCCGGGCCCATGGCAGCTATCTCCCCGTCACCGATGGCGATCAGTTCGTCGCAATAACGGGCCGCCATCACCAAATCGTGGATCACCAGCAGCACCGTCTTGCCCTCGGCGGTGATGCGGTGAATCGCCTCCATCACCTCGGTCTGGTGGCCGATATCGAGGGCGCTGGTGGGCTCGTCGAGCAGCACCATGTCGCTGTCCTGGGCCAGGATCATCGCCAGCCAGGCCCGCTGTGCCTGACCGCCGGAAAGCGACGAGGCGCTCTGGTACCAGATCCCCTCCAGCTGCATCCGCTCGCAGGCCGATCGCACCATGCGCGCATCCTCCTCGCTCCACTGATTGAACCAGCCCTGATGGGGGTGGCGGCCGTACTGCACCAGCTGTTCCACCAGGATGCCGGCGGGCAGGGTCGGCCGCTGGGGCAGATAGGCAAGCTCACGCGCCAGCCCCTTCATGGGGTAACTGGTCAGGGGCTTGCCCTTGAGCAATATCTCCCCGCTCTGGGGGGCCATCTGCCCACAAAGCAGCTTGAGCAGGGTCGATTTGCCGCAGCCGTTGGGGCCGACGATCCCCACCAGCTTGCCCTTTGGCACGCTGAAGGAGATATCGCGCAAGATGGTGGTCTGCTGATAGGCGAAATGGAGTCGGTTTACGGTGAGCGTCATCAGTCGGCCCTTTGGCGATCGTGAACAAGGAGAAACAGCAGCAAGAGGCCGCCGAGAATGCGGGTCATGATGCCGGTTGCCACCTCGTGGGGACTGGCCAGCACTCGAACCAGGGTGTCGCTGGCGAGCAGCAGCAGGGCGCCACTCAGAGCCGCCAGCCAGAGCGGCACGACTCTGTCCTTCACCAGCCAGGAGGCGAGGATGGGCGCCGCCATGGCGATAAAGACCACGGGACCGCCGATGGCGGTGCCAAGGGCCGCTACCAGAATGGCCTGGGCCAGGATCCCCAACTGCACCCTGTCGCCATTGACCCCGAGGGAGCGCGCCATCTCGGGGCCAAAACGCAGCACCGCCAGGGAGCGGGAGAGGTAGATGATCCAGGGGCAGAGCAGCAGCAACAAGATGACGATGGGGGTGATGGTGTTGTAACTCACCGCGATGAAACTGCCCATGTTCCACAGGTAGAGGGAGCTCAAGTGCAGCAGCGCCTTGGTGGACATCACGAACTGGCCGAGGGCCTCGAGCATCTCGGACAGACCAATGCCGATCACCACGAACAGGTAACCCTGTTCACCAGGTTTGCGGCAGAGGGCATAGAGCACCAGCGCCGCGAAGATGGCGCCGAGCGGCGCAGCCCACCAGGGCCAGCTTCCCAGGGTCAGGTAGAGGGAGAAGATGATGATGCCAAGGGAGGCGCCATTGTTGACCCCCACCATGTCGGGAGTTGCCAGCCGGTTGCGGATCAGGGTCTGTACCAGACAGCCCGAAAGCCCCATGGCCGCCCCCGCCACTATCACCCCCAGAATGCGGGGCAGCCGGATCTTGAACAGGGTGATCCCATCGAGGCGCGAGCCCTCCCCCAGCAAGGTGTTGAGCACGCCGGCAAAACCCAGCTTGCCGCTGCCGACACTCAAGGCCAGCAGCATCAAGGCTGCCAGGGCCAGGGCCAGCAGCGTCAGCCAACGCCAGCTCGGCAGATGCAGCAGGATGGAACGTTCGCTCGCCCGCAGGCAGAGCATATCGGTCGGTGTAAGCATCAGCGCCTCACTTGACGGTCAGCAGGGTACGAAAGCCCCCGCGACGCACGATGGCGATCAGCACGGGGGCGCCGATCAATGCCAGGATGACCCCGTTGGGCAGCTCAAACGGCTGGATCAGCCAGCGCGCCAGAATGTCGGCCACCAGCAGGAACAACATGCCGAACAGGGCGGAGAAACAGACCTGCACCGACAGCTTCACCGGCTCCACCAGACGGCCACAATAGGCCGCGAGGAAACCGACGAAACCGATGGGGCCGGCGATGGCGATGGCGCTGGCGGTCAGCAGGGTGGCGGCCAGCAGCACGCCGATCCGCACCCGGGTCGGCCGAATGCCCAGCGCCTGGGCCTGACTGTCCCCCATCTGCATCAGGGTCAGCTGGCGGCAGAGCAGCAGGGTGAGGGCGAAAGCGAGCAGCACGAACGGCAGCACGGCGATGATGGCGTCCATATCGGCCCCCGCGAGGGAGCCCAGATTCCAGAAGCGGTACTGCTCCAGCACCATCTTGTTGGAGAGCAGCAAGAAGTTGGAGAGGCCGCCGAAGGTGGCAGACAGCGCCACCCCTACCAGGATGAGCTTGAGGGGATTGGAGCGGCCTATCATCATGCCGAGCCCCAGCACGATGAGGTTGCCAAGCAGGGCACCGAGCCCGGCCCAGAGCAGATAACCGTAGGCGGACTCGACCCCGAACCAGGTGAGCCCGATCACCAGGGCGAAGACGGCGCCGGCATTGACCCCGAGCAGACCGGGTTCGGCCAGCGGGTTGCGAGTGGCGCTTTGCAGCAAGGAGGCGGCAAGCGAGAGAGAAACGCCCACCACCATGGCACACAGGGTGCGGGGCAGGCGTAGGGTATCGAGCACCATGGCCAGCTTCTCGTCGCCAGCAAAGCGGGGATCCCCCGCCAGATAACCCATCACTTCACGGGCGCCATACACCCCGGCACCAGTGGCCAGGGAGAGGCAAAGCAGCATGAACAGGAGGAACAATCCCAGCCAGAGCAGATACGTCTGGTGTCTAAGCACCCTTGGCTCCTTTTGTTGATATGTATGGTTGAATCAGGGAACAAGGGGAGCCCGCGGGCTCCCCGAACGCATCACAGCTTGTAAGCCACGCCGGCGTAGACGGTGCGCCCCTCGAGGATCTGATCCGCTTCGGTCGCGACCCAGTCACGCTTGGTGTTGGTCAGGTTGTTGAGGCCGAACTTCACATCCAGCGCCCGGGTGGCACTCCACACGGCGCCGGCATCCAGGGTGTGGAAGCCCGCCGTGTTTTCATAGGTGGTGCCGCTCAGACGTGGCACAGGCAGGATCTGGCTGCCGGTGTAGTTCCAGCCAAGCCGGGTGCTCAGAGTGTCGATCACCTGCCACTCCAGGGTGGCGTTGGCGGTGTGCTCCGGCGTCTTGTAGAGATCCTTGCCGGTGGTCTTGTCTTCCCCGTCGATCAGGGTGAAGTTGCCGGAGAGGCTCAGCGTATCCGTGATATCGAACCAGCCGCTCAACTCCAGCCCCTTGATGCGGGCCTTGCTGACGTTGCGATAAGTCATCACGGAGGGGCGCCAGGTGGAGGTCCAACCCTCGCTCTGGATCTTGTCCTTGATGTCGTTGTGGAAGGCGGTCACCCCGGCCCCCCACACGGTGGCGTCATAGGTGGTGCCCAGTTCATAGCTGACGGCGGTCTCGGGTTTCAGATCCGGGTTGCCCACCACGGCGCAGCGACCGCGACAGGCAGCAATCCCGTAATCGGCGTTGGACTGGGCGATGGTCGGTGCCTTGAACGCCTTGCCGATCCCCCCCTTGACCACCCAGTTATCGGTCAGGCTGTAGAGGGCATAACCGCGCGGGCTGAACTCGGTGCCATAGGTCTCGTGGTGATCGACCCGGCCGCTGAGGGTCAGGGCCAGATCGCCGAAGCCAAACTCGTCCTGCAGATAGAGGGCGCTCTGATCGACGCTGACATCACTCCCCTTGAGGCTGACGTTGTGCTTGAGCTCGGTGATGCGGTATTCGGCGCCGCCGGTCAACAGGTGGCTGCCAAGGTTGCCGCTCAGCTGGCCGTCGAAGGTGTGGTTGGTCTGGGTCACATCGCCGCTCTGTTTGGTCAGGCCCCTCATCAGCTCGGAGTCATCGAACAGGTCGACCTGCTCGAAGGCGTAGCCAACCCGGCTGTCGAACAGATCCCAGCGCCCGACGTGAGTCGCGTTGAGCCCCAGGCGCTCCATCTGCTGGATATTGCGCGGCGTCTGGCCGTAGTTGTTCCAGTGCGCCTCCCGATCATCCTTGGCGTAGTTCATGCCGACATCCAGATCCTGCTGCTCGTCGATGAGCCACTTGACGTTGGAGAGCATGCCGAGCTTCTCGCGCTGCTCGATGGCATCGGCCTTGGGGTTGATGCTCTGCTCGCTCTGCCAGGCATCCCTGTGGTTGCCTTCCACCACGAAGTTGGCCAGCAGCTTGTTGTCGATGAGTGCACCGCCCACATAGGCGCTCGCCTTGTTGACGTCCCCGCCGTGACCCTCGGTCGGATCGCTGAAGGTGTAAGTTGCAGCCGCCTCGGTCTGCTCCTTGGGCTGGCGCAGGATGACGTTGACCACGCCCCCCAGGGCATCGGCCCCGTAGAGGGAGGAGATGGGACCGCGGATCACCTCGATGCGCTCGATGGCGGCCATGGGGATGGCGGAGAGATCGAAGTCGTTACCGTAACCGGAAGTCAGGGCATCCCGGGAGCTGATGCGCCGCCCATTGACCAGCAGCAGGGTGTAGTCCCCCTCCAGCCCGCGCAGTTTGATCTCGCTGCGGCCATAGCTGGTGGCCGGATTGATGTTGACCCCGGGCAACTGTTTCAGGGCCCCGGTCAGGTCATTGACATTGAGCTTGTCGAGCTCGGCACGGGTCACGACCGAGACGCTGGCGGGCGCCGTCAGTTCACTGTGGCGAGTCTTGGTCGCGGTGACCACCAGGGTTTCATGGGCGGGATCGGCCGCGCCGGTTTGTGCTTGTGCCACGGCCGGCAAGGCAAAAAGGGACAACACCAGAGGATGAACTGCAAATAGTCGGGATGATGTACGCATCATCAACACTCCACATAGAACAGGAAAAGGCCAACACCACCGACATCCCTGTCTGACCTTGCCAGACCCGGCGCTGAGTGATTGGACTGCTTATGGCACGAGCACAGGCCCATGCTTCTTCGCCCTGATATCGGTCGGCTCGGACAGGAAACAGCCTGGCCATCCAGGGCGGTTCCTTCTCTATATGAAGGCGCCGTACCGATCGATTTCGGAATCGGCGCAATACTAAATGCAAATCATTTTTATTTGCAAGACATGAATCAGGTATTCTTTCGCGTCCGCTTAATTATCCATCACTTCGTGACGCGCCTGATGGTAAGCCTCCTCGCTCTTGCCTCTGCGCCAGTAAGGCACCGCATAAATGGCCTGGCGATCGACCTCCAGGGTTCCGCGTACATGGCGACGCAGCGGCAACACCAGCGCCTCTTCCCCTGCCAGCCAGAAGAAGCCTCCTTCCCGTTCAAGGGGCAAGCCCATGACATGCGCCAGCATGCCGCTTGCTTCAGGCTCGCCGACAAACCAGTGGCAGCGCACCCCGGTGGGCAGGAAAAGCGGCAGGGCGTCGGCCTGATCGGGTACCAGAATGGCGATCTCCCCTCTGGCATCGGCAGGCATCACTTCGCACATCGCCATGATGGCGGGCAAGGCGGTCAGATCCCCCACCAGACAGTAGTGATCTGCCGCTGGCAGCATGGGATTGGGGCCACCGGGCGCAGAGAGGATCGCCTTGTCCCCCGGTTTGGCCTGACCGGCAAAGGCGCTGGCAGGCCCGCCATCACCGTGCAGCACGAAGTCGATATCGAGCTCCAGGGACTCGCGGCGAAAGGCTCGCAATGTGTAGGTGCGGATGATGGGCTTGTCTGTCGGCTGCGGCCAGCGCGGACCGTTTGGCGTCATGGTCGGCAGCACGGGCTCTGCCTGGTTGGGCTGTGCCAGCATCACCTTGATGTGGGCACCGCCGCAGGTGTAGGGGTAGTCGGCCAGCTCACTGCCGGTAAAACAGATCCGGCGCAGATTGGGGGTAATTTGAGTAACGGCTTTGACACTCAACAGACGGGGACGGTTGGGAGGCAGAGTTGGGGACACTGATGAATTCCTCTTGCAGTAGATTACCCATGCTACACGCAAACAAGAATCAGTATCAAATGCGATTTATTCCCGTTTCATCGGTTTGTATCAGGAGTGTGCCATCATAGTCACTGGAGCCAGGCTCGCGGCGCCATGACGAAGGGGGATTTCCCCCTGCTAGCCGGCCCTTGTTCATGGCTGCGCGGCGGTTTTGAGAGAGCCTGGGCAGGCCGCCATGCTACGGCGCCCGACCACAGTTTTTCGCTATCAAATTTTATTTCTCAATAAGTTTCCTATCCTTAGTGAAGCAGTTAATGTAAGCACAAGATGCCAAACAGGATTGTATGATGGATGACCAGATCCTGATTATTGATGATGACGATATCGTCCTTCCCGATAGCCAACAGGCTGGCTGGAAGGTGATGATCGTGGATGATGAGCCCGAAGTTCATCGCATCACCAAGATCACCCTGAACAAATTCGAGTTTGACAATCGTCCCATCGAGTTTCTGCATGCCTACTCCGCTGCCGAGGCCAAAGAGCTGCTCGCCACAACACCTGATGTCGCCCTGCTGCTGCTGGATGTGGTGATGGAGTTCGATCATGCTGGCCTGGATGTGGTGAAGTTTGTTCGCGACGAGCTGCAAAACAAGATGGTGCGCATCGTGCTGCGTACCGGGCAACCTGGCCAGGCCCCGGAAGATGACGTGGTCACCAACTACGACATCAACGACTACAAGGACAAAACCGAGCTTACCTCCCAGAAGCTGCGTACCCTGCTGCGGGCCAGCCTGCGTTCCTATCGGGATATCCGCACTCTGGAGAGTAATCGCCAGGGGCTGGAAAAGGTCATTGAAGCCTCCAAGGGGATCTTTGAAAAGCGGGCCCTGCGCCAGTTTGTCGAAGGAGCACAGGCCCAGCTGACGGCCCTGCTTCATCTGGGAGAAACCCAGATCTATGATCTCAAGCAGTCGGCCTATGAAGTGCGGGATCAGATACTCGAACCCCTGCTGCCCGGCTTACCCCCGCTGCGATTGAGCGACGCCCCCGAGATATTGCGACACGCCATGGCCAGCAGAGCCAACGTCTACGCCCCGGAGCAGATGGTGCTTTACTGCCAGAATCCGCGCCACCATCTGCTGTTTCATATCGAGACCTTTCGCCAGCTCAGCCAGATGGACACGGGCCTGCTCACCCTGTTCACCGAAAACATCATAGTGGCATTGGAGAATATCCGGCTCAACGAGGTGATCGCCGACAACCAGCGGGAGATCATCTATCGCATCGGTGAACTGGTCGAGACCCGCTCAAAGGAGTCGGGGCTGCACGTCAAACGGGTCGCGCTCTATACCGAGTTGTTCTGCCTGCTGCTTGGTATGAGCGAGGAGCAGAGCGAGCTTATCAAGCGCGCATCGCCCCTGCATGACATCGGCAAAGTGGGGATCCCGGACTCCATCCTGCACAAACCAGGCAAGTTGACCCCGGAGGAGTGGGAGATCATGAAAACCCACGCCCAGCTCGGTCAGGACATGCTCTCCGGCAGCGATCTGGCGCTGTTCCAGATTGGGGCCACCATCGCAGGCAACCACCATGAAAAGTGGAATGGCAGCGGCTATCCCCGCGGTCTGACAGGGGAGAATATTCCGCTGGAGGGGCGCATCGTGGCGCTCGCCGACGTGTTCGATGCTCTCGGCTCGGATCGCTGCTACAAGAAGGCGTGGCCACTGGACAAGGTGCTGGCCCTGATAGAAGAGGAGAAAGGGGAGCATTTCGATCCCAGCCTGGTCGAGCTGATGATGGCCAATCTGGACAAGTTCCTCGAGATCCGCGAACAGTACAAGGATGTCTATATCGGCGAGCACTAGCCGTCCCCTTCCCACATTGGCCTGCGACAGACACAGCAAGGCGCCAGATAAAAAAACCGCCCATGGAGGGCGGTTTTTTTTATCCCGATGGCCTGTGTCACTGCTCCGGCAAGTTGAGATCCAGCTTGGTACTCGTGTCAGCGGACTCCGGACTCTTAGCCTGTACTGCCGCCAGCGCCCGCTTCAGGGCCCGGCGTTTTTGCAACACCACAAACCCGACTCCACCGAGCACCAGCAGCAACACGCCTCCCCCGGCCAGCACCCAGACCAGCCAGCCCATCTCCTCTTCCTGCGGCGCTTCAACGGGCTGCGCGCTGGAGACGACAGGCGCCACCTCAACCGGCGGGGGCGGAGGGAATATGTTGAAACTCTTGCCGGGCAACAGGATCTTCACTTCGCGCCCCAGCAAGTTGGTGCCATAGAGCGTGGCTTGTACCTCGTACTGCCCTGGGTCCTTGATCGTCGACAGGTCGATATTCAGTCTGGGGGCGGCCCCCGTCTGGCTAAAGGGATAATTCCCTCCCTCCTTGCTCGTCACCTTTCCCTGGATCACCACAGAGGCCGGATCCAGCTCATCCCGATCGATGAGGAATGCCATCTTGGCCCCTTGCACGTCAGAAGGCGGCTCCAGGTTATAACTGAACGGATAGGGGTAGAGCAGCACATCCTGATAACGGGCACGTTCAAACACCTGATTACCCGTGCTGAACATGGCGCGGTACTTGCCTGTCGGAATATCTTCCAAGACCGCCTCTGCGGTCATGACCCCATCCCCCGGCTCCTCGTCAAGCCCCTTGCCATCGTCATGATACAGGCCGAGCACCTTGTCCAGCACCACCTCCTGCTGTTTGTCATCGCTGTACGACTGCAACCTGACGGTCATCCCCAGCTCGGAGAGATAGTAGTTGTCTGCAGGCTGCTCCCCCGCTATCTGCAACCAGGATTTGAGCTTGATCACCTCTCCCTGATAGAGCTGCATCGGCAGCGCCTCAATATCCAGCTTGATATCGGAGAGGATGCGCACCCGGTTGTCCGGATCCACCTCCCCTATCGCCTGCCAGGGGCCCGGCATGGGATTGCGCAGGGTGATGAGGTCATATTCGGGCAACGCCAGCCAACCCACATCGGCAGGCTTGACCCGACCCACATAAAGCTTGCTGCCATCGGGTCGCACCAGGATCACCGACGGGGTGCCCGCTTTGCGCTTGATGATGAAGGTGATCTCCTTCACCCCGTAGTCGATGCGAAAGCGGTTATCCAGCAAGGGGATGTCGGAGGGCGCAAACACCTCGGTCGCCGCCGCCCCCAGCGAACAGAGCAACAGGAGAGAAGCCCACCACCTGCTCATTGCCGCCACAGACAGCTTCCTCCCTTCTTTTGCACCAGATCCAGCCTCGCCTCGTGCAGCGCCTGCACCTCGGCGCTGGCCCGCACCACTTTGAGAGGCGGACGATGGCTTTCCAGCCGTCGGATGCTGGTATCCTGGCTGCTCTCGCTCTCGCTGCTTTCGGTCGCCAGATTCAGTTTGGTCTGACCACCCGTCATCAACAGGTAGACGTCCGCCAAGATCTCCGCATCGAGCAAGGCCCCGTGCAGGGTCCGGTGGGAGTTGTCTATGCCGTAGCGATCACAGAGCACATCCAAATTGTTGCGCTTGCCCGGGAAGAGATCCCGCGCCATCGCCAGGGTATCCGTGATGCTGCAGATATCGGCGGTCTTGAAATCGAGCCCGAGCTTGCCGAACTCGTAGTCCATGAAGCTGACGTCAAACGGCGCGTTGTGGGCAATGAGCTCGGCACCGCGGATAAACTCGATGAACTCGTCGGCGATCTGGTTAAAGGAGGGTTTGTCGGCCAGGAAGGCGTCGGTAATGCCGTGCACCTGCACCGCTTCCGGGTCCACCAGCCGATCCGGCTTGATATAAACGTGGTAATGGTTGCCAGTCAGCTTGCGGTTGATCACCTCCACACAGCCGATTTCGATGATGCGGTGACCCAGATAGACGGGGCCGCCACCTGTGTTCATACCTGTGGTTTCAGTATCCAGAATGATCTGGCGATTCAGTTGGGGTGTGTTCATGATCCAATCTATGTCAAACTTCGGCTTTACCCGCTAGTTTACCCCAAGCCTTCGGCTAAAACAGATTGATTACTCATGTTAAAACAGATTGATTTATTCACGGATGGCTCCTGCCTCGGCAATCCGGGCCCGGGCGGTTACGGTGCCGTCATGGTTTATGGCAAGCATCGCAAAGAGATCAGCGCCGGTTTTCGGCTCACCACCAATAACCGGATGGAGCTGATGGCTGCCATCATGGGCCTGCGCACCCTGAACGAGCCCTGCCAGGTTCGCCTCACCACAGACAGCCAGTATGTGCGCCAGGGGATCACCCAGTGGATCATCGGCTGGAAGAAAAAAGGGTGGATGACGGCCAATCGCCAGCCGGTCAAGAATGTCGACCTGTGGCAGGCGCTGGATGCGGAAGTGAGCCGCCACCAGATCGAGTGGCTCTGGGTCAAGGGGCACTCCGGCCATCCGGAGAACGAACGCTGTGACGAGCTGGCCAGAGAGGCTGCCTGCGGCAAGCAGTTGGCCGAGGATACCGGCTACCAGCCCTGACGCGCCATTCCCGGTGTGGCCAGCGATTTTGGCAACTGCCAGCGGCGTCGCACCGGGATGAGTGGAAAGCGCCGCTTGCGGGCGGCAATCACATAGACAGAGGCAAATCCCCGGCAATAATCCCGTCCCAGGCTCTCCCGCCACCAGCTATGCCAGCTTTGTCGTCCCATGAACGAGTAGCCAAAGCGTTCATCGAACATCACCTCGCACCCCAGCAACTGCAGCCAGTCCGTGACCCGTCCCGGGGTAAACATACGTGCCGACCAGGGCAACCTGCGCCGCAGCACCGGCATGTAATGCCCGATCCCGACCAGACTCAACGGGTTGTAGCCGCTGACGATCAGCCAGCCATCGTCGGTCAACACCCGTTCGGCTTCGCGCAATACCTGATGGGGATCGGCAGAGAAATCGAGACAGTGGGCCAGCAGACAGGCATCGACGCTGCCGGTACGCACCGGCAAGTCCAGCGGATCGCCGTACATGTCGAGCAGCCGACCTTCGGGGGCGACACCGATCTGGTGGCGAATGGAGGAGCATTTGCAGGAGAGCTCGGCGCTCAGGGCACCTATTTTCAACAGATGATAGCCAAACAGGTTTGGGCACCAGTTGTCGAGCCGCTCCTGAATTTCACCCGCCACCCAGTCCCCCATGGGCAATGCGGACCAGCTGGTCGGGATCTCGATTTGTTGTTCGGTACGTGCCACCTGCATAATAGGGCTCAACTCGGGGTTTCGAACGCCATCCTGTTATATAAGATACCCTCCCTAAAGAGAAGCAGACTCATGTATCCAGTGATCACAGTTCCAGCCTTTAACGACAACTACATCTGGTTGATCCGACACGAAAATCATTGCCTGGTCGTCGACCCGGGCGACGCGGCTCCGGTGCTGGAGCGGCTGGCCGCACTGGAGTTGCAGCTCGATGCCATCCTGCTGACCCATCACCATCACGATCATGTCGGCGGTGTTGGCGAACTGCTCGGCCACTTCCCCCACGCCAAGCTGTATGGGCCCAAACTGGACCCCATGCCGGATCACCACGGCCAATGGCTGGAGGATGGCGATCAGATCAACTGGCATGGTCTCGCCCTTGAGGTGATCCATGTACCCGGCCATACCCGTGGCCACATCGCCTATTACAGCGAAGGCATGCTGTTTTGCGGTGACACCCTCTTCTCCGCTGGTTGCGGTCGCCTGTTCGAAGGGACGGCGGAGCAGATGTATCGCTCGCTAGAACGCCTTGCGGCCCTGCCCGACGACACCCTCATCTATTGTGCCCATGAGTACACCCTGTCCAACCTGCGCTTTGCCTATGCGGTCGAGCCGGACAACCCGGCGATCCAGCGCCAGATCGGGCTGATCAGCAAACGGCGCCAACAAGGGCTGCCCAGCCTGCCTAGCCGGCTCGGGGACGAAAAGTCATTCAACGTTTTTCTGCGTTGCGAGGCGGACTCGGTAAGATTTTCTGCTGAAAAACACGCACTAAAATGCGTGGAAAATCCGGTAGATACCTTCACCATCCTGCGCCAATGGAAGGACGTTTTTTGAGCAAACCTTGATCAGGGGGACGTTGCCCCTTATGATGCGGGCTGTTTTTGTTACAAATGACCGGAACGAGATGAAGGTACGAACGGCCTTATTGGCAGCGCTGTTGCTCAGCGGCTGCCAAAACCTGAGCCATCAGGATGACCGGGCGCTAACGGCAATCGAGCCGCTCAAGTCCCCCCAGGTCAATAAAAAAGCGAATAAAAAACATGCTTCACGTTTCGTTTTCGGCGATGAACAGCTGGACGAAATGGAAGATACGGACAATCTGTGGGTGCGTATCAGCGATGATATGCAACTGGATACCCCGGATAACCCCCGCATCAGGAAGCAACGCGAGTGGTTGCTGCGCAACGACAAGCATCTGGCGACCATTGCCAGCCGGGCTGAACCCTACCTATATCTGATGGTGGAGGAAATAGAACGGCGTGAGCTGCCAATGGAGCTTATTACTGTTCCGATGATCGAGAGCATGTTCAATCCTCGTGCTCGCTCCCGCAGCAATGCGGTCGGTCTGTGGCAGTTTGTACCCGCCACCGGCCGAAACTTCGGCCTGCGTCATGACAACTGGTATGACGGTCGCCGGGATGTGCTGGCGTCCACCAATGCGGCGCTCGACTATCTGGAATACCTGAACCGCTTCTTTGATGGTGACTGGCTGCAAACCCTGGCCGCCTACAATGCCGGTGAAGGGCGGGTTCGCAACGCCATCGTGCGCAACCAGCGTGCCGGTCGCCCGACCGACTACTGGTCCCTCGATCTGCCGCGGGAAACCCAGATGTACGTGCCCAAGATCCTGGCCATGGCGGACATGCTCAGCAATGCGGACAAGTACAACATCAAGTTGCCGGTGCTTGCCAACCAGCCCAAGTTGCGGGTTGTCGAGACTGGCAGCCAGATCGATCTGAACGTGGCTGCCCAGCTGGCAGGCCTGCGCGTCTCCCATCTCAAGGAGGTTAACCCGGCCCTGAGTCGTGGCGTGATGTCCCCCCGTGGCCCCTACCGGCTGCTGGTACCGGTCGAATACGCCGATACTCTGGAGCTGGCGCTGGCGGATCTGCCCAAGAGCGAGCGTATCCGTACCCGCTCCTATCAGGTGGTCAGCGGAGACACTCTGTCGCGCATCGCCCAGAACCATGGTGTCAGCGTGAGCGAGCTGAAACTGGCCAACAACCTGCGCAGCAACAACCTGCGCCGTGGCCAGCAGCTGGTGATCCCCCTTGGCGGCAAGGCGGTGGTCAGTAGCCAGCCCACGGTTGCCAGCAAGCCGCAGCAGCTGGCGAGTCGTGCGAGCACGTCGAAGAACAAGGTGAGCTACAAGGTGCGCTCCGGCGATACCCTGTGGAGCATCAGCAAGGTCCACGGCGTCTCTCACAACGAGCTGGCCAAGTGGAACGGCCTGAATGCCAAGTCGGCCCTCAAGCCGGGCATGAATCTGGTGGTCTATCCCAAGCAGGGGAAGAGCAACAAGTCGGTGGTCTATCAGGTTCGCCGTGGCGACTCCCTCTCCTCCATCGCGGCCCGCTTCCAGGTGGCCATCAACGATGTGATGCGCTGGAACCAGCTCGACAAGGGGGACTACCTCAAGCCGGGCCAGGAGTTGACCCTGTTTGTGAACAACAACAGCTAAGTGCGACCCACGCCTTGACCCGACACAAAAACGGGGCCAGTCAACTGACTGGCCCCGTTTCTTTTCAACGCGGTAGCGACTAGTCCCATAGCCGGGTCGGCACCACCAGCAGCACGGTACGCTGCCCCACCTCCACGTTGGCATTGGGGAAGACGATGGCCTCGCGCGGCTTTTCGACCGTGTATCTCAGATCCCCATCCTCAGCCAGCACGAACCCCTGGGGGAATTCGGTGAAGTTGTCCACGTCGCTGGCGAACAGGAAGCGAAACTGCTCGGATCGCTTGTTGATCACCCGATCGATGGCAAACAGGGTGAAGTCCTCGGCGCGCCAGGGCTCCAGTGCCACCTCGTCCCGGGTCACCAGCTCCTGCAATGCGACCTTGGTCTCGATGAAGCGAGTCATGTCGTTCTCGCCAAACGGGCGTACCTTGCCCAGCTCCACCGTGAAGGCGTGGGCTCCATGCTGGTGAGAGCTGTAATAGCTGAAGGTGGTGGTGGGGCCACCGGAGAGCAAGATGGTTCTCACTCCGCAGGCACCGAGAAACTGAACCTGCTCCCGGCAGTGGGGGCGCTCGTGGGGGAAGGGATAGACGGCAAACTTCTCATGGCGCGAGCCACGAATGGCGGTGTGCAGATCGTAGTGATAGCGCGGGCGGTCCGGATCGGCGAAGAAGCGGCTCACATACTGCTCGAGGCGCATGGCGCGGATCCGCTCCCGGTTGCACAGCCCCTCCCCCTTGCTGTGGGCGCCAGAGAAGAGGCGGTTCATGTTCTCCTCCACCTCCCGCACCCCGAGGTTCATGGCGGCCGGATTGCCAAACAGGAACAGGATCCGGTGGCGAGCCTGCAGCTCCCCCTCGAGCAATCGGGTCAGCAGCTGGTTGCAGATCTCGATGGGGGCCGTCTCGTTGCCGTGAATGCCACAGGAGAGCACGATATCCTTGCGCCCGCCCGGTTGATCACCGGCCCCGGAGGCGGGCTCGAGGCAGAGCACGCCGGTATCCCAGACACTCACCCTGTCGCCATTGGCCAATGCATAGGAAAAGGGCTCGAGCTGCCACTCATGGCTGCGAGTCAAGGCCAAAAAATCATGCTGGGGAATCATCCATCTCACCCTCTTGGTCTGAAACACTAGGGTGGATTATACGCAAGGCGACGCGGCTTAAAATCCGTTTTTTAAACAAATTCAAACATTAATGATACAAGTTGGCGAACAGGCTGGCGCAGAAACCAATAGGGTCAAGGGCAAGCATTAAAGGGTTGCTGGCGGGGAAAAACAGCGTGGTGCAGCCGGTCGATCACTGGCTGGCAAGGGGGATGGGGATCAGCAGAACAACGAGGCATCCATGCCCGGTCGATTAACCACGCCAGAACGGCTTGGTGGTTTCCTGATAGCGATCGGCTTCGCTCAGACCGATGTCCTTGAGCAGGTACTCGGGCAGCTCAGAGAGCTGGCGACGGCTGCGGCTGCGCTCCAGCCAGGTCAATACGGTCATCTTGGCACGAGCGATCAGGTTCAGCTCGCTGTCGTGGTGATAACCGGCTTGGGTATAGGTCATGTTGGCCATGGTATGGCTCCTCCGGGTTCTGATGTTTGCGCACTGGGCTTGAAGATGATGCGCAAAGCTTAGTCAGGGGCCGGATCCGTCTCAATTGACGAATTTTGATACATGACATTAGCAAAACTAATGGTTAAATGCGCAACGATTTAAATTTAACTCATTGAATATAAAGGATTAATAAAACACGAACAGCAGCCGTATGCTGCCACAGCATATTGTGCTGGGCAGGAGCCCTCTATATATGCAATTTAGCACGCATCCTATGCACTCGCAGCATGCCACCCCTGCGCCGATCACCTCGTCTTTACAGCGTTTTGTTAATTTATTGATCTTTTATTGATCGTTATTTAACCCAATGACACAAAAGAAACCTGCCTGGCGCCGTCTCTTTCCCATGCATGAGGCCAGCAGCCATCCACGACTTGGCGCCTCGCCGCCATGCTGGTATGGTTATTTATACAGTGGTTTGCCTATCACCGAGCCCGCTCCAGGGCCGGATGCGACAACAGGATCATCGATGGACACCTTTACCCCTACCGCCGCCCTGCGCCAAAAGATGGAGGCGATTGAAGATTCACTGGCCCGGCTGGCCGCGCAGCTGCGCCAGCTCGAACTGAAAGAGGCCCATGTCTATCCCCTGCCCCCGGTCCCGCAAGGGGAAGAGCACGACCCCATCGAGCGGATCGAGGTGGGCTATCTGTGCGGGGAGGAGGCACTCGCCGACACCCTGGCCGCCTATCAGGATCACAGCGCCCGCCCGGGTTGCTCCACCAAGGCAACTCATCGCCTGCCCGGCTGGTTGCGTTTCCCGGCCGCCGCAGCACCCCTGCTGGCCCCCCTGATTGAGGAGATCAACCGCCACAAGCTTGAGTTCAAGGGGCTGGTGCAGCAGGCCGGCGGGCGGGACGAGAAGTTCGAGCTGGTCCACACCGCTCTGCCCGGCGTCATCACCCTGCAGGTCTATCGCAAGCTGACCCTGCTGGATGGAGAGCTGCAATCGTTGGGATTTACCTGGGCCGACAAGCAGACCATCAACCGCCTCAGCCGGGAGCAGGTGCTGGAGATGCTGGAGCGCAGCCGCCGCTACGTGCCGGCCCTCTCCAACAACGAGGAGTGGAGCAAGATGGTAGATCAGGAGGTGTACGACATCCGTCGCCTGCCCGCTGATACCGAGCTGCGGATCCGCCGCCCGGTCAAGACCCACCCCATGATCAACCTGTTGTGGCAGGCGCGCACGCCCCGCAAGCAGCAGATCAAGGCGAGCCTGCCCCTGCTGCTCTGCGCAGACAGCTCCCCTGCCGTGACTCATCTTGGCCACTACCCGCCCAAGAGCCGGCAGGCGCGGCGGGATCGCAAGATTGGCGGCGAGCCCATCATAGAGCGGCTCCACCTCTACCTCTATCAGGGGTAAGCGGCGCCCGACCCTGTGCAGATTGACCAAAGAAAAGAGGGGAGCATCCGCAGATGTTCCCCTCTCTTTTACCCTTGGCGGCGCGATCTTAGCTCATCAGCAGGGCCCGCAGGCTCTCCACATCGAGGCCACGCACCTCGGACTGACCGCTCAGCAGGCCATCGGCCAGCGCCCGCTTCTCGTCGTGCAGGGCGACTATCTTCTCCTCCACCGTCTGCTCGCACACCAGGCGATAGACGGTGACCGGCTGGGTCTGCCCCATCCGGTGCGCTCGATCGCTCGCCTGATCCTCCACCGCCGGATTCCACCAGGGGTCCAGGTGCAGCACGGTATCGGCCTGGGTCAGGTTGAGCCCTGTGCCCCCCGCCTTGAGACTGATGAGGAACAGCGGCACGGACTCGCTGCGAAAACGCAGGATGGAGTCCTGACGCGCCTTGGCCGAGCAGGCTCCATCCAGATAGCAGTAGTCCCACTCTCGCTGCTCGATCCGCGCGCGCAACAGGCTCAGCAGATCGACAAACTGGCTGAACACCAGCACCCGGTGGCCGCCGTCGATGGCCTCCTCCAGCAGCGCCATCGCCTCGTCCAGCTTGCTGCTGGTCTGGGACCACTCCGGCATCACCAGCTCGGGGGAGCAGCAGAGCCGGCGCAACCGGGTCAGACCACTCAACACGTGCATCAGGGCTCGGCCGTCGGCACTTTGCACCTGCTGCACCACCTCGCGCCGGGTCGCCTCGTAGAGCTGGCGCTCCTCGGGGGAGAGGCTGATGTGATGGATGATCTCGGTCTTGTCCGGCAGCTCGGTCAGCACCTCCTGCTTGAGTCGCCGCAGGATGAAGGGGCTGATCACCGCCCGCAGCAACGCCATGTGCTGGGGATCCTTCACCGCCTTGCCAAAGCGGCGCTTGAACTCACCGAGGCTCCCGAGCAGGCCCGGGTTGATGAAGGTAAACAGGCTCCACAGCTCCCCCAGATGGTTCTCGATGGGGGTGCCGGAAAGGGCAAGACGAAAATCCCCCTCGAGCTGGAACAACAGCTTGGCCCGCTGGGTACCGGCGTTTTTGATCTGCTGCGCCTCATCCAGCACGATGGAGGGCCAGCGGCGGGATTTGAGCGCCGCCGACAGGCCGCCGAGCATGCCGTAATTGAGCAGGATCACCTGGCCCGCTTTGGCCTCGCGGATCACCCCTTCCCGCTCAGCAGGATTATCGACGGTCACCACCTCCAGCTCGGGGGCGAAGCGGACCACCTCCTCCTGCCAGTTGGTGACCACAGATTTTGGCACCACCACCAGCGCAGGGCCCAGATGCTGGCGCATGCGCAGCACGATGAGGGCCTGCAGCGTCTTGCCAAGGCCCATGTCGTCGGCCAGACAGGCGCCGAAGCCGTGATGGGCCAGGGTCGCAAGCCAGCGCACGCCATCCTTCTGGTAATCCCGCAGCGCCTCGAGCAGCTCGGCCGGGCACTCGACCTCCTGTTGCCACTCCTGCTGCAGGTTCTGCCAGGCGGCATCCCCTTCGGTGGTGATGACGGAGAGCAGCCGGGTCAGGGGATAGGCCAGCTTGTTGTTGATCCGCTGATCTTCGTCCAGCATGGCCCCCAGCATGGTGAGGCGCTCTACCAGCTTGTCGCTCAGCATCAGGCTGGTCTTCTCGTCGAGCTGAACGGTGCGCTGACCCGGGGTCATCTGGCGCAGGATGAGGCGCAGATCGAGGATCTGGTGCTCATCGAGGGACAAGGCCCCCTCCACCTGGAACCAGTCCTGGCGCCGCTCGATACGAAGACTCAGGGCCGCCTCGTCCAAACTCTTCAAACGGGCGCTGTCCTGATGCCAATGGATGACTACGCCGTTATCCACCAGCTCGGGCAGGGCGTTGACCAGCGCCAACGCCTGCTCCCCCTCGAGTCGCCACTCGGTACCGGGCAGGCCGATGGGCAGGGCGGCGCGAAGCGCTTGGGCCTGCTCCTTCTCGGCCGCCAGATCCCGTTGCCAGTAGCAATACTCCTGGATCCCCTGGCGCACGATGGCTTCCCCCTTGCCAAGAGGCTGGGGGGGCACGTCATCGAAGCGGGTCACCAGCCTGACCGAGAGCTGGCCATCCTGCCAGTCCAGCTGGACCGACGGGATCCCTGGCCAGGGGGCCAGTTTGGCATTGCCCTGCAAACCGGCCACCTGGCTGTGCCAGGGCAGATCCGGGATGGCATCCAGGGTCTGTTGCAGCTCAGCCAGCCCTTCGGCGGGCAACAGGGGGATGGCTTCGAGGGCCGGCAGGCGATCGAGCAGAGGCTGGGGGGTGAGGATAAGCTGCCACAAGTCCTGGGCCAACGGCATGATATGGGCCCCGCGCGCGGCAGCGGCCGGGATGAGGCGGGCGCTCATCCCCTGCTCCACCGCCACTATCTGCAGCAGGGGCGCGGTCAGCGCCAGCTGCAGCTTCTGCCCTCTGGCATTGAACAGACGCGGATGATTGGCAAGGGGCGCCCACACATCCCGGGGCAAGCGGCTCATCACCCGCGGCAGAGTGCGCACAAGCGCCCAGTCGTGCTCATCGAGCAGGGCCGCATACTGGGTGGAGAGCAGGGTGGGATCGACCCGGCGACCGGCAGTCCACTCCCCCTTGGTGCTGAGCTTCTGGATCTTGCACTCGAGCTCGGGGCCGTCGGCGTGCAGCAGCCACACCAGCCGCTCCTGGGGCTTGCGCACCCCGCTGGCACGCCCCAGCCCCTGCAACCAGTTGAGCCAGTTGGCGGACGCCGCCGTCTTCTCCTCGTCGCTCTCGTCGTCATCCTTATCGCCCTCCTGCAGCTGGCACAAGGGCGCCCCCTTGACCGTCTCCTCCAGCAGCAGGCGCAGCAGATCCTGACAAAAAACCATCAGCCTGTGGTGGGGTGCGGCATCCAGCAGATGGGTGAGATCCCACTTGTGCAGCATGGCCACCTGGGGGCTCTGGGCGCCGTGGCGAGCCAGGGCACAGAGATCGAGCCAGAGGTAACCCCAGTGCAACTCCTCCACCGGCAGTTGCAGGGTATCGAACAGGCCGACGGCCTGGCCGTGGCGTTCCCCCGCCCATTGGCTGAGCAGGTCACCCAGCAAGGGGAACTGGCCCGCCAGGCTGCGCTGCCACTTCTTGCGCTGCTCGCTCGCCACCACGGGATCGGCCTGCTGCAACCAGCCCAGCCAGAGCAGGGCGCTGAACGAACGGGGCCACTGCCCGGCCTCATGACTCCCCTGCCACTGGCCGAGGGCAGTCAGCAGGCGCTCGCCAAGCGGCCCCTGCGACTCTATGGCCAGCGCCTGCAAGGCGGGCCAGTCGGTGCTCACCCCGTCATCATCTCCACAGAGCCAGCGCCACTCCGCCTCGAATGCCCGGGCGAGGGGTTGCACCTCGGGGGCGCAGCGATGCAGCTGGCCAGCCAGCGGCCACTGCGCTTCATAAGGAGCATCGAGCAGCAGTTGCAGGGAGAAGTGTTCCAGCAGCAACTGTTGCCAGGCGGGGCTGGAGCCTGCCAGCAGTTGGTAGGCGTCCGGCGTGTCGAGCAGGGTCAGCAGTTCGCTGGCCGAGAAGTAGGCCGGAACCTCCCCCGCCTTACCGCGACACAGCTCGCGCACCAAGGCATGGGCGAGATCCTGACCGGTCAGGGAGGAGACCTTGTGCCAGTCCGGCGCGGGACAAAACCCGCCACGCACTCCCAGGATCAGCGCCAGCGTTCCCTCGGCCGTCAGGCTCCACTGCTGCTCCCCCCGCAGCCTCACCAGTCCGGCATCTTGCAGCCGGAGCAGGTCGCCAGGCAGGGAGTGACCCAGCCCCAGCTGCTCTTGCAGCAGGCGGGTACTGGCAATGCGCTGCAGTTGCAACGCGGTGAGCAGGGCATAGCTATCCGAAGAGAGAGTGGAAACAGACATCAAGACTCACGGGCAGGTGCAAAAGCGGAATTTTAACGGTAAAGCGCCAACGGCTCGACCCTTGACAACGAAATAACGCAAAAAAAAAACGGCCATCCATTGATGACCGTCGAAAGTAACGAAGGAAATAGCTGGATTCACCAGTTACCTCCCACAGCGGGAAAATCGGGAGCGTTAGCCCCTAATTCGTGGTGCCAATGCTAGAGGTTGACGCACGAAAAAGCTTTGAAGCGGATCACAGTTGAAAAGGATTTCTGAAAACGCTTTCACTTTTGACCCGCGAAAACAGCCAAATGGAGCCAGATATACAGGCGTTTTGACACATCAAAAAGACGATGGGATAGCCCCTGCCGGGCCATCCCATCTCTGGTGATTAAATCACCACCAGCCGTGACACAGGAGTAAAAAACGTCAGGCCAGGCGCGGCCTTTGGTCTAGCTACCTTGAGCCTCTGTCGTCATCTTCCCAAACCAGTGCTCCGACAATTTTTGAGCCTTTTTGACTTCCGGCTTGGTCATCGCCGCTTCCAGCTCGTCCCGTGCCTGCGCCGCCTCAGGCATTCCTTCGGTCGCCGCCAGCGACAACCAGGCATAGGCATGGATCCGGTTGCGCGGCGCCCCCAGTCCCTCTTCACGTAGGGTTCCCATGCGGTATTGCGCCATCCGATTGTTCTTCATCGCAGCCAGACGATACTGCTTGAGCGCCAGGGCATAATCTTCCTGGCCCCCCTGGCCTAGGCGCAACATCTCCCCATAGGTGTATTGCGCCCGGGTATGCCCTTGCTGTGCGGCCTTGCCATAACTGGCCCTGGCTTGCTCCAGCTCCCCCTGCTCCTGTTGCAACTGAGCCAACTCGAACCAGGCCTTGGTCACGCCCCCTTGCGCCGCCTGAGTCAGCAGCTGGATGCGATCGCCCGGCGCAGTCTGTTGCAAGCTCAGCTGATATTGCGCCTCGTGATTGCCGTGGCCAGCCGCCAGCTCCAGCCAGTAGCGACCAAGGGCCGGATCCGCTTTGACTTGCTCACCCGCCAGATAGGCCATGCCCAACCAGAGCTCGGCCTCGGCGGAACCGGCATTGGCGGCGCCTTGATAGGCCGCAAGCGCGTTGGCAGGCGCTGCCTGCTTCGCCTGCCACAGCAAGGCATCCGGCTGCTGCTGGGCCGCCGCCTTGTCATACCAGCGCTGCGCCAGATCGCCACGTTTGGCTACCCCCTTGCCCTGCTCATAGCGCAAGCCAAGTTGGTACTGGGCATCGCGGTTGCCAAGATCGGCTGCTTTTTCGAGCCACTTGACGGCATCTTCGTCGGCACCGCGCTGCGTGGCATACCACTGACCCAGGACCAGTTGTGCCTCGGCATGCTCCCCCTTGGCGGCCTGCTCGAACCAGTCGAGACACTCGCTCACCAGCTTGCCCTGATGCTGTTCCCGACACGCCACCCCCAGCTGATAGCTGGCATTGGTATTGCCAAGGCGCGCCGAACGCTGCCACCACTGGGTCGCCTGCGCCGGATCCTTGGGCTCGCCCAATCCGGCCTGATACCACTCCCCCACTTGCCAGGCGGCGCTGGCACGGGTCTGCCGATCAGCCGCCAGGGTACCGCTCTCCCGGGCGACCTGCTGCATCCAGTGCATGGCATTGGGATAATCCGGCTTGGCGGCAAGCCGCTGGGCCAGCTCGTACTGGGCCTTGCCATCCCCTTGCCGTGCGGCTTGAGATAACTCGGCGTCAGTTCGTGGTGCCGTGGCAGAGCAGGCAGTTAACATGCTGGCGGTCAGCGCCAGCCATAAGGCTCGATGTGTCATGGGAAAATTCTTCGCAGAGTGAAAAAGTGACGGATGAGGTAGTGCTGTCTTGCTGGCGAATCCGCTATGCTACACAGCCACCTGATGGGCATAAAGCTGATGCGGCGCCTTCCCTGGCCATTAGCCTTGCCTGTCAGGTGGTTTTTGCAGTAACAACAAGATCTGTTACATTCCGAACTCTAAAAAGTAACTTCTAACTTGATGCGTTTTCATCCATTCGTTAGCCCAAGATTTAGCGTCTTCAATTTCATTCTCTGAGAGTTTTTTTTCAAGAATACTGAGTTCTTTAACAGAACGGGAATAGGCTGAATCCTCAGTTTCTGGTGGTAGTTGATGGATTAACACATATAACCAAGCGTAAGCTTTTTTATTGCTTTGCATATCAGCAGGAATTGGAATGGTAAACTCATCGCCTCCCATCAGATAAGTGCTATAGATCCTTATCGAGTTAATATTTCCTGTATTGGCTGCACGTTCGAGCCAAGCCAGCATTCCAACAATATCTTTGTCTGTCTCAGCATAGCTGGACATAACCTCCATCGCCTTGGGATGGCCATGATTGGCGGCTTGTTCTGTCCAATAACGTTCAGCTTTATCACGGGAGCCAGGGATAAGGTACCAACCGCAGCCACTTCGGATGTCATTCGCTAAATTGAACTGAGCTCCAGCATCCCCTTTTTGGGCTGCCTTCTCAAGCCATTTACATGCACCATTATCATCATTTTTTAATGATAGGACGAAAGAATATGTCTTCAACCCTCCAATATCACCTTCTTCAGCCAGTTGCTTAGATTTCTTAATCAGCTTGTCAGACCAACCACCATCACCTTGATGTTCAGCTAATGTTGAGTCAAGCATGACATTTTCACCGATATTAGAAAGGGCTAGCATCCCACAAAGCCCCCCTAACTCAGCAGCTTTTTTAAAGTATTTTTGTGCATCAGCGTTAACAATCAAAGATGTGCCTTGATAGCCACTGGCAATGGTACAGAGCGCTTTAGTACTACCCGCATTAGCCGCTTGCCACATCAGATCCAGTCCTTTATCCCACCCTTGTTCATAGGGGATAACCGCTTGTTGATAAAGCTCATCTGCTGTCACCACCTTATCTGCAGCTACGTTTGCAAATGAGGCTAAGATCAACGAGCTCAACACAAGCATTGAAAATTTATTAACTCTTAACATTCCACCCATCCTGAATCTGAGCTCGACCATACATATTAGAAATTTTGTAGTTAGGTTGTGCATTTTCCCAACGCATATTTGATAACACATTGCGAGCTCGCCGATACTTTATTAATGTTGACTTAAGGTCATCATTTCTACTGTCCGCAGGCAAAGCCATATATTTATCTAGTGTACTAAGGTTACGCTTATAAGCACCTATCTGATCTTGCACATTGATATCGGTCATGCGGCTTATCGCCTCTTGAAACTTATGGCGATTATCAGTAGTAGCTTTACCGCTATAGAGCCAATCAACCAAGCGTGCAATGGTCATTTGCTGCAACACATGGGTCTCTTTATCCGATAAATTGACTGGTGGATTGTTCAACCTCAGTACTTTGGAACTTGCCACCAAAGTCCCCAATAACGAGCCCAATGCCTCCGGCAGTAGACCGTTGGCCCACGCTTTAAGCTTGGCTTCCGTTGCTGCATTGGCCTTGGCATCACCAGCCGTATCCGGGCGTAATGCCGGATTGGGATTACGTGCTTTGGGCAGCAAGTGACCCGACAACGTCCACGCCACCAGACCCGCATTCTGGCTGCGATTAAGCTTGCCGTAGAGACGATCGACAAAGTCCTTCTCGGCGGCCACTATCTGACCAATATTGACCCCCAGCAGTAGCGCCAGCTGACTCGCCCTGGAGAGCCGCTGATAGCTCTCCTCATCGGCGAAGACTTCGACCCGCTCGTAGTTGCAGCGGCGCAGCAGGTCCTGAAACATGGCCACCACATAACCGGTAGACTGCCAATCCACTTCAAACTCGAAATACCCCTTGGCCTTGGCGCTGCCTCCCAGCACCCCGGCCTTGACCCCCAGCCGCATCCGGTTATTGCGCCAGCTCAGGATAAAGGGGAACTCGCTCAGCGTGTCCTTGATTTCAGCCTTAAGCCCGGTGGTGGCCTTGCACAGCTGAAGCGGCAGCTTGGCTGCTTGACCATTTATCCCCAGACGCTGGATCATGCTGCTATCCGGCGTCCAAAGCAGGCGTCCTGACAGACTGCAGCCCACCTCAGCCCCAACCTCGGCCGTAAATTCCCCCTTCTCTTCAGCCTTGACCGCCACATCGAGCCCACTGAGGCTAATTCCCCCCACGCTGGCATTGAGCGATGCCTCACGGCCCGCTTTGAGCATGGCGCCCGCTTTGCCCCACGCCTTGGCATGGACATCTACGGCCCAGGTGCCCAGATTGATCTGGTATTTGTTGCCACTCTTGGGGGCGATCAGGGTTGCTATCGTGGGTTTCGCACCTCGTGGCAAGGTGATCCTGAACAGATCGATCTCCCCGCGCAGAGGATAAAACTCTGCTGTAACCGACAAGCTGGCGCTCGGTCCAGGCATGGAGACGGTGCCGTCCTGATAGGTCAGAGTCATCGGCGGGGGGTCTATCTTGCCGGAACTGCTGAGTTTGCCCTTCCAGTCGCTGTAACTCATCATCCGCATCAGCTGCGCCTGGGGCGACTCATCAAAGGGACCAAACTCCACCTGCTTGTCAGAGCGATAGAGCAATGTGCCAAGGTGTCCGGCAAAGCGGCTACGCCATGAATCCAGCGCCGTCACCTTGATGTTCTTCTGCGCCAGGTAGTCGGCCACCTTGTCAAAATTGAGGGCGCCATTCTCTTTGTAAAACCAGCCCTTTTGCAGCGGGAGAGGGGTAATGCCATCTTGCGCCAGCAAAGCGAGCAGCACCGGATCCTGCTCCAGTTTGAGCAGATCACCTGCCCGCTCCCTAACCTTGTCTACCGGCAACTGCCAGAGGCTGAAGTAGCTGAGCGGCTCTACCGATAACGCCGCCGAGCAGATCTCGCGCAGCGGATAATCGCCCTTGGTTAATACGTCCATGGGTTGGCGCTGATATTCCCCCTCCCATGCCAATACCCGAGGAGGGACTTGGCGGGAGCAGGCCAACAGTGCCTTTTCGTACAGCTCGTTCGCTTGCTTGTGGGCAGCATTGATGGCATCGAGCTGACGCTGAAACATCTGCTGGGGGGGCAACAAGGGATTCTCTTTGTCGCTGCTGGCGGCATAACCACTATCGAGCGCGGTCAAGAAGGCCTTGGTGGTCTTCTCCAGCTCCTCTTCGGCCTGCTTTTTCTGGGCCAGATAGGCGTACCAACTGGCGTAGCACTTATCACCGGCCACACACCCCTCTATACCGCTCAGGGCAAACTCAGGCACGGCGACCCCAAGCGCGCCAAGCTCGGTGATGCAACGATTGAGGGTCTGCTGCGCCGCAGTCATCTTGGCCAGGGTATCCTGACGATGACTAAACCAATCATCACTCGGCCATATCAGACCGTTGCTGTGCTCCTGCATCAGGGTCTGGGTTTCCAGCACTGCCTGTCGCAGCGATTCAATCTGCTCTGCCGGAGGCTTTTCTGCCACAAACGTGGCACGGGCCTTGTTGTATTGCGCCAGCAATTTGCCGATTTTGACCTGACGCGGGTCATAGTAGTGGCCATTGTTATCGACTTCATACCCTTGCGCCTTGGCTTGCTCTATCCCCTGACGTTTGAGCTGCTCCAGCTGTGCGATGCATTTGGCATCCTCAGCAGCACGATTGATAAATTGCTTGTGTACTGTTGCCTGGCTGTTATCCCCATAGGGTGAAAAAGTCGGGCTGGTTGGCCTTCTTGCCTGAATGTTGCTCCATTCTTGCTGCTGGGCAGGGGTCAAGAAGCTGTATGCTGTCGGGCTAATCATCAGGCTATCGAGTTGAATACCCTGTGCAGCCAGCGCTTGCAGCTTGCTGGATGAGCCAAGCACCTTGGCTTCAAACTCACTGACCACCATTTTTATCTTCTTGAAGGCTTTTTTCTCGACCAGCCAGAAACAGTTGGAGCCGCTGACGTAGAAGATGTCTTCAAACTCTTTTGCCGAGCAGGGGGATTTGACCGCAGCAAACGACTCATTTGATGCAGCTGCTGGCAACGGAACAAAAGGCAACATGGTCGGCGACTGACAGAGCCCTTCATCAATGACATTGCTGACTACAGGTGACGTAGTCGTGGTTGGTGCGGACATCTATAACGCCTCCACTGGCTGATGGGTCTGATGCTGCCAAAAACGGTTTGCCACAGCCAGCGGCTCATGGCACTCAATATCGAAGGTGGCCAACCACTGTGCCATGCGGCCATCCAGCACGGGTGCGGGGTAATCATTAAGCAGAGTGAGCCAAGGCATGAGTTCCCACTGCTCGGTCAAACCTTTCTCAATCAGGCATGCAAGCGAAGAGGCAAGACCATAACACAGGGCAGGGTCAATCCGGGCTGCTTGCAAGCTATAAAGCAGACGGGTTTTTTGAGCCATCGCCAGCAATTCCGAACTCAAACACACCGGTTGCTCAAGGGCCGCTTCGTGCTCAGCGCTGACAATTTCACACCACGCTGTGGAGCACCAGTCAGGCAAGTACACTGCCTCCAACGCCGAGCTCACCAAGGGAGCATCATACTGGCTGACATAGATAGCCAGCCAAATGGCCGGATCGTAAAAGCGCAGATAGCTTTGCCCCTGCCCATCTGGCACCGTCAGGAACTGTCTGAAATGGTTTGCTAGCTCTTCGCAAGAGAGCGATGCGCGAAGCGCAACACCAGCACGTCTGTCACGCACTTCCGTGAGCAACCTTTCCTTTATCGCACTATCTGATGGGAGCCTTAGCAAAAGGGGGCTCACCTCCAATAAGGCTTGATGGTGCGTACCAGTAAACAGCAGAGTTAATTCGGGCTGTTCAATGAACTGGTGGATCACCTCTTGCGCCGCTTCCCAGCGCGCCATGTCAATCAACAGGTAGTTGATTGGCAAGCTATCGGGAGAAAAGCGATGCAGGGATGTTAACTGCTCCCATCGAGTTTGCATGTGCAGTCCCCCCGTTCACATGTGCCATTGGAGCGCTTGCCACACATGGGCATTGCGACCACACCGGCTTTTGCCGCGACCAACATGGCCGGGATTATCTCTGGTGTTGGCGGTACAATATAAGGAGCTAATGCAACCCCCATTGGCAAGCCGGGCATCTTCCCCCCCCAACCGGAGCCGGAGCCGGGGCTGCCGCCCGAGTTCATCTTGATGGAGCCGCCAGAGATAGTGACGCCGCTTGGGTCGATTTTGACAAAACTGCCCCCCACCTTGAGGGTCAGTTCGGCGCCGGCCTCCATCACTATCTTCATGCCCGCCTTGTGATGTACCTCGCTGCCAGCCTCAACCAGCAGGGATTTCCCCAGCTTCTGGTGCATGCTGGCATCTACCGTCAGCGAGTGGTCACCCTTGATATGGTCACGCTTCTCACCTTCCACCGTCAGGTGGTCATTGGCCTTGATACGGGTCACCCGCTCGTTGTCGATGTCTCTGTGCTCATCGTGCTTGATGTGCCAGGCCGCATCATTCTCAATCAGTACGTTCAGGTCTTTCTGACCGTGCAGGTAAATCTCTTCCTGCCCCGCTTGGTCTTCAAAACGCAGCTCGTTGAAGCCTTCCCCCTGGTGGGTCTCGGTGCGCAGCACGGTGCGGGTCTTGTTGGCCGGCAATTCATAGGGCGGCCGGTTGGTGGCGTGGTAGGTGCGCCCGGTGACAATGGGCTGGTCCGGGTCTCCTTCCAGAAATGAGACGATGACCTCATGGCCGATGCGCGGAATCGCCATCATGCCGTATTGACCACCCGCCCAACCCTGGCTCACCCGCACCCAGCAGGAGCTCTGGTCATTGGAACTGCCATAGCGGTCCCAGGGGAACTGCAGCTTGACCCGGCCGTGCTCGTCGCAGTAAATCTCCTCCCCCTCCGGGCCCACCACCATGGCAATCTGCGGGCCGTCCACCATGGGTTTGTGGGGCGCTTGCGGGCTACCAATACGGGCCCGCCAGGTGCTGCTCGCCTTCACCACTCCAAATTCGTTGTGATAGACGGTCGGGCCGCTGCCCCCCTCCTCTTCCAGCGCCTGGGGCTGCTGGCCGATGTGACGGATATGGACAATTTGCCAGTCGCTGTTGAGGCTACCGTTCGGGTGTTCGGTCAGGGAGAAATACTGCCCCGGCAGCAGGGCCGCACTGTTGGATTTGCCTTGGCCTGTCACCGCATCATTGCGCAGGGCATCGAGCCGGTGCTGGGCAAACGCCTTGCCGCTGCCGTCCTGCTTGTAGCGGCCCGGGTAGTCGAAGTGCTGGTAGCTCTGGCGCTGATGCTCAAGCTCGGCCCCCAGCTTCTTGTGGGAGAGCCCATAGGCCGGGGTCTTGAAGCTGTAGTCTTTGAGCTCTACATCCGAGGTGCGCACCGCCTCGCGATAGTGGAACTGGCGCACGTAGGCGCCTTGCGCGAGGGAACGGTTGCCAAGGTTGAAGAAGAGCTCGGGACCTGCCGTCAGAGCCGCCGCATCGTCGGCAAACACGAGACGGTGTTTGCCTTGCTCAAACTCAAAGAAGTAGAACAGCCCCTCTTCGGCGGCGAGACGGTTGAGGAAATCGAGGTCGGTCTCCCGGTACTGGACGCAGTATTCGCGCTGGGCATGTTCATTTTTGAGGGCAAAGGCATAGTCGGTGATGCCGTGCTCCTGCAACAGGATGCTGAGGATTTCATCGGGCTTTTGCGCCTGGAATATGCGCGAGTTGTGGCGAAGCCCCAGCCGCCACAGGGCCGGTTGCACCAGCAGCTGGTAGCGAGTGCGGCGAAAGCCGCTATCCCCCTGAGCAAAGTCACTGACCACCCCGCATACCCGGCGCTGCAGCTCGCCGTTATACCACACCAAGAGCTCGCACGGCTGGTCCAGCACGGCGGCAAAGTCAATGTCCGGCTGGGGACTCGCCAACTCAAGGCGCAGCTGGAACGGGCCGTTCAGCGCCTCTTCCAGGGCAAACTCGGCCACCACGAAGGTTCCCTCGGGCAGCGACCCCACCTTGACGGTAAATTGTAATCCTGTGCTGTCTGCCATCACGGGCTCCTTATCCTGCCTGTCCGCTGCCAGATCCAATCACCACGCCGCCACAACCGACGGCAGTGCCCGTCACGGCAATGGGCTTGCCATTGACCAGCACTGAGCCGATCCCGCCCGAGATGCTGCGTGGATGAGGCGGGTTGTTGGGTTTGTCGTGAGGGGCCAGCGGGTCGCCCTGGCGAGCCACCGGCTTGCCATCGAGAAAGACATCGGGGCTGGCGGCAATCACCGGAGAGGGATGGAATCCGTCGTGGTCGGTGCCAATGTCACCGAGCAGTGCGATAGCGGGGCACATAGTTATTCTCCATATGAGCGGAAAAACGCAGTCATTACGTCTCCCCACGCCCCTTTGCAGCAGTGACAATCACGGGGCCTAAAACATGCAGAGTGGGCCACAGCACAGACTATGCCACTCGAACAAACCTGATATTTATCAATAAAAACAATGCATTAAATAAAATATTGCGAGCCATCAGGCAATAGCTCGCAAGGTCTTGCGCAAAACCGGCCACAACTCTGCAAGAGCTTGCCCTGACAGTGAATCTCACCAATGGGCACGCAAAAAATTGCTCAATACAGAATAATCAGCTGCCAGTTTGTACCTGTTGTAGCTGATAGAGCCGGATATTGAGCGCTTTGAGATCATTTTCCAGCCCTTTCAACTCGGCGGCGGTAATGGGCTCTTGCGATGCTTTTCGCGCCTCCAGTTCACTCAGGCGCAGGCTGAATGGAATGTCCTGCATCAGGTTCTTCTGCACCTCGTAGAGCTGGGACTTGAGGTAGGAGATGGTCACCGTCTTGCGCTGGCGTTCGAGCTCCAGCAGTTGATCGAGCAGGGCATCCACCCCGGCCCGGGCATCGAGATAGGTCGGTACCCTGTTGTTGTTCACATCCTGGCTGGCCAAGGCATTTTGCCACTGCTTGTCCAGCGCCTTGACCGCCAGCGAGTCGGGGTAGAGCATCTGCAGCGAGCTGCGCAATCCTTCCCCGTAGCGATACCAATAGAGCGGCGAGGTCTGCTCCAGTCGGCTCAGCTGGGCCTGGTAGCTGGCCACCAGCTCGCCCTCCATCCCTTGCAGGGTCTGCTCACCAAGGACGATGCGTGCCTGGCGGATATCGTCGTAGCTGAGTGCCCTTGGCAGCTCGGTGGCCGGCTGCTGCAACCGCTCGGCTGCCACTATTTTTTCCTGCTGCTGGTGCTGCCAGCCCAGCCACCCCATCACCGGCAGGGCGCAGCTGAGCAGGCCACAGCCAAACCAGAACCAGGCCGGACGGGGCTTGCGGTGCTGCTCAATCTTGAACACAGTCGGCTTGACCTGCCCCTTCTCGCGGCCCACCAGTATGCTGCCCTGAGGCAGGTGCGGCGTGGCGGATGCCGATGAGGGGCCGGTGTCGTGCTCCATATCCGGCTTGAAGAACACCATGGGCGGGATCTGCAGATCCTCCTTGAGGCCGGGTTCATCGGAGACGATGACGATCTCGGTCTCATCGAACAGGTGGGTATACCCCTCGATGAAGTGCACCAGATTCTCGACTCGGGGAATGCGGCTCAGGCCCGCGTTGTGCAGCTTTTCACTGATGAGTTGCAATGCCCGCTCGCAGCGATAGACCAGCCGCTTGTCTTCGTGGCTGATCTGGTACTGGCGGATCACGTCGCTGATGCGGGCGATGAACCAGTCCAGCATCTCGACACGGGCCCGCTCCTGATGCACCGGCGGCCAGAAACTCTCCCACTGGGTCACGATCAGGTTGGCGAGAAACTCGCACCCCTCGGTGAAGCCGCTCAAGCCCTGCAGACGGGAGCGCGCCAGGGTGAAATAGATGGCTGTTTGCAGATCCACCCCGTGTTTCTCGAAGATCTGGCTGGCAAGCTGATGGATCTTGAGCCAGTCCACCTCGGGTCGGGAGGCGTGACTGAGCTTGTTGATTTCGGCGCGCAGCGCTTCATATTCCGGCAGCATCCGGGGATCCCGTCCCACCTTGAGCGCCTGCTGGCCTTGTTGATTTTGTGACATGTCGACTTCCACAGCTTGTGGGGGGCACCGGGTGCCCCCGCTTTATCAATAGAGGGATTCAGGCAATCTGAACTGGCTGAACAGGCCGCCGGTGAAGGGATTCTGCACGCTGTCGGTATAGACGCGATAGGTCATGGCCCCCTGATCCACCGGGAAGCGCACATCGAAGGTCGCCTCGCTCACCTGGGTCAGCTCCCCCTTGTCCATCAGGCGGAACATGGCCCAGGGGCCGATGAAGCCTTCGCTGCGCGGTGAACGCTCGCGGGCGGCCGGCACCAGGGTGATCTTGCTCTCGGCACCGTCACGCATGGTGTTGGGCCATACCAACGGGATCTTGGTGCGTCGGCCATGGGCGTACTCCAACAGCTGGCCATCCAGATTCAGCACGCTGCGCCGCTTGTTGGCGGTGAGCTCGATGGGCTCGACGGCAAACTGCACCTCCAGGTTGCCCTGCTGGCTGAAGAAGATCTGGCGGATGCGCGCGGCTCTGTCCAGCTGCTTGACCAGCTCGGCCTGCACCGGGGAGCTGAACTCCCCTTCCATCAGGCCGCTCTCCACCATGGGTTTGAGGTTGACCTGATAGAAGCTGTCGAGAGTCCCGTTGGGAGCAAAGAAGCGCTCCATCTCGGAGAGGGGCACATCCTTGGCAGAGCCCGGGTTGAACGGATAGCGATCGGCCAGCTGGCTGTTGAACGGGGTCAGTACCTTGTCCTGCCACTCCTGGTTGAGGGAGGACATGGCAAGATCGATCACCAGTCGCGAGCTCTGATCCGCCAGTTGCCCCACCCAGCGATCGAGCGGTGCCGGCAGGCCGCGGGCGTACTGCTGCAGTGCAAACACCGGGTCTGCGTACTTGTTGGTCATGCGCAGCTGCACCGCCTTGAGGGCCGACTGGCCAGGCTCGGTGGCGTTGACGATGAGCTCCAGATAGTGCTGCAGCTCCATCAGTTTCTGGTTCACCTCCTGGATGAGTGGTCCCTGTTCGCCGCGACCGCTCAGGGTGGCATTGGCCGCCATGAAGGGACGCCCGATGCGGGAGGTGATGGCCTGGGCCGGATCCCCCTCCACATCGGAGATCTTGCGTATACGGGTGTTGTCATCGAGGGTCGCCAGCACCCGCTGGAACGGCTGATCGTTGCCCGTGATGGCCGCCAGCACATCCAGTGCCTGCTCGGGACTGGCCAGGGTCTGCACGTCCAGGTTGTTCAACAGTTTTTGCCACTGGTTGACGTAGTCGGTGACGTAGCGGTCGTTGACCTGACGGGTGATCTCCTTGCGATCGGCATCGCTCAGCTGGCTCAGCTTGCGCTGGCCCAGCACCCAGGCGTCCATGGCAGTGAGGTCGATCAGCGCCTTGTCCTGCTTGAGGAAAAAGTCGCTGAAACCGGGCCAGGTCAGCAAGCGGGGCAGCAGGCCGGCGTTGTCGCTGCGCAGGGCAAAAACGGTGTCGAAGGTCGGCCCCACCTCGTCGCGCACGTTGAGATCCGGCGGCAATACATCGTCCGCCTTCACCACCAGGTTCTGGTAGACCCGCTGATACATGGGCAGTTTGCCAAGCTCGCGCTGGGCGCCATAGATAGGCTCCTTGAAGGGAACGAATGCGGTGATGGCCGCCTGATCGCGGGCCGCCCGGGCCGCATACCAGTTGGTGTGATCGAGGGCGTATTCGAGGTGCCCCATCAATTGCTCCTGCACCGCACCCTGCCCCGGGAAGGCCTGCTGCCAGCGGCTCGCCATATACTGCTCCACCAGCGCCTTGTTGCGACCGGAGGCATCGTCGAGCATCCGCATCACCCGCAGGATGGCGAGTTTCTCCTCGCTGCCGGCCGGCGCCTGGTTGAGATCCGCCAGCAAGCCCTGCATCTGGGCCGGCAGGAAGCGCAGGCTCAGCAGTTGCAGATAGGATCCTTCCACATAGGGGCCAATCTCATCCCCCTGATAGAGGCCAAGGTCGGCCACCAGCGGCATGCGCTCACGATAGTTGCCAAAGGAGAGGGTCGCCTCACGAATGAGGTTGAGTCGCGGCAGCTGGCTCACACCGAAGGCGTGTTCGTCGGCCACCTCGTTGGTTTCCATAAAGGCCTGGGCCTTGGTCAGCACGTTGCGCCCCGCCTCTTCGTTCACACGATAGAAGTAGTGCCAACCGCCGATCAGGGCCGCCGAGAAGAGCGACAGGCAACCAAGGCCGATGGCCATGCGGCGACGGCGATAGAGGGTGTGCAACCGGTTCTCCCCGGCCAGATGGGCCTCGGGGAAGATGATGCCGGAGAACAGCTGGCGCACGAAGTAGGTGTTGGACTCCCCGCGCAGGGCCGAGTGGATGGGCTCCGGCAGGTTGTAGCGGCGGGAAGCTGCCTGGGCAAACGCATCGAACGGTACTCCCTGCTGATAGACGGAGCTGATGTAGACCCCCCGCACCAGCAGCGGCTTGCTCTCTTCAATAGCCAGGGTTTCATCGAGCAGGCTGGTCACATAATCCTTGAGGCCCGCCAGCTGGCGCACGAAGGAGAACAGGGCGTTGCGCTGGGCGGCATCGAGCCTGGCCAGCATCAGCTCGGGCAGATTGCGGTTGAGGTTGTCCACCCACTGATCCCAGAACAGGGCCAGATCCTGCTGCCAATCAGCGCCCGGCTTGAAGGTCACCCCCAGCACAGCCTCGCGGGCCTCCTTGTCGAGCTGCTCATATACCACATCGAAGCCACGCAGCAGATCGAGCTTGGTGAAGGTGACATAGAGGGGCAGCCGGGTGTTCATGGTGGCCGACACCTCCTGCAGGCGGGAGCGCATCAGTTGGGCATAAGCCTTGCGCTCGGCCACGCTGGCATGGGAAAGCCAGGCCAGATCCACGGTCAGTACCAGACCGTTGAGGGGCTGGCGACGACGATGTTCATTGAGCCAGTTCAGCAGATGCAGCCAGAGCCGCTCATGCTTGCGGGCCAGAGGATCCAGCTCGGGTTCGGATTGGGACAGGAGTTCACCGGCGGGATCCAGCATCACCGCCTGCTCCCCCAGCCAGCAGTCGATCAGCTGATCCTGCGCCACGTCGCGCAGTTCGGTGTCGAGCCTGGGGTTGAGTTTGTTGGCCGGGTTGGCGCGATGGATCAGGCTGCTCTTACCGCTGCCGGGCAGCCCCAGCACCAGATACCAGGGCATGGCATAGAGTGCCCCCTTACCCAGATGGTCATTCAGTGCCTGCAGCCAGCGGTCCAGAAACAATGCCTGCCGGTCGATGATCCCCTTGACCGGATCCTGCTCCAGCAGGACCTCGGTTTTGCGCTCGGCCTTGAGCTGCTGCATCTTGCGCCACACTCGCCAGGAGATGACCCCCAGCAGCAGCCAGAGCCAGAGCAGGGTGAACACGACCCGTCCCCACAGCGGCTCAAGCGGCTTGGCTTCGCGGAGCTCGAGACGGGGTCCCAGCCACCAGGCCAGGATGAGGGCGACGGCCCAGAGCACCACACCGAGCAGGGGCCAGGAGGGCTTCAATTTCGGCAGCTGTTGCCGCAGAAAGGTAAAGATGGTTTTGAACATAAAATGTGATCCAACTCCGACTCAATGACTCATTTCGGCATTCATTTCGACAACGGGGCCACATGGCTTTCCAGGCGGCTGACCAGTCCCGGTTCCCATTGCGCCAACCCCAGCCGGGTTGCCTCTTGCCACAAGTGTTGATAGTGCTGGCGCGCAAGCGCCTCCATGCCTTCCTGCGCCAACAGCTCCGCCTGCACCAACTGGGCATGGAAACGGTCTCTTGGCTCTTTCAGCTGTGCCATTCGCTCGTCGAGCAGGGCCAGGGCCGCAGCCACTCCCTGCTCCCCATGGCGCTGGGCCACCTCTTCGGCCAAAGAGGATCCCCCTTCGCTGCCGCTTCCTCCCTTGGCCGGCTGCAGCCAGCGGCTGCACTCGGGGGAGAGGAACGCAGAGCCATCGCTGAAGGTGAGCTCCCGCAAGGCCGGCAGACGCAGCAAGAAGCCGTCGAGCTCCTGCATGATGGCCTGGGCGACGGCAGCAAATCCCAGCTTCTGCGCCACCTCGGCCGAGAGGCGATGCCCCTCGAACCAGTAGGGGGCCAGGGTCAGGCTCTGCTCGATGCGCTGCCAGAGCGCCAGATCCGGCGAGCTCATGGCGGCGCGATACTCATCCACCATGTCCACCGACATGGGGGCCAGCTGAGTTTTGTTGTCCCGGCTCGTCATGGGCGGCGTGGTGATCCCGGCCCAGATGGCGTGGCGGCGCAGGCGATAACCCACTGGCGCCTCCGGCTGGCGCTCGATCAACAGCTCGGCGACCTTGAGCTGGGTCTGGCGCCAGGCGCGATCATTGGAACTGTCGATCTCGACACCGGCACTGCCGCCGCCACCGCCGCTCAGCACCATGGTTGCCGCCGTGCCGGCTGACGAGGCCGTTGCACTCGCGGCCGCCGGCGTGCCTTGCTGCGGCGGCTGGGCGGCATCGGCCTGAGCTTGTGTGGCCTGCTGGCGCTGGGCCCGCTTCAGCCCCATCAACAGCGGATCGAGCAGCTCTCCCTTGTCGGGGCACTGGGCCAGCCAGCCGGTTTCCAGCTGTTCGGCCTGCACCAGCAACTGGGCCAGCTCGGCTGCCGAGGCGCTCTCGCAGACCCTTGGCAGCGCCCCCTCGAAGCGCTTGACGATCTGCACCATCAAGCGCTGCTTCTGGGTGGCATTACCGGGCCAGGCCAGCAGCCAGTAGCTGCCGATCCAGGCTTCCAGCAGGCTGAGGGCGGCGCCGAAAGGCGTCGCCTTGGCCGGATGCTGCAGACAGCGCAGCAGCTGGGCCAGCACCCGCATGTCCTTGGTGCGGTTCTCCAGCAGGAAGAGACAAGCGTCAGCCACCGCATTGAGATCCACCTGGCTGTGGGCCAAAGAGCCCAGCTTAACCAGCTCGGTCTCTACATAGTCCCAGCGCGGCTCATCGGCCTGTACCTGGCCCTTGATCTGTTCATCCGGCAAGCTGGCCAGCAGGCGTTCACACCAGGGGTGTTGATAGCTCATCGGGCCCCCTACCAGCGACACTGCTGGCGCAGGGGAACCAGCGCCTCTTTCAAACCGCTCAGATCGATGCGCAGCAGGGCACCGTTGTCGGCCCGCACCTGCAACTCGCGAGCCCCAAGCCAGCGTTTGAGCTCCTCAATGGCGGGCAGGCCGCGACCATATTCGAGCAGCAACCCTTGATCCCGCACAAACCAGCTTTGGGAGGCGCGACTCGGTTGACCATCGAGTTCAATCTGCACCCGCTCCCCGACCCAGGGGGTGTCCAGTCGCAGCCGGACGTGAGTGATGCTGTCGACGCAACCGATGGCCAGGGTCGCCCCGCGCAGGGCCGGACGGGTCAGGGTGACACTGCCCTGCCCCTCATCCTGCACCAGCAAGAAAGGAGGAGTTTGCGGAGTGCGAGCCTGCTCCTGCGCCCAGATGGCCTGCCAGGCGGGGGAGCGGGCGGCGCCCTTCTCATTGGTCGGCGCCTGATCGCTGCCGATAGCGTCATAGCAGGCGAGACGCACCAGCGGCGAGGGTTCCTGCCGGCACGCCTGCCAGGCCTTCATATCCGGCACCGCGGCACCACTGGCCAGCAACAGGGGCAATAGGGCGATGACGCTCATCAGTTCACCTCCAGTTTCTGGCACTTGTGATCCAGGGTGCGTTTGGGAATGTTCAGGCTCTCGGCCACCAGCATGCGGTTGCCCTGAAAGTAGCGCAGGCGCGCCTCGATGACGGAGGCCTCGTACTGCTGCATGGCCCGGCGCAGATCCCGAATGTGGTTGTAATCATCCAGCATGCTGGGCAGCAGGGCGCAGATCCGCTCCCGCAGCTCCGGCGGCAATGCCTCCAGCATCACCTCTTCACCGTGACGAGAGTGGGCACAGGCCACCTCCAGCAGGTTGCGCAGCTCGCGCACGTTGCCGGGGAAGTCATAACTTTGCAGCTGTTTGAGGAACTTGCGATGCAACCCGGCGAGCGCCTTGCCATCCTGAGCGGCAAACTGGGCCATGAAGTGCTGGCACAGCATGGGGATGTCTTCCATGTGCTCGCGCAGGGGGGCGATCAGCAGCAGACACTGGCAGAGACGGTGGTAAAGGTCGGCACGAAATACCCCCTCCTCCACATGACGGGTGAGCGGCTGATGGGTCGCGGCGATGAGGCGAAAATCGGAGTGACACTCCTGTTCGGAACCCAGGGGCCGGTAGCTGCGGGTTTCGAGCACCCGCAGCAACTTGGCCTGCATGGTGGCGGGCATGTCGCCCACCTCGTCCAGGAACAGGGTGCCGCCATTGGCCTGGGTCACCAGCCCGACCTTGTTGGAGAGTGCGCCGGAAAAGGCCCCCTTCTGGTAACCAAACAGTTCGCTCTCGATGAGGTTCTCCGGAATGGCGGCGCAGTTGATGGCCACGAACGGCTTGGCGGCGCGATCGGAGCACTGGTGCACCAGACGGGCGACCACCTCCTTGCCACTGCCGGTCTCCCCCTGGATGAGCACGGTCAGCTTGTGGCGACCGGCCTGGCTTATCTGCTCGCGCAGCCCGCGGATCACCGCCGACTGGCCGACCAGCTGGTCGCCGAGCAGCTTCTCGTGCTGACGCAGCCGCTCCCCCTCCCCCTTCATCTGGCGCAGGGAGTCGCGCAATACGGTTTGATCCCGACGGCTACGCCCCAGATCGCGGATAAGGGTGAGCTGGTTGCAAAACACCTGGGAGAGCTGGGCCAGTTCGGTACGTTCCGCCCACTGCTGCAACACATCGCCATCATCCATCATTGCCAGCACGGCAAACGGCTTGCCATTGGCATCCTTGAGGGGAAAAGCATGCAAGCCGCACTGCTGGCCGAGGTTGGCCAGCAGTGCCCGAAACCCTGCGTGCTCGATGCGCGCACCGCCATAGAGGGAGTCCCAGGTTCGGGACTGCGCCTTGTGCAACACATAGGCAAGGGGATGGGAGAAATCATCCACCGCCAGCGCCAGAGACACTTCCCGCCCCTTGACCCAGCCTTTGCATTCGAGCTGGCGACCACTCACATCCAGCATGCCAAGCAGGATCCCCTTGGGCTGAAAGCTGGCATCGAGAGTCGATGTCCACCAGTGGCACAGATGCTGCTCGTCCCGCTGCTCGGTCAACGCAAGGGCAAATGCGAGGGCTTGTTCCATGGTCAGCCCTCCACCTCGGCGACAAACTGGTGATCGGCCACGGAAAAACGAACCCGGTTGATGGGCTCACCGGCCGAGAGACGCTGCAACAACTGCAGGGAGACCGGCGGCAACAGGGCGCCATCGATGACGGATTCGAGCATGCGGGCACCGTTCTCGCTGCGATTGGCGCGCAGCAGTATCTCTTCGGCCACGGCCTCTTCCAGCACCACCTCGGCCCCGAAACGCTCCTTGAGCAGCTTGACCAGACGGTTGAGTTTGCCCCCCACGATCTGCACCAGGGTGTCGTGGCCGAGCGGCAAGTAAGGGATCACTTCCATCCGCGCCAGCAGCGCCGGTTTGAAGAAGGCGGCAAGCTCCGGATAGATAGCATCCTGCAGCTCGTCCGGCCGCTCGGCGTAATCGACGATGGTCTGGAAGCCGAGGTTCGAGGTGAGGAAGAAGACCACGTTCTTGCAGTCGATGATGCGCCCTTCCCCGTCCGCCAGTTCACCCTTGTCGAATGCCTGATAGAAGAGGTTGAGCACGTCCGGATGGGCCTTTTCCACCTCATCCAGCAGCACCACAGAGTAGGGCTTCTGACGAATCGCTTCGGTCAGTATGCCCCCCTCGCCGAAACCAACGTAGCCGGGGGGCGAGCCGATCAGGCGGGAAACGGTGTGCTTCTCCTGATACTCGGACATGTTGATGGTGGTCAGATACTGGCGCCCGCCAAACATCAGTTCGGCAATCTGCAGCACGGTTTCGGTCTTGCCGACCCCGCTCGGTCCCACCAGCAGGAAGGCCCCCAGCGGCCGACCCGGGCGACGCAGATCGGCGCGGGCGGTCAGCAGGTGTTTGTGCAGGTGGGTCACCGCCACATCCTGCCCCTTGATGAGATCCCCGAGGTACTCGGGCAGCCGGGTCACCACGTCGAGCTCCCCCTGGGAGATGCGATTGAGCGGCACCCCGGTCCACTCTGCGATCACCGCCGCAATCTGCTTCTTGTCGACGTGGGCGGAGACCAGCACTTCCCCCTGCTGCAAGGTGGAGAGCTCGTACTCGAGCCCGGCCAGCATCTCGGCAGCGGCCTGGGGATCGAGCGGGGCATCTGCCAGGTCCAGGGCTTCCCCTTGCTCGTCGGCCAGGAGAGCCGCACGCAGCTCGACAATCTGGTGGACCAGCGCCTGCTGCTGCTGCCACTGGGACTCCTGCTCGCGCAGGGCATCACGGCAGCGCTGCTGCTCGGCCTGCAGCTCGACCAGTCGCTCTTCGTTGTCACCGAGCCCGATCAGGTTCTGGCGCTCCAGCTGGCGGATCTCCAGCTCGCGCTGGCGCAGCTCGTTTTGCAGGTGGCTGACGGCGCGCGGCGGCGTGGTCAGGTTGATGGCCACCCGGGCACAGGCGGTATCGAGCACGTCGATCGCCTTGTCCGGCAGCTGACGGCCGGAGATGTAGCGGGCGGAGAGCTGGGCGGCGGCTTGCAGCGCCTCTTCATCGATGAGCACCCCGTGAGCTTTCTCGTAGATGCTGCGCAGGCCGCGCAGGATCACGGTGGCCTCGTCGGCATTGGGCTCGCTCACCTTGACCAGCTGGAAACGACGCGACAGGGCCGCGTCTTTTTCCACGTACTTCTTGTATTCGCTCCAGGTGGTGGCGGCGATGGTACGCAGCTCACCCCGGGCCAACGCCGGCTTGATGAGGTTGGAGACATCCATCCCACCAGCCTGGTTGCCGGCACCGATCAGAGTGTGAGCCTCGTCGATGAAGAGGATGACAGGACGCACTGAGTCCTTGACCTCCTGCATCACTCCCTTGAAGCGCTTCTCGAACTCCCCCTTGACCGAGGCACCGGCCTGCATGGCGCCAAGATCCAGTGTCATCAGCTCCACCTCGCGCAGCTTCTCGGGCACCTGGCCCGCCACCATGCGCAGAGCCAGCCCCTCGATGAGTGCGCTTTTACCGACACCCGCCTCGCCAACCACGATGGGGTTGTTCTTGCGACGGCGGGAGAGGATGTCGATCATCAGGTCGATTTCGTGATCCCGGCAGAGCACGGGATCCAGGCTGCCCTGACGGGCCTGCTCGGTCACGTTGACGGTGAAGCGGGCCAGCAGGCTGGCATCGGCCGGCAGGGCGGCCCCGGTCGCACTCTTGGCGGCACTACCGCTGGCCGCCACCTGGGTCTCGGCGGACTCCTTGACCCACTCGTCAAACTGCTGGCGCAGCAGCTCGCGGTTGACGTTGGCCAACAGGCGAGTCACGGAGCCGGGCAGGTAGCGCTGCGGGGTCATCAGCAGCACCAGCAGCATGACGCCGCTGCGAAGCTGGCCGTGCTGCAACTCGGCGGAAGCGAGCAACCAGCTGTCTTGCAGCCACTCTACCAGCAGTGGCGAAAAGGAGGGATAACCCTGACCATAACCATTGTCGGCCGCGGAGGGTTGCAGCAGGGTCTTGAGTTCCTCGACCTCCACCTCGGCCATTTTCAGGATCTGGCGTACATCGCACAGGGGCGTTTCCAGCATCTTGAGCAGCAGGTGCTCGATGCGGATCTCGGCTCCCTGATGGTTGACGCAGAGGGCCGCAGCTTCCTCCAGCATGTGACGGCAGATGGGGTTGAGTCTTTCCACCAGTACCGGTAGCTCTATACGAATCAAGGCGTGCTCTCCTTAAGAAAACTATTTTAATAATTCGCCCAGTTGACGCAGCACGTCCTGGGTCTGGTTATTGAGTTGGTAGTGATAGAGACCAAAGATGATGGCCAGGATCAGGGCTCCCCCCATGAACAGGCTGCGCAGGGAAATCTGCTTGCGCAGCTGATAGCGGGAGGCCTGCCGGCCGAGGTCCAGGTGAAACACGCTGGGGGCTTCGGCGGCACTCTCGGGGGCCAGCTGTCTGTGCAACTGCCGGACGATGCGTTCGAACTCCCCTTGCCCCTTGTTCATCACCTTGTAACGCCCCTCGAAGCCGAGGCAGAGGCACAGGTAGATGAACTCCAGGATGTCGCGATAGCGCTCGGGGTCTTCCTGCAGGCGGGCGAGCAGCACGAACACCTTCTCGCCACCCCAGGTCTCGTTATGGAAACGGGCCAGCAGGGAGTGCTGGGACCATTCGCTCTGGCTGCCCCAGTCGCGGCCCATCACGGCCTCGTCGATGAAGGTGCAGAGGATGTAGCGAAACGAGAGCACTACACCGTTCTCGTAGCCCTGGGCCATCAGCTCCTGCTCAATGGCCTGGATCTCGGTCACCACCCGCTGGTAGAGCTCGGGCACCCGATCGTAGCGTGACAGCAGGCGCACTCGCTGCACCAGCCCCAGCAAGGGGGTCACCGCATCGATCATGGGATTGATGCTCTGGCCGCGCAGGCGGAACCAGTAGTCCGAATCCATGTCCAGCTGCTCGGCATGATCGAACAGCAGGTCGCTGAGTTGCTCGTTCTTGATAATGTCCGTCGTCATCTCTGCTTATTCCTTTGATGCGATCATTGGCTGCGGATGGCCCAAAGCTGCATGTCGAGCTCGGGGAAGTCGCCGGCAATGTGGAAGGCGAGCGTGTTGCTGACCGCCAGCATCTGCCAGGCCGGGCTCTGCCTGTCGAGCTGAAAGTAGCTGTAACCGGCGTGATAGGGCAGCTGGCGCGGCGCCACCGGCAGCGGCAGCAGCGGAATGCCGGGCAACTGCAGGCTGATGAGCTCGCGGATCTTGTCGCTGGAGGCCACCTTGGTCTGTTGCAGCAGCTGTTTGCGCAGTTGCTCCTGAGGCATGCGGGCACGCACTGCCAATACGAAATCGGCGCTTTGCATCAGCTCGCTCTCGTTCACCATGGCCACCACTATGCCGTACTGGTGCTTGCGCAGCTGGATGGAGACGGCGCGCGGTGACAGCACTGTGCTCAGCGCCTGGCGCAGGGCCAGCATCACAGGCTCGAAGCTCACCTGTTGATCGTCGTGCCGATAGGCCGGGAATTCCGGCGGCAAGCGAGACTCGTCGGTGAAGGTCATCAGCTCGCCACAAAGTTGCACCAGAGCCTCGTGCAACCGTTCCGGATGCAGGGTGCCAAGGCGCGCCAGATGCGAAAGCTGGGGCTGGGCCCGGTTCAGCAGTTGCAACATCATGAACTCGGCCACATCGGCCACCCCTTGCTGGCCGGGCGCTGCGATGCGTTGGGAGAGGCTGCGCGCCCGCTCCGCCACCAAACCCGCCGACTCGCCGAGGAAGCGCTTGAGGGCCGGAATGGCCGACACGCTGATGCTGCAGGGCATGAAGTTGGGATCCAGCACCAGACCGCCATCGGGACGTTTATCCAGAATGCGGGCGATGGCCAAGGAGGCGTAGGCGCTGCGATCTTCGCGCTCCAGCATCAGGCGCAGGCTGACCCGCCCCACTTCGAGGGAGACCACGTCTCCCCCTTCGCTGTGCAGGTCGCGCACATCGTGGCGATGAGCCTGCAGCCGGGTGGCGACCTGCCCCCCTTGTCCCACCTCGTTGACGCCGCTCACCGAAAGCGGCAGCGCCAGATAGACCTTCTGGTTGGCCACCGAGGCATCGGTGACTTCCAGCGGCGTCGGCAGCACATCGTCGTTGGGGATGTTAAACACGGTACCGTCTGGCAGTATGCCGGTGGCCCCCACCAGGGCGATGCGGCCAAAGCCGAGGTAATCCTCGTTGATGGCGAGCGACTGCAGCCCGTAGAAATAGTCGGACAGCGCGCTCAACCTGGCGTGCAGCGCGTAATCCGAATGTCTTTGCTGTTGCTGGAAGTGCTGGGGCTTGATGAAGAGCCCCTCACGCCAGATAACCCGATTTCGACTCGACATAATTATTCTTCTTCTTTTTTCAGTTCCACTTCATCCAGACGCAGATGCACCAGGATTTGATAGGCGCGCCCCTTGCTCTTGACCTTGATGACCTTGCGCCACTCGGCGCTGTCCGGATCGGCGTAGCGGGCAATCACCCCGATGTAACGCACCTTCTCGTCAAGCTTGACGGGAGGCAGGTATTTGAACTGGCCCGGCAGCAGGGTGTAGTCCTGATGGTCCAGGTAGTTCTTGCCAAGGGCCTTCTCCACGTCCTCGGTCACCTGGTCGTAATCGGTGGCGAGCAGCTTGGAGTCTTCCGCCAGCACCACCACCTGAAACTCGATGGGCGCCGCCTCCCCGCTCTCGTTGGGGTTGACGTCCGGCTCCGCCAGCAGGCTCAGCCCCAGGGTGGAGGGTTGATCATCATTGCTGCCCACCTGGATGTCCGGGTTCATGGCCACGTCGGCCATCTTGCCCATGGTGGTACAGCCCGCCAGGGCCAGCAGAGCCGCCCCCAGCATCAGCGCGCGTATCATCAAATCAGTCCCTGTTGCTGACGTACGGCCTGGTCATAGGCCTGGGCATAAACCTGGTGGAACAGCTTGTCGAACCCCTGCTGACGGGCAGAAGTGAGTTCGCGGTAGTAGTGCTGGTACATGTTCCAGGCCCAGCCCTCGTCGGCCACGCCCGGCGCCCCGCTGCGGCGGTAGTGTTCGAACCGGCCGAGCAGCGCCTGGGGCGAGAAGGCTTGCAGTATGCTGTCCAGCGCCGCACCGATGGCCTGCTGGTTTGCCACGTGGTGGATGCGCACGTTGTGCAGGCTCTCGGCCACCGCCGCCGGGGCGCTCAGGTGGACCGGGCTCTTCTGCTCGGCAAACATCACAGCCAGGGTCTCGTCATAGTCAAGGCCCAGACGCAGCGGATTGTCCTCGATGGGGCGCAGGTGCTTGTCAGCCAGCGCCGCCTGCTCCTGTTGCAGTTGCAGCAGCCCTTCCACCATGGCCCGCACCGTCTTGCCCATCTCTTCGAGCATGTCGTGGGCCTGCTGGGTGTCCTGCAGTTGCAGAGATTGACCCAAACCGCGCATCAGCGGCGTCAGGGCCACGTGGTCAACACCATCCAGGGAGGGCTGATAGTCGGGATGGGTCTCGATGTTCGGCATATCCAGAAATTCTTGGTTCATGGTGTTCTCGACGGCAGAAAAGGGGGCCAGGGATACGGGATCCGTATCCGGTTGGGAGTGCAACTGCGCCTGCAGGCGGGTATCCGCCAGCGGGGCCGAGGTTGCGCGCTCCTGCTGCAATGCCAGCAAGGGGTCGGCAGCCAGGGTGCGGGGATCGTCCATGGTCCGGGCGGGTTCATCCCCGGCCAGCCACTCGTCGAGCTGCTCGGCGGGGCGAGTGCCCAGCACCTGTTGCAGGCTCTGTTCGGGAGAAACGGCGCCCAGATAGGCCCGCAACCGGAACGGGCCGACGATCAGCTCGTCGCCCTGTTCGAGGTGTACCTTGCGGGCCCGCCCGATGGGCGAGGTGGCACCATTGATATAGGTCTGTCCGCTCAGATCACACAGGCAGAAGCGACCGTCATGCAGTTCGATCCGGGCATGGGCCGGCAACACGGCCCCCAGTCTGTCCCGCAGCTGCCAGTCATCCTGCTCGGAGGCCCCCAGGCTGCCCCCCGTCTCGTCGAAGCGGTACTGCACCTGCTGGCTGCCGTCGAGCTGTTCGCTGTTGAGCACCACCAGGGATAGTTGCTGGTTAAAATCGTCCACATTCACTCCTGCACTTGTTCCTACACTTAATTTCCTGCGCTTATTCCTGTACACAGATGGTCACGAACGGATCACTCGGTGGCTGACCGAGAAAGGTACTCCACCCCAGGCGCGCGCTCTGCTCCTCCCCCAGACGCAATCCCCTGGCCTGTTCCTGGCCGAAGCCAAGTCGCAGATCCCAGGCCAGCTGATCGCGCAGGATGAAGGAGACAAAGGTCACCAGGGCATGGAAGTGCTCCCCGTTCGGGAGAAACCCGAGAAACTGGCTAAAACTCAAATCGTTGATCTTCAATAAAAACTTGCCCGCACAATCGTTCACCTTGTCACCGATGACGAAATCTCCTCCCAGGGTGGCGCAGGCCTGGCCAAGGCGGTTCTGTTGATCCTGATGGATGGGAACCTTGCGCCACTGCCAGGCACTCACCTCCACATCCGCCAGATCGAAACAGTGGGCCACCAAACCAGCTACCACTTCGGGGGAGCGGCTGGGGCTGGCCAGGAGCCCTGCATAGGAGAGCATCTTGGCGCGGTTGACCGGCAGGCTGCGGCAGACGGCCTCGTTACCGAGCCCGACCAGGGCGAACATCAGGCTGGAAAAACCATCCTCCCCGTTGTCCTGAAAGCGCACGTGGTAGCGGTACTTGCGCCAGAGGCGGTGCAGCAAGGTCAGCAGGCGGTGGTGAAAAAAATCCAGAAACAGGCCGAGCTTCTGTTCCCCCTGGGCGTATTCCCACGCAAGGGAATCCAGGTAGTAGCCTGGCATGGGAGACTGGCTGCCGTGCAGGCCGAGAAACGCCACTTCCAGCTCGTGGCGTCCCTGTGCGTCCTGGCCAATCTGCAACACGTCGCTGGTGGGGAAGCCCAGGGAGGCGGTGGCCTTGAAACGGATGTTCTCGTTACTTGGCAGATAGTCGAGCCCCCGCTCCTGATCGGCACCATCCAGCCGGTTGAGCAACTCCACCAGCTGGAAGAAATTGAATCGCGGTGCGTCCTTGCCGGACGTCACATCAGGGAGTGTTGACCGATCTGGACTGGCCACTGGTAACGCTCCTTGTTGTCGAGATTGACCACCTCAAGCAGGTGGAAGGCATTGACGCTGGCATACAGCGAGAAGAAGTGGGCCAGCACGGTACTGAAGAGATAAAGCTCCCCTTCGCTGCCAAAGGCGGACTGGCGAATTGAGAGCTGTGACTTGAGCCCGCGCACCGGCATGCCGCGCACCAGACGGTCAACCGGATTGGTCTTGATCTCCTCGATCCCCGCCAGACGCTTGCGCGACGCCTGCTCCGCCTGCTTGTCGTGCAGCGCGGGAAAGTCATAGGTGCGCAGCACCTGCACCAGCGCATCGCGCCGCAGCAGGGAGACATAGTTGAGCGACAGGTTGGATATGAGGGTCCAGTGCAAACTGCCGTCGAGGGCCGGTCGCAGTGGCCGGGTCGGCCTGATGAGATTGCGAAAGGTGGCAAACGAGGGCGAACTGCCGGTCGGCACACAAATGCTGCCCACCTTGAGCCGCGCGGCGCGGGAGCGGTTGGTACAGGTCAGGGTGACCGAGATCGACTCGTCAAGCTCGTGGGTGACCGTCTCATCTCCGCGCACGAACGACAGATAGTGATCAAAGCCATCCCCGCTCACCGACTCCTTGACCCGTACCCGGTAGTAGAGCGCCAGCCGTTGCTTGGCCCGCTCAATCTGGTGCTGGAAGCTCTCGAACGGTTGATAGATGCGCGGCGTACCGCGGGAGCGACCCAGGTTGCCCTCGACCCACCCCTCGACGTCGTCGACCGAGAAGATCTCGAAGCTGTCCGCGTGGCGATAGCTCGCCTTGAGCGGATACTCCGCCTGACGCCCATTGAGGTTGACCGGTTCGCTGTCGTGCTGGAACAGGTTGATGGCCGGCACACAGTTGAGCATGAAGGAGTCGGGACGGATCTTGAGCTCCGCCGGCAAGGGCCGATCGAAGCAGAAGTGAAGTTTGAATTCGCTCACCGGCAACGGCTGTTTCGGCCAGTCGCCACCGGCGAGTTCGAAGAACAGAAAGCTTTCCGGGAAGCAGAAATACTCCTGCAGGATCCGGTAGCCGGAGTAGACGTTGTTCGGATAGGGCAACAGCGCATCGTCGCGCTCGAAGCCGACCGGTTTAAGCGCACTGGCCTCTTGGCGAAAGCGCTTTCCGTCGATCTCGAGCTCGATGTGGGAAAGCTGGTTGGAGAGCCAGAAATAGAGCTCATAGGCGGTGTAGCTGTCACCACCGAGGTACAGGCGCAGCTTGTCCAGTTGCAGCTCGCTCAGCGGCAAGGGGGCATGCAGGGCGATGTCCAGCGAGATGGTGGAGAGATCGTTGCCGCTTTGGGCCGCGATATGACGAATATCCGCCGGATAGACCCAGGTATCGTGACAGGTACGGAAATGACAGGTCACCTCGTCCAGAGGCAGACTGTCGAGCTGGCATCCCTGCTTGACCAGCGCAGGCTGGGCAATCGCGCCCGGAATGACCGAAAACTGCATGATGGTCATGCTGGGCACGGGACGCAAATAGTTGGGCCAGAGCATATTGAGCAGACCATGGGTCAGCTCGGGAAACTCATCCTCTATCTTGGCGCGCAGATTGCCGGTGAGAAACGCGAAGCCTTCCAGCAGGCGCTCCACATCCGGATCGGAATTTTGCTCCGACAGAAAGCGGGTGAGCTCGGGATGGCTATCTGCAAATTCGCGCCCTTGCAGGCGCAAAAATGCCAACTCATCCCTGAAGTAATGTTCCAGCGACATTGATCAGACCATGCGGTAGTGACGGTGACTGTCCATATGGACGTTGAACGAGGTAACCTGCTCGATATGCTCCAGCCTCACGTGGGCTGTCACCTGAAACGACATCTCAAGCGGAGTCGCCTGATAGTCGGGTGAACGGACATCCACATGAATGATCCGCGGTTCATAACGGCGGATGCACTGCCGGATCGCCTCGCGGATCCGCCCCTTGATATCCGCACTGCCCTGGGTCGCGTCATTGAGATCGATGACACCCAGATCGGGAGCACTGCGGCAATTGCCGGGACGGGTATTGAGGATCTGTTCGAGCTGCCGTTTGACAGACTCGACCAGCTCATCCGCTTCCGAACGGGGGGAAGAGACCAGCCCCTCCCCCCGGATACGATCAAACAGACTGGCCGCATTTCCTCTATCCCAGGAAGAGAGATGCGGCATCGGGCATTATTCCTTGTCCAGTCGACCTACCAGAGACAGCTCGAAGCTGGCTCCCATGTACTTGAAGTGCGGGCGCACGGCCATGGCGACCTGATACCAGCCCGGCTCCCCTTCCACGTCCAGCACCTTGATCTGGGCGGCACGCAGCGGGCGACGGCTGCGTACATCTGCCGGCGGATTCTCCTGATCGGCAACGTACTGCTTGATCCAGCCATTGAGCTCGCGCTCCAGATCCTGACGCTCCTTCCAGGAGCCGATCTGCTCGCGCTGCAGCACTTTGATGTAGTGCGCCAGACGGTTGATGATGAACATGTAAGGCAGCTGGGTACCCAGCTTGTAGTTGGTCTCGGCTTCTTTGCCTTCCTTGGTGTTCGGGAAGACCTTGGGCTTTTGCACCGAGTTGGCGGAGAAGAAGGCGGCATTGTCGCTGTCTTTGCGCATGGTCAGGGTGATGAAACCCTCTTCCGACAGCTCATACTCGCGGCGGTCGGTGATCAGCACCTCGGTCGGGATCTTGGCTTGCAGCTGACCCATGGCCTCATAGACATGCACCGGCAGATCATGGATGGCACCACCGCTCTGTGGACCGATGATGTTCGGGCACCAGCGATACTTGGCGAAGCTGTCGGTCAGGGAAGTGCCCATCAGGTAGGCGGTGTTGCCCCACAGATAGTGGTCGTGATCCGAGCTGATATCTTCCCGGTAGTTGAAGCCCTTGATGGGGTTCTCGGTCGGATCATATGGCAGACGCGCCAGGAAGCGCGGAGCGGTCAGCCCCAGATAACGGGCATCTTCAGATTCACGCAGTGAACGCCACTTAGTGTAGGCCGGGCCTTCGAAGACCGACTTGAGATCCTTGATGGAGGGCAGATCGGTGAAGCTGTCGACACCGAAGAAGGCAGGCGCAACGGAGGAGATGAAAGGCGCATGGGCCATGGCACCGACGGCGCTGACATACTGCATCAGCTTGATATCGGGCGAGCTGTGGGTAAAGGCATAATCGCCGATCACGGCCCCGATGGGCTGACCACCAAACTGGCCATAGCCAGTGGAGTAAACATGCTTGTAAAGACCGGATTGGGTGATTTCGGGTGAAAATTCGAAATCTTCCAGCAGCTCTTCCTTGGTCGCATGAAGCACCTGGATCTTGATGTTTTCACGAAAATCGGTGCGATCCACCAGCAATTTCAGCGAACGCCAGGAGGACTCCATCTCCTGCAGCTCCTTGGCATGCAGGATAACGTCCATCTGCTTGCTCAGCTTCTTGTCCAGCTCGACAATCATGCTGTCGACCAGCGCCTTGTTGACCGGCTCAGCCGTGCTACCACTGTCCAGAATGTTGGCGATCAGGGCGGCGACGCCTTGTTTGGCAACACTGTATCCCTCGTCAACCGGGGTGATACGAGCCTGCGCCATGATTTCGTCCAGCAGGGAGGACGAGGAGGCGGCACTCGCCCCCGCTTGAACCTGTTCTTCGACCAAAGACATGTTTATTCCTTTCTCGTCAATCAATACAACCCGCCGATCACTCGGCTGGCTTAATCAAATCCAGCTCCTTGAGCAGTTGCTCACGAGCCTCATCACTGGACAGCAGATCCTGCAAACGATTGCGGAAGGCAGGAATATTCCCCAGCGGCCCTTTCAGGGCAACCAGCGCCTCGCGCAGTTCCAGCAGCTTGCGCAGCTCGGGAACCTGCTGGGCCACGCTGTCAGGGGTGAAGTCTTCCAGAGACTGGATCTTGATCGACACCGGCAGTTCGTCCTGGCTGTTCTCCTCCAGGCGGTTGGGAACAGCAAACTTCAGCTCCAGTGCAGACTCTTTCATGACGGAAGAGAAGTTGTTCTTGTCGATTGAGACGGTTTGGCGCTCCTCGATGGGAGTGTCTTCGGTACGCCCTTTCATATTACCGACTACCATCATGGTCAACGGAAGTTCTATTTCCGCTTGCTGACCACCGGTTGCCGGTACATATTTGATATTAATACGCTCTTTGGGCGCGACAGTGGCGCCATCAATTCCTTTTCCCATGCTCTAAATACCAAGTTAAGGGTCACATCAAGGCCCTAAAGCTTATAGCCAACATCCTCCCCATCAACTGTAAGATATGACAGTTGACGGCCACGCCAATATAACCGACGAAAGATTCATTGGCCGACGGTGCATTTTCGACACACTAAAGCAAATGCTCTAAATATCGAACATGCAATATCTTCTTGTTATCTATAACAACAACCCGATTACGCCTCTATTCTGTGTTAGAGGTCATTAGGCATAAGAGCCATTTGCGCCGCATGGTATATGCATGCATTATTTGCAGTCAATTGATTATTTATTGATGATGCAGTAACCAGTAAAACCCACGCATATAAAGAACTTATAAAACAAACACTTACAACACCTCGTGGCAAGTTAAAAATAAATAATCACGTTCAAGCAAAATCTACCAATTGCACACAAATATTGAGTGCTTTTGCCGATTTAAACGTCAATAAAGGTAACTGTCATATAACCATTATCATCATTGCGACAAGAGTGGACGCAGCAAAGCTGAGCACCAACAACAAACTGATAACACAATAAGGTTGTAGAGCTTACCATTCATGATGATAAATGATTACTTCACTGCACTTATATTCCCCCCTGGATAACGCATTATTCAACGCCATATCGCTTTATTGACAAGATGATAAAATCATCTGCCATCATAACAATCTCAGTATCCCATGGGGTTGTTATCAGACATCCAACGACCTTCACAGACTTGACATATCCATGTCATTTTCAGCCCGTCTATATCCCTTCTTTATTTCTGTGGCCACTCAAAAAAGTCGCGGTGAGTAATCCAGAAGATCACCCAAGAACAGCGCCTCATCCGAGGGCCATCCAGATCATGGTGGAGTGGCTTGCTTCGTGTCAGGAAGGAAGATCTGTATCTGGAAGCAGCTCAACCCAAAAGGGATCACAATGGAGCCATTCATGGTAGTGAGTGAGAAGATTTTTGAGGAAGCGCGATTGGCTGTATCTCTCACCCCAAGGCAGGCACTACTACTCAGTTTTTGAACAAATCAAGTAGGACAAGGGACTGTTCGAGACTTGTCGAGTTAAGGATGGATGATCTCGCCACCAAGCACATTGCCATATATGCGGTCAATTTTTAACCCGACAAAGGCCCTGTATTCGTTATCGCTCCAGGCAACATCAAACATAATGCAAAAGATGGAATAATAGTATCGATGAAATGATCACAAAAATAGACTCGAACAGAGATCTAATTGGGCAATCTTTCATCTTCACTACCAGTAAAACAGTAGAAGGAGATTAATTTATGTACTTTGGATTCTGAGCTTGTTTGCTACGCAGTTATTGATACCGCTTATAAATTTTTTGTTGCTGTGAGCGTCTGTTGCTCGCTCACAACCTTTAATGGAGTGAGGCAAAGGAATAAGAAATGTTGAGTTTTGCTCACTAAGAATGTTTCGCCATGGCTCAACTCTATTTTCATAATGAGCCAACACTAAATTATTTCCCGAAATTTTCATAAATAGAAAAATTTATAAAATGGACATATTGAAAATATGCCCCCTAAATATCAGCAAGGGGAAGGTGTTTCAACGCTATTACTAAATAGCATTAAAAAATATAGCAATATAATTTCAACAGGAATGTATGAATAAAAAAATCATCCTTCATTAATAAGTCATCACCTTACTCTAAATAACTATTATCGCCACTGTGCAATCGGTTCGGAAATAATTCCATTTTCAAAATTAATGTCATGCTGCCAAAAACGCTCACCTCTAAATGGAGGTTCGTGTGCAATAACCACCCTTATTACCGCGCCTATATTACTAAGCTCATTTGCCAAACAATACATATGGTAACTAGGATCTCTAAGTATGAATTGTTTTATAGTAATCAATACTCCATCTTTGCTAAAAAAATGAATACTATCCATACTCAGAGCAACAACACTACCTAACCGCTTATCATAAAGCGCATCGATAAAATCACCTAACACTGTAATTTTTTATTATCTAACACTCCAAAAATATTATCATCATTCAGTTCGATATCCATATCCAATCCTGTGGCAAAGGCACATGTTAAATTATTTTAAGGGATGCTTGTTCTGTATACCTATTTTGTTTGTTAGGAACTGCATTTTTGAAGTCTTTGTATAGGGATAGTACTTGCACTCCACCTTCGGTGGTAGTATTTATCAGACATTTCCTATTTGTGGTCCAACAGGGACATATTCTATATCAAATGGACGTTGAACTTCATAGGCCACTCTTTTATCAAGAGTTCCTTGCCACTCTTTCTTTATTCTCTACCAAAGCTAGCATTTGGAATTTAATTTGGAGTACCGTATTGCCTTGGGAATTGGGCACTTCCTTCGTTAGGAATCATACTAAAACGCTTCCCTGGTTGGATAACTCGAATTTTGGGAGTAAAACCAACTGGCCAGGGAGAAGCGTTCTCTCTCACATTTTCGAAAGCACTAACCAATTCATGATCATCTTTGAACTGCCCGGCATGATGCTACTTGAATTACCTGAATATATTCTGTTGTTCAACCGGGATCCGCGTTCTAGATGTATCCAGAGGACATGGCCCCAGCACATTATTTAATCCCAGCGGATCCACCCAACCGGTGAGGTTAGGGGCATACTGGTAGTTGTTGAGTCCACTGGCCAAGCCTATCGGGTCGGATTACCATCTATTTTTATAGATATCATTTGTAGGCACTAATATTTTCGGCTTGAGCTATAAAGTAACCCTGCAAACAACCCTGGATTTCATCCTCTCCATAAAATAGTTTAAAGTCATCAACTATACCGTCAGGAAAGTGAGTCCCATCTATAGTACCCAAGATAACAGAGGCAGTATCTGTCATAACCAGTTTCAAAAAAGAAAAAATAGCTTCTCGTTCTCCATCACCAAGCTTTGATATAACATCTCTTGCTTTGGCATAGGCATCAGAATTCATATTCGGCATTCTACTCAACGCATCTTGATACCTTGGTAAATTATCAAAGAACAACTCATTAAATATTGATCCAACAACTGCCTTATCATTCCCCATGGTTATTCTCCAGCTCTTTTAACTCTAATTTCAATGTACATTGATTTATTCATAGCAATAAGCTCCCGAAGCTGGCCATTAGAAATCTCCGGGTATACTCGACGTAATTTCTTGATGTCTCTGGCTACGACGTCCCTTGCTGACTCAAATGGTTTTCCTGTAGCAGGATTATTCATACTTCTGGATACAACCCCAACATTTTCCTTAACGACTGTTGATGTGTAACAGATTGCCTGTGCTGTCATAGCCATAGCGCCGTTCGCGGGCAATCTGTTGTCCGCGTTGCAATCGCAGAGCTGTCAGCCCCCCCTGCTCGTCATATTCGTATTGTTGAGTCAATGCCCCCTGGCTGCGATGCATCTCCAACCCGCCGACTATCTGATGGCGGGTGAGTTCGGCACCATTGAGATCGACACCGCTCAGGGCACCATGCTGGTAGTGGTAAGCAAGTTGGTTAGTATCGAGGAGTTGCCAATGTGACTTCCCTGATCATTGGCTTTGCCTTTCAGGCAGTTTGCTGTTGGTGATCCTAATAGGCCTTCAGCCACTTGGTATGCTTGGCCTTATCACCTCTAGCCAGCCAGAAAGCACGGATGCTCTCGGCCAATTCTGCGGCCATGGCATGGTCGTTATCACGACGACAAATCGAGGACTGGGCCAACAAGTTTTGGTACTGCTTCATTGATACCTCTTAACCCGCTACCCAAATCAATTAACCGGATTGGTATCCGTTTTAGGTTGTGCTGCACGGTAAGCGTCCATTATCGGGGCCCAGTCCATACCGAGCGGTACAGGATGTTGCTTGAATAGCTCACCATATTTCTTGTCGAAATCATCCATACCATATTGGCGCGCTATCGGCACTCTCTGGTCATACCAATCATCGGTCACAACTTCGGCGATGCCACGAGTAAGCAGAATATCTGGCTTAACAAGTAGCCTATCCCCCTTGAGCAACACCTCAAAATAGCCTCCTGGCGCTAGACCAAAATAGAGCCAGCTACGGCGGTCATAACGTCCCTCGACGGAGTAGACTTGGCGCATCTGCTGCTCCAGATTGGCAGGCAAGTCCACCTTTATGCGGTAGCGCTTGCGATCATGGAAGGAAACCATCTCAATCACAGCTTTATCGGGGATGGGAATGCCGTCGGTAGGCAGGCCACCACCGCCCGCCCAATAGTAACGTTGCCCCTTAATTCGATCGGCAAGTAGACCTCCAGCCCCGCCCCCTGCCAGATGGTCGGAATAAACTTGTTTCCCTCTAAGATAGAACTCGGTCTTGGTGTTCTTAGTAAGATCTATATTACTGCCTGTACCATAATCCCAAGCAAATTTAGGCTGAGATTGTGGCGCCGCGCAGGCCATCAATGACAGGCCGAACCACAACAATACGATGATATATTTCATCTTTAGGCTTCCTTGTTCCCTATCAGCTTACGTCTCTCCTTGCTGATGCTGGACTCATATTTATTAGTATTGGCCGGATTGGCTATACCCTGGTTGCTGGCACTGTGGTGTAGATAGTCACGACGCAAGGCACGGTAAACATCGGGCGATAATTGATGGGTCAAATTCTTGGCGACATTCTGTTCGATAGCGGATAGCGCCCAAAGTTTATCCAATGCCTTCAAGTCAGCCTCTGGCCGTTTAATAGAGAGTGGTTCAAGCTGCAATACCCTATCATCCGGCATCCATGCTTTAAACGGCACCCCAACGGCGCGGCCCGCCTCAACCATCATATGCAGTGGAATACGGGAGTATTCCCCCTCAACCACCCTGCTCATCAGCACTTCTACATAGACCGACTTTTTGCCGGGGCCCGTGCCATTTTTTCCCTCAGGACGCCTGAAGGAATAAGGTTTCAGGCTGATCGCCCCCAGTGGCGGTACAGCGCCACGAGGCAGGCTGTGGTTGATACGAGTGACCCAGCCCAAAGTTCGTTTCTCCTCGGCATACGCCTTGGCTTTTTGATAGGCAATACTCTCGGCATCTGGTGTTGAAACAGTTTCCACACTCATAAAACGCTCCAACTCGATGCACTCGATCAGGGCTGGATCGCTGTTGGGATTACTCAAGCTCCAGCGGCTATAGTAACCGCCACCTATGTCAGAGTGAGCCCCCGGTAGCGCCAGCTCAGTAAAGTGAGCAGGAATACGGGCGCCTGCAGCATCTTCTGTAATGCGTGATAGCGGGAAGTATTTGCGAACTTCATCCAACGCGGTGAGATGTACCACCCGCTCTGCACAATCCGCTTTGAGTTGAACATTGACACTGCGGTTGTAAGAGGAGACCACGGTATCGAACAGCCCCACAAAGGTAAAGCGCACATCGTCGCGACTAGCCCAGTCAAAACCTGCCTTTAGGGGAATATCCGAGCTATTCGCCATAGCTTGCACCAAGGGGTGATCAGCTTTTTGGTCTATCACATTTACAAAGTGGCGGGCAGCACCAGCCCCTCTGCTAAACCCAAACACATCAAACTCGATACGATGGATACAATCCACATCAACTAAAATCTCGCCCAAATCCCGATTGATCGAGCGAACTATGCTCTGCTGACATGCTACTTCTACCTTTCCGATAATAGAGGTGTTCTCCCCACCAAAATCGAGATCAAATCCTTGGGTCAGGGTATCGTCCGAACGATATTTAGGGCCATTTTCTCCTGCGATTGGGTCGCGAGTGCCAATACCACTGATATAGCTGTGAGCCACCAACGGGCCTGCCGTGATGTCATATTGCTCAAATAACTTGCCCACATTGGTCACGTCATTGGCGGAGCTCCCTTCAACCGGGCTTTGCCCCATCTGGCAGCCCCGTAGCTCTTTCTCCCGCTGCACAGGATCTGAGCAGGTTTCCAGCAGCCACTGCTCTACTTTTTGCAGCCCCGCCTGGGCGTTGTGGGTGTTGTTACCCGTGCCGTCAAAAAACACTCCGATCCGCAAAGTAGTGAGCTGATAGCCCTTCACCTCAATCACGTAAGAGTGCTTAGTGATAAACCGTGGCGGCTGAGCTTGCCCGGCTTTGTGTCCTTTAGGAAGCGGCTGTTCGGGGTCCGTGAGGCAGAGGTCGCCGGTGGTTACCTTGACGTGCTCGCGCTTCACATCGTCGTGCCCGAAGAGTTTGTCGGTATAAGCGGGAACCTGGCTGGTTTCGCCTGCTTTCAGAGCCTTACGAGACTGCGCGGCTTTCAGCCATGGCTGGGTCTCCAGCTTGACGGTGACCGGACCCACCGCAAAGCCTTGTACCAGGGTTGGGCCATCTTTCAGGGTCACGGTTTTGCTGGTGCCGGTGGCATCGGTCAAGGTGGCCTTTTGCCCCTTGAACGAGCGGTTCTGTTCGTCGCGAACATCTATCTCAATCCAGCAGTTGTTCTTCTCACAGGGGATGCAGTGGGCACTGATAGCCATTACACAGCTCCTATCAAGTCAGGGTGTTTGTTCAGCCAGTTATTCACCTGAGCCATTTCGTCGTCGGTCAGCATCAATGGCGCTCTGATGGCATCAAGCTCCATGCTTGCCTGCAACGTGAGAGCGCCAGCTACAACGCCATCCAGGACGTCACCTGCCAGCCCTGCTTGATTGGCCTGCTTGAGGACGGTGGTAATGGCAGCTTCCGGATTGGGATGACGTGCCATGATATCCTCCATCCGTTGCCAAAAGTGGCGAGAGAGGATGTAGGCGTGACGGCTTTCGTCATACAGCGGCGTCAGGTGGTGAGGCTGAATGTGAAACCAGGGCGCTTGGTGAGGAGTAAATTCGGTATCAGGCGTGCGTTGCCACGCACAGTCGTTGGCCCACAGACTTGAGCAAGGACCCAGCACATCATCGAGCTCCTGCTGACTCATGGTGCTCAACATCTTGGGAAAGACCCGATTATCGGCATAGCGCAACCACATCACTTCCCCTTCAAAGGCCACTTCTATCAGACTTTGCCAGTGCTGCAGGACGACATCGATAGCGGCATCGCTCGCGACATATACGCCCCCCAGCTGCGGGTGAGCGGCAATAAACTCGGGTGCAGGGTTGGGGAGTAGCCAGGGGCCTTGTTCGGCCTGGTCAGCGAAGGCGGTACCGGCAAACAAGGGGATGGCATTGGCACCACCTTGATTGCAGTAGTCTGCCACAGCAGTGGTATCGAGCGCGGCATCGATGATGGCAAACAGCTGGCCGGGATATTGGCTGCGCCACTCTTGCAAGGTCATGCCTTACCTCCCTGAGCAAAGGGGCAAGGCTTCACCAGTGGAGCCATGGATTCCATGCTCTTTTGAATGGCGCTCGCCGGAATAGTGGCTGGTGGTGCGGACGGCACTTTGACTGCACCCGGCAGGAGCGGCATCTGCCCCGCCCAGCCAGATCCAGAGCCGGGACTGCCGCCCGAGTTCATCTTGATGGTCGGGCCGACCAGGGTAACGCCGCCGCCATCGACCTTGATAAAGCAGCCACCGACCTTGACGGTGAGTTCGCTGCCCGCCTCCAGCACCACCTTGGCACCGGCCTTGACGTGCACCTCCTGCCCAGCCTGGGTTAGCCAGCTCTGCCCCAGCTTCTGGTGCTGGCTGGCATCTACCGTGAGCGAATGGTCACCCTTGATATGGTCCCGCTTCTCACCTTCCACCGTCAGGTGGTCATTGGCCTTGATGCGGGTCACCCGCTCGTTGTCGATGTCTCTGTGCTCATCGTGCTTGATGTGCCAGGCAGCATCATTCTCAATCAGCACGTTAAGGTCTTTCTGGCCGTGCAGATAAATCTCTTCCTGCCCCGCCTGGTCTTCAAAACGCAGCTCGTTGAAGCCTTCCCCCTGGTGGGTCTCGGTGCGCAGCACGGTGCGGGTCTTGTTGGCCGGCAGCTCATAGGGCGGCCGGTTGGTGGCGTGGTAGGTGCGCCCCGTCACAATAGGCTGGTCCGGGTCCCCTTCCAGAAATGAAACGATGACCTCATGACCGATGCGCGGAATCGCCATCATGCCGTACTGACCGCCCGCCCAGCCCTGGCTCACCCGCACCCAGCAGGAGCTCTGGTCATTGGAACTGCCATAGCGGTCCCAGGGGAACTGCAGCTTGACCCGGCCGTGCTCGTCGCAGTAAATCTCCTCCCCCTCCGGGCCCACCACCATGGCAATCTGCGGGCCGTCCACCATGGGTTTGTGGGGCGCTTGCGGGCTACCAATACGGGCCCGCCAGGTGCTGCTCGCCTTCACCACGCCAAATTCGTTGTGATAGACGGTCGGGCCGCTGCCCCCCTCCTCTTCCAGCGCCTGCGGCTGTTGGCCGGTGTGGCGGATATGGACAATTTGCCAGTCGCTGTTGAGGTTGGCGTTTGGATGTTCGGTTAGGGAGAAATACTGCCCCGGCAGCAGGGCTGCACTGTTGGATTTGCCTTGGCCTGTTACCGCATCATTGCGCAGGGCATCGAGTCTATGTTGGGCAAACGCCTTGCCGCTCGGGTCCTGCTTGTAGCGACCCGGGTAGTCGAAGTGCTGATAGCTCTGGCGCTGATGCTCAAGCTCGGCCCCCAGCTTCTTGTGGGAGAGCCCATAGGCCGGGGTCTTGAAGCTGTAGTCTTTGAGCTCCACATCCGAGGTGCGCACCGCCTCACGGTAGTGGAACTGGCGCACATAGGGGCCTTGTTCCAACGAGCGGTTGCCAAGGTTGAAGAAGAGCTCGGGGCCGGCAGTTAATGCAGCCGCGTCGTCGGCAAACACGAGACGGTGTTTGTCTTGCTCAAATTCATGGAAGTAGAACATCCCCTCTTCGGCGGCGAGGCGATTCAAGAAGTCGAGGTCGGTTTCCCGGTACTGGACGCAGTATTCGCGCTGGGCGTGTTCATTTTTGAGGGCAAAAGCGTAATCGGTGATGCCGTGTTCCTGCAACAGGATGCTGAGGATTTCATCGGGCTTTTGCGCCTGGAAGATGCGCGAGTTGTGACGCAGCGACAGCCGCCACAGGGCCGGTTGCACCAGCAGCTGGTAGCGGGTGCGGCGAAAACCGCAGTCCCCCTGGGCAAAGTCACTGACCACTCCGCACACCCGGCGCTGCAGCTCGCCGTGGTACCACACCAGGAGCTCGCACGGCTGGTCCAGCACGGCGGCAAAATCGATGTCCGGCTGGGGACTTGCCAACTCAAGGCGCAGCTGGAACGGGCCGTTCAGCCCTTCTTCCAGGGCAAACTCGGCCACCACGAAGGTTCCCTCGGGCAGCGCCCCCACCTTGACGGTAAATTGTAATCCTGTGCTGTCTGCCATCGGTGAGAGCCCTCAAGAAAGTGTGTTGCCCCGGATGACGGGGTCGTTGAAGCCGTGCGAGAGAGTCGCAATCGTCCCGATGGCATTGACACCATGGCTACCGCACATCGTTGACGGCGAGCGGCAAGATGCGACCCCATTTTTCTTATGCCTGCACACGAAGCGCAGACAGGCATAAGAAAAATCGTGGGCGAGGGAAATCGGATGCAATGGAGGGTAATCGGCGAGGCAGCATTACACCTCTGATTTCGGTGGTTCCAAGAGCAAAAGGGCACCGCAAGCAGTGCCCTTGAACATCAGCTTACGCCTCGATCGGAGCACGCCAGTCGTCAGCACCGGAAGTACCGGCAACGGTGTGTTCCCAGTCAATCTTGCGGTATGCCATGGAGACCTGGATCAGCTGGGTGAAGTCAGACTTCGCCGGATCCTGGCAGTGCGGCATCTGGCAGTCGATATCCACGATGGTGGCATCGGTCAGCACGGTAGAGAAGAAGTGCTCCTGCTTGCCCTCGACGGAGGTGCGATACCAC